>SSEL01000047.1 GCA_008012315.1 Rhodospirillaceae bacterium
CCAGGCCGCTGATGAGATCTGCCAGACTGGATTGTCCGTTGCCGGAAACCCCGGCGATGCCGATGATCTCACCGGCGCGCAATGAGAGATTGGCATCGTCGAGCAGCTTCTGGCCAAGCTTGCCGCGCACCGTCACGCCACCGCGCATCGTGCCGCACCAGGCCGGCGAACCGGTCTGGGAGATGACCGGCGTGACGGTGCGCGGCAAGCTTGGCCAGAAGCTGCTCGACGATGCCAATCTCTCATTGCGCGCCGGTGAGATCATCGGCATCGCCGGGGTTTCCGGCAACGGACAATCCAGTCTGGCAGATCTCATCAGCGGCCTGGTGAAACCGGAAAGCGGGCAGGTGCGCTATCGCGGACAAGCGGTCGTCAAATGGCATCCGGCCACCATGGTGGCTGAAGGTATCGCCCGCATTCCCGAGGACCGCCATGCGGTCGGGCTAGTGGGCGATATGTCCGTGGCGGAAAACGTCATCGCCGAATGCTATCGCCAGCCGCCATTTTCGAAACGCGGCCTGATCGACTGGTCGGCGGCGCGCGATTTCGCCCAGCGGATCATCCGCGACTACGAGGTCAAATGCCCATCGCCCCAGGCGATTACGCGGCTGCTTTCCGGCGGCAATATGCAGAAGCTCATCCTCGGCCGCGTCCTGTCGCCGGAACCGGTCCTCGTGCTCGCCAATCAGCCGACGCGCGGTCTCGATATCGGCGCGGTCACCTATGTGCATCAACAGCTTCTGGCGGTGCGCCAGCGGGGCGGGGCGGTGCTACTGATTTCCGAGGATCTCGACGAAGTTCTCGCTTTATCCGACCGCGTGGTCGTCATGTATCACGGCCGCCTGTCGGCACCGATGCTGCGCGCTGCCGTCAACATTCAACAGCTCGGCCTGATGATGGCGGGGCAGGATATGCGGAGTGAAGGTCATGCGGCTTGAACCGCGCGCCGAAACCTCGCTGGCGCTCAATCTGCTGGCGCCGGTCAGCGCCCTGGTGGTCAGCCTGATCATCTGCGGCCTGCTGGTCGCGATTGCCGGCGCCGCGATCCTGCCGACCTTCGGCCTCGTGGTGAAAGGTGCCTTCGGTTCGCAATTCGCGTTGCTGGAAACGCTGACGCGCTCGACACCACTGATCTTCACCGGCCTCGCCGCCGCCGTCGCCTTCCGCGCCAAGCTCTGGAATATCGGCGCCGAGGCCCAGCTTTACATGGGGGCTATTGTCTGCGTCGTGCTCGGCACCGGCCTTGTTCCGCTGCCATCCGTGGTACTGATTCCGCTGATCCTGATTGCCGGGGCGCTGGCGGGCGCTTTGACGCTCCTGGGTCCGGCCTTGCTCAAGACCCGCTTCGGCGTCGATGAGGTGGTGACGACTCTGCTGCTCAATTTCATCATCCTGCTTTTCGTCAGCCTGTTGCTGGAAGGGCCGCTGAAGGACCCGATGGGCATGGGCTGGCCGCAATCTTCCCGCGTCATCGCCGATGCGACCTTGCCGAAGCTCATCCACGGCAAGCGCCTGCATCTCGGTTTCGTCCTCGCCGTGCTGTCCGCCGTGACCGTCTGGTTCATCAATGCCCGCACCACCTTTGGCTATGAGATGCGCGCTGTCGGCCATAATGCCCGGGCGGCGGCCTTTGCCGGCATCCCGGTCAATGCCGTGATGGTGAAGACGGCACTGCTCTCGGGCGGTCTGGCCGGCCTCGCCGGGGTCAGCGAAGTGGCGGGCCTTAAAGGCAACCTCACCCTCGATCTCTCGCCGGGCTTCGGCTATACCGGCATCGTCGTCGCCATGCTGGCGCTGCTAAATCCCCTGGCTGTCATCGCTACAGCGATCTTCGTCGCAGCGATTTTCGTCGGTGCCGATGCCATGAGCCGCTCGGCGGGGGTGCCGAGCTATATCGCCAATGTGATGGTGGCCGTTTCGCTCCTCAGCATGGTCGTGGCGGTGATGTTCACCCGCTTCAAAGTCTCCTGGAAATAGGCGGGGGGAGACGCGATGGACGCCTTCGAGATCATCTTCACCACCACCCTCTGGGTCGCCGCCATCCGGATCGCCTCGCCGCTGATCTTCGCCACTTTAGGCGAGCTGATCTGCGAGCGAGCCGGCATCCTCAATCTCGGCATCGAGGGGATCATGGTGGCCGGCTCCTTTGCTGGCTGGGTGACCGTCTATGCCGGCGGCGACCTCTGGCTCGGCGTGCTGGTGGCGGCATTGGTCGGTGCGATCTTCGGCCTGCTGCACGGCGTGCTGGTGGTGCCGCTCGGCCTGTCGCAGCACGTCACCGGCATCGGCATCACCTTGCTCGCCAGCAGTCTCACCTATTTCGTCTACCGCCTGCTGTTTCCCAGCCTGACCTCGCCACCGCGCATCACGCCCTTCCAGCCCTTGCCGTTGCCTGGCCTGTCGCAGATTCCCTTTCTCGGTGAAGCGCTCTTCTCACAGACGGCGCTGACTTATCTCGCTTTCATCGCCGTCGGTGTCGTCGCCTATATCCTCTATCGCACCCCGATCGGCTTGGCGGTGCGGACCGTCGGCGAGAATCCAGCAGCCGTTGAGGCCCAGGGCATCGATGTCACCTGGATCCGGATCGGCGCGGTGATGTGCGGCAGCGCGCTGATGGCAATCGGCGGCGCCTTCCTCACCATGTCGGCGGTCGATGCGTTTTACATCAACATGGTGAACGGGCGCGGCTGGATCTGCATCGCTTTGGTGGTCTTCGGTTCCTGGCGGCCTGGCAAAGCCTTGCTCGGTGCGGTTTTGTTCGCGGCCTTCGACGCGTATCAAATCCGGCTGCAGCAGAAATACGGCACCGCAATTCCCTATCAGGTCTTCCTGATGTTGCCCTATATCTTGTCTATCCTGGCGCTGGTCGTCATGTCGCGACGGGCCGGTTATCCCCGTGCGCTGATGGTGCCCTATCGAAAGGGCGAGCGCTGACCGCGATTAAACTGAGGACACACCATGCTTGATCTCATCCTGCGCAATGCCACCCTGCCGGACGGCCGCAAGACCATCGATATCGGCATCCAAGGCGACAAGATCGTTGCCGTCGAACCGGGGCTGAAAGCCGAAGCGGGGCAGGAGATCGATGCTGGCGGATTATTGGTCACGCCGCCTTTCGTCGATGCGCATTTCCACATGGATGCGACCCTCAGCCTCGGCCTGCCACGCATCAATCAATCCGGCACCTTGCTGGAAGGCATTTCGCTCTGGGGCGAATTGAAGCCCTATCTGACCCAGGAGGCGATTGCCGAGCGGGCCTTGGCCTATTGCGATTGGGCGGTCGGGCGCGGATTGCTGGCGATCCGCAGCCATGTCGATATCTGTGATCCGCGCTTGCTGGCGGTCGATGCCCTGCTTGAAGTGAAGAAGCGGGTGAAACCCTATCTCGATCTACAGCTCGTCGCCTTTCCCCAGGATGGCTATTATCGCTCACCCAAGGCCGTCGAACTGCTGAGCGAAGCGCTGGATCGCGGCATCGATGTGGTCGGCGGCATTCCGCATTTCGAACGCACCATGGGCGATGGCACAGCCTCCGTCCGCGCCTTATGCGAGATCGCCGCCGAGCGCGGCCTGATGGTCGATATGCATTGCGACGAGACGGATGATCCCTTGTCGCGCCATATCGAGACCCTGGCCGCTGAAACCCATCGCCTGGGCCTCAGCGGCCGGGTGACCGGATCGCATCTCACCTCGATGCATTCGATGGACAACTATTATATCAGCAAGCTGATTCCGCTGATGGCGGAAGCGGGCGTGAATGCGATCGCCAATCCGCTCATCAACATCACGATCCAAGGCCGCCACGACACCTATCCCAAGCGCCGCGGCATGACCCGGGTTCCGGAGCTGATGCAGGCCGGCATCGCCGTCGCCTTCGGCCACGACTGCGTGATGGATCCCTGGTACAGCATGGGCTCCGGCGACATGCTGGAAGTGGCCAGCATGGGCCTGCATGTGGCGCAGATGACAGGGCAGGCGGGGATGCGCAATTGCTTCGCGGCGGTGACCAGCAACCCGGCCGAGATCCTCGGTTTGCATGGCTACGGCATCGCGCCGGGCTGCTTTGCCGACATGGTTTTGTTACAGGCTGGCGATCCGGTGGAGGCGATCCGCCTGCGCGCGACCCGGCTCAAGGTCATCCGGCGCGGCAAAATCGTGGCGGAAAGCCCGGCGCAGACCGCGCGCCTGAACCTGCCCGGGCGCCCGGAAAGCGTGGATTTCCTGTTCAAGCCCCAGTGAAACCATCTTGAGCGCGGGTCACGTTGACCGTCTGGTCAAATCTCACCTAAGATCGTGAAAATTAATCGGCTGCCCCGAGTCAGGGTGCCGCGCTAAAACCACTGGAAACGGTGAATGATTTGGGAGGAGATTTAAATGGCCGCGACCAATTTGCGCGTCAATGCCGACCGGCTGTGGGACAGCTTGATGGAAATGGCGAAGATCGGGGCGACGGAGAAGGGCGGTGTCTGCCGTCTCTCCTTGACCGATCTCGACAAGCAGGCGCGCGATCTTTTCATCAAATGGTGCAAGGAAGCGGGCTGCACCATCAAGATCGACAAGATGGGCAATGTCTTCGCGCGGCGACCCGGCAAGGATGACAGCCTGGCCCCGGTCATGACCGGCAGCCATATCGACTCCCAGCCGACCGGCGGCAAATTCGACGGCGCCTATGGCGTGCTCGCCGGCCTCGAAGTGATCCGCAGCCTGAACGATTTCAACTACGAAACCAACCGGCCGGTCGAGGTCGCGATCTGGACCAATGAGGAAGGCTCGCGTTTCGCCCCGGCCATGGTCGCCTCCGGTGTCTTTGCCGGTGTCTTCGATCTCGATTACGGACTCAGCCGCGCCGATGTCGACGGCAAGACCATGGGCGAGGAGCTGAAGCGCATCGGCTATGACGGACCGGAGGATGTCGGCGGCCGCAAGATCCACGCCTTCTTCGAAACCCATATCGAGCAGGGCCCGATCCTGGAACATGAGAAGAAGACCATCGGCGTGGTGCAGGGCGCCCAGGGCCAGCGCTGGTTCGAGGTCGTCATGACCGGCCAGGAGGCCCATGCCGGCCCGACGCCGATGAAGGTGCGCAAGGACGCCATGGTCGGCGCGGCCCATGTGATCAGCGCGGTGAACCGCGTCGGCCATGACAATCAGCCTTTCGCCTGCGCCACCGTCGGTATGGTCCAGTGCAGCCCCAATTCGCGCAACACCATCCCCGGCAAGGTCTTCTTCACCGTCGATCTGCGTCACCCCGAGGACAAGATCCTCAGCAAAATGGCCGCCGAGGTCAAAGCGGCGGCCGAGGAAGCGGCGAAGAAGAACGGCCTGGAACTGGATTTCAAGGAAATCTGGTATTCGCCGCCGGTGAAGTTCGACACCGATTGCATCGCCGCGGTGAAGCAGGGGGCCGAGCAACTCGGTTTCGACAGCATGCCGATCATCTCCGGCGCCGGCCACGACGCCTGCTACATGAACCGCGTCGCACCGACCGCGATGGTCTTCATCCCCTGCGAAAACGGGATCAGCCATAACGAGATCGAAAACGCGACCAAGGGCGATTGTGCGGCCGGCGTCGATGTCCTCTTAAGGGCAATGGTGGAACGTGCGAATGCCGTCTGAGGGCGGCATGCAATCACCGCGTCCTGATCATGGGGGTCTGTTGGTGCCTGGCGATGAGAGCATCATCGATATCCGCAATCTCGGCCTGACCTTCCAGACGGCGGATACGCCGGTCTATGCGTTGAGCGATATCAACCTGCAGATCGGGGCCGGTGAATTCGTTTCCTTCATCGGTCCCTCGGGCTGCGGCAAGACCACGCTGATGCGCATCATCGCCGATCTCGAACAGCCGACCGCCGGCGCGGTCAAGGTCAACGGATTGACCCCGCGCGAGGCCCGGCTGCAGCGCAGCTACGGCTATGTGTTCCAGGCGCCAGCACTTTATGCCTGGCGCAATGTCCTACGGAACGTGACCTTGCCGCATGAGATCATGGGAACCGGCCGCAGCGAGGCCGAGCGTAAGGCGCGGAATTATCTCGATCTTGTCGGATTGAAGGGTTTCGAAAAGAAATATCCCTGGCAGCTTTCCGGCGGCATGCAGCAGCGCGTTTCCATTGCGCGTGCGCTCAGTTTCGAGCCGCAATTGCTGCTGATGGACGAACCCTTCGGCGCCTTGGACGAGATCACCCGCGACCGCATGAACGAGGAATTGCTGCGCATCTGGGCGCAGACCCGCAAGACGGTCGTCTTCGTCACCCATTCGATCGACGAAGCGGTCCTGCTATCCACCCGCATCGTGGTGATGAGCGCAAGGCCCGGCCGCATCATCGATATCATCGACAGCCCGCTGCCGCCGGATCGCAGTTTGGACACGCGGGAAACGGCGGCGGCCCAGGAACTGGCGCATCGCGTCCGGCAGGGATTGCGCGCGGGACACTCTTACGATGGCCACTAAGCGGCCCGGCTTTCTGTCGCCACAGGGCCGGGTGCTGCCGGTCCTGACCATCATCGCCTTGATCATCGTCCTCTGGTACGGGCTTGCCATCGGCCTCAACCGCCAGCAGGTGGCCGAGCGCCTGGATGGTCTCGGCCAGCCTTGGGGCATCAGTGATCTTATCGCCGACACCTGGTCGATGGACCGGCCGGTGCTGCCGGCACCGCATCAGGTAGCGACGGAATTCTGGAAGACGACGGCCGAGGTCGCGCCGAGCAGCAAGCGCTCCCTGATCTACCATGCCGGCATCACCGCTTCGGCGACACTGGTCGGCTTCGTCTTCGGCACCTTGCTCGGCATCATTCTCTCCGCCGGCATCGTGCATGTCCGCACCCTGGATCGCAGCCTGATGCCCTGGATCATTGCCTCGCAAACCGTGCCGATCCTGGCGATCGCGCCGATGATCGTGGTGGTGTTCGGCAATATCGGCATCACCGGCCTGATTCCCAAGGCGATCATCTCCATGTATCTTTGCTTCTTCCCGGTCGCCATCGGCATGGTGAAGGGGCTGCGCTCGCCGGATCTGCTGCAGCTCGATCTGATGCGCACCTATAATGCCAGCGCCTGGCAGGTCTTCTGGAAGCTGCGCGTGCCGGCTTCGCTGCCTTTCCTGTTTTCCAGCCTGAAGGTCGCCATTGCCATCAGCCTGGTCGGCACCATCGTCGGCGAGCTGCCGACCGGTGCTTCCGGCGGGATCGGCGCCAGATTGCTCAGCGGCTCCTATTACGGCCAGACCGTGCAGATCTGGTCGGCGCTGTTCATGGCGGCATTTCTCGGCATGGCCATGGTCTATGCCATTGCCGGCATCGAGCGCCTGTCGCTGCGCCGCATGGGAGGCCAGTGATGGCTTCACCCGTGCCGAACCCCTTGCTGTCGAACCGCTGGCTACTGCCCGGCCTGACCATTGTCATCCTGATCGCCGCCTTGCTGCTGCCGGTCGGTTATTACGAAGACGATTACGCCTTCTGGTGGCAGTTTCCGCTCGGCGCGTTTTTCATCGTCATCGGCATTCTTGGCACCATCCTCGGCACGATCTGGGGACCGCAACCCGGCCCCGGTGGCATATGGGCCTTTCTCGGGCCGATGGTGCTGCTCCTCGCCAGTTTCGGTCCGGTCCTGCTGCCGACGGCGGAACTGGATATTCATCTCGCCGGCAGCGGCATCTGGCTGGCCATTCTCGGCCTGCTGCTTTTCGCCTGGCAGATCATGCAGCACCTGACGCGCCAGCCGAAATCACTGCTCTGGGCGATCATGGTGCCGCTGATATTCGGCCTCTGCCTGATCTATCTGTGGCAGGCGATCATCATCGGGTTCGAAGTGCCGCAGGTGCTGCTGCCATCCCCGACCCAGATCGTCCAAGCCATCATCCGCAACTGGCCGATCCTGATGGACGATTTCCGGCAGACCTTCCTGAAAGCCGTGATCGCCGGCTTCGTTCTCGGCAATGCAATCGCTTTCATCACCGCCCTGCTGGTCGATCGCATTCCTTTCCTGCAGCGCGGCCTGCTGCCGCTCGGCAATCTGGTCAGCGCCGTGCCGATCGTCGGTATTGCGCCGATCATGGTCATGTGGTTCGGTTTCGGCTGGGAATCGAAGACCGCCGTCATCGTCTTCATGATTTTCTTCCCGATGCTGATCAATGCCTTGACCGGGCTTGCCGCCGCCGATGCCATGCTGAAGGATCTGATGCGCTCCTATGGCGCCGGCTACTGGCAGACCCTGTGGTCGCTGCGCCTGCCGGTCGCCATGCCCTTTATTTTCAACGCGCTGAAGATCAATTCGACCTTGGCGCTGATCGGTGCCATTGTGGCGGAGTTTTTCGGCTCGCCGATCGCCGGCATGGGCTTTCGCATCAGTGTCGAGGTGGCACGCATGAATGTGGATGTCGTCTGGGCGACCATCGCGATCGCTGCCTTGGCTGGCTCCATCTTTTACGGATTGCTGGCCGTTCTCGAACGGGCGGTGACATTCTGGCATCCATCCTATCGCAGTCAGTGACGAACGGGAGATGACGATGACAACAAGAAGAAAATTTCTGGGGGTTGCGGCGGTCGGCGTCGCGATGATGCTGGGAGCAGCTTCGGCCCAGGCAAAGGACGCGCTGACCCTGCAGTTGAAGTGGGTGACCCAGGCCCAGTTCGCCGGCTATTACGTCGCCAAGGACAAGGGCTTCTATGACGAAGTCGGGCTCGACGTCACCATCAAGGCCGGCGGCCCCGATATCAATCCCAGCCAGGTGATCGCCGGCGGCGGCGCCGATGTCGTCGTCGACTGGATGCCCTCAGCCATGGCGACCCGCGAGAAGGGCGTGCCGCTGGTCAATATCGCCCAGGTGTTCCAGACCTCGGGCATGATGCTGACCTGCCGCAAGGATAGCGGTATCAAAACGGCGAAGGACTTTCCCGGCCGGACGCTGGGGGTCTGGTTCGGCGGCAACGAATATCCCTTCCTGAACTGGATGAACAAGCTCGGCTACAAGACCGACGGCTCGGCCGGCGGCGTCAAGGTGCTGAAGCAGGGCTTCAACGTCGATCCGCTCTTGCAGAAGCAGGCCGATTGCATCTCCACCATGACCTATAACGAATACTGGCAGTTGATCGAAGCCGGCATGAAACCGGACCAGTTGCTGACCTTCAAGTATGAAGATGAAAAGGTCGCCACGCTGGAAGACGGCCTCTATACGCTGGAAGGCACGCTGAAGGATCCGGCAATGGTCGAGAAGCTGGCGAAATTCGTTAAAGCCTCGATGAAGGGCTGGGAATATGCCCGCGACCACCAGGACGAGGCGGTGAAGATCGTGCTGGAGAACGACGAGACCGGCGCCCAGACCGAAGTGCATCAGAAAACCATGATGCAGGAAGTCGCCAAGCTGCTCGGCAACAATCCCAAGGGCACCGGCTGGCTGGACGAAGCCGCTTATGAGCACACGATCGAGACGCTGATGAGCGGTGGCTCCGATCCGGTGATCACCAAGAAGCCGGAAAATGCCTGGACCCATGAAGTGATCGAAAAGGCGCAGAAACTGTAAGCGCTAATTGCAAGCTTGTTTGACGAAACCCCGGCTTAACGGCCGGGGTTTCTTTTTACATCAGGCAATAATTCACCGGCTGCAAGGGCGGCGGCACGTCTTTCTCGCCCAGGGCCTGGCGCAGATTGATCTCGATGGTGCGCGACATGGCGCTCAAGGGCAGGTCATTCGGCAGATCGCCGAACGGCTCCTCGATCTCATCGCCCAGCGCATCGAGCCCGAAGAAGGTATAGGACACGATCGCGACCACGATCGGGGTCATGGCGCCGATCGTATCGACCAGCCCGAAGGGCAACAGGAAGCAATAGAGATAGGCTGTCCGATGCAGCAACAAGGTATAAGCAAAGGGCAGGGGCGTGTTGCGGATACGCTCGCACCCGGCGAGGACGGCCGCCATTGATGTCAGCCGCTCATCGATCGCCGGGGCCAGTTGATCGCTGATCCAACCGCGCCCCAGGCAACGGCGCAGATCGCGGCCGAGCAAAGCGAGGACGCCATCCGGCACATTGCTGCGCGCCAAGGCGGCCACGGCATCCGCCGGCGACAGATACGCCGAGAGATCCTCATCCGGCTTGGTGCCGCGCAGATGATGGCGCAGTGCATGGCTATAGGCGATCGCCATATAAATCATGCGGCGGCTCACGTCGCGCGCTTCCAGCTCTTCAGATCCTTCAGCGACCTTTCTGGGTCCGATCAGCGTAGTGCATTGCCTGGCAAGGCTGCGGGTGTCGATCAGAAGCTGGCCCCATAATTTCCGCCCCTCCCAATAGCGGTCATAGGCAGCGTTGTTACGGAAACCGAGGAAAATCGCGAAGGCGAGGCCGATCAAGGTAAAGGGAACGACGGTAAGGACCGGGAAATCCTCCGGTACCCGTTCATGCAGGAAGGCGACGATACCACCCAACAGGGCCGCCAATAGAATTTGCGGCGCGATCCGGGGAACGATCGATCCCCGAGCAATGAAGAAGAGCCGAAAGGCCGATGGCCGATCCCGGACAATCACCGCGTGTCTCCTTAGTCGCCGTCATGGAACTAAAGATGGCGAATAGTTGCCCCAGTCAATTGTCCCTGCGCGACATGGCCCACAGGTTTCGACCACCGGCCAGGGCAAGCTGGATTTACTATTATTGTTTGAGACAATTACGGGATATTCAAATCTGCATACACTTTTTCATCAAAGATTAACGTCTGATTTGCAGTATGTTCGACGGCATCCCGCCTGCCTTGCTAGATCATGGCGGAGCGGAGGGGACATTGCTGCAACGCCTGACAATCGCCCACAAACTGGGGCTGGCATCCTTGTTGTTCCTGGTGCCGGTCGGTTACCTCCTCTGGGCCCTGATCGCACAGCAGAACATCGCCATCGATTTTTCCGACAAGGAGCGTATCGGCACGCTCTATCTGCGCGGCCTGGCGAAATTGCATTACGGCTTGACCGGTGCCGCCACTGCCGGCGACAGGCAGCAACTATCGGAAGATGGCGCAGCCATCACGCCGCTGGAAACCGCTTATGGCGCGAATATGGAAAGCGCCGAGCTCGCCGCCGCCGCAAGCCAGGCCGTCGCCTCGGCCAATCCGCAAAAGCTCGATACCACGGCCTTACGCACTCTGATCGGACGTGTTGGCGATAAATCCAATCTGATCCTCGATCCCGATCTCGACAGCTATTACGCCATGGACCTCGTCCTGGTGAAGCTGCCGGACCTGATCGATCGCATGCGGGACATGACGCTGATCAGCCGCAAGACCTGGAACGATGGCAAGCTGGATGCATCCGAACAGGTGGACTTCTTCGTCGCCCTGGGTGGCTTGACCTCGCTCCTGAACGGGATCGAGTCATCAGTTGCCTCTGGTTATAGTGGTAATACAGACGGCAGCCTGAAAGCCAATCTCGATCCGTCTTATCTTGCCGCTAAACAGGCGATGGCGGATTTCGTTGCCGTCGTGAACAAGACCGCTGTGGATGAAGCCTTGGTGGTCAAAGTTCTCAATGTCCTGCAAGCCTTCAACGATGCGGCCTCCAGCGAACTTGAGCGCCTGATCGTCAAGCGCATCACTGGCTTTCAACACGATCAGATCCTCACGCTCATCGTCACAGCGCTCCTCTTCCTTTTGGCGATCGGCCTTATCCTGATGGCCGTCCGGACGGCCGTTATCAAGCCGGTGAACCGCCTGACAGGCGCGATGACGCAGCTCGCCGGAGGTAATCTCGACTTGCAGATCGATCTCAATGACCGGTCTGATGAAGTCGGCAATATGGCGCGGGCGTTAGTCGTCTTCCGCGAGAACGCCGTAAAGACACGCCAGCTCGAAACCCAACAACGAGCCGAATGGGAACGTCGCCAGCAACGCCAGGAATTGTTCGAAATCCTGGCTAAGGAATTCGACAGTCAGATCGGCAATCATCTTCAATCGCTGGCCAGTTCAGCGGCTCAGCTCGATGCGACGGCCCGCAGCCTCTCGGATCATGCCGAAGAAACCAATGGCAATGCTCGTGTCGCAGCCAGTAATGCATCGACCGCAACGGAAAATTCCCAGACCGTTGCCTCAGCCGCGGTCGAGCTTGCTACCTCCAGCGATGAAATTGCCGCTCAGGTCAATCAGACGACCAGTACCGCCGCAAAGGCGGTGGAGGAGGCGGCCAGGGGGCAGGAAATCATGTCCAGCCTGGCCCGCGTATCCCGCGATGTCGGCAGCGTCATCAGCTTCATCACCGAGATCGCCAGTCAGACCAATCTGCTGGCCTTGAACGCCACGATCGAGGCGGCCCGTGCTGGCGATGCCGGCAAGGGCTTCGCCGTTGTCGCGCATGAGGTCAAGCAATTGGCCGGCGAAACGTCAAAGGCCACGGATGAAATCGGTTCCAAGCTGGCGGCGGTGGAATCGGCGACCCAGGATGCCGCTTTGGTCATGGAGCGGCTGGCGACGATCATTCAGGATATCAATATGAGCTCCTCGGTGATCGCCTCGGCGGTGACGGAGCAGGGGGCTGCGACGGCGGAGATCAGCCGCAACGTCAATGAAGCGGCTGACCGGACCAATGATGTTTCCGCCAAGATGGGCGACGTCACCCAAAGCGCTGCCTATACCAAGGAAGCGTCACAGGACTTGCTGTCCGCCTCCGCCGACCTCAGCAGCCGAACGACGACCCTGAAACAGGTCGTAGAACGGTTCCTCGCCGATATCGAGGCCGCCTAGACGTCAGACGTCGAGATCGCGGGCGAAGCGGGCGTTTTCCTGGATGAACTGGAAGCGCAGCTCCGGCTTGCGTCCCATCAACCGCTCGACCAGGTCCGCCGTTTCACGTGCTTCCGCACGGTCTTCGTCATTATAACGCTGCGGCACGCGGACCTTCAGCAAGGTGCGCTTGCGGCGATCCATCGTCGTATCCTTCAGCTGCTGGGCCGGCATTTCACCAAGGCCCTTGAAGCGGCTGATTTCAACCTTGCCGCGCCCGCTGAAGTCCTTCTTCAACAGATCTTCCTTATGCGCATCGTCCCGGGCATAGGCCGACTTCCCGCCTTGGCTCAGGCGATAGAGCGGCGGCTGCGCCAGGAACAGGTGACCGTTTTCAATCAGCTGCGGCATTTCACGATAGAAGAACGTCATCAACAGTGACGCGATATGCGCGCCATCGACATCGGCGTCGGTCATGATGATGATCTTCTCGTAACGCAGCTTGTCGTTGTTGTATTTGTCGCGTGTGCCGCAGCCGAGCGCCTGGATCAGATCGATCAATTCCTGATTGGCGCCCAGTTTGTCGGCGGAGGCCGAGGCGACGTTGAGGATTTTACCACGCAAAGGCAGCACCGCCTGGGTTTCGCGGTCGCGCGCCTGCTTTGCCGAGCCGCCGGCGGAATCGCCTTCCACCAGGAACAGCTCGGTGCCATTGGCGGTATCGCGCGTGCAATCGGCGAGCTTGCCCGGCAGGCGCAGGCGCCGCGTGGCGGTCTTGCGGGTAAGTTCCTTGTCCTGGCGCTTACGCAGCCGCTCCTCGGCCTTTTCGATCACGCGCTCCAGCAGATCTTTCGCGCGCGCCGGATCGCCCGACAGCCAATGATCGAAATGGTCCTTGATCGATGCCTCGACCAGGCGGGCGGCTTCGGCCGTTGCCAGCTTTTCCTTGGTCTGGCCCTGGAATTGCGGGTCACGGATAAAGACCGAGAGCAGCATCATGGCGCCGCCGGTGATGTCGTCGGAGGTGATCTGCGCCGCCTTGCGATTACCGACCAGGTCGCCATAGGCCTTCAACGACCGCAGCAGGCCGGTGCGCAATCCCGTTTCGTGGGTGCCGCCTTCCGGCGTCGGCACGGTGTTGCAGTAGGAACTGCACATGGAATCGTCATCGACCGGCCAGGCAATCGCCCATTCAACCCGGCCCTGTTCATCCGGAAACTCGGCCTGTCCGGCAAACGGCGTCGAGGTGATGGTCTTGCGGTTCTCCACGGTCGCATTGAGGAAATCCAGCAGGCCGCCCGGGAAATGCAATGTATCACTGGCCGGCGTGGTTTCGCCTTCGCCGATCAGGCTGGGATCGCAGGACCAACGGATCTCCACGCCGCGGAACAGATAGGCTTTCGACCGGCACATACGATAGAGCCGGGCCGGCTTGAAATGCGCCTGCTTGCCGAAGATCTCGGGATCCGGATGGAACCGCACGGTGGTTCCGCGGCGATTGACGGGACCCTGAGGAGTCAGCTTCGTGACGGCCAGACCACGGCTGAAGCTTTGCGAATAAAGTTGCTTTTCCCGCGCGACTTCCACGATCAAGGAATCGCTGAGCGCATTGACGACGGACGACCCGACGCCGTGCAAGCCGCCCGATGTCTGATAGACCTTACCGCTGAATTTGCCGCCGGAATGCAGCGTGGTCAGGATGACCTCAAGGGCGGATTTGTCCTTATATTTCGGATGCGGGTCGATCGGGATGCCGCGACCGTTATCACGCACCGTGAAAAACCCCTCGGCATCCAGCTCGACCTCGATCCGCGTCGCATAGCCGGCGACCGCTTCGTCCATGGAATTGTCGAGAATTTCCGCCGCCAGATGGTGAAACGCCCGCTCATCGGTGCCGCCGATATACATGCCCGGACGGCGGCGTACGGGTTCCAGCCCTTCAAGGACCTCGATATCCTTGGCTGAATAGTCGGTGCCCTTTTTACCGGAATTCCCGAACAGGTCGTTCATGTGGTCGATCGTCCTCGATGCGTCTTAAAGAGTGAGTCGTCGCAAGCTATTGATTTCGCTGGCCCCTCATTATCGCCCAGGACGCCGGATCGCAAGCGCTTCGCAAGGCCCTCTGTTGTTATTCCTACATATCCGGCAAAAACATGCCGTATAATCAATACGTTGGCGTGCGGCTCTTGGCGATATTGCGCCTTGGTAAGCGCACTGATAAAAAGCCGTCAACTTCAATATGTTGTGTCACATATAATGGCCTTGCCGCAGCCTATTCTCTACATGCCGATGGAAATCGCCTCGCGCGAACTGGATTCTCGGCTGCTGCTCACGACCCTGGCCGTTGCCCGGGGATATGAAGTTCTGCTGGGCCAGAAATGGCTGATCGAACGCAACATCGACTGCATGCCGCCGGGCCTTTATCTCTCGAAAACCCTGACGCAGCGCGACGGCTTGGCCATGGCCAAAGCGAAATCATCGGGATATCTGGTCGCGGCGATCGATGAGGAACTGCCGGGACTGTTCATGTCCTCGTCGCAATTGCGGTGGATGTCGCAGGAAGCTGTCGATGCGACCGATCTGCTCTTCATTGCCGGGGCCGCCAATTCGGCCGCCGTCGCGGAACGGTTTCCCATGGCTGCCAATCGGATCATCCAGGCGGGAAACCCCCGCTGGGATCTACTGCGGGCCGATCTGCGGGAAATCTATGCGGATGAGGTCGCCGCGCTCCATCAGCGTTACGGCCGCTTCATTTTGATCAATACCAATCTCGGTTTCACGAATTCCGAGAAAGGCGACGTCGCCTCCATCATCCGCGACCAGGAGCGCCTCGGTAAGCTCGACCTCAAGAATCCCGACCACGCAAGCTATGTGCAGTCGATCATTTCGATGGAAGAAGCCAACCGCGGCGCTGTCGAAGCCTTGTTGCAGGAATTGCCGGCGCGCTTTCCGGATTACCGGATCATCCTCCGGCCGCATCCATCGGAAGCATTGGAGTTCTGGCAGAAAATCGCCGGCGGCCGCTCACAGATCGAGGTGGTCAGGGAAGGGCCGGCCGTTGTCTGGATCATGGCCGCCGATCTCCTCATCCATACGAACTGCACGACCGGTGTCGAAGCACTGGCATTGGACAAGCCGGCCATCTGCGTCATGCCGTCGGATTCGCCAGCCAATGATCGATATCTGTCGAACCGCGTGAATCCCATCGTCCGAAATGTTGCAGAAACCCTGGATCTGGCTCGACAGGTTCTGCAGCCCAATGGCCATGAATTCTATACCGACGAGATGCTGTCTCTGTTCCGCCAGGCGATGTCTTATGACCGGGCCAGATTGGGCGCCGAAACGATCCTCCACTCGATCTCGGAACGGCTGAAGCCGATCTCGACACCCTCGGCCAGGAGCGCATGGCAACCGAAGGCCCGCTATCGCTGGCGCATTCGCGACAAGAATGTCCGCGGTCTCTTGATGCCGCAGCTCGATAAATCGGAGGTGCAGGACAAGCTTGCCAACTTTGCCCGCCTCCTCAATGTGAAAGTGCCGGCTCATGCAACCGAAGCCGGATCCAAAGTGCTGTTGGTCAGTAATTCCCAGTTGTCGCTCGGTACGCAATACCGGCGGGCCCTGGGACGACTTATCTAGGCCGCCAACGTGACAACGGAACAGTCCTCGCTACGTACGGCTGTCATCATTCAGGCCCGCAAAGGATCGACGCGCCTGCCTGGCAAGGTGTTGCGCGATCTCAGCGGCAAGACTGTCCTCGAACATGTGCTGACGCGGTGCCGCATGATCGACGGTATCGACACCGTCGTTTGCGCCACCACGGAAAAGGCCAGCGATGATCCGATCGCGACCGAGGCGGCCCGTTTGGGCTTTGACGTTTTTCGTGGCGATGAAAACGATGTGCTCAGCCGCTATCTTGGTGCCGCGCGTCATGCCGGTGCGGATATCATCATGCGGGTCACGGCCGACTGTCCCCTGATCGATCCGACCGTTTGCGCAGCGGTGTTGCGCCTGCGCCGTGAGGCGAATGCCGATTATGCATCCAATAACATGCCGCGCTCTTTTCCCCATGGCCTCGATTGCGAAGCTTTCACGCGGGCAGCGCTTGAAGAGGCGGCGCGGACAACGACGGATGCCTATGACCGCGAGCATGTAACGCCGTGGCTGCGGCGCCATCCGAGCTTACGCCGTGTTAATCTGACCGGGCCGGGCTGGCCGGCCACCAGCTATCGGTGGACGCTGGATTATCCGGAAGACTATGCGTTTTTCAGTGCCGTCTTCGATGCCGCCGCGTCCATGCCATTGATCGATATGCAATCGATCCTTTCATTGCTGTCGGAACATCCCGATTTCAGTCGCCTCAACACGAAACATGCCGCGACACCTCCGGCAGACAATCGTCCCGTCGTCGTCTTTCGCTTCGATGCCGGGCGGCGCATCGGCCTCGGCCATGCAATGCGTTGCGCGACTTTGTCCTCCCGGTTCGAGGAATTCGGCTGGCGCTGCTATTGGGCGATCCAGCCTGAAACAGCAACCTTCCTCGGCAGCCGCCTCCCGGCGGGAATGGGTATCGTCGTGCCGGCGGCCAGTCCCACCGAGCAGATTGCCGCGATAGAAGCCGTCGCCGGCCGGGCCGATTTACTGGTCCTTGACCACTATGATCTCACCGTGGCTTTCGCGACCGCGGCGCGGCGGATCGCGAGCCGCATCGTCGCCATCGACGATTTTGCCAATCGGCCGCTTGATGCTGATTTGGTGGTCAATTCCACGCCCGGCATTGCGGCCGATCGCTACGATACCTTGTTGCGCCGCCCGGCACAGGTTCTGATCGGCGGCATGTCGGCACCGCTTCGCCAGCAATTTGCCATTGCCAGAAGCGCCGTCCTGCAACAGCCGCCCGCCACATCCATCCGACGCGTCCTTATTTCCTTCGGCGGTGTCGATCCGCTCAACGCGACGCCACTGGCATTGACCGTGATCGCGAAATCCCTGCCGGAGGCGGTCATCGATGTCGTGCTCGGCGGCAACGCGCCGCATGTCGAGGAAGTCGCCTTGCAGGTGCAATGCCTTGCCAGGAAAGGCCGGCGGATTCATCTGATGCGGGATGTGGCCGACATGGCCGGATTGATGGCGCAGGCGGATCTCTGCATCGGTGCGCCCGGCACCACCACCTGGGAACGCGGCTGCTTGGCGAGGCCCAGCATCCTGATCGGTATCGCCGAGAACCAGCGTCGCAATGCCGAGATTGTCGCCCAGTCGGGAGCGGGGATCGTCTGCGGGTTTTTGACGACGGAGGGCAGGGAAGAGGTTACCCAACGTCTTCACGAGGCGCTTGCCGAACTCGCTGCCAGGCCCGACCGGCTTGGCGTCATGTCGGAGCGGGCGAAGGCGCTTTGCGATGGCCGTGGCGTCGACCGCATTCTGCTGGGATCGCTGGCGCCCATGACACTGGCTGATGGAACGTATCTGTCCTTGCGCCTAGCGCAAGCGACGGACGAGGCGATGCTGCTGGATTGGCAATCGGCCCCGGAAACGCGGCGTTACGCCCTGAACCCCGCTGTACCGAGCCTGGCGGAACATCATGCCTGGTTCAGTGCCAAACGCGAGGCGCCAAAGGATCTGTTGCTATTTGGCTGTATTGATAGTGAAGCGATCGGGTTCATCCGCTTGGATTGGCGCGGCGACAATCGCGGTTCAGCGATTTATCTGGTCTCGATTGCCGCGGCCCCCGGCCAGTACCGGCGCGGAATCGGTCGCGGCATGCTACAATTGGCCCGGCGCCTAATGCCCGGCGTCACCTTCCTGGCGCAAATCGTGGCGGGCAACGAGGCGTCCGTCTCGCTGTTCGGCAGCTTAGGCTACCAGTTAAAGTCGGACGGGTACTACTGGTCCGTCCCGGAGTGACGAGAACGAAAATGCAGACACGCCGCGTTACCATCAATGGCCGGGAAATCGGTTCCGATCGGCCGCCTTATATCATTGCCGAATTGTCTGCCAATCATAACGGCAGCCTGGAACGGGCGCTCCGTATCGTCGACGCCGCCAAGCAGGCGGGGGCCGATGCGGTGAAGCTGCAGAGCTATCGCGCCGATAGCATCACCATCGATCATGATGGCCCGGAATTTCGCATCTCCGGCGGGTTGTGGGACGGCCAGCGGTTGTTCGATCTCTATGCCTCCGCCGCCATGCCCTGGGACTGGCATGAACCGTTGTTCAAGCGGGCCCGCGAACTTGGCATTGCGATCTTCAGCTCGCCTTTCGACCACAGCGCCGTTGACCTGCTGCAATCGCTCGACGCGCCGGCTTACAAGATCGCCTCGCTGGAACTTTGCGACATTCCGCTGATCGAACGCGTTGCCGCCACCGGCAAGCCGATGATCATGTCGACCGGCGCCTCGGAACTTGGCGAAATCGCCGAGGCTGTCGCTGCCGCCCGGCGGGCCGGGTGCAAGGAGTTGATCCTCCTGCAATGCACCAGCGGTTATCCAACGCCGCCCGCCGAGAGTAACCTGCGCACTATCCCGCATCTTGCCGAGATGTTCGATGCGGTGGTCGGTCTCTCGGATCACACCATGGGCACGGCGGTGCCGGTGGCAGCCGTTGCCCTCGGTGCCGCGGTCATCGAGAAGCACGTGACCCTGGCCAGGGCGGATGGCGGCGTCGATTCTACTTTCAGCCTGGAACCCGGCGAACTGGCCACTCTGGTTGCCGATTGCCGCACGGGCTGGGAGGCAGTGGGGCAGGTGCACTATGGCGTCGCTGCCAGCGAAGCGGGCGTGCGGCCGCTCCGTCGGTCGCTCTATGTGGTCCAGGACATAGAAGCCGGCGAAACCATCGGTCCGGCGCATATCCGCTCGATTCGGCCCGGATTGGGCCTGGCGCCGAAGCATCTGCCGGCGGTTCTCGGCCGCAAGGCCGCCCGGTCCCTGAAACGGGGCAGCCCCCTGGATTGGACCATGCTGGCGCCGGAATGACGATCTCGTCGCCTTGAACTTCTCCCTTGGGGATGTGTACCTTCCGAGGGGATGTGTACCTTCCGGGGAGGGGTCGGCTCAGGAAAATTGACGGGGCTTCACCCCCCTGCTATGGACCTGTTCTCATAGGTTTCCATCGGGTTTGTCCCTGGGGCCAAGCTGGCCGATATATATTTTTACGAGTAGAACCTTGCAGCAGTTTCTCGATCCTGCCGTTGATCTCAATGGCCATTCCATTCTGGTTACCGGCGGAACCGGTTCGTTCGGCAAGAAATTCATCAGGACGGTGCTGGAGCGCTATAAGCCGGCCAGGCTGATCATTTATTCGCGCGACGAGCTGAAGCAGTTCGAGATGGCGCAGGAGCTTTCGCCCGCCACCCATAAATGCCTGCGCTATTTCATCGGCGATGTCCGGGATATCGGCCGGCTCGAAATGGCGATGCGCGGGATCGACACGGTGGTGCATGCCGCGGCCCTGAAACATGTGCCGATCGCGGAATATAACCCATTCGAATGTATCGCCACCAATGTCCACGGGGCGGAAAATGTGGTGAATGCGGCGATCCGCGCCGGAGTGAAGCAGGTTGTGGCGCTGTCGACCGACAAGGCGGCCAATCCGATCAATCTCTACGGTGCCAGCAAGCTGGCTTCCGACAAGATTTTCATCGCCGCCAACCATCTGGCCGGCGCCGGCGGCTGCCGTTTCGGCGTGGTGCGCTATGGCAATGTGATCGGCTCCCGGGGCAGCGTCCTGCCGTTCTTCCGCAAGCTGATCGCGTCAGGTGTTTCGGAGCTGCCGATCACCGACGAGCGGATGACCCGTTTCCTGATCACGCTGCAACAGGGTGTCAATTTCGTGTTGTCCTCGATGGCGATGATGCGCGGCGGCGAGATCTTCGTGCCGAAGATTCCCAGCATGAAGATCGTCGATATGGCAACCGCCATCGGCCCCAAACTGAAGCAGAAGATCGTCGGGATCCGGCCCGGCGAAAAGCTCCATGAAGTGATGATCACGGAAGAGGATTCCTGGTCCACTGTGGAACTGCCCGACCGCTACGTGATCGAGCCTTCGCATATTCAATGGGACGCACAGCGGCCGGCTTTGTCGAGTGCGAAACCGGTGACCGAGGGTTTCTATTATAACAGCCGCGACAACACGGATTGGATGAGCGGCGAGATGCTTCTCGACTTGCTGGCTCAGGAGCAGCTTTGAGCGCAGCTTCGCCATTTTTGCCCTACGGCAAGCAGTGCATCGACGATGAGGATGTGACTGCCGTTGCGGCGGCGTTGCGCGGCGACTACCTGACCACGGGTCCGACCGTCGGACAGTTCGAGCGTGCCTTCGCCGATTATGTCGGCGCCCGTTTCGCCGTCGCCAGCAACAGCGGCACGGCGGCGCTGCATCTTGCCTGCATGGCCCTCGGTATCGGCCCCGGCGATCACGTCGTGGTGCCCAGCGTAACCTTCCTGGCAACGGCGAATGCGGCCCGCTTCTGCGGCGCCGAGGTCATCTTTGCCGATGTCGATCCGCAAACCGGCCGCCTGACCGCCGCCACCCTGGAAGAGGCGCTGGCGCGCCATCCCGGGAGCCGGCCGCGCGCCGTCCTGCCGGTGCATCTCAACGGCCATTGCGTCGATCTGACGGCGACCCGTGCCCTGGCCGACAAAAGCGGCATGGCCGTCATCGAAGATGCCTGTCATGCTTTGGGGGGCCTGCATGCCGCCGGCAACAATACGCGCGCTTCGGTCGGCGCCTGCGCCCTCAGCCAGCTGAGCTGCTTCTCGCTGCATCCGGTCAAGACACTGACCACGGGCGAGGGCGGCGTCACAACGACCAATGACGAACAGCTCTATCGGCGCATGCAGCTTTTCCGCAATCACGGCATGACCCGCGATGCCGGCGCGTTCACGGCGACGAAACAGGCTTTCGATGCCCATGGCACGGCCTTGCCCTGGTATTACGAGATGCAGGAACTGGGGCCGAATTACCGCATCACCGATGTGGCCTGCGCGCTCGGCCTATCGCAGTTGAAAAAGCTGCCGTCCTTCGTCGACCGGCGCCGCAAGCTTGCCGCTCATTACGACCGGGCGCTGGCCGATCTGGCACCCCGCCTGACCCTGGTTCCCGGCCAGGCGGGCGATGACCCGGCCCTGCATCTCTATGTCGTGCTGGTGGATTTCGCCGCCATCGGCTGCAGCCGCGCCGAGGCCATGGCGGTTTTGAAAGCGCGCGGCATCGGCACCCAGGTCCATTACCTGCCGGTCCATCGCCAGCCTTATTATGTCCGACGCTATGGCGCGCAATCCTTGCCCGGCGCCGACGCCTATTACGAACGCGCTTTGTCCGTGCCGCTTTATCCTGACATGACGGAGGCCGATGCCGACCGTGTCATTGCCGCCTTGCACGATCTCGTTTCTTGACTTTTGATTGATTTTCCTCTGCCCTAGAATGCAACCGTTTAAACCGAATCCCGACCTTCGTTTTGAGGCACAAACGGTCTCTAGTCTGTTGCAAGAAGACTGATCTGGAAGGGGGTAAGCGCATGTTCAAGGAATTCCGCGACTTCGCCATGCGGGGGAATGTCATCGACCTGGCGGTCGGTATCATTATCGGCGCGGCTTTCACCGGCATCGTCAATTCGTTGGTAAGCGACATCATCATGCCGGTGATCGGCGCGATCATGAAGGGCGTCGATTTCTCCAACTACTTCATCGTCCTGCGCGGCGATCACTATGATTCCCTGAAGGCCGCCAAGGACGCCGGCGCTGCGACACTGAACTATGGCGTCTTCATCAACACGGTCATCAATTTCCTGATCGTCGCCTTCGCCATCTTCGTCGTCGTGAAACAGATCAACCGCTTCCGTCAGAAAGCACCGCCGCCGGGCCCGACCAGGACCGAAGAACTCCTCACCGAAATCCGCGACACGCTGAAGAGCAAATAACAGCGCCTCGCACGAGCGCATTCCACGGGAACCATCATGGCCAAGCATACGTTCAGCTGCATCGACGCCCATACCTGCGGCAATCCGGTACGCGTGGTATCGGGAGGCGGTCCCTTGTTGAAGGGCGCCAGCATGAGCGACCGCCGGCAGCATTTTCTGGCTGAATTCGACTGGATCCGCACCGGCTTGATGTTCGAACCACGCGGCCATGACATGATGTCGGGCAGCATCCTCTATCCGCCGACGCGGGAGGATTGCGATATCGGCATTCTCTTCATCGAGACCTCCGGCTGCCTGCCGATGTGCGGCCATGGCACGATCGGCACGGTAACCGTCGCGATCGAAGAAGGCCTGGTTCGTCCACGCGAGCCGGGCGTGCTGCGGCTTGAGACGCCGGCCGGCCTGGTCATCGCCGAATATGGCCAGGTCGGGCAATATGTCGAATGGGTGCGGCTCACCAATGTACCGGGCTTCCTGCATTCGACCGATTTGGAGGTCGAGTGCCCGGAGATCGGGCCGATCAAGGTCGATGTCGCCTATGGCGGCAATTTCTATGCGATCGTCGAACCGCAGCCCGGCTATCGCGACATGGCGGATTTCAGCGCCGGGCAATTGGTGCAGATGAGCCCCATCCTGCGCCGCCGCCTCAACGAGAAATACACCTTCCAGCATCCAGAAAATCCGACCATCAAGGGCTTGTCGCATATCCTCTGGACCGGCGAGCCGCACGCCAAGGAAGCCGATGCCCGCAATGCCGTCTTCTATGGAGACAAGGCGATCGACCGTTCACCCTGCGGCACCGGCACCTCGGCCCGCATGGCGCAACTGGTCGGCAAGGGCAAGCTGAAAGTCGGCGACAGCTTCGTGCATGAAAGCATCATCGGCAGCATGTTCAAGGGCAGGGTGGCCGGCTCGGCCAAGGTCGGCAATTATACCGCCATCGTCCCCTCGATCGAAGGCTGGGCTCGGGTGACCGGTTATAACACCATCTTCATCGACGACCGCGATCCCTATAAGCACGGTTTCGTCGTCGCTTAAGATGGATTGCCGTTCAGCCAGGAACGGACGCCATCGGCGGCGATGACGGCGGTGGCGAAACAGCCCTGGAGCAGATAGCCGCCGGTCGGGGCCTCCCAATCCAGCATCTCGCCGCAAGCGAAGACGCCCGGTCTGGCGCGCAGCATAAGCTCGTCGGTCATCGCGGCGAAGTCGAGGCCGCCGGCGCTGGAGATCGCCTGCTCGATCGGCCGCGGCCGATAAATCCGGATCGGCAGCGCCTTCAACAAGCCCGCGATCTCATGTGGCTCGCCCGGTATCGACGCGGCGGTTTCGCGCAGCAGGCTATAGGTCGCATCGGCAAGGCTCAGCTCCTTCTTCAGGAACTGCGACAGGCTCTGGCCGTGACGCCGCGCGGCCAGACGCTGCGTCAAGGCATCGACGGACATATCTGGTTTCAGGTCGAGGGTGACCTCAACCGGTGAATGGCTCGCCAGGCTGTCGCGGATCGCCGCGCTCAAGGCATAGACCGGCCCGCCCTCGATGCCATAGCCGGTGATCATCACTTCACCCCGTGCCTGACGACCGGAGAACGACAAAAGGACATTCTTCAACGGCCGGCCGGCCGCCTTCTCCTGGAAATGCGCCGACCAGTCGGTCTCGAAGCCGCAATTGCTCGGGCGCAGCGGCTGGACGGCAACGCCCTGATCCCGCAGCAGGGAGATCCAGCCGCCATCGGCGCCGAGCTTCGGCCAACTGGCGCCGCCCAGGGCCAGCACCACCGCTTTCGGTGTCACCAGCACCTCGCTGCCATCGGCCAAGTCGAAGCGCAGATGCTCGCCGGACCAGCCCCGCCAATGATGGCGCAGCCGCAGATCGACCCTTTGCCCGCGCAGCCGGGCGAGCCAGCCACGCAACAGGCCGCTGGCCTTCATCGCCTTGGGGAAGACCCGGCCGGACGAGCCGACGAAGGTTTCGGCTCCTAGCCCATCCGCCCAGTTGCGCAAATCCTGCGGCGAGAACCGAGCCAGGTACTGCCGGAACCGCGTCGCCTGAACGCCATATCGGCCGGCGAACTGCTCGATCGTTTCGCTATGGGTCAGATTGAGCCCGCCGCGTCCCGCCATGAGGAACTTGCGCCCTGGGGTCGCCATGCCGTCAAAAATCGTGACGCCGAAACCGGCGCCGCTCAGACGCTCCGCCGCCATCAACCCGGTCGGGCCGGCGCCGACCACGGCAACCGTGGGACGAAGCCCTTCGCCCGGTATCTGTTCCCTCTGTGCCATGGTGGCGGACAATAATGCGCTCGCCGTTTCCGCTCAACCTTACAGGATCCGGCCGGTCCGCGCTTGTCGATGGGTGGCCGAGTTCGTAAGGTAGGTCTTGAACAGACCAAAAGAACGAATAAAGGTTCAATCGATGCCGACCACGACGCCCGATTTCCCGCAACTGCACGTTCTCCATCACCCGCTGATCCAGCACAAGCTCAGCATGATGCGGGACAAGGCGACGCCGACCATCCTGTTTCGCCAGCTCTTGAAGGAAATCTCCCTGCTGATGGGCTATGAAATCACCCGTCACCTGCCGATGACGACAATGCGGATCGAGACGCCCCTGACCACGATGGATGCGCCGGTGATCGCCGGCAAGAAGGTGGCTGTGGTGCCAATCCTGCGGGCCGGGCTCGGCATGGCCGACGGCTTGCTGGAACTGATTCCCTCGGCCCGCGTCGGGCATGTCGGTCTCTATCGCGATCATGAGACCAAAAGGCCGATTGAATATTTCGTCAAGCTGCCTGAACCGGAAGGCCGCACCTTCATCCTGGTCGATCCGATGCTGGCGACCGGTCATTCCGCGGCGGCGGCGGCAGATGTCTTGAACAAGTACGGCGTTGCTGATGAGAACATTTTGATGATGGTGCTGGTGGCCGCGCCGGAAGGTGTGGGCGTTTTCACCCGCGCGCATCCAAATATCCAGATCTATTCGGCCTCGCTCGATTCCCATCTGAACGAGAACGCCTATATCATTCCCGGCCTTGGCGATGCCGGCGACCGCATTTTCGGCACCAAATAAGAGCGCGCAGATGGCAGCCATCCTCACCATCGACCAGGGCACGACCTCGACGCGGGCCATCTTGTTCGACCACCAGGGCAACATCCAGGCGGTCGCGCAGCGGGAATTGCCGCAGATATTTCCCAATGACGGTTGGGTCGAACACGATCCGCAGGATATCTGGTCGCATACGGTCGAGTTGTGCCGCGAGGTGACGGCGAAGGCGACGGAGTCGATTGCCGCCATCGGCATCACCAACCAGCGTGAAACCGCCGTCGTCTGGGACCGACGCACCGGCAAGCCGGTTCACAATGCCATCGTCTGGCAGGATCGGCGGGGCGCGCCGTTATGCCGGCAGTTGATCGATCGCGGTCTGGAGCCGAAGATCCAGGCGAAAACCGGCCTGTTGATCGATTCCTATTTTTCCGCAACCAAAATCGCCTGGATCCTGGAGAACGTACCGGGTGCCCGCGAGGCGGCCGATGCCGGCGATCTGATGTTCGGCACCATCGATTGCTTCCTGCTGTATCGCCTGACCGGCGGCATGGTACATGCAACCGATATCACCAATGCTTCGCGCACCATGCTCTACAACATTCACGACCTGCGCTGGGATGAGGAGCTGCTCGATCTCTTCCGCATTCCGGCCTCGATGCTGCCGGAGGTCCGCGACAACGCCGCCCGCTTCGGCCAGAGCGAGGTCAGTGCGATCGGCGTCAGCCTGCCGATCAGCGGCATGGCCGGCGATCAGCAATCGGCGGTGATCGGCCAGGCCTGCTTCAAGCCGGGCATGATCAAAAGCACCTATGGCACGGGATGCTTCGCCCTGTTGAACACGGGTTCCAAAGCAGTGGCCTCGCGCAACCGGCTGCTCACCACCATCGGCTATCGCCTCAAAGGCGAGCTGGCTTATGCGATCGAAGGGAGCATTTTTGTTGCCGGCGCCGCCGTGCAGTGGCTGCGCGACGGGTTGAAACTGATTCAGCAGGCGGGCGAAACGGAAGCCCTGGCACGCTCGATCGCCGGCAATAACGGTGTCTATCTGGTGCCGGCCTTCACTGGCCTCGGCGCCCCTTATTGGGATCCTTCGGCGCGCGGCGCGCTGTTCGGCCTCACGCGCGATACCGGCATCGCCGAAGTGGTGCGTTCCGCCCTGGAAGCCGTCTGCTACCAGACCCGCGACCTGATGGAGGCCATGGCAATCGATGCCGGCATCGGCGGCAGCACTGCCGATCTCAATACACGGATGCTGCGGGTCGATGGCGGCATGGTGAAGAACGATTGGGTCATGCAGTTTCTCTCCGACATTCTGAACATGCCGGTGGAACGCCCGGTGGTGACGGAAACCACGGCGCTGGGGGCTGCGATCTGTGCCGGCCTTGGCAGCGGCCTTTTCGCGTCGCTGGATGAAGTTGCCGCGACCTGGCAGCGGGACCGACTGTTCCAGCCAACCATGCCGGATGTCGACAGGGAACATCTCTATAAAGGGTGGCGGGCGGCCGTCAAACGCGTGCAGAGCAGCCCGACCTGACGACCCGATCAATTTTGGAGGAGGTGAGGGCAATGTATCGATCCGCCAATATCCTTCTCGGGATCATCCTCGTTTTGGCGCTCGCCGCCTGCCAATCGGCATCCACCGATGGCGAGACGGCGGTGCAGCGCTCGAAAACCGGCCATGATGAGCGCTATTTTGCCACCGAATATGATGCGGTGACGCGCATCATCGGCGAGGAGCTGGCGGAGAATTGTCAGCAGAACGGCAGTCTGCCGGCCATGCAGAAATGTTTTCGTCTCAAGCTGGTCGAGGCTTTCAATACACCTGCAGAAGGGCAGCGCGCCTGCGCGCCCTTGACCGCGATCGATCCCTATGTCGAATGTATCAGCATGGGCAGCCTCGCCGCCGACATGCGCAGCAAGATTGCGCCATCCAACCGTCCGGCGATGCAACCGACCGATTGGCGAAAGCCGGAGCCGTTTTTGAAGAAGCTGGTGAAAGGTTTAGCCACCGGCGTGATCGACCTCTGCCTCGACCAGAAAACGGCGGAAACGCGTTCCTGTATTCGCCAGGAAATGCCGCGTCAGTTGGAAATCATCCAACCATTGCGGCGGCGCTGCGACAAACTCGGCGACGATGGCGATTACAGCGAATGTATCGGCGAGGCCATGGGGCTGCAGTTCTTCCACCGCGCCGCCGTGCGTCTCAGCATGCGCGACGTCTAGCTGCAGCCGGGCGTCAGGCCAACTGGCGTCAGGCCGCCAGCCAGCCGCGCAGATCCTGCAGCGCCCGTTCGGACAGGCGCGGCTTGCGTCCGGCCTTCCATTCGCGCAACTGTGCCTTGGTGAGACCTTCTGGCGAAGCAATCTCCGGGAACAGGCCGAAATTGACATTCATCGGCTGGAATGTCTTTGCATCCGCATTGACGGTGATATGGCTCAAGAGGGCGCCCAAAGCAGTGGTCGGCGGCGGCGTGACGATCGCCCGGCCAAGCCGTTCGGCGGCGGCGAAGCGCCCCGCCAGCAAACCGATTGCCGCGCTTTCCACATAGCCTTCGACGCCGGTGACCTGGCCGGCGAAACGCAGGCTCGGGCGCGCTTTCAGCCGCAGGCTCGGATCCAGCAGTTTCGGGCTGTTGAGGAACGTATTGCGATGGAGCCCGCCGAGACGAGCGAATTCGGCATTTTCCAAACCGGGGATCATGCGGAAGACCCGTATTTGTTCCGCATGTTTCAGTTTCGTCTGGAAGCCGACGATGTTGTAGAGCGTGCCCAACGCATTGTCCTGGCGCAATTGCACCACGGCATAGGGCCGCCGCTGGTCATGCGGATTGAACAGGCCGATCGGCTTCATCGGACCGAAGCGCAAAGTCTGTGGGCCGCGCGCCGCCATGACCTCAATCGGCAAACAGCCTTCGAAATAGGGCGTCGATTGTTCCCATTCCTTGAAGTCGGTCTTTTCGCCGGTGAGCAGCGCGTCGATGAAATCGTTGTAGATCGGTTTATCCAGCGAGCAATTTATGTAGTCGGCGCCGTCACCGCCAGCACCGGTGCCGCCGGCACCTTTTTCATCATAACGCGACTGGAACCAGGCCTTTTCCATATCGATGCTGTCGCGATGAACGATCGGCGCGATCGCATCGAAGAAGCTCAGCGCCGCTTCACCGGTCAGGTCGAGCACCGCCTGCGACAAAGCGGGCGAGGTAAGGGGCCCCGTCGCGACGATGACGCTGTCCCAGTCCGCCGGCGGCAGGCCGGTGATTTCCTCGCGGGTCATGGTGATCAGCGGATGTTCCGCCAATGATTGGGTCACACGCTCGGCAAAGGCTTCGCGGTCGACTGCGAGGGCGCCGCCGGCCGGCAGTTTATGACGGTCGGCACTTTGCAGGATCAGCGAATTGGCGCGCCGCATTTCCTCATGCAGCAGCCCGACGGCGTTGTTGACGGCATCGTCCGAGCGGAGCGAATTCGAGCAGACCAGTTCGGCGCAGCGATCGGTCTGATGCGCCTCGGTGCCGCGCAGCGGCCGCATCTCATGCAGGATAACCGGTATGCGGGCCTGGGCGAGCTGCCAGGCGGCTTCGCTGCCGGCCAGGCCGGCGCCGATCACGTGAACGGTGTTGGGAGCGTCATTGCTATTTGTCATGGCGATGAGATAGCCCCGCAATGCCGTGGAAACAAGCTACAAATGCCGCAACTTATCTGACTTTGACAGCGCCCGGCCTACAACCGAATATAGCCGCCTTCATTGTCGGAGACGGATATGATCGCCACGCGTTATGCCAAGATCGTCATGACCTTCGGTCTGGCGCTGTTCGGATTGATCGTCGCTTTCGACAATATCTTCGATTACGGCTCCAACTTCGCTTTCGTCCAGCATGTGCTGTCGATGGATACGACCTTTCCCGGCAATGCCCTGATGGGACGCGCGATCTCGGCACCCGTCCTGCACCATGCCGGCTACTGGCTCATCATCGCCACGGAGGGCCTGACTGGGCTCTGTTTCCTGTTCTGCGCCTACCGGCTGCTGCGGAACCTGCATGCGCCGGCCCGGGATTTTCACCGCGCCAAATCGCTCGGCGTCATCGGCGCCACCATCGGCTTTGCCAACTGGTTCATCGGTTTCATGGTGGTCGGCGGCGAGTGGTTCGCCATGTAGCAGTCGCAGGTCTGGAACGGTCAGCAGGGTGCTTTCCGCTTCTATATGACCATGATGGTTGTCTTGATCTTCCTGCTGCAGAAAGATGATGAACTGACGCAGTCCTGAGGAGAACTCACATGTTGGAACGTCTCAACCCGGCCAGCGCCCCGGCGCCGTTCAGCCGCTATTCCCAGGCGATCCTGGTGCCGGAAAACTATCGCTGGCTTTATCTTTCCGGCCAGGTCGGCTGCGATCTCGACCAGAAACTGGCGACCGGTTTCGAGGCACAGGCGGAACTCGCCTGGTCGAACCTGGTCGCCTTGCTGACGGCCGGCGGGATGAGCGTGCATGACCTCGTTAAGGTTAATATCCTGCTGACCCGGGCCAATGATGTGGCAGCCAGCCGCGACATTCGCGACCGGGCCCTGCAAGGCGCCCAACCGGCCTCGACCTTGATGGTGATTGCCGGCCTGGCCCATCCCGACATGCTGATCGAAATTGAAGCCGTCGCCGCGAAAGCCGCCGTTTAAGCCGGGCATCTTTACCATCGATTAGATCAATTTCGATTAAAATTACCTCCTAGGAATGCCGCCTCAGTCAGGTTATTGTCTGGGAACTTAAGCAGCACGCAGGATATCGTCATGCACGCCGATGTCACATCGCTTCAAGAGGCCCAATCGGGGAATGCGGGGTTTCAGGATCGCCGCGTCGCACCGCGCCGGCGTGCATTGAAAGCTGCCAAGATTCTCATCAATGACGGGCAAAGCGTGTTCGACTGCACGGTGCAGGATATTTCATCCTCCGGCGCGCGGCTGTCCCTCGGCTTGTTCCAGCCTTTGCCACGACGCTTCGAACTGACCATCAATGGTATCGGCACACAGCTTTGCGAATGGGTCCGCTCGACTGGCATCCATTCGGGCGGCACCGAATTCGGTGTGCGCTTCCTCACAACCGAAGGCATCGCGGCCTGAACCGGCATTGAGTTCCATCGGTCGCCGGCGCTAACTTATCGAAAACCGATAAAGCCGGAGGAAGCGACCATGGGCGCATTATTGCCGATCCTGAGCATTGCCGGCGCCGTGATGATCGGCGCCATGAGTCCCGGCCCCAGCTTCGTTCTCGTTGTTCGCACCTCGATCGCGCTGTCACGTCGCGCGGGCCTTGCAACGGCACTCGGCATGGGCATCGGGGGAATGACCTTTGCCGCCTTGGCCCTATTGGGTCTTCAGGCCGTCATCGCCCAGGTCGGCTGGCTTTATCTGACGTTGAAAGTTGCCGGCGGCGTCTATCTCGTCTATCTGGCGATCCGCATCTGGCGCGGCGCCAAGCAGCCGCTCTCGCTTGAGGTCCCGACGGTTGCGACCGCCATCGGATTTCGCCGATCCTTCCTGATCGGCCTCGCGACACAGCTCAGCAATCCCAAGACCGCGATTGCCTATGGCAGCATCTTCGCCGCCTTGCTGCCGGCGACGATGCCGGGCTGGACATTCGCCGTTTTGCTGCCGCTGATCTTTGCGATTGAGACAGGCTGGTACACCGTCGTCGCCGTGGTGTTTTCCTCAGCACCGCCCAGGGCCGCTTATTTACGCTCGAAGGCCTGGATCGATCGGATTGCCGGCGGCATCATCGGCGCCCTCGGCATCAAATTGATCAGCGACGCTATCCGCTCTCGCTGACGCGGATAGCCGGCTCCTCGCGCCAGGGCCTCGCACCGGGGTCTCACGCCAGAGTCTCTCGTCTATCCAGCAGGAGCACATAAAAGGCAGCTATCAGCGCAATACCGGCGGCAAGCAACATCATGCAAAGCGTGGCATAAGCTACGTTAGTTTCCGTCAGCACCGCGCCGGTTATTGAGGATAGCGCCGCACCGCCCATGATCATCATCGAGCCGGCCAGGCCGGAAGCGCTTCCCGCCAGATTCGGCCGCACCGAGAGTGCCCCGGCGAAAGCGCTTGGATTTGTCAGTCCATTGCCCAGCCCGATCAGCATGCAAGGCCCGAAGAACGCGACCGGATGCCTGGCGCCGGTGAAAAGGATCACCAAGCCGATCAGAGGACCGGCGCAGGCGACGATGCGCCCGGCAATCATGGTGGCCGTCAAAGGATAGTTGCGAGCATAGCGGCCGGATATGAAACTGCCGACCACGAAACCTGCCGTAACGGTACCCATATAGAAACCGAGCATGGCCGGCGGTATGTCGAACACCACTTTTGCCGCCAGGGGCGCACCGGCCAGAAAGGCGTAGAATGTGCCGGTCGAGAATGCCATGCAAAGCCCATAGGCCCAGAAACGCGGCGCACGGAATAGCGTTGGATAAGCCTCAAGCTGCTGCCGGATAGTGCTCGACCGGTTCTTGTTGGTCTCGGCAAGTGTGAACCAGCACAGCGCGAACAGAGCCGTCCCGGCAAGACCAAGGCTCCAGAAGATGGCCTGCCACCCCCATGCTTCATCGATGAGACCGCCCAAAGTCGGACCAAGCATCGGCGCGACCGCCGCTGCCATCGCCGCATAGCCGATCCGGCTCGCAGCCTGTTCCTTGCCGGCCGTATCCTTGATCGTCGCCATCGATACGGGGTAGCAGGAAGTGATTGTTGCCTGCAGCACCCGGAATGCCAGAAAGACCTGGATATTCGTTGCCAATGCGCAGCCGATCGATCCGACCACGAATACCACCAGACATGTCAGCGCGATCGGCCGCCGCCCGAAGCGGTCCGACAATGGCCCCATGGTTAGTTCCAGTGTGGCGGCAACGGCCGCATATCCCGCGATTGACAGACTGATGAGCCCGTAATCGCCGTGAAAATCCGCAGCGATTCTCGGGAGTGCCGGCAAAAATATGTTCAACGGCAGCACCGAGAAGGCGCATAGCAGACTAAAGATTAAAAATCTGGGAGGCGCGGGAGCGAAAGCCATCTGCATGTCCAGGCGGAATCATTTTCGTTTAGGCATAAAAAAAGCCCCCGAACCTGTCGGGGGCGCATGCGGTGCCGGCTTGGTGCCGTTACCGGACCACGCGCCAACTTCCTACGACGATTATGAACGCTGTGTTCATGTCGGATTTCTCCTGGTTGTTCCAGGTTGATGCTAGGCGAGACACTTTTAAATTGTCAACCGGTCAGCCGCGCAGCTATCCTGTGGCCGTCACACCGGCTGGTCGATGCCTTCTTCTTCCAGCATCCGCTTATAAGCCGGACGGTCGAGCGCCGCGCGGATCAGCTTATTGAGATGCGGCCATTGATGCAGCGGATTGGCCATCAAGCGTGTCCAGCGCGCCAGCATGGCGAGGAAATAATCGCAAGCATAGAACTTGCCGCCACATAAATACGGCCCGTTGGCCGCAAGATGATCGTCGAGGAATTGCGCGATCCTGGCGATGCGCTGCTCCGCATGTGCCCTCAGCTTGGCCTGTTCCTCGGCGCCATCGATGAAATTATCATTGTGCCAGTAATGCATCGCCGCTTCCTGCAGCGTGTTGGTCAGATAGGTCATCCACTGCAGATAGGCGCCGCGATCCGGATGGCCGGGCAGGGGGGCCAGATCGATCTCCGGATGCCGTTCGACCAGAAACTGCGTGATGGCGGCGCTTTCATAGATGACCTTGTCGCCGTCATAAATCAGCGTGGGAACGCGGGCATGCGGATTGAGCTTGAGATAACCGGCAGAACGCTGGTCGCCCTTATGGATGTCGATATTGAGCATCTCGACATCGGCGCCGATCTCGCGCAGCAATGCATGCACCACCATATTGGCGCTGCCCGGACTCCAGTAGAGCTTATACATCTCGCTTCCCCCTTATTCGCGCGACCCGCGTCGTCAGCAACTCAAAAAAGCCCGCCGCATCGCAGTCGAGCAAAACACGATTGGTTGAGCCGGCCGCATCGAAAGTCATTCTGGTCTGGCCGGCTGTCTCTATGTTCCCGGTATCGACGGCGATATGCGCCATCCGGCTGGTGAAGAAATCGGGCTGCAGCAACCAGGCAATGGTCAGCGGATCATACATCGGCTCATTCCCATTGCCACGGCCGGTATAGAAACCGAGCATATCGGCCAGGGCGACAGAGGCGGCATTGCCGTTATGCCGCAGCCGGTCGAGCCGTTCCACCGTGCCGACCACCTTGCGCGCCACGTCGAGTGAGACCAGCGTGACAGGCAGCTTCGCATCGAAGACTTCCGCCGCCGCTTCCGGGTCGACATAGATATTGAATTCGGCAAAAGGCGTGATATTGCCGCCTTCCTGTTCCGAGGCGCCGCCCATGATGACGACCTCGCGCAGGGCTTCACGGATCTGCGGTGCGCGGCGCAAGGCAAGCGCGATATTGGTTTGCGGCCCCAGCACGATCAAAGTGATGCTCTCCGGTTCTGCCGCCAGCAGCGTTTCCACCAGCCAGTCGATGCCATGCTGCGTCTCGGCGCGCTTTGTCGGCACCGGCAGGATGGCACCATCCATCCCGGTCGTGCCATGCACATGTTCGGCCGTGGCGGCATCGCGGACCAGGGGACGGTCGGCGCCGGCATAGACCTTGATATCGGTCCGGCCGCCCAACTCGCACAGCTTCAGGGCATTCGTCGTCGTCAGCGCCAGCGGCACATTGCCGGCGACGGTGGTCATACCGAGAATCTCGATCTCCGGCGATATCATCGCCAGCAGGATCGCCGCCGCATCGTCAATGCCCGGATCGGTATCGATAATGATGCGATGCATCGCCATGACGTGAACCGGTCAACCCTTGCTGCCGGTGCGCTTCACCTTGCGCGGCGCCAGATAGGGGGCGAGATACTGGCCCGTATAGCTGGCGGCGGTGTCGGCAACGGTTTCCGGCGTACCGGTGGCGACGATGCTGCCGCCCTTGTCGCCGCCCTCGGGTCCGAGATCGATGATCCAATCGGCGGTCTTGATGACTTCCAGATTGTGCTCGATCACGACGACGGTATTGCCTTGCTCCACCAATTGGTGGAGCACCTCCAGCAGCTTGCGTACATCCTCGAAATGCAAGCCGGTGGTCGGCTCATCGAGGATATAGAGCGTGCGGCCGGTGGCCCGGCGCGACAGCTCCTTGGCCAGCTTGACGCGCTGCGCTTCACCGCCCGATAGGGTGGTTGCCGCCTGACCGATATGAATATAGCTCAGGCCGACCTGCTGCAGCATCGCCATCTTATCGCGAATGGCCGGCACCGCCTTGAAGAACTCCACGCCCTCCTCGACCGTCATCTCCAGGACATCGGCAATCGACTTACCCTTGAAGGTAATGTCCAGGGTTTCGCGGTTATAGCGTTTGCCCTTGCACTGGTCGCATTGCACGTAGACATCGGGCAGGAAGTGCATCTCGATCTTGATGACGCCGTCACCCTCGCAGGCCTCGCAGCGGCCGCCCTTCACGTTGAAGGAGAAGCGGCCGGCCTTGTAGCCGCGCGCCTGGGATTCCGGCAGGCCGGCGAACCAGTCGCGGATCGGCGTGAAGGCGCCGGTATAGGTCGCCGGGTTGGAACGCGGTGTCCGGCCGATCGGTGATTGGTCGATATCGATGATCTTGTCGAGGAATTCGATGCCCTCGATCTTGTCATGCTCCGCCGGATGGGTGCGCGCGTCGTGCAGCCGACGGGCGAGGGCGTTATACAGCGTCTCGATCACCAGGGTCGACTTGCCGCCACCCGAAACGCCCGTCACACAGGTAAAGGTGCCGAGCGGGATATCGACGCTGACATTCTTCAAATTGTTGCCGCGCGCGCCGACGATGCGCAGACGCGCATCCTTGCCGGCGCCCTTGCGCCGCTCGCTGGGCACCGGAATCTGCTTCCGGCCGCTCAGATACTGCGCCGTCAGGCTGTTGCTTTTCATGACCTCGGCCGGGGTACCTTCCGACACCACTTCGCCGCCATGGATGCCGGCTGCCGGGCCCATATCGATCAGGTAGTCTGCGCTGCGGATGGCGTCCTCGTCATGCTCGACCACCAGCACGGTGTTGCCGAGATCGCGCAATCTCTTGAGCGTCGCCAGCAGCCGGTCATTGTCCCGCTGATGCAGGCCGATCGACGGCTCGTCGAGCACATAAAGCACGCCGGTCAGGCCCGACCCAATCTGCGAGGCCAGACGGATGCGCTGGCTCTCACCGCCCGAAAGTGTCGCCGAAGCCCGGCTCAATGTCAGGTAATCGAGGCCGACGCTGTTCAGGAAGCCCAGCCGCTCGTTGATCTCCTTCAGGATGCGGTGGGCGATGTCCCGCTGTTTCGCCGTCAGCTTCTTGTTGAGCCCGCCGAACCAGTCGCCAGCCTGGGCGATCGACATGTCGGTCACCTGGGCGATGTTCAGCTTGTCGATCTTTACCGCCAAAGCTTCCGGCTTCAGGCGCTGGCCGCCGCATGCTTCGCAGGGGCTGGTCGACTGAAAGCGACCCAGCTCCTCGCGCACCCAGGACGAATCGGTTTCCCGGAAACGCCTGTCCATGTTCGTGATGACGCCCTCGAAAGGCTTCGTCGTCTTGTAGCTGCGCACGCCGTCATCGAAGGTCATCACGACGGCTTCATCGCCCGAACCGAACAGGATGATGTCGCGGATTTTCTTCGGCAGGTCTTCCCAGGGCTTCGTGACACTGAACTTGTAATGCCGCGCCAGGCTATCGAGCGCCTGTGTGTAATATTGCGACGAGGAATTCGCCCAGGGTGCAATGGCACCTTCCCGCAACGTCTTGCGCTCATCCGGCACCACCATATCGGGATCGAAATAGAGCTTGTTGCCGAGGCCGTCGCAGACCGGGCAGGCGCCGAAGGGATTGTTGAACGAGAACAGGCGCGGCTCAATCTCATCGATGGTGAAGCCGGAAACCGGGCAGGCGAAGCGGGCCGAGAACATGATGCGCTCGCCGCCTTTATCGGCCGGATCGGCATAGAGCAGGCCATCGGACAGACCGAGCGCCGTTTCGACGCTGTCGGCAAGGCGCGTCTGGATACCGTCGCGCACGACCACGCGGTCGACCACCACTTCGATATCATGCTTCAGCTTTTTGTTGAGCGTCGGCGCCTCGTTGATCTCATGGATCGTGCCGTCGACCCGCACGCGCTGAAAGCCGCGCTTCTGCAGGTCCAGGAATTCCTTCTTGTATTCGCCCTTGCGGCCGCGTGCGATCGGCGCCAGCAGATAGAGCCGGGTTCCTTCCGGCAGTGCCATGATGCGGTCGACCATCTGGCTGACCGTCTGGCTTTCGATCGGCAGGCCGGTCGCCGGCGAATAGGGAATGCCGACGCGGGCATAGAGCAGGCGGAGATAGTCATAGATCTCGGTCACCGTGCCGACGGTCGACCGCGGATTCTTCGAGGTCGTTTTCTGTTCTATGGAGATGGCCGGCGACAGGCCCTCGATGGAATCGACATCCGGCTTCTGCATCAGTTCCAGGAACTGGCGGGCATAGGCGGAGAGCGATTCGACATAGCGCCGCTGCCCCTCGGCATAGATTGTGTCAAAAGCGAGGGAGGACTTGCCCGAACCGCTGAGGCCGGTGATCACCACGAGCGAATCGCGCGGGATATCGACATCGACATTCTTCAGATTGTGTTCACGGGCGCCCCGCACCGAGATTTTCGCGCCGTCCATTGCCTTCGCCATACCTGATCCGATCCTTCAAACCCGCTGCTCATACCGCCTTCCGGGACGGGTTCCGTCCGCCGGTTGGCGACTATCGCCGAAAAAGAACAAAAGTGGAAGATGGCCTGATGAGATTCGGGCCGCACTGAGGTAATGTGAGACATGCAGAATCAGGCTAAGGCCCGGAAATTCACGGTTTTTCCGCCTAAGAGCGGAGAAGAGCGCCGTAAGTATCTTTGCTGCTGACTTTCACCGGCCATCAGTGTTAAGTCAGCCTCATAAATGGACACCGTGACACCGCAATTCCAGACAGGGAAAACACATGGCAGGCAGCGTCAATAAAGTCATCCTGATCGGCAATCTGGGCCGGGACCCGGAAATCCGCACCACCCAGGACGGGACGCGGGTCGCCAACCTGTCGATCGCGACCTCGGAAACCTGGCGCGACAAGGGTTCGGGCGAGCGGCGTGAAAAGACCGAATGGCACCGCGTTGTGGTGTTCAACGACCGCATCGTCGATGTCGCCGAGCGTTACCTGAAGAAGGGCGCCACGGTCTATATCGAAGGCCAGCTGCAGACCCGCAAATGGACCGACCAAAGCGGTGTCGAGAAATACACCACCGAAGTCGTGCTGCAGAAATATCGTGGCGAGTTGACCATGCTCGGCGGCCGCGGCGAAGGCGGCGGCATGGGCGGTGGCGAGCCTGATTCCGGCTACGGCAATGGCGGCGGCGGTTATGGCGGCGGTAGCAGCGGCGGCGGTTACGGCGGCGGCTCGGGCGGTGGTGGTGGCCGGTCCGGCGGCGGCGATCTCGACGACGATATCCCGTTCTAAGTTTCGATATATCCGCGACAAAAAAGAGCCGGAAAGCAATCGCTTCCGGCTTTTTCTTTGCCTGGAATCACGACAAGTTCAGGGATGTGTGCGCCATCGCGCGACGAAATTCTGCAATTCGGCCGTGTTGAGATCGGAGATGGCCCAGAGAGTCATGCCCTTTTCGCGCCAGTGAACGATGTTATAGCCGTCTCGCTCCAGCAGTTGCGGCGCTTCGGGCCCTCCGTCAGCCGGCCAGACGAGCACATTGATCAGATGCTGGCCGCCGCGATAGACAAGGGCGGCAACCTCCCGGTTCTTGAGATAATCCAGCCGACCGCCTTCCAGCGGGAAACCCTGATCGGCAAGATTCTTCACGGGCGGAGCGAAATCGATTTTGCCGTCGAACCAGGGCTTTACATTGTGCTGGTTGTTGGAGGCGATATCGACGAGATGGCCAGGCTGCAGCGATCGGACATGACTGCCCATGACAAAATCCGCAATGTCGCCTGAGGGAACCGGCTGGACCAGCATGAGCACCGCAACGGTTGCCATTGCCGCGCCGAGACCGAAGCCGAGCAATGAACGCCACCAGGAGAGGAGGCGGGCTCCCCTAGCGCCGGGCCGTCGATGCGCGGCGGCGGGAGTCATGCCGGCACGGATCAATCGCTGTTCAAGGTGGCGGCGCAGGGCTTCCGATGCAGGATGATAGCTGGCTTCCTGCCGCACCGCGTTCCGGGTATCCGACAGATGTGTCCAGGCTTCCCGGCAATAGGGACAGGTTTCGCGGTGCGTGACGAGTGCGGCGGATTGCGCTGCATCGAGCTCGCCGTCGAAATCGGCTTGAACAAGCAAGACCTTGTCGCAATTCTCCCTGGTGCTCATGATGCATATGCTCCGGCCGAAGCGGCCTTGCTCAACAGTCGCCGGGCGCGCCACAGACGCGACATGACGGTACCGATCGGCGCTCCGATGATCTCGGCGATTTCCTTGTAACTCAATTCCTCCAGCTCCCGCAGGATGACGCATTCCCGCAAGTCCAAGGGTAATTGCTGCAACAGCGTGTCGATCTCGCGCTGCGCTTCGCTACGGATCAACTGGACTTCGGGATCGTCGCCCGGATCGGCGAGCTCCATGTTTCCGCTTTCTGCTTCGGTATCTGCGCCCAGGTTCACCATATGAATGCCCCGTCTCTTCTTCAGGGCGGCATAGGCGGTATTGCGGACAATCTGCAGAAGCCAGGCGCGGGCGTTTGTGCCGCGAAAGGATGGGAAATAGGAAAAGGCGCGCAATAAGGCCTCCTGCAGCACATCCTCCGCATCGGCCGGATCACGCAACAGCCAGCGCGCCAGGTTATGCGCTGCATCGAGATGCACCAGGACCTCAGCCTGAAAACGCTGGGAATCCGGACCGCCGGCCACGTTCAGGACCCGGTCGCAAAAGAAAAGTTACCGACCGTTGTCGGCAGTGATCCGCAGATGAACATTTCGGCCTAGTTCAACGTGGTCCTGGATGATTAGATCACGCAGCTCGCGGATTTATTCTCGCTCGCGATTCTAAACTGCAAAAAAAACGAGAATAAAATTCCCTCCGATTTTTCTGAATAGCGCCGGCATCCCGGTGATCTCCGTCCTTAGCAGATCCAAGCGTGGATCGGATGCAGGAGGCTGGAGATGAGCAAGTCTATCACAAGTGACGTGCCGCAGGCGGCGGACGAACAGCATGGCACAAACCGGCGTGGTTTTTTGAAATGCGGGGTTTGGGCCGGGACCGGTGTCGCCTGGATCATGAGCGGCGGCATTCCCAGATCGATGAGTCTCGATCTGGTGGATACGGCCCTGGCGGATGCCGCAAGCTTCAGCTTCGTACAGATCAGCGACAGCCATATCGGCTTCAATAAGGCGCCAAATCCCGATCCCGTCGCGACCTTTCGGCAAGGTCTCCAGCGGATCAAATCATTGCCGACCCAGCCGGCTTTCATGATTCATACCGGCGATGTCAGCCACCTGTCCAAACCCGACGAGTTCGACACGGCCGAGCAGATCATCGGGGAAAGCGGCTTCGAGACACATTACGTGCCCGGCGAGCATGATATCTTGATCGATGACGGCAAACCGTTCTTCGAGCGTTTCTCCAAGAGCGCCGATGGCTGGTACAGCTTCGACCAGAACGGGGTGCATTTCATCGCGCTGGTCAATGTCCTCGGCTTCAAGTCAGGCGGCTTCGGCCATCTCGGCGAGGAACAATTGGCCTGGCTGCAACGTGATCTCATGGCGCAATCGGCGAGCACGCCGATCGTCGTCTTCACTCATATTCCCCTCTGGATGGTCTACGACAAATGGGGCTGGGGCACCGATGATGCCGCGCAAGCGATGAGCTATCTGAAGCCATTCGGGTCGGTCACCGTGCTCAATGGCCATATCCATCAGGTGATCCAGAAAATCGAGGGCACGGTCAGTTTCCATACGGCCTATTCGACCGCCTATCCGCAACCGGCACCCGGTACGGCACCCAATCCGGGACCGATGAAAGTCGATGCCGGTCGCCTCAAATCGCTGCTCGGGATTCGCGATGTCAATTCGCTCTCGACCACGCAGCCCTTGGCGATCATCGATACGCCGTTAAGCGCCTGAGGGGGAGCATCATGCCCATCGATAAGGCCTATCGGGCGCGAACCAGCGCCATCGTCGCCTGTCTCTTGCTTTTAACGCCGCATCTTGCTTACGCCGTGATGCCGGATGGCATGGAGATGCCGCCATCGGTCACGCGTAACGTCCCCGCCAATGTTCCTGTCGCCACATCGTCCGATCAAGTCGAGATCGGCAATTTCAGTTTCTCGCCGATGGCCCTGACAGTGGCGGCAGGAACCAAGGTTACTTGGACCAATCACGACGATATCCCGCATACGGTGGTCAGCGATGACGATCCGCATCTTTTTAAATCGCCGCCGCTCGATACCGATGATGCCTATTCCGTCATCTTTCAGAAACCCGGCACCTACCGGTATTTCTGTTCGGTCCATCCGAAAATGGTCGGGACCATTATCGTCAAGGCACCTTGAGATTTCTCAACGGGGTGTATCGGCAGTGAGGCGCGCGTCGATCTCGTCGTAACGCTTCACCCGGTAGATCACCGCCGAGACGATCCAGCTGACGACGAAGATTCCAATAATGAGATAGCCGACGGTACCCAGGCTTTCATTCAGGCTGCCGACCAGGTCCCAGACCGGGCCGGTGAGATTGAACTTGTCGCTGACCAGGCCCAGCGCTTCGATGCCGCCAATCACCACCGCGACGATGACCGAAACCGCCGTGATGGTCATGTTGTAATAGAGTTTGCGGATCGGCTTCACGAAGGCCCAGCCATAGGCGCCCAGCATGAGGATACTGTCGATCGTGTCGACCAGCGACATGCCGGCGGTGAAAAGGGCAGGGAAGACCAGGATCGACCAGATCGGCAGGCCTTGCGAGCCCTGCACCGCCGAAATGCCGAGCAGCCCCACTTCGGTCGCGGTATCGAAACCGAGGCCGAAGAGAAAGCCCAGCGGATACATATGCCAACTCCGGCGGATCAGCCCGAAGAGCGGACGGAAGATGCGCGCCAGCAACCCGCCACGCGCCAGCAGCATGTCGAGATCCTCATCGACATAGCGCCCGCCGGCCTTGACATGCCGGAAGCTGCGATAGACACCGACCAGGATCATCAGGTTGATGACGGCGATGGCCAACAGGAAGCTCGCCGAAACGGCCGTGCCGATCAGGCCGCCGATGGCGTGAAACGCCTCGATCTGGTCCTTGAAGGCAGCGGCAGTGGCAGCAACGCCAACCGAGGCCAGGACCACGATGGTGGAATGGCCAAGCGAGAAGAAAAAGCCGACGCCGATCGGCCGCTTGCCCTCCTGCATCAGCTTGCGGGTCACATTGTCGATGGCGGCGATGTGATCGGCATCCACCGCGTGCCGCAGGCCGAAACTATAGGCGAGGAAAGCCGTGCCCATGAGCAGGGGATGATCGCGGAAGGCGATAAAGGCCCAGCACCAGACCCCGATATTCGCCGCAATCAGCAGAATAAGGAGGGCAATCACCTTGCCGCGCAGATTGTCGCCGCCATCGCTGAAGATGCGCCGCAGGACAGTGACCATGAAATCCCCCGTTCAGGGTCGAGGCCCTTGAGACTTTCGTTTAGGAATGGGTGATGTGAGTCGGTATGATGTTTTTATATATTGATCATAATTCTTCGTAAACCTGTCACATGAGCGAGCGCGGCATTTTTATTCGGCCGGGCCCCGTCAGTCGGCGAAATCTGGTTCGGCGCAGGCCAGGATGCGCTTGACGCTTTCGAGATGCAGCCGCGCGCCCTTGGCATCGCCATCGTTCATCTGCTGCGCGGTTCGGCTGGCGATCTCGGCCGGTATCGGTTTCAGGGGCCGGCCCGAGCTCATTGCCCGCAATTGCACATCGGCGGCGCGTTCCAGGTAATAGAGGTCGTCCCAGGCCTGGGCGATGGTCGGGCCGATCACCATCACGCCATGGTTCTTCATGAAGACGATATCGGCATCGCCCATCGCGGCGGCGATACGGTCACCTTCGGCATTATCCAAAGCAAGGCCCTGGTAATTCTCGTCGACCACCGTGCGGCCGTAGAATTTCAGCGCCGTCTGGCCGGCCCAGACCAGCGGCTCACCTTCCAGCATGCTGAGCGCGGTGGCATTCGGCATATGTGTGTGAAAAGCGACGCGGGCGCGTGGCTTCTGCAGATGCAGTCGCGCGTGAATATAGAAGGCCGTCGCCTCGACCTCGCCATGGCCGGCCACGGTATTGCCATGAAAATCGCAGATCAGCAGTTTCGAGGCAGTGATCTCATCGAAAGCGAAGCCGAACGGATTGACCAGGAAGAGATCGTCATGGCCGGGCACGACGGCGGAAAAATGGTTGCAGATGCCTTCCTGCAGCCCCAGCCGCGCCGCCATGCGGAAGCAAGCCGCAAGATCGACCCGCGCCGCCCGTATCTCGGCGCTGTCCAGATCGCTGTTGCGCAAGACAGCCGGTGCAGCCTGACGCGCCGCTGAGGTGATTTCATGTGCCATGTTTCGCCCCTGACAATACCTGACAATATGCGAGAGGCCGCATTGGACCACAGCCGGGCAGGACCTGTCATCTGCGCTGCATGCAGACCGGCATCGCTTTTAACGACTTCATAAATTCACCGTTAGGGCAGGGCCTTTCTATTGACACGCCAGGGAACCGGTCACAGGGTCGAACGGGGGATGGAACGTCCTATGAGATGGAGTTCGAACCATGGCAAGCACTGTGAAAGCGATCCCCGACGGCTACCATTCGGTCACGCCTTATCTGGCCGTTGATGGCGGCGCGGCGGCGGTCGAGTTCTACAAGAAGGTTTTCGGCGCCGTCGAGCGTCTGCGGATGGATGCTCCCGGCGGCAAGCTCGGCCATACCGAATTGATGATCGGCGACAGCGTCATTATGATGTCGGACGAATTTCCGGAAATGAATATGCGTGGTCCGAAGACGATCGGCGGCTCGCCGGTCAGCCTCGCCGTCTATGTGCCTGATGTCGATGCCGTGGTGAAGCAGGCGCTCGCTGCCGGCGCGACGCTTGAACGCCCCGTCGAGAACAGGTTCTACGGCGATCGCACAGGCACGATCAAAGATCCATTCGGCCATATCTGGCATATCGGCACCCATGTCGAAGATGTCTCGCCGGAGGAATTGCAGAAACGTGCCAAGGCGGCTGGCTGCGCCTGAGCGGGGCAGCCTAGCCTGCCGTCTGCCGCGCTTCTTCGAGTATCCAGTCGATGAAATCCTGCGCCTCGGGCCGGTCGCGCACCGATGGGGCATAGACGAGATAATAGGCGAAGGGCGTGAAGATACGCTTGGCAAAGGGCGCGACCAGCGTTCCGGCGGCGAGGTGATCCGCCACCACCGGCCGGGTGCCCAGCGCGACACCCTGGCCGCCGACCGCCGATTGCAGACAGAGCGCGTAATCGTTAAAGCGCGGGCCGCGGCTGGCATCGATCTGGGTGACGCCGGCCGCCTTCAGCCAGGCCGGCCAGTCCGGCCAGGGCAGGTTATGCGAGGACGACCAGTCGAGATGCAGCAAGGTGCAATTGGCGAGATCCGCCGGCTCGACCAGCGGCGTGCGGGCGAGCAAGGCCGGGCTGCAGACCGGAAAGACTTCGTCGCTAAATAGCCGGTGTGATTCCAGCCCAGGAAAATCGCCCAGCGCAAAACGCAGCGCCATGTCGTAGCTGTCGTCATCCTCGTCCCAGTCGGAAAGGGCCGTGGTGGTTTCCAGTACGATATCGACGCTGTTCGGCCGCGCCCGGTAATGCTGCAGCCGGGTGATCAGCCAATTGACGGCAATCGCCGGATCATCGAGGCGCAGGCGCAGCGCCAAGCCGCGCTTGCCCTTGCGCATTTTGGTCGTCGCCCGGGCCAGCAGGCGAAACCCCTCGGTCAGGTCGCCCGCCGCTTCTTCGCCGATCTGGGTGAGGGCGAGGCCGGTGCCGTGCCGGCGCACCAGCGTCACGCCCAGTTCCGCCTCCAGCGCCTTGACCTGCTGGCTGACGGCGCCGGGCGTTACATGCAATTCTTCGGCGGCGGCGCGGATGCTCCCCAGGCGGGCGACCGCTTCGAATGCACGCAAGGCTGGCAAGGCGGCGAGGGGGCGGGCCATCAGGTTCCCTAACATTAGCCAAGGATTTAGTCCGGCTAAACACTAGCTTTACTCGAAATCGCCTGCAAACAGGAAGTTGCCGTACTATATCCTTCCTTGAGCCGCCAGCCAGCCTGAAGCCTCCCAGCAGGCGCTGCCGAGCTCTTCCCTGGAGCTAAGATCATGCGTTTCCCCCGTTTGGTGCTTCATGCCAGAGCGTTTGCCTTGCCGGGTGCCCTCAACGGTTTGCGGCCCTCGGCCAATGATGAGCGCTTGCTCGCCGATTTGGGGCTGGTCCGGACGGCCGATGGCCGTGTCGTCCCCGCGCCGAAAGACGAGACCGGCCCGCAGCGGGCCGCCTGAAGCGACGCACAAGAAGCGGATGGCGGCACATCCTGCCATCCGCCATAAAGGCAGCAATCCCGATACCGAGCCAGGGTTGCTGCCTTGTTTTTTGCCAAAGCGCCTTTTACCGGAACATCTTCCGTTCCTTCGACCCCGCATTTAAGCGGCCGCGACTGGATCCTGTTGATCATCCTATCGGTCATCTGGGGCGGGTCGTTCTTTTTCGCCAAGATCGCCGTCCAGCAATTGCCGCCCTTGACCGTGGTGCTCGGCCGCGTCGGGTTCGGCGCCGTGGCCTTGATCCTGATCCTGCTGGCCAGCGGCCAGGCCTTGCCGCGCGATCTCAGGCTGTGGCGCGATTTCCTGGTCATGGGCCTGCTGAACAACCTGGTCCCGTTCAGCCTGATTTTCTGGGGCCAGCTGCATATCGCCAGCGGGCTTGCCTCGATCCTCAATGCCACGACGCCGCTTTTCACCCTGATCCTGGCGCAGTTCCTGACCGATGACGATCGTATCACCGCACCACGCCTGGGCGGCATCGCACTCGGCTTTCTCGGTGTCGCGCTGATGATCGGCCCCGATGCGCTGCAGGGGTTCAGCCTCAATCTCGGCAGCGAGCTGGCGATCCTCGGCGCCGCCTTGTCCTATGGCTTTGCCGGCATCTTTGGCCGCCGGTTCCGGGGATTGCCGCCCTTGCTGCCGGCGACGGGGCAGGTGACCTGTAGCGCTTTGCTGCTGCTGCCCGTCGTCTGCCTGGTCGACCGGCCCTGGACCCTGCCGATGCCCGGCGCGATGACCTGGAGTTCGGTCTTCGGCCTGGCCTTGCTGTGCACCGCCTTGGCCTATGTGATCTTCTTTCGTATTTTGCGCTCGGCCGGCCCCACCAATCTGGCACTGGTGACCTTCCTCATTCCGGTATCGGCCCTGCTGCTCGGCATCTCTATCCTGGGCGAGGAACTCGCATCCCGGCATTTCGGCGGCATGGCCCTGATCTTCGCCGGCCTGGCCGTGATCGACGGCCGGATCTTGGCCCGCCTCAGACCCAAGCCTGCTTGATCTCAATCCGGCGTCGCGACGCGCCGGGTCCAGTCCTCGACTTCCATGGTTTCCAGCCGGCGCCGCGCGACCTTGCGCCAGGACTCCGCCAGTACCTCCAGCGCCGCCATCCGCCGCAGCGACACCGCATCCAGCTTGTTGCGATAGAGCACGTCCACGAGGCGGGAGAGCGGCCAGTCCCCATGCGGCCGGTCCTGGAGGTCGATCCGGTCGCCGGCCGCGACGTCACCCGGTTCCAGCACGCGGTAATACCAGCCGGTCCGGCCGCTGTTTTGCACCCGCAGCGCCATATCCGGCACGTCGAACCGCACGTTCAGCTTCCAGCACGGCTGGCGTCCCTGGCTCACCTGCACCAGGGCGCTGCCCAGCCGGTAGATATCGCCGATACAGACATCGGCCTCGGTCATGCCGGTCGTCGAAATGTTCTCGCCGAAGGCACCCGGCCGCGCCAGGCGTGGTGCCAGGGCCGGCAGTTCCGCCAGCCAGGCCGCATAATGGTCCCGCGGGTAATGGTGGACGGCTTTCTCCGGCCCGCCGTGAACCCGCAGATCGGCCTGCTGGTCGCCGGCCAATTGCGTCTCGCTGATGGCGCAGCGCGCCGCAACCGGTTGCTTGTCGATGGCGGAGGTCCTGCCTGGCGGTCCGAAAGGGCGCGCATGACCCTCCAGGACGGCATCGATGGACAAGGTTAAATGTGCAGAAAGCGACATGCTGACTCGGGCTCCGGAAGCGGCATTTCCACCTTACTAGGCCCAAAACCGGCCCAACCCTCAACACGCCTTTTGCCGCGCCATTTTTTATCAATAAAATCAAATAGATAATTACCGGAAAACCGCTGTTACAAAAGTTGTTTACCACAGACGAATCTGCTAGCTTCCAGCATCATTCAGGGCCCTCAGCGACCCTTTCATAAACATCCGAAAAATAAGCAGATTTCCAGTGACAGATACACCCGCCGCACCGACATTCGATATCTCGCCGATCACCATCGAAGAGGAGATGAAGCGCTCCTATCTCGATTACGCCATGAGCGTCATCGTGAGCCGCGCGCTCCCCGATGTTCGGGACGGCCTGAAACCGGTGCATCGGCGCATCCTTTATGGCATGCGGGAAGCCGGGTTCGATTCCACCAAAAGCTATAAGAAATCGGCCCGCGCGGTCGGTGAGGTGATGGGTAACTATCACCCGCACGGCGACCAGTCGATCTATGACGCCTTGGTCCGCATGGCGCAGGATTTCTCCATGCGCCTGATGCTGGTGGACGGCCAGGGCAATTTCGGCTCAATGGACGGCGATCCGCCGGCGGCGATGCGATATACCGAAGCGCGTCTGACCAAATCGGCCGAGGCGCTGCTCGACGATATCGACAAGGACACGGTCGATTTCCAGCCGACCTATGACGAAAGCCGAGAGGAACCGACCGTCCTGCCGGCACGCTTTCCCAATCTGCTGGTCAATGGCGCGGGCGGCATCGCCGTCGGCATGGCGACCAATATCCCGACCCATAACCTGTCGGAAGTGATCGATGCCTGCTGCGCCTATATCGACAATCCCGGCATCACCATCGATCAGATCATGCAGCATGTGCCGGGGCCGGATTTCCCGACAGGCGGCCTGATCCTCGGCCGCAACGGCATTCGCGAGGCCTTCCATACCGGCCGCGGCTCCGTCGTGATGCGCGGCCGAACCCATGTGGAGGAAATCCGCAAGGACCGTGACGCCATCATCATCACCGAAATTCCCTATCAGGTGAACAAGGCGCGGATGATCGAGCGCATGGCCGAGGTCGTGCGCGAAAAGCTGATCGAAGGCATCGCCGATCTGCGTGACGAATCCGATCGCGACGGCGTGCGCGTTGTTGTGGAGCTGAAGCGCGACGCCATGGCGGAAGTCGTGCTCAACCAGCTCTTCCGCTTCACGCCGCTGCAGACCAGTTTCGGCGTCAACATGCTGGCGCTGAATGGCGGCCGGCCGCAATTGATGAACCTGAAGGAGATCATCGCCGCTTTCATCCACTTCCGTGAGGAAGTGATCACCCGGCGGACGGTCTTCGAACTCAATCAGACCCGCGAACGCGCCCATGTTTTGGTCGGTCTCGCCATCGCCGTCGCCAATATCGATGAAATCATTGCCTTGATTCGCCGGGCACCTGATCCCGTCGTCGCCCGCGAGCAGTTGATGGCGCGCGATTGGCCGGCAGAGGACGTGGCGCCGCTCATTCGCCTGATCGACGATCCGACCCATACGATTTCCGAAAACGGCACCTATCGCCTGTCGGAAGCCCAGGCGCGCGCCATCCTGGAATTGCGCCTGCAGCGCCTGACCGGATTGGAGCGTGACAAGATCGCCGACGAATTGAAGGAATTGTCGGCCAAGATCGTCGATTACCTGGAAACGCTGGAGAGCCGCGACAAACGCTTCCGCATCCTGCGCGAAGAAATCATCGCGATGAAGGAGCAGTTCGGCACCCCGCGCCGGACCACCATCGAGGACAATGAATTCGAACACGATATCGAAGACCTGATCCAGCGCGAAGACATGGTCGTCACCGTCAGCCATGGCGGTTACATCAAGCGCGTGCCGCTCTCGACCTATCGGTCGCAGCGGCGCGGCGGCAAGGGCCGTTCCGGCATGTCGACCAAGGATGAGGATTTCGTCAGCCAGGTCTTCGTCGCCAACACCCATACGCCGATGCTGTTCTTCTCGACCCGCGGCATGGTCTACAAGATGAAGGTCTATAAGCTGCCGCTGGGCAATCCCCAGGCGCGCGGCAAGGCCCTGGTCAATCTGCTGCCCCTGGATGAAGGCGAGACGATCTCGACCGTCATGCCCTTGCCGGAGGACGAGGCAAGCTGGGCGCAGAGCCATGTAATGTTCGCCACCTTGAGCGGCTATGTCCGGCGCAACGAGCTCAGCGATTTCGTCGATGTGAAGGCCAACGGCAAGATAGCCATGAAGCTCGATCAAGGCGACCGCCTGATCGGCGTCGCGGTCTGTACCGAGGCGAACGACATCCTGCTGGCCGCCGAAAGCGGCAAGGCGATCCGCTTCCCGGTCACCGATGTCCGCGTCTTCGCCGGTCGCGATTCCATGGGTGTGCGCGGCATCCGTATGGAAGAAGGCGACAGCGTCGTCTCCATGTCGGTGCTGCACCATATCGATGTGGAGATTGAGGAGCGCGACACCTATCTGCGCTATGCCGTGGCCAAGCGGCGCAGCGCCGGCGACGAGGAAGACGGCGGCGGCGAGGAGGGCGCGACCGAGATCGCGCTCTCGCCGGAACGCCTGGCCGCGCTGGAAGCGGCGGAAGAGTTCATCCTCACCATCACCCGCAACGGCTATGGCAAGCGGACCTCGGCCTATGAATACCGGCTGACCGGCCGTGGCGGGCAGGGTGTCGCCAATATCGAAGTCTCGGCGCGCAACGGCAAGGTGGCGGCCTCCTTCCCGGTGGCCGAGACCGACCAGATCATGCTGGTAACCAATGGCGGCCAGCTCATCCGCTGCCCGGTTCACGACATCCGCATCGCCCGCCGCCAGACCCAGGGTGTGATGATCTTCCGCGTAGCGGAAGACGAACAGGTCGTCGCCGTGGCACATTTGAGCGATCTCGGCGAAGACGACGGCCCGGAAGAGGGTGAAGCTGCCGGGGATGTGGCGGCTGATGAGACATTGGCCGGTGAAACACTCGCCAGCGAAGCACCGGCCGGCGAAGCGACCGCAGACGAAGCCTCGCAAGATGACGATGCCGAAGGCACCGATGGGGGAGAAAATGCCTGACAAGGTGCGGCGGATCGGGATCTATCCGGGAACCTTCGACCCGATCACCAATGGCCATATGGATATCATCCGCCGGGCGGTGTCGCTGGTCGATGAATTGATCATTGCCGTCTCGGTCAATGCCGGGAAGGGACCGCTTTTCAGCATCGAGGAACGTCTCGCTTTGGTAGGCGACGAGGTCGCCGATCCCAAAAACGGCTTGCCGGCGGACCGGGTCAAAACGCTCAGCTTCGACAACTTGCTGATGCACTTTGCCGAGAAGCAGGGCGCCCGCGTCATCATTCGCGGCCTGCGCGCCGTGTCGGATTTCGAATATGAATTCCAGATGGCCGGCATTAATGCGCGGCTCAATCCGCGCATCGAAACGGTTTTCCTCATGGCGTCGGAAGGCTCCCAGTTCATCTCCTCCCGTTTCGTCAAGGAAATCGGCCGGCTCGGCGGCAAGATCGATCAGTTCGTTTCACCGCGCGTGGTCGAGCGCCTGACGCAGAAATTCTCAACCGAATGACGGTTGCGGGCCGGTCCTAACGAGACTGCATTGAGAAACAGGCAAAGAGAGGAATTGAAGAAGAAGGGCTAAAGGGCAAACAGCCTGCACCCCATCTGCCTATGTGAGGTTATGATCATCCGGAGAAAGGAAAAGCGCATGAGCCGGGTTCCCCCTTTCCACTCCAGCAAAATGAACACACGCCGTGTCTATCACGACAACGCCTATTGCGGCGAGGGCCAGAATATCGATCCGGCTTCTCGCAAAGCCGGTACCGGCGGTCTGCCTAGATGCATCCGCTGCGCGGAATTGCCCGCCGACAACCGGCCGGTGACAGCCAAAGGTAATCCCCCGCAAAAGAAATAGACCGCTCGATATTACCTGGGCGATGCCGTCTCTTTCGATCGCACCGTAGACCGGATGAGGCTCTATTCCCTGCCGCTATCGCCTTACGCGCTCGTGGTGCGATCTATGCCAAGAATTTGCCGATTGAGATCGCGTTGCCACCGGGAGGATAGCGGACGTCGGTAGAATTCCAGAAGCTCAATCCGTTGAAGCGCATCCCATACTGGTCTTGGATGACGGCAGCGGGGCTCGCGGAATCCGGTGTCATCGTCGAATATCTGGAAGACAAATTCCCGACACCGTCCTTTCGGCCGCAGTCACCGGAAGCCTGCGCCCGAATGCGGTTCCTTATCCAGGTCGCCGATATCTACCTCATGCAGGCGCTCCTGCCTTTGTTCCATCTGTTCGATGCAAAGGAACGGGATATGGCGGCGATCGAGCAACAACTCGGCAAGCTGGATATCGGCTTTATGCAGGTGAACGATCTGCGGACGGACAACACTTATGCCGATGGCAATCGCTTGAGCCTGGCGGATATCTGGTTGATGCCGGTCCGCTTCACCATCGACGGGCTGATGGGCTTCTCCGGGCGCAAGACCTTGCTGGACCGTTACAAGCGGCTGGCCGGCTACCGCGATGTCATCAACGGAGACCCCACGCTCAAGCGTGTCTGGCAGGAGATGGAGGAAGGATTGAAAGCCTTCACGGCATCGCGTGCCGAGGCTGCCAAGGCAAGCTAGGCTGCCTCGCAAGCGTCACTTTTTCATCTTGGCAAGATTGGGAAATTTCTGCCCGAAGCAGACATCGCCCATCAGGGGCTGCAGTGTGGGATCGCCGAGCGCCTGCAAACGTCGATAGGCCTCGGCCTGCAGGTCGCGCCGTTCCGCACGGTCGGGCATGCCGTCGATAACGGCGAGCGAGATCAGGATCGGCATCAGTTGCGAGCGCTTTTGCGCCAGGCAGGGATCGGATGCCGGACTATCGGCAGAGACCGCATCGATATCGCCCGCAAGCTGCCTGATATCGATCTTGCCGCCGTCGGATTGTTTGCTCAGTGCCTCCGCCGTATTGAGATATAAGCGGTCAATCCTGGCATGAGCGCGTCCCAATGATTTCTCGGACTGAAGAGATTTTTCGGGCTGAAGGGATTGATCGGCCTGAACACGCGCGTCGCCGACTTCGTCATGCGCGGAAGTGCAGGCTGTTGCGGAGACCAAAAGCCCGAAACAGATCAGGAAACTTAATCGTCGATGCGATCTAGGTGACACAAGACTGATCCACCGCGCCATCTGTCCCAAGTGTCAGAAGATATAGCCGATATCCCTGGATGCGCCTAGACCCCGCGCTCCGGCTATCCCCAGCGGCGAAACCTAAAATACGACTAAACGGCGAAATGCATCGGATAGCGAAGAGGCGGGGTCACAACCCGAAGGACAGGTTGAGACCGGCATATTTCTCATTCCTCTCCTGGCCGTCGAATTCATCGGTGCGGTAGGTCACGGCCATATCGAGCTTGGCGGCACTGGACCAGAACAGGGCAAGGCCGCCCGTCAGATCGCCGACGAAAACCTTCTTGTTGACGCTGTGACTGTCTTCGAAAGTATTGCCGTCCAGAAAAATATTACGGGCGACAGCGCGGCCCTGGGCACCGATATAGAAGTAAAAGCCGAAAGGACCGTCGAGATAATCACGGTTGAAGTAACTGGTGCCCGAGAGGGCGGGGCGCATACGCTGCGGGCCGTAATCGGCTTCGAGGTTGCGGCCGATACGGAACATCGTGCCGATCTCGCCATAGGTCATGACGTTGCCGGCCGTCGCGCCGATTTCCGGAATTGCGTCAATGGCAAAACCATTACCTAAAGATTGCAGGAAACGCCATTTATGCTCATAGCTCAGCATGATGCCGGGCTCGTTATGCAACTGCGAATCCCAGCCTTGCGCCTGATCCACGCCGATGAACTGATGCCAGTCATTCTGCGCTTGGCGACCCAGGGCGGCAGGCCCCACGACACCGATCAACAGCTCAAGATGATCGAGCTGGCGCCGGTCCGTATCCTGGATCATGCCGACACCGGTATAGAGCCAACCCGCATAAGGCCGGTCATCGTGATCCGGCGGATCATTCTGGGTGTTGCGCGGCGTGTAGATCTGCTGACCGAACAGAATCTCATAACGGCGCGAGCTTTGCGCGGCGTCGGTCGAGAAGATCGGCAGATTGTCGCCAAGCAGATTGAACGGCGATGTCCAGTCGCTGGTCGCGGCGATATCGGGGGTCAGATAGGAGGCTTGCAGTCCCTGGGTATAGTATCGGTCGCTGTCAAAAACGATGGAGTCATTCTCCTCCACGATCGACAGGCGCCCCAGATCGTCTGCTGTTGCCCGACCGGCCGAGACCGCCAGCAACAGCAGACTGAAACCAAGGATCGAAACTTTCGATGTCGCATGCAAGCCTGATCGCATTGCTTCGGGCATTCAGGACCCGCTTGTGTCGTAACGGAAGCCGATCCGCAAGGTGACCTGATAATGGGCGACTTTGCCGTTGTTCAGATGACCACGGATATTGCCGACTTCAAACCAGTCGAGATGGCGCAACGATTTGGATGCCGTGGCAATGCCGCTTTCGATCGCGTCTTCGATACTCTTTTCCGAGGTTCCGACGATCTCGCTGATCGCATAAGTATGGCCCATCTGATCCCTCCGTTAGACGACAGTTTTGTAAACGTAAGCCCGACAGGACGGTTCCCGGCCGGGAACCGCACCGGCACCCACAAGCTTTCACGCTTACGTGAAATCGGCAAGGAAAGGATGAGTCGGGGAAGGCCGGCGAGAGGAAATGGCACAAGAGGAGCTGGCACGGAACCTGCCACGCCACGGGATGAAAGCTCAGCCGGCATCCCGACAATCGACAATGAAGGGACACCGATTGGTGCTGCTCGCTTGCCAGTCTAACGGCTTCTTTCAGCGCCGGGATTGCGGCAATCGGCAATATCTATCCCAGGCAGCTCCGGTCATTGGGCGAGATATCGCAATCCTGGTCAGGACGAATCGGCGATGCCGGCATTGCTCGGTGCAGCAATTTTCGCCCTCTTCGGGGTTTTTCTGGTGAATCGCACCCGGCCGGAAAGCAAATAGGCGATAAGCGGCAGTTTTGGCTTGCTTTTTACCCAGGATTTTGGGAAGTGAGGGCGCCCGCCGGCAATTGGCCCGGCGGCGATATCGCGACCCCGGCCCGGTGCTGGAGATGTCGCCAGTGGGCCGGTAGCTCAGTGGTAGAGCAACTGACTTTTAATCAGTAGGTCGCGGGTTCGAACCCCGCCCGGCTCACCAATAAACTCAATACTTTACCGATACTTCTCAAACGGAAACGGCCCGCGTCGCAGGGATATTTTGTCCGCTTTCGGTGTTATGACCGCAAATGGCGATGACAGCGGAGCAACGGGCATGAGCATCGGGCGGATTGCGTCATTTCTGGTTCCCATCACCCTCCTGGCAGCAGGCTGCGCAACCAAGCCATCGCCCCAATACATCCAATCGAAAAACGACGGCCACACCATCGAGACGGCAATCCCGATTGGCGCTACGACGGCGCTGGATGCCGTCAATTGGGAGGACCGCCATATCCTTGAAC
>SSEL01000062.1 GCA_008012315.1 Rhodospirillaceae bacterium
ACCTGCTCCTAGGCGGGCACCTGCCCCAGCCATTCGACGCGAAGGCGGTCGAACCCGACAACGATACCCTCTGCGGTAACCTCAAATCCAAAGTCTTCGTTTGAGGGTTCGTAGTCTTCGAGAACCCAATGATCTCCGGCATCGGTTACAATTACAGCTCCCCGAGGAAGGTGCTCGAGCCGTCCGCTGACACGCGCCGCGCGCCTCTTTGATGCTCGCTCTCGCTGGGTATTCGCAGTGGACCGTCGATTGGCAGAACTCAGCTGTGCTGCAATTCCTTGAAACCTTCATCAGCGAGTTGCCAGCCGCCTTGGATCAGGCTCTGGGCGAAAGGCTGCTGGATGTGAGACCGCGCTGGGCAAGGGGGGCCGCGCACCGCACCGCCGGCCTCTTGTCAGATCATCTCTTGCAACTGGAGCGGCAGGATGAGCAAAGCTTTGCTCTCTGAAATGGCGACGGGAGATGACACGGATGCGGAAGCAGGTGCTGGCCAAACAGCAGCCGACCGGCTCATCCGTCTCCCCGAAGTCATGGCGCGCGTGCCCCCCGGCCCGACCTTGTCAGTTGAGTGCTCGGTTGAGCATAAATATCAGACACGTTTTCGCCAAGACGAATTGACGAACACCGAGTTCAGCAGGGGAAAGTTCCCTCAGTTCATATTGAGTCCAAGTTCTGCCGGAGAGGCGAGCTGAGGCAAGTCGACTGGGTATCAGGCGGCTCTCTCTTCCCTCTCTTCCAACAAGTGGAGAATTGCACTCCTGTTAACTCAAATGAGAAGCTAGGCGCAGAACAGCAAGATTGCCAGGCCGAGGAAGCTCACCATGACAATTCCGAGCGCCCACGCAAGAATAGTTTCCTGGTTGCGATGACCAGGCGACCAGCCCCTATCGTCTCCCGGCTCATTGTCCACGCTGGACGCCCTTTCCGAGCTCCGCGAAGGCCGCAAACAATTTCGTGCGGGTCGCCGGATCCATGGTGATCTCCGTCATTGCCAGAAGGGAGCGACGCGCATTGACCCGGTCTCCACTCGAACGTTGCAGGCGTGCCAGATTGCTCCAGGCATCCGTGGTCGCGGGCGCGATCCGGGTCATACGCTCGTAGACTTCCAGAGCGCGGTCCTGGTCTCCGGCGCTCTCCGCTCGCGCCGCCTGGTTGGAGAGGAGGCGGGTGAGGGCCTGGCGATTGGTCGCTGGTCTGGCGTGTCGTACCACATCGGCACTTTCATCGCCGATGTAGAACCGGCAAATCCGCTCCAATTCCGTCTGGTCGACCCGGCGTCCGCCGTTGAAGGGGTCGATCAGCACCGGGGTCCTTTCCCCGATCTGGACCAGGACATGACCCGGGACATTGAGGACATGGGCAGCCCAACCGGCTCGTCGGGCCATCGCGACGTACAGGATCGCCAGGCTGATCGGCAGGCCGCGCCTGCGCTCCAGCACCCGCAGGAAATCCGCGTTCACCGGCGCATCATATCCTTCGCTGTCGCCGCGAAAGCCCAGTTCGTCATTGAGCACTTCGACCAGCACCATGGCCCGCTCGCTGTTCAGCGCCGCACTTTTTCCCAGCTTGCAGATCCGCTCCTCAATGGCCTCGAGCTCCATCAGCTGTTGGCCGATCTCGACGTCGCCGTGGTCCTCCCGGCTGAGAGCCAGGGCAGCGATGTCAAGCAGGATGTCGTCATCGTCGATGAGGCCGATTGCGTCGATATTCATGCCGAAGCCTCTGCCCCGGTTGGCTTACGGACCGCGAGTTGCCGGGCCAATTCGGGCCAGCTTTCGCGTATGTCACGGCGATAGTTTTCTTGCCCCCTGCGCGTTCGAGTTTCGGATCGCGAAGCCAAGAGATCTGGGTTTCGCTCAACAGATCCTCCACCGAACCGCGATAAGGGATGGCGAGGTTGATCGCGGTGCGCTGTGCGGGGCCAAGCGGCAGGAAGCGAGCCGCCTGCTTTCGCAGGTAGAACTGGGGTTCCTTGTCCACAGCAAACCCTGATCCGGTGTTGACCGTGAATCCCTCTTCCAGCGCAAACCGGTCCAGCGCCTCGCGCGAGGTTGACTGGGGATCGAAGTTCACCCGCACGACTTCTTCCCGCCGATCCAGCCGGCGAGTGTAGCAATCACCCCCGGTGCCTGGGCCAGGCTGGTCTCACCCGACCAGAAGCAAGGAGTGTTGTAGGTCACGGAAAGCGCCAAACCTGCCTCGATCAGCAAGTCTCCGCGCAGCAATTCGAAGTACTGCGGAACTGGCTGGCCAGCCGCTCGCAGCGCGGCCGTGAGGTGATCGTGGAATGAGACGGGATCATAGCGGTCGGCATGGCGTGCGATCAGCGGAGTCCCGTCGGTTTTCAGCACATAGCTGACAGGGTTGTTCCATGAAGGTTCGCCGAAACGGTGCAGGATTTCCGCGTCCGGTCCGGGATGGTTGTTGTAGATCGCCAACGGCACGAAACGGGTCTGGATCAGTTCCACCATCAAGGGATGGGATAGGATGTCGTGCCCGTATCGTACGCAGGTCTGGCACCCCGGCACCTCCTGGAGCAACATGAGGACAGGCTTGTCCTGTATCGCGCCTAGATCCAGTGCTTGATCGAAACTACGCAGCCATGCGACATCGCCGAGTTCACGATGTTCGCGAAAGGAAATACCAGGTTCTTGCATAGGCAAGAAATAGGTGCGATTCTGAGGATTCCCATATCCCCATCCCGTGTGCGCAGGCATAGTTTGCATGCACAGGCGCTATAGTTTTCATGCTGTCTTGCGTCTCTGGCGACCCAGCCTAATTCACTCATGAAGTGGAGGATATGGTGAAGCTCGACAGACGCAAAACACTGGGGCTGCTGGCCGCCGGCATCGCTGCCACACCTTTCTTGGCTGGATGCAAGGTCGGCGGTGCTAGCGCGGGAGCGGACAGCCGCCCTCGCGGTGAGATCAACTTGACCGCCGACGAATGGCGACAGCGATTGACACCCGAACAATACCGGGTGCTGCGCGAGGCAGGCACCGAGAGGCCATTCTCAAGTTCGCTCAACGCAGAGCACCGAAAGGGGATTTTCGCCTGTGCCGGATGCGAACTGCCGCTTTATAGCTCGGTTACCAAGTATGACAGCGGGACGGGCTGGCCCAGTTTCTGGGACCACCTGCCCGACGCGATCCGTACCAGGACCGACTATGAACTCGGCCTGCCGCGGATCGAAGTGTATTGCCGCCGCTGCGCCGGGCACCTGGGCCACGTGTTCGAGGATGGACCGCAGCCAACCGGCTTGCGCTATTGCATGAACGGCGTGGCGATGAAGTTCATTCCGGCCTGACCCGGGGTCGACCGTGACGGCCGGGGCGGGGGGGGTGTAGCTCAGACCCTAGCACCTCTTCTTCGGCTTTACCAGGCCAGCGTGGCCGAAGCGCCCTTGATGGGGCCACGCAGACGGTCGTGGATCCAGCCTGCATAATAGCCGCCCGGCTGGGCGCGGGCCTTCTCCTCTCCGATGAAGCAATCGAGGTGGCCAGGGTGAAAGCAGAACCACCCGGCGATGCTGGCATATCCCTCTGGCAGGAAATCGAACGGCTCAGGGTAGCACCAGGCCGCGCCGGGGATTACCGCCGGCCCTGTTTCACCCGTCTTCGACGGAAGGTCTGGGGCGATATCGAAGACCAAGGCTTCGCCTTTCCACTCGCACACCGCGACGGCGCCGCTCATGATTAGACGGTCGCGCCGGACATCATCGGGCGGGAAGTAGGGCACGGGTGCACCGGCCGTTTCGCAGACTTCGAGAACTGTATGCGAACGGGCCATGACCTCGCCGTTGAGCTCTACCCGATATTCGCCCGGACGGCTGCGTACGATTGGTGGGCGCGGGAAATCCCAAACCGATTCCTCGCCTTCTGCGCAGGGTTCAATCACGGACGGGCGCGGCGAAAAGGCCCATTTCTCGCGCTCGGAAGCGAGCGATTCCCACAGCTTGCAACGCTCTGCCGAGCCCGAGGCACGGCGTGTGATGTCCACCCTATTTGCCTCCAGCCGGTGCGACTCCTGCATGGCCGCCGAACTTGTTTCGCATGGCGGACAGCACCTTGGGGGCGATCCCGCTATCGTCGTGGCTGGCAAATCGCGCAAAGAGCGCGCCCGTGATCACTGGCGCCGAAATGCCCTGATCGACTGCGGCCTGGACCGTCCAGCGACCTTCGCCGCTGTCAGCAACCCGAGTCGAGTAATGTTCCAGCCCTGCGTTGTCGGCGAGTGCATCGGCTGTTAGGTCGAGCAACCACGAACTGACCACGCTGCCACGCCGCCACACTTCGCAGATTTCGGCAAGGTCCAGACTCACATGATCGAGTTCGGGACGCGCGCCGTCGCCGGTGCTGGCAAGGATTGCCAGCCCCTCGGCCATTGCCTGCATCATCCCGTACTCGATTCCGTTGTGGATCATCTTGACGTAGTGGCCCGAACCGGCGGGGCCGCAGTGCAACCAGCCTTGCTCCACATTCGTCGGCGGGCGTTCGGCCCGCGACGGAGTTCTTGGCGCGGCTTCGATCCCTGGCGCGAGCGTATCGAAGAGCGGCCCGTGGCGCAGCACCACATCGCGTTCTCCGCCCAGCATGAGCGAATATCCTCGTGCGAGTCCGTGGATGCCGCCGCTCGTCCCGCAATCGACCTGCTCGATGCCGGAATTGCGCAAAACCCGCGCGCGCGCAGCAGTTTCCTTGAAGTTCGAGTTCCCACCATCGATGATGGTGTCGCCTGGCTGGAACAGGCTCGCCAGTTCGGCGATCACCTCGTCAGTCGCCGGACCGGCGGGAACCATAACCCACACACTGCGTGGTTGGGCGAGCTTCCCAACCAGTTCGGCCATCGACCCCGCAACTTCGGCGCCGGTTTCACGGGCAAGAGCGCCAGAAACTTCCCGGTTTCGCGCGTAGATTGAACAGGCGTGGCCGCCGCGGCTAAGCCGCCGTACCATGTTGGCGCCCATTCGGCCAAGTCCGACGAAACCAAGCTGCATCGCAACCGCCCTTCCTTTTTGTGCCGGGTAGAGGCTTAGTAAACCGCCCGTACCTCAAACTCTCGGTCGTTGAACTCGGCCACGTCCCCGGCCTTGAGGCCTTCGATCGCGGCGTAGAACGGGGCGTTTGTCGAAATGCCCATCATCTCCGTTCCGTCGCAAAAAAACCTGGCGGTTGAAACGCCGATAGCGAAATGGCGACCCTGCACGCAGACTACCGCACCCGGCTCGACCGCTTCCTTCGGGCCAAAATCGAGTCCGCTGATAGTTTTCAACTTTGCTTCGGCAGCATGCACAGGTTGTTCGAAACCACTCGCCAGATCGGCCTGGAATTTTGCCTGAGCCAGTTCGTCGATTTCGATCGGCTCATTTTCTATCACCATCGCTTCTCTCAGAAACCGAAGATACTCCCGGGTGGAGCTCTCGAGTTCGTCGTCCGTGAGAGCGAGCATTGTGTCCTTTACGCAGATCTTGTCCATAGGCACTCCAGTTCCAGGCCAACATCGCAGCCGACCGCCGAATGAGATGTGGGAGCCATCTGCCCTCCATCTTTCGCTTCCTTCCGCGACATTTCTCTTTTCAGCAAGGCACCATGCACAATCTCTTGCCATCGCGCCTGCACACCTTAACCCCCATAAATAACGGTAAATCAATATCTTAGAGGGTCATTCGTCTGGTGTATGAAAAGTATCCTCTTTCGCTATTGGACATGTGGCTCGACAGGGTGTACTTTCGCTTTGGTGAGAAGAGATCATCGTCTCGATGAAGTAGGGGGGCGTGGAAAATCATGAGTGCGACTTTCGTCCAGAAGATTGGTTCGATCGTGAGTGCAGCAGCCATTGCTGTCCTTGTGGCTGGATGCAGCGGAGGAACTGACGAGCAGGGTCCCGTTGCAGATTCCGGCAATGCCGCGAGCGGAGGGGCTATTGCTGCAGCCGATCCCGCATATCCGGACATCGACATTCCGCCCGTCTGGGAAGAGGACGGCAAGCTGAAACAGCCGGTTGACTTTCGCGAATGGGTATTCATCGGCGCACCGTTGACACCCAATGGATTGAACAACGGCAAGGCGAACTTCCCCGAGTTTCACAACGTCTATATCCAGCCAGCCGCTTTCAAGGCCTATCGCGCAACGGGAAAGTGGCCCGAAGGCACCATGATGGTGAAAGAACTGCAGCTGGTCGACGATCCGAAGGGTGAATTTCCCGACGGATCGCGTTTCGAGCCTTCGGGTCGCGGCTACTTCCCGGGTCCGGTAAACGGTCTCGATGTGTCGGTAAAGGACAGCAAGCGCTTCCCGGACAGCAACAATTGGGGCTACTTCAACTTCAATCACTCGGCCCCCCCATATCTTGCGTCGGCCGAGGTCAAGCCGATCGGCGAATGTGCAGCCTGCCATATCGCGAATGCAGACGAGGACATGGTCTATGTCAGCCTGTACAAGCCAATCCTCGATCCGCTTCCCCTGCCAAAGCAATAGGGCATGCCTGCCGGTGTAGAAGAGCGCTTCGGTCGCAAGAAATTCGGAAGCCCGATTGAAAGATGGAAATGGCTAGTTCTGCGTTGAAACCGAAGTGGGCATTCGTTGTCGCGTCGACCTTCCTGCTTGGCGTTTCAGCGTGCAAGGAAGCTGCTCCTGTTTCTGCGGAGCCGGACCCGTATTCCCAGATGGTAAG
>SSEL01000087.1 GCA_008012315.1 Rhodospirillaceae bacterium
CTCCCCTCCCCGTCAAAGGGGGAGGGCTTAGTGGTGCCGCTGGACTCCCTCTCTCCTTGCGGGGGAGGGGTGGGGTGGGGGGAAGACAGCGCACCACCCATCATTCTTTTGCAATTCCACCGTCGCCGCGCACGGCCTAGTATCCGGCTTCATCACCCTTCTGGAGACAAGCGATGCTGGTCAAGCAACCTTTCGATGGCGCGCCCATCACCGAGATCGTGACCGATGATGCGGCGGCGGTCGAGGCCAAGCTGGAACGCGCGATGCGGTGTTTCCGCGACCGCGCAAGCTGGCTGCCGGTCCATAAGCGGATCGAGATCCTGCGCCGCCTGGCGCGGCTGATGGAGCGCGACCAGGAACAGCTTGCCATGACCATCGCCCGCGAAGGCGGCAAGCCTTTGACCGATGCGCGGATCGAAGCCGCACGGGCGATCAACGGCGCCGAAAGTGCCGCCGGTGAACTCGAACATCATGCCGGGCGCGAGATTCCCATGGGCCTGACGCCGGCCAGCGCCAACCGCCTCGCCTTCACCACCAAGGAACCGATCGGCGTGGTCGCGGCGATCTCCGCCTTCAACCATCCGCTCAATCTGGTGGTGCATCAGGTGGTGCCTGCCATCGCCACCGGCTGCCCCGTCATCATCAAGCCGGCCGGCACCACGCCGCTGAGCTGCAAGCATTTCGTCGCGCTGGTGCATGAAGCCGGCCTGCCGCCGGATTGGTGCCAGCTTGCGGTGATCGAGGACAATGCCATCGCCGAGCGTCTCGCCACCGATCCGCGCGTCGCCTTCTTCAGCTTCATCGGCTCAGCCAAGGTCGGCTGGTATCTGCGCTCCAAGCTGGCGCCGGGCACACGCTGCGCTTTGGAACATGGCGGCGCCGCGCCCGTCATCGTCGACCGCTCGGCAGACATTGCGTCCATCATCGAACCCTTGGCCAAGGGCGGCTATTACCATGCCGGCCAGGTCTGCGTCTCGGTGCAGCGCATCTTCGTGCATGAGGCGCTCAAAGCCGATTTCGCCGAAGCCTTCACCGCCCGCGTTGCGAAGCTGCGCGTCGGCGATCCCACCGCGGCGGAAACCGAGGTCGGCCCGCTGATCCTGCCACGCGAGGTCGACCGTGTGGAAAGCTGGGTCAAGGAAGCTGCCGGCAGCAGCAAGGTGCTCCTCGGCGGCAATAGGATCAGCGACCATGTCTATGCCCCGACCGTCTTGTTGGAGCCGCCGGCCAAGGCCAAGGTCTCCAGCCTGGAAGTCTTCGGCCCGGTCACCTGCATCTATGGCTATAGCGACCTCGACGACGCCATCGCCCGCGCCAACAGCCTGGACACCGCCTTCCAATCCGCCATCTTCGCGCGCGACATCGATGTGGCGCTGAAGGCGGCGCGCCTGCTCGACGCTTCCGCCGTGATGATCAACGACCACACCGCCTTCCGCGTCGACTGGATGCCCTTCGCCGGCCGCCGCCAATCCGGCTACGGCATCGGCGGCATCCCCTATACGATGCACGACATGAGCCAGGAAAAGATGATCACGCTGAAGACGTGAATGCCGTTCATCAGTCTCTCCGGTGGACCCTCGGGTCGAGCCCGAGGGTGACAACCTGGTTTGCAAGACAAATCGTGCGACGACCATTGACCGCCGATGCATTCGCACAACATCTGCCATCCCCCGCTTGTCACCCCGGCCTCGAGCCGGGGTCCATGGGTGATGCAGCACCCGGCCTCGCCAGCAAGGTCTCGACAGTCGCCTCGAGCAGTGCGCAAACTATCGGGCTGAGCAACATCAGGAATCAAAGCCATGGCGGAGAGCGTCATAACGCCGGTCGATGAGCGCAACGCGGCGGATGCCGTGGATCTGCTGTTGCAATTCTTCGTCGAAGGCGGGTTCAGTGGGACACGCGGGCAGATCGCGGGCAATCTCAATGCCATGTTGGCGGAGGATGATTGCTGGGCGGCGCTGGCGGTGGTGGAGGGCGTGCCGGCTGGCATCGTCACCGTCTCGACCACGCGCGATATCGAATATGGCCGCATCGCCGAATTCGGCGATCTCTATATCCGGCCGGACTATCGCGGCCGGGGCCTGGCGCAGCAGTTGATGGAAGCCGGCCAGGCCTGGTGCAAGTCGATCGGCTGCAACGCTGTCCTTCTCACCATCGCCCGTGCCGACAACGAGCAAGAGGGCCTGGTCCGCTTCTATCGCAAGCTCGGCTTCGAGCTGACCGACCGCATGATCGCCGAATGCCGTCTTTAAAAAACAACGGAAGGCTGTTTGGACAGTCGCTGTGTCGATCAGATGAGGCCGCCATTGGCGCGCAGCACCTGGCCGTTGATCCAGCCGCCATCCGGCCCGGCGAGGAAAGCGACGGCATCGGCGATGTCGGCCGGTTTGCCCAGCCGTTCCAGCGGCGCCATCTTGGCCAGCTTGTCGATCAGTTCCGGCGATTTGCCGGTGAGGAAGAGATCCGTCGCGGTCGGGCCGGGGGCGACCGCATTGACGGTGATGTTGCGGCCGCGCAGTTCCTTGGCGAGCACGCTGGTCATCGCCTCCACCGCGCCCTTGGTCGCGGCATAGACGCCGTAGCCGGGCTGCAGCAGGCCGACCACGCTGGAGGAGAAATTGATGATGCGCCCGCCATTGCGCAGCCGCGCCGCCGCCTCGCGCATGGTGTTGAAGCTACCCTTCAGGTTGACGCTGACCTGGCGGTCGAAGCTGGCGTCATCCGTCGCCGCGATATTGCTGAGCGCCATGATGCCGGCATTGTTGACCAGCACATCGACGCCACCGAAAGCCTGTTCCGCCGCATCGAACATGCGGCGCACGGCGGCCGGATCGGCGACATCCGCCTGAGCCATCAGCGCCTTGCTGCCGGCCGCTTCGATCTTCTGCACCACGGCCTCGGCAGCGGCCGTGCTGCCCGCGTAATTGACGATCACGTTGAAGCCGTCTTGCGCCAGCCGTTCGGCTACTGCGGCACCGATCCCGCGCGAAGCGCCGGTCACCAGCGCCACTTTATTTTTCGGCTCTACATCTTTGTTTTTATTGGACATATTTGCTCTCCTGCGGTGTTGGGTGAAGCTGATGACATAAAGATGCACCTGTTCTACACCCGGATAATCTGTCATGATCTGGCATTACCATTCGGGAAATACGAACAATCTGAGGGACCGTCCCCGTGGACCGTTTTGACTCGATGCGGGTCTTCACCCGGGTGGTGGAGCGGCGCAGCTTCACCCTGGCGGCCCAGGATCTCGGCCTGCCCCGCTCCACCGTGACCGATGCGGTGAAGCAGCTCGAGGCACGGCTCGGCGTCCGGCTGCTGCAGCGGACCACGCGTCATGTCAGCCCGACCCTGGATGGCGAAGCCTATCACCGCCGCTGCCTCGCCCTCATCGCCGATCTGGAGGATGCCGAGGCGGCATTCGGCGGCGCCAGGCCCAAGGGCCTGCTGCGGGTCGATGTGCACGGCACCCTGGCGCGGCATTTCCTGCTGCCCGGCCTGGCCGCCTTCCTCGCCGATTATCCCGAGATCGAGTTCCACATGAGCGAAGGCGACCGCCTGGTCGATCTGATCCGCGAGGGCATCGATTGCGTGCTGCGGGTCGGCGATCTGCGCGACAGCGACATGGTGGGCCGCCGGCTCGCCATGCTGGCGGAAGTCACCTGCGCCGCCCCGTCCTATCTCGACCAGGCCGGGCGGCCGCGATCGATCGACGAGCTGACGGCCACGGGCTCGCGCCATCGCATGGTCGGCTTCCGGTCCTCGGCGACCGGCACGCTGCTGCTGCCGCTGGAATTCACGGCCCGAAATAAAACAGGCGATGAGGAAATCAGGCACATCACCCTGCCCGCTACCGTGACGGTCAATGGTGCCGAAAGCCTGGTCTCGATGGCACGGCTCGGCCTCGGCCTCATCCAGGTGCCGCGCTATCATATCGAGGACGATCTCGCCCAAGGCCGGCTGGCTGTGGTCTTGCCGGACCATCCGCCGACGCCATCGCCCGTCTCGCTGTTATATCCCCGCGACCGGCACCTCTCGCCCCGGGTTCGCGTCTTTATCGATTGGGTGACAAAGGCATTCGCGCAGGGCGCGGACAAGGCATTCGCGCAAGGCGCGGACAGGGCATTCGCGCAGGGCGCGGACAGGGCGATCACCTGAAGCAGGCGGGCAAAAATCTTCCTTTTGCATCGCAAGGCGCATTATAAGCTATTGGCGAACATGCTAACCGTGGCATAGGCAACAGGCTCTGATGCGGGCCGGATGCGACCTTGGCGGCACGCGGGGAAACCGGTCGATGGAGAGAGGGTCAATGGAAGACATCGTCGTCGATCCGCCGATCATTGGCATTGGCGCTTCTGCCGGCGGCGTCAAGGCTTTGCAGGCTTTCTTCGAACATTTGCCGCCGGAAACCGGCGCCGCCTATGTCGTCATCCTGCATCTCGATCCCGAACACCGAAGCGAACTGCCGGCAATCCTGCGCAATCGCACCGATATGCAGGTCATACAGGTCGATGAGCCGACAAAACTGCTTCCCGACCGTGTTTACGTCATCCCTCCCAATCGCCGCTTGAGCGTCCTCGATCATATGATTTCGGCAGTCGCCTTCGAGGAACCGCGCGGCCAGCGGGCGCCCATCGATTCTTTCTTTCGCGATCTCGCGGTGCAACGGGTCGATAGTTTCGCCATCGTCCTGACCGGCGCCGGCGCAGATGGCGCGCTGGGCGTGAAGGCGATCAAGGAAGCCGGCGGCATCATCCTGGTGCAGGATCCCAAGGAGGCCGAATATGCCTCCATGCCGCGCAGCGCCATCGCGACCGAGACCGCGGATTTCATCCTGCCGGTCACCCAGATGGGCCGGCAACTGCTCAAGCTGCTTCATACGCGCGACCACATAAAACCCGGCGTGGACGAGATGCGGGAAGACCAGGATGAAGCCATCCGGCGCATCCTTTCCCATGTCCGGGTGCGGACGGGGCACGATTTTTCCCAGTACAAACGCGCCACCATCCTGCGCCGCATCGCACGCCGGGCCCAGGTTTCGCAAAAGGAATCGCTTGCCGAATACTATTCCTATCTGCGCGAGAACGCTGAAGAGGCCATGGCGCTGTTCGGCGATTTCCTGATCTCGGTCACCACTTTCTTCCGCGACCCGAAATCCTTCACTTCACTGGCACAGCACGTTATCCCGCAGCTCTTCGAAGGCAAGAACGCCCAGGATCCTATCCGCGTCTGGGTGCCGGGCTGTGCCACGGGCGAGGAAACCTATACGATTGGCGTCCTGCTGCTGGAGGAAGCCAACCGGCGGGAAGTCCGGCCGGAAATCATGGTGTTCGGCACCGATCTCGATGCCGGCGCTTTAGCTTCCGCCCGCGAAGGACGCTATCCCGCCGCCATCGAGGCCGATCTCAGCGAAGACCGGCTGCGCCGTTTTTTCCTTAAGGAGGGCGATCATTATCGCGTGCGGCGCGAATTGCGCGATATCGTTCTCTTTGCCAGCCACAGCCTGCTGCGCGATCCGCCGTTTTCACGCCTGGATCTGATTTCCTGCCGCAATCTGCTGATCTATCTTGACCGCGATCTGCAGCAGCAGGTCTGCAACGTCTTCCATTATGCGCTCAATCCCGGCGGCTTCCTGTTCCTCGGCTCCTCCGAAAGCGCGGACCAGCCGAACGGCCTATTCCGGCCGGTCGACCGCGACGCCCGTACCTATCAGTCGGTGGCGAGTTCTCGCGATCGGCGGCCGGCCATGCCGATCCTGATGAGCACCGACCGCTTGACCGAACAGGGCCATGCGCAGCCGCGCCGCAACCGGGCCACCGGCAGCGTCAGCGACGCGGCGCTTCACCGCCAGATGCTGGAACGCATCGCCCCGCCCAGCATGCTGGTCGACGATACGCATCGCGCCATCCATCTCTCCGATCATGCCGGCCGCTACCTGCAGCCCTCCGGTGGGCCGATCACCACCGATGCCAGCGAACTGGTCCGGCCCGAGCTGCGGTTCGACCTCCGCTCGGCTTTGCACCGCGCCTTCGAGCGCAGCGAGCCGACCTTGACGATGCCGATCCCGGTACAGTTCGACAGCGTGATGAACCGGGTCTATCTGCATGTCAAACCCGTGACCCAGGATGACGGACCGGCGACCTATGCCCTGGTTTTGTTCATCGAAGGTGGCCCAATAGATCATCCGGGCGAGATTCCTCAATTGAACGATCACGGGCCGGACAAGGAGCGCCTCCAGCTATTGCAGGAGGAACTCCAACTGGCGCAGAGCCAGCTTCGGGTCATGCGCGAGGAATCCGAAGCTGGCAACGAAGAATTGCGGGCCGCGAATGAGGAACTGCAATCGATCAACGAGGAATACCGCTCGACCTCTGAGGAGCTGGAGACCAGCAAGGAAGAACTGCAGTCGATGAACGAGGAGCTGCAGACGGTCAATAACGAGCTGAAATTGAAGCTCGAAAGCGTCTCCCGCGCCCATAGCGATCTGCAGAACCTGATGGCGGCGACCGATGTGGGGACCCTGTTCCTCGATCCGTCCTTGCGCATCAAGCGCTTCACGCCGCGCCTGACCGAGCTGTTCAACATTACCGCGAATGACGAGGGACGGCCGATCACCGACTTCACCCATCAGCTCGATTACGACGGCCTGGCGGACCATGCCCGCGAATTGTTGAAGAACCTCACACCCATCGAGCATGAGGTAAAAAGCCGTAACGACGGCTGGTACCTGGTGCGGATGCGACCCTATCGCACGGTGGATGACAAGATCGACGGCGTGGTGGCGACCTTCGTCGATATCACCCAGCGCCGCCGCGCCGAGGAGGCGCTGCGGCAAAGCGAAGAGCAGTTGCGCCAGGAATCGCGCATCGTCGATCTTTCCCGGTCGCCGATCTTCGTCTGGAATTTCGATGATGGCATCATCCAGTGGAATCGCGGCAGCGAGGAACTCTACGGCTATGCGCGGGACGAGGCGATCGGCCAGCACAAGGAAGTGCTGCTGCAGACGGTGGTCCCGAACTCCTCCTTCGAAGCGGTCAAGGAAGCCCTCTTAAAAAACGGCAATTGGTCGGGCGAGCTGCTGCATCGCACCAAGGATGGCCGCATCCTGACCGTGGAAAGCCGTATCGAAATGGTCTCCATCGGCGGCCGCAAGCTGGTGCTGGAGAACACGACCGACATCACTGACCGGAAGCGCTGGATGCAACGGCAGCAATTGCTGCTGCATGAGCTGAGCCACCGGGTCAAGAATACGTTATCGGTAGTGCAGGCCATGGCGCGCCAGACGATGCGGACATCGGGATCGAACGATGAATTCCTGAAACGCTTCGATGGCCGCCTGATGGCGCTCAACCAGGCTCACACCCTGCTGATGAGTTCTTATTGGGAGGGCGCCGAACTGGGCGCCATGGCGCGCGCGCAGTTGAAGGCCTATCTCGGCGAACCGAACCGGCTGTCGATCGAGGGCGAAAAAGTCGTGTTACCGTCGGAACTGGCGACGCCTTTTGGCCTTATTTTTCATGAGCTTGCAACCAACGCGGCGAAGTACGGTGCATTCTCGAACAAAAAGGGCCGCGTTGCATTGCATTGGCACGTTGAGAAGCGGAGCGATCAGCGGCATTTAATCGTTACCTGGAAAGAACAAGACGGGCCTGCCGTCATTCAGCCGGACAAAGAAGGCTTCGGCACCTCGCTGATCAGCAAGGCGGTACCGGGCGCAAATGTGACCATCGATTATCGGCCGCGAGGTGTGGTCTGCAAAATCGAGCTTAAATTGCCGGAGACTGGACCGAACAGTGCCGAATTCGAACCGCTTGCCCCTGGAAGGTGAAAAGCTTCTCATTATCGAGGATGAAATTCTGATTGCTCTCGATTTGGAAGCAACCCTGTTGGATGCCGGCGCCGAGAATGTCGAGCTGTTCACCACGCACCGGGAAGCGGTCGCCAAGTTCGACGGCGACAAATATACCGCCGCGGTGCTGGATATCCGCGTGGGCCTGGAAACCACCTATGACATCGCCCTTCGCCTGGACGAAGGCAACATCCCCTTCATCTTCTGCAGCGGCCAGGAACTGTCGGAAGAAATGCGCGCCAGACTCCCCGACACCATCCTGCTGCGCAAGCCGGTCCTGCCCGGCGACTTGATCCAGGGACTGGTACAGGCAATCAACCGCCGCCCATGACGTTGCACAGCTACGACAACAAATCAGCTTGTCACCCTCGGGCCTGACCCGAGGGTCCATGGGTGAGGCCGCATTGTGACGTCCAACGTGATGATCCGGTACGATACGGGCACCGGTCATCAGTCGCTGCGATGGACCCTCGGATCAAGTCCGAGGGTTGTCTGCTGAAATGGGTTTAAACTTGGCGCTGAAGTTTTTTAAGCTTTGAGTGCTGAAGCGGGGGCGGCCGCCCCCGCTTCAGCGGTGGCAGGCAATCGTCCGAGGGACGGGTGAACCACCCGCTGTCATCTAGGTTCCTGCCACCTACTTGTGCACGCTTGAAGAGTTGAAGGGGCCAAGCACGCCCGCAGACAATCCCAAGCCCGACGAGGATACCATGCCAGTTCCCTGCACCCAAGAGAGCTATCGCTGCTTTCTCGGCTTCGATGTCGCCAAGGACAGCATCACGGTTTACGACAGCCGTTCCGGCCAGACCCACCAAGTGGCCAATCGTCCCGCCGCCCTCAAGCGCTTCGTGCGCAGCTATGGCGCCGACACCTTCGCGGTTTGCGAACCGACCGGCGGCTATGAGCTCGCTTTGCTGGATGCCCTGCGCCAGGCCGGCATTGCCGCCCACCGGGCCGATACCTTGCGGGTCAAAGGCTTCATCCGCTCGCTCGGCAAGATCGCCAAGACCGATGCCATCGATGCCGCCGCTTTGGCCCGCTATGGCGCGGAACGCTGGCGCCAGCTGCCGCGCTGGGTGGCCGAGGACCGCGCCCTGGAGACCCTGCGCGCCCTGGTCCGCCGGCGCCAGGACCTCCTCGCCATGCGGGTCGCCGAGACCAATCGCGCCAAAGCCCCCCAGGCCGCCCGCATCGCCGCCTCCCTGCGCCAGGTGCTGGCCCTGCTCGAGCGCCAGATCAAGCTCATCGAGCAGCAGATTCAGGCCGCCTTCGACGCCTCGCCAACCTTGCAGCGCACCGCCCAGGTCCTGCAGACCATTCCCGGCATCGGCCGGCTCTCCGCCACACTGCTCTGCGCCCTGATGCCAGAGCTGGGCAAGCTCTCCGCCAAGCAGGCCGCCGCCCTCGCCGGTCTCGCACCCCATCCCAATGACAGCGGCACCCTCGCCGGCTACCGGCGCATGCGCGGCGGACGCCCAGAGCTGCGCCGCATCCTCTTCATGCCAGCCATGGCCGTCATCCGCAGCAACTCAGACCTCGCTCAAACCTATAAAGCTCTCCTCGCACGCGGCAAAAAACCTCGCGTCGCCATCGGCGCCATCATGCGAAAGATCATCGTCATCGCTAATGCTAGGGTCAGAGATCAACTCCAATATCAACAGAGTTGATGACAAGCTGGTTTGATGTTGGCGACGTGCGATGATCAGCGACAGAGCTGATGACAAGCGAGTTTGTTATGGCGAGCGTGAAACAGCCATCGGCGCCAGGCGCTGCGAAGCCTCTTGTCAGTCCCGTCCCGCTTTTCATGCAGCGCGCTGTTGCCGCCACGCGGCGACGATGACAAACTCCGGGGCGGGCTCTTTTTCAGCCAGGCTTATCGGCACGGGAAGTTGAATGCGGCGTAAGTTCCGGATCGGTCTGCGTAAGGGGCGGTTGGAGGATAAGGCGCGGCCGAGCTGGAACGGCGACGGGCCGCGCCCCATCAGTTGGCTCGCCTGGTATCCGGCGGATGACAGTGCCGAGGAGCGGGCGGTGACGCCGCGCGCCTCCTGGTTCCTGGCCGGGCCGGTGGCGGCCGATGCGGCTTTGTCAGAAGCGCGGACGCGCTATCCGGTCGTGATGCTGTCCCATGGCACGGGCGGGACGGCCTGGGGCATGGAATGGCTGGGCCGGCGGCTGGCAGCCAGAGGCTTCGTCGCCGTCGCGGTCAATCACCACGGCAATTCGGCGGTGCAGCCCTATCGCGCCGAAGGCTTTCTGTGCCAGTGGGAGCGGGCGCGCGACCTGAGCGTGCTGCTCGATCACCTGCTGGCGGCACACCGGTCGGCGGGGAACGTGTTCGCCGGTCGGCTCGATGCGGCGCGCTGCCATGCTGCCGGCTTTTCCGCCGGCGCCTATACGGTGATGCTGCTGGCCGGCGCGATCACATTGGCGTCGCAATATGAGCATCAGGGCGAGCATCCGGGCGATGGACGCTTTCCCGGCCCCTTCTCGATGGGGCCGCGCGAATTTCCCGATCTCGCCGCGCATCTGCCGGGCCTGCTGGAAAGCAGCGCGATCTTCCGCGCCTCCTGGGCCCGCATGTCGGATAGCTATCTCGATCCGCGCATCAAGACGATCCTGGCCTGCGCGCCGGGCCGGTCGGTGCGCGGCTTCGACGATGCCGGCCTCACCGCGATCGACAGGAAAGTCCTCATCATCGTCGGCGACGCGGACGAGGTGGCGCCGGCGGAGCAATGCGCCCACTGGCTGGAGGCGCGCCTGCCGCAGGCCAGGCTGGAGATCCTGCAGGGCGGGGTGGGGCATTATGTCTTCCTGCCGGAAGCGACCGAGACCGGCCGCCGCACCGCGCCGGATATCTGCATCGACGCGCCGGGCATCGACCGCCGCGTGACGCATGACCGCGTCGCCACGGCGGCCTTGTGCCTGTTCGCCGGCGAGGTGCGCGGCCCCGTCGCTATCCGTCAGGGATAAAGGCGGGGCCCAGCTCAAATCGGTTCCAACTCAAGTCAAGTCAGGTCAGGCACGATCTCTGCTGCGGCCCAGCGATGCCAGAAGCAGGCAAAGCGATGCGGCAAGAAGGACCAGGTCCTTGAGCAGGAACTGGCCGATCGGCGCGGAGATGGCCGGGAAACTACCCGCTGTCGGTTCCGCAACACCCGGCGTCGACAGAAAGAAGGTGAGGGTGATGACGTAAGTGGCGCAGGACATGGCGGCGCCCAGCGCGGAGAAGAATGCGTTGACGGCGCCGAGGATCAGCGCCGCCGCCGTCGCCAGTTCGATCACGCCGATCACATAGCTGGCGCCCTGGATGCCGAACAGCGCATGCAGCCAGCTCATGATGGGCGAATTGGCGATGAAGGGGGCGATGCCACTGGCTTCGTAGCCGGTGAACTTCATGCCGCCGAACCACAGGAAGACGATGACGAGCGCCCAGCGCAGCAAGGCGAAGGCCCTATAGCTGCCGGCGGATTTTTCTGCGATGCAAAAGGACGACGCCATGATTACCTCGATGCGCCAAAAGAAGATGCCGGCGTGACAAGCGACGAGTCGTAGCGATGAGCGAGATGATGGCGGCCGGTATCTATCGCGGCCGCGCGAGCGGTGATGCGGTTCATGATGCTTCCTTTTGGTGGGTCGTGCTATCGGCTGTCGACGTCGCCTGAGGCTGTGTGTTCGGGCAGATAACGCTGCTGCGCCGATGTATCGCCATCCGCGAAGGAGTTGGCGATGCCAGCCGTGACGAAGACCGCCACCAGCAGAATTAAGCTTGCATAAACAATCGTCATGGTCGATGGTTTAGGCATTTTTTCCTTGTTTATCCGAAGTTAACCACGCGCGCACCCAGCCGATCAGTGAAGGGTGCGCCTATCCGACGAAGGGCATAGAATGCCTTCCGCGGAACCCGTCCTCGAATCGGTTTCAAGTTTAAGGTAACGAATTGTCGCGAGGGTCCTGAAAACGTGTCCAACCGTCCTGAATCGCAAAAATCGGAAGTCGACAATCTGCTGACCAATCTGGAGGTCGATGTCGTCAGATTGACTGAATGCCAGGTCAGTTCCGGCTGGCGCCTGATCTTTCCCGCCGCACCGTTGCCGGCGCTGCATTACACGCTGATGGGCAAGGGCCATATGATCGTCGGCAACGGGCCGGCGATTCCGCTGGTGCCGCATATGCTGGTGATCGTGCCGGCCGGCCGGCCTTTCCGTTTCGAGGTTCCGCCCGGCGGCGCATCCGAAGGCGCACCCCCATCCTGGCCGGGCGCCGCGCCGCTGAAAGTGGTGGAGGCACGGCTGAGCGAACCGCCCGAGGGCATACAGCGTTTCATCGCCGGCGAAGGTGAACCGGAAGTGACGCTGGTCTGCGGCTATTTCCGCGCCTCCTACGGCCTATCGATCGATCTTTTCGCCGCCATGGCCGCGCCAGTCGTCGAGCATTTCGAAGCAGGCGACGGTCTGATGCGAAATCTGGAAGCTGTGCTGGATGAACTTGCCGCCGGGCGGGTCGGCATGCAGGCGATGACCACGGCCCTGCTGAAACAGGTTTTTGTCACCTTGGTGCGCCGCTTCCTCACGGAGACCGGATCGTCGGCGCCGCCTTTGGCTGTCATGGGGGATCAGCAGGTCGCGCGCGCCTTCGCCGAGATGGTGACGCGGCCCGGTGCGGCGCATTCGGCGCTGAGCCTGGCGCAGGTCGCCGGGCTCAGCCGTTCCGCCTTCATGGCGCGCTTTACCCGTGCGGTCGGCCATCCGCCGATGGCGGCGCTGCGGCAGATCCGCATGCGCCATGCCGCCACGCTGCTGGCGGCGCGTGCCTCTTCGATCGAACAGGTCGCCCATGCCGTCGGCTATGCCAGCCGCAGCAGCTTCATGCGCGCCTTTCGCGCGGCGCATGGAATCGACCCGTCCGACTACCGCGCGGGCCTGGCATCATCGGATGCGGGGCCGCGGGAGGCACAGGCGGCGGCTGCAACATTGCCAAGCGAATGAAAGGCGAGCAGGCTTGCCACGGGGCAAGGTTGGACTCGTTTGCGCCATCGCAAAAAGCCGTGCCTGGAATACGGATGCCAGACCCCGACCCAGATGCGGCTTGCGGGCGCATTACTCTCGACCCGTCCAGCGCCTGTCGTCACCGTCCGCAGACACGATATTGCCGGCCCATGTTGCAGATATCATGTCGATGCCGATATCGATTTCGTCAAGGCGATGATCCCGCATCATTAGGGCGCGATCGATATGGCCGCGATCCGGAGATCAAAAAGCTCGCCGAGGAGATCATCAAGGCGCAGGAAAATGAAATCGCGATGATGAAGGCCTGGCTGAAAGGCAAGAGCCAGCAAGGGCAATAGACGGCTTCCTGCCTGGTGCGGAAAGCAGGCCGGGCACCGCCTGCTTTCCGCCGTCGCGGCCCTGCGACTTTCGGTTTTTTCACCTCGCATTATCGCGAAATGCCGCGAATACCGGTAAAATATCTGCGGCATTGCAGATAATAAATTGTCGCACCGGGCCGTTTCAGGTTGCGAAGCGGGGGCCGGCCTGTATTTTCCGCCCGTTGTTTTCCAGTCATTTGTTTTCCAGGCCGAAGCGATGCGGCTGTTCCGCGCGCGGCCGATCCGGTATGTCGAGATGCAGAAGAAACCGCCCCAGGGGGCCGAGACGAAAAAAGGCTTCACCCTCACGCGCGATGCGTTGAAGCGTATCCAGGAATTGCATCTCGGTTATCTGCAGGGACGACGCGACGGCCGGCGGGCGATGTTCGAGAATTGCACCATGGCCGGCCTCGACTTCACCCACATGAACTTTTCCGATGCGGTGCTGATTAACTGCAATCTCGGCAATATCGATGCGCGCGGCGTGAAATTTACCGGCGCGATCTTGCGCGGTTCCAAATTCGACGGCGCCGATCTCACCAATGCGGATTTCCGCAAGGCCGATCTGCGCAGTGTCTCCTTCGATGATGCGCTGCTGGTCGATGCCTTGCTGACCCGCTCGGATCTGCGCATCGATCTCGGCCAGGCGCGGGAGCAGATGGCGTCTTTCAAGAACGCCAATCTGACGCGGGCGAATTTCGCCGAAGCCAAGATGAAAGGCGCCGATCTGGAAGGCGCGCAGTTGAACGAGACCAAGTTGTTCCAGGCCGATCTGCGCGGCGTCAATCTACGCCATGCCGAGATCAAGCAGATCGATGTCGCGGGTGCGGCCATGGTGGATGCCGATTTCACCGGCGCCGTGCTGGATGAGGCCGCACAGCAGAAGATCGACCTCACCCGCTCGACCGGCCCGGGCTTCCGCAAATTCGACCGCGCGGGATTGCGGCGCGTCCTGCAGGAGCATGACCAGTGGGTGCAGTCGCTGGGCAAATCCGGCTATCGCGCCGATTTCAGCCTCATGGACCTGACCAGGGTCGATCTCTCCAACGCCAACCTGGCGGTGGCGAATTTCACCGGCGCCAAGCTCTACGGCACCAGGCTCAGCGGCGCGAAGCTGCTCGCCGCCGTGTTCCGCGATGCGAACCTGATCCAGGTGACGCTGAAGGAAGCCGATC
>SSEL01000007.1 GCA_008012315.1 Rhodospirillaceae bacterium
CGCTGGGTCGACAACCTGCTCTCCCGCTAGGCCGCCCCGTCCATGCATCCCGCTTATTCCGTCATCTTCTTCACCGCCGCCTCCGGCGGCGGCTACGGCCTGCTCTTCTGGCTCGGCCTCCTCGGCGCCGGCGACTACCTGCCAACCAACCGCTGGTTCGCCCTCTGCGCCTTCGCCTTCGCGCTGCTGATGGTGACGGCCGGATTGCTGGCATCGACATTCCATCTCGGCCATCCCGAACGCGCCTGGCGTGCTTTCTCGCAGTGGCGTACATCCTGGCTGTCGCGCGAAGGGGTGATGTCGCTCGTCACCTACATCCCCGCCGGCATCATGGCCATCGCCTGGATCTTCTTCGAACGCATCCTGCCCTGGAGCGGCCTGTTGCTGTGTCTCTGCACGCTGCTGACGATCATCTGCACCGCGATGATCTATGCGTCATTGAAACCGATCCGCCGTTGGCGCCATCCGCTGACGCCGGTTGGCTATCTGATGATCGGCCTTGGCAGTGGCGCGCTCTGGCTCACATCCTTCACCCGGCTTTTCGATGGCGGTCTGCCTTATGCCTGGATCGCCATCGGCCTGCTGGTGATCGGGGCGTCGGTCAAAGTGCTCTATTGGCAGGATATCGATCGCGAAAGGCCGGTCTCGACGCCGGCAACAGCGACCGGCCTTCAAGGTGGCGGCAAGGTGCGGCTCTTCGCGGCACCGCATACATCGGAAAATTATCTGCAGCGGGAGATGGCGTTCCAGATCGGCCGCAAGCATGCCGGCAAACTGCGACGGCTTTCTTTGGGGCTCGGCTTCTTCCTGCCGGCCTTGCTGGTGTTTTTCTCGCTGCTGGCGCCGTTCGTGCCGGCCGTGCTTTTGCTGCTGATTGCGATAGTCGCCAATGCGATCGGCGTGCTCGCTGAGCGCTGGCTGTTCTTCGCCGAGGCCCGCCACACCGTCACGCTCTATTACGGCGCGGACGCGGCCTGACAAAAAAGCAGCGCACACCAATAAAAAAGCAGCGCCCTGGGGCGCTGCTTTGTCTTGTCCGCGTGGCATTGAAGCCACTGCCGGAGAAAGCGGTTTAGATCGCTTCCTTCAGCTCCTTGGCGGCGCGGAAGGCGATCTTCTTGCTTGCCTTGATCTTGATCTGCTCGCCGGTCGCCGGGTTGCGGCCCATGCGGGCAGCGCGCTTGCGAACCTGCAGGATGCCGAGGCCGGCGATGCGGATGCGGGTGCCCTTCTTCAGGTTCTTCACCACCAGGCCGACCATGTCGGACAGGATCGCTTCCGACTGCTTCTTCGGCAGCTCATGAGAGGCAGCGAGCTCCGCGGCCAATTGCTTCAGGGTGACGGTTACAGCCGGCGCGGCTTTCTTTTCGCCTTTCGCAGCGGCCTTCGGAGCAGACTTGCTCGATGCTTTCAGTGCCATGTACTCGTGTCTCCTCTTTTATAGATATCTGAACCAAGAATGCGCTTCGATGATGGTGCACGGTCAGGATATCCCCCTGGCCGGTTTCAGCCGCATGGCCTGTCGCCCGCCAGTTTCGATCCGGGCAATCCGATCATCCGATCGGGCGAAACATTTCCCCCTGTCAGCGCCCTCCTGCCAGCGCCGCCCATCCGGGTATTCGGCGACTCGCTGATTACCCCCATAGTATCTCGTAACTTTCACATGCTTCCAAGTGCGGGCAATCGCGAAAATGCTTATTTCACTGCCTTTTTGGCCGAGTCGGCCCAGTTTTCCCCAGCTAATTTACTGTCAAGCCGCTTCGCGGCCCGGCAAGGTCAGTCCGGCGAGCGGGATTTCCGGTTCACGGCCCGACAGCAGATCGGCCAGGACTCGGCCCGAACCGGCCGCCATGGTCCAGCCTAAAGTCCCATGTCCCGTGTTCAGGAACAGGTTGGCATAACTGGTCCGGCCGATGATCGGCGCGCCATGCGGTGTCATCGGCCGCAAGCCGCACCAGAAGCTTGCCCCGCCGGCATCGCTGCCGCCGGGAAACAGGTCTGTCAGCACATGTTCCAAGGTCTGCCGCCGCGGCATCCGCAGCTTGAGGTTATAGCCCGCCAGTTCGGCCGTTCCGCCGACGCGGATGCGATCGCCCAGCCGCGTCAGGGCAATCTTGTAGGTCTCGTCCATGATCGTTGAAACGGGCGCTTTATCCGCATCGCGGATCGCGGCGGTCAGTGAATAACCCTTCACCGGATAGACCGGCAGACGGATGCCGAGCGGGCGCAACAGCAAAGGCGAGTAACTGCCCATGGCCAGCACATAGGCATCGGCTGTCAAGGTGCCGGCGGCGCTTTGAATGCCGGCGATCTTATTGCCGTCCCGCAGCAAGGCCTGGACTGGCGTGTCATAGCGGAACCGCACGCCGGCCTGTGCCGCAAGTGCTGCGAGGGCCTGGGTGAATTTGAAGCAATCGCCGGTCTCATCGCCGGGCAGGCGCAAGCCGCCGACGATCTTATCCGCAACCTGGGCGAGGCCGGGTTCGCGGGCAACGCAGCCGGCCTGGTCCAGGACTTCATAAGGCACGTTGTAACGCTGCAGGATCGCGATATCCGACCCGATGCCATCCAATTGCGCCTGGGTGCGAAACACCTGCAAGGTGCCGCGGGCACGCTCGTCGTAAGTGATGCCGGCATCGCGGCGCAGGTCGCGCAAACAGTCGCGGCTATATTCGGCGATGCCGACCATATGGCTCTTGTTGCGCTCATAGCGCGCGGCGGTGCAATTGCGCAGCATGGCCAATCCCCAGCGCCAGAAGGCGGGGTCTGTCTGCGGCCAGATCACCAGGGGGCGGTGGCGCATGAACAGCCATTTGATCGCCTTCAGCGGCAGGCCAGGGCCGGCCCAGGGAGCCGAATAGCCCGGCGATACCTGGCCGGCATTGGCGAAACTGGTTTCAAGCCCGGGGCCCGGCTGCCGGTCGATCACCGTCACCTCATGCCCCGCCCGGGCCAGGTAATAGGCGCTGGAGGTCCCGATCACCCCACCGCCAAGCACCAGCACTTTCATGGTAACCATATCCGTGTCGTTCCGTCGCTTTTGGCCGTTTGCCTATATAGCGAAGTGCCGCCGTCGTCCAGGGTATCCCCAGCTTGGTCGCCGTGATGCGGCGTACAGATTTGCATGGCCCGGATTGCTCTATCGTGCAGGTCAGATGTACCTTCGGGACAGACAAAATTGGGGGATCAGATGACAATCGCATCTCATCGGGTGCGGAATGCGTTGAGCGCTTTCCGGAATGTATGGTTCCTCTCAATGCTCGCAGCCTTGGCAGTGGCCGGCTGTACAACGCATATCGCACCATCGGTACAACAAAATCCGCCACCGACTGAAAAGCTGTCATCCTTCTCGCATTTTCAGCTCCTGCCGATAGACGCATCGGTGGAAGCAAAAAAGGAAGATAGAGCACTGGCCAAAATCAGCGAAAATATGCAGCAAACCGTCAAGCCGCAGCTTGATGGTTGGGAAAAGCAGGGCGCGAATGGCCGTACGCTAAAGATCCAACCCTATGTGCAGGATCTGAAATTCGTCGATGGGGGAACACGCTTTTTTGCCGGAACACTCGCCGGTAGTTCAGCGGTTGTCATGAAGGTCAAGTTAATCGATGCCGATACCGGCGCAATCGTTGCCGAACCCGAATTCTATCAACGCGCGGCTGCGATGGGTGGCGCCTTCAGTGTAGGCGGTTCCGATAACGGTATGCTGCAGCGTATTACGACGGTCTGCGCCGAATATCTCGCGCGCAATTACAACAGCGCAGTTGGCGGGCCAACTGGCCTCGAGGAATCCGGCAGCTAAATCAGTCAATGTCTGAAACAGAAACAGCGGCATCAGGTGATGCCGCTGTTTCTTGCAAACTGTCGTTGAACCGCTTTACTTGTTCAGTTTCACCACAGTGCCTTTCAGCGCCACGCCCGAGACAAAGGCGCCGGCATGACATTCATATTCGCTGTCGCTGCTGAAGGGCTTCTTCTTGTAGTAGCTGACGATATTGATGACGGCATCGCCACCTTCGGCGGCTGCCCGTTCACCCAGTTCCTTCATGGCGGAAATCATCGCCCAGCGGCAGGCTTCCTCATCGGGCCGGCCGAAGGAATTGGTCTTCTTGTTGGTCACGTATTCACCGAGATCCTTGCCGGCACCCGGTGCTTGCTGGCCGTCGAAATAAAATGTGATATTGCCGGGTACATTCTCGGCATAACGCGGGTCCTTTTTCGCATCCTCGATCTTCAAATGATAAGGCGTGTCGCGTGCCTCGGCCGGCGCGGCCGCCACGGCGCAGATGCCGGTTGTCGCGGCAATCGCCAGCAACTTGAAAACGGCAGCTTTGAAACCGGATTTCCGCATGGTTAACGTTCCTTTTGGTTGTTTTTGGCCGTTATGCCTGTGGTCATCCGATATATACTGCGACGGGCATCACAGAACAGCAATTTTGCCTGACATGCCCATGGTTTCGTGCAAGAATTCATCGCAATAGAGATCGTAATTGCCCGGTGTCGGGGCGACGAAATACAAATCGGCCTGTTCGCCACCCCTCAATTCGATATCCTGGTTGAGATCGGCGGTGCTGACATCCGTGCCGTTCTTCTGCATTTTCTCGATCGCGATTGCTTTGAAGAAGGTCTTCGAGCTGAAGGTATGCGCATGGCTCGATGTATTCATCAGGTGCAGGCGATAGGGCTTGTTATGCTGGAAGTTCAACGTCTCGGGGCTGAAGCTGAAATCGGCAAGATCGACTTCGACGCTCTGGCTGGACGTCCAATCCGTGGAACTGACAATCGCCGCCTTATCGACACCGGCACTCTGCGTCGCCGGCTTGTCGGAAGCACAGGCGGTGACAAGAAGCGACAGTGCCAGCAAGGCAGACAGCTTCAGCTTGTGAGTCATGATCGTCTTCTCCTTCCTATGAAGTGATTTACGGTGCCTTATTGGGGTGCCTTGGGGAGATCAGAACCGTTTGAAGATCAGTGAGGTGTTGAGGCCGCCGAAGGCGAAATTGTTCGACATGAAATATTCGATATCGAGATGCCGGGCAGAACCCATCAGATAGTCGAGCTCGGCGCAGCGCGGATCGACATTCTGCAGATTGGCGGTGGGGTAGAAGCAGTTGTCACGCATCATCTCGATGCCGAGCCAGGCTTCCAGCGAGCCGCAGGCGCCGAGTGAATGGCCGAAATAGGATTTCAGCGAATGGATCGGTATCCTGGCGCCGAAGACGGCATGGGTCGCCTGGGTTTCCGCGATATCGCCCCCTTCCGTCGCCGTGCCGTGACCGTTGACATAACCGATGGCGCCGGGTGGCAAGGCTGCATCCCGCAGCGCTTCCTGCAAGGCCAGCGCCATGGTTTCCGCTTTGGGCTGCGTTGCGTGGTTGCCGTCGGCATTGCTGCCGAAGCCGACGATTTCGGCATGGATGCGGGCGCCGCGGGCGATCGCTCTTTCACGCTCCTCCAGGACAAAGGTAACGGCGCCTTCGCCGATCACCAGCCCGTCACGGTCGCGGTCATAGGGACGCGGTGAGGATTTCGGTTCGTCATTGCGGGTGCTGGTGGCAAAAAGCGTGTCGAAGACGGCCGATTGCGTCACGTCGAGTTCCTCGGCGCCGCCGGCGACCATCACATCGGCCTTGCCCCAGCGGATCGCCTCGGTGGCATAGCCGATCGCATGGCTGCCGGAGGTGCAGGCGCTGGAGGTCGGGATGACACGGCCCGTGATGCCGAAGAACATGCCGACATTGACTGCCGCCGTATGTCCCATCATCTGCAGGTAGCTGGTTGCATTCAGCGTCTTCGAGCGGCCGCTGGTTATCAGCTCGGCAAAGCTGATGACAGGCTGGATGCTGCCGAAGGAGGAACCATAAGCGACGCCAGTTCGGCCGTTCCGGATGACGGCATCCTCGCCGAGGCCGGCATCCTCAATGGCGCGCTCCGTCGCATAGACCGCCATTTTCGCCACCATGCCCATGGTGCGGATTTTCTTGCGGGGATACCGGTGGTCGACTGAGAAACCGCTGATGGGTGCCGCAAGCCGGGTATTGAGCCCATCAAAGCGGTCCCATTCAGCCATGTAGCGTACGGCGGTCTCGCCCCGCGCCATCCGTTCGCGGATAGAAGGCCAGGTTTCACCGAGGGCGGTGATCCCGCCAATGCCGGTAACGACGACGCGACGCATCAGAACATCCCGCCATTAACCGAGATGACCTGCCGCGTCACATAGCCCGCTTCATCGGAGCAGAGAAACGACACGGCGGCGGCGATATCTTCCGGCCGGCCGAAACGGCGCATGGGAATCAACTTCATCACGTCCTCGGCAGGCAGTTCGGCCGTCATCTGTGTTTCGATGACGCCAGGGGCGACACAATTCACCGTGATATTCCGCTTGGCCAGTTCGATCGCCAAGGCCTTGGTCGCCCCGATGATGCCGGCCTTGGCAGCGCTGTAATTGACCTGACCACGATTGCCGGTGAGCCCGGCAATCGATGACAAGGTAACGATCCGGCCGCCCTTGCGTGCCGACACCATCGGCATGACGATTGGTTTCAGGACATTATAGAAGCCGTCGAGATTGGTATCGAGCACGCTGTCCCAATCATCATCCGAGAGTGCGGGAAAAGCGCCGTCGCGGGCGATGCCGGCATTCAGAACCGCGCCCCAATAGGCGCCATGCGCCGCCATATCGGCTTCCAGGGCTGCTCGGCAGGCAGCGCGGTCGGCGATATCGAACGACATCAGCCGGGCGGTTCCGCCGGTGCCTTGGATCTCGCCGGCGACGGCTTCGGCGCCGTTGCGGTCCCGGCCGTAATGCAGGGCGATGGCAAAGCCATCGTGCGCCAGGCGCCGCGCGATGGCACTGCCGATCCCCTTGCTGGCCCCGGTGACGAGGACGGTTCTAATCGTCATGTTCCAATTCCCTGGCTGGCCAGCAAAGCAGCCATGTCGGCCGGCTGAAATACGGTCAATTGCGCTGTGGCCACGTCCTGATCCTGTCGGCTGACCTTACAATCGAAGACCGCGACGTCTTCCTGTCGATAGGTCAAGACGGCGCTGACGGTCAAAATATTCCCGTTGCCGAAACAGGCGATGCGGCAAGTGAAATCCCGGGTGCCCAGCAGGAAGCCGACACGGACCGGCATGCCGGCATCCAGCGTCCGGGCGCCGACATAGGCGCCACAGGCCTGTGCCATCCATTCCACCGCCACATGCGCGGCAACGCCCTGGTCAGGGCGAAAAAAAGGCGTTCCCGGCCTGACCGTGACCTCGGCGACGAGCTGTTCGGTATCGCGCGCGATCACGCGGTCGAGCAGGATCATCGGCCGGGCATGGGGCAAAAGCGAGTCGATCGGATAGTCTTTCAAGGCCATGGCGTTCAGTTCCTGCCGAAAGCCAGGGTGACATTGCTGCCGCCGAAGGCGAAGGAATTGCTGAGCATCGCCATCCTGCCGGTGCCGGCGGCACGCATGCCGGCGGTGGTCAGCGCCAAAGCAGGCAAGGCCGGGTCGGCGACACCATCCCACAGATGCGGCGGCAGCAAGCCGTCATTGTAAGCCGGATGCAAGGTCAACCAGAGAAAAGCCGCTTCGCAGGCGCTGGCGGCGCCCAATGTGTGGCCGGTCATCGATTTCGTCGAGCTGCAAGGCGCGGCGGATCCCAGCAGGGCATGTACGGCTTTGCTTTCCATGGCGTCATTCAAGGGTGTCGCGGTTCCGTGCAAATTGACATAGGCGATATCGGCAGGTGAGAGCCCGGCATCGACCATGGCAAGCCGCATCGCTTCATAAGCGCCACGGCCCTCCGGATCGGGCGCGCTGACATGATGCGCATCCGAGCTTTCGCCGATCCCGAACAACATCACCGGGGCAGGGTCCTTGGTCAGCAGGAAAGCCGCCGCCGCTTCGCCGATATTGATGCCGTCGCGATTGCGGCTGAACGGGTTGCACAAACCGCCGGAAACGGCTTCGAGCGACCCGAAGCCGTTGACCGTCATGCGGCACAAGGTATCGGCGCCGCCAACCACGGCGGCATCGCAGAATCCGGCCTGGATAAGCCGGCGGGCCGACGCGAAAGCCTTGCCGCTGGAAGAGCAGGCCGTGGCGACGACATAGGCCGGGCCGGTCAAGCCGAGTATGCGGGCGGAGAAGTCGGCGAGGGTGCCCAGTTCCTGTTGGCGATAGGTGAAATCATTCGGCCAGCGATGTGTTTGCTTGACGCCGGCATAGGCCGCTTCACCCTCGGCGATGCCGCCGGTGCTGGTGCCGAGGATGACGGCAATGCGATCACGGCCAAAACGCCGGGCCGCCGCCTCGACCTCGCTGCGGATCTGATCCAGCGCTGCCAGCATCATCCGGTTGTTGCGGCAATCATAGGGCAGCAGGCTTTCCGGCAAGCCCGGCAACTCGTCATCGACCGCACCGATATAGACGGTTTTATCGATCGCGATATCGGTACGCGCGGTCAGTCCCGCACGGCTGCCGCTTGCCAGATTCTGTGCGACTCTTGTCTTGTCGGCGCCGATGGGGCAGACGATGCCCATGACGGGAATGCCGAAGGCAGCGGTCATTGCTGCACCTGGATGGTCTCGACGTCGATGTCATAGCCCCAGGCGAGATTGCGATACTGCAAGCCGCCGGTCCAGGGCTGCGCGCTGCCGGAGCGGTAATCGGCATGGAGAATCTCCTTGCCGTCCGCCGTGACCGACCGGCTCTTCTCATCGACGGTGAGGGTGGCACCGGCAGCGGCCAGGGTCTTGCGCATGAGGGTTTCGGGCCAATAGAGCACGGCGATATCGGCCAGCATGGCGCCGGGCTGGAATTCCTTGGGCAAGTGCGGCGAGGATTCCACGGTGACGGAGCTGTCACGCCAGGTCACGGTCATGATGCGCTGGCCCATGCCGTCGACGCCGACCAGCAGAACCCGTTCCGGCGTGATGCTGAGATGGGCCTCAAAGGCATAGGTCTTGCCGTCGTGATGGGCCGTCAGCATCTGAACCGCTTCGATGCTCCGTCCCATCTCAGCGGGCCGGGGCAGGTCCAACCGCAAATGGGGCGCCAGGAAGGCCGAGGTGTCGTCCCGAGAGGCGGTCGTGCTGCACCCGCCCAGGATAACGACCAGAGCCAGCCAAGTTTTCAGTAACCTCATCGTCCTTCAGTCTTTCCACCCGATCGCCTGCCCGGCGACATAATCTCCAGGGACATCGTCTCCAGGGACATAATCCGGGCCGGGCCCCCCTCCGCGTCATGAATGGCAGAATACGGGGATTTCGTCTTGCCTTTTCTCACACCGGATTGCGACCATTTCCTGTTCCCGTCAGCCCCCGGCGGGGCTTGGCGTTTCCCGCAAGCGGGGCCAGCAGGAAAGCAAAGATCAGGCCGACCAGCATCGTCAGGCCAAAGGCATGAACGGCAGCCACCTGACTGAAAGCCAGAACGCCGAATGACAGCAATGTTGTCAAGGTAGCCAGCCAGACTCCCAACATTGTGACCGACTGCCGGTTCCGGCTGCTTTCGGCGCAAAAGACGGCGAAATCGACACCGATGGATTGGACCAGGATCAGGGCCATGGCGTGGAAAAAGGTAAAGCCTTCCCCCGCCAGGCCGACCGCCGCCGCCGCCAAGGTGATGGCCGTCACTGACGGCGCCTTGACCAGAATGCTGCCCAGCCATCCGTAGCGCCAGATCAGCACCGGCATCATCAGCAGCACGGCGATGACGATCAGCCATACCGCCCGGTAGCGATACTTGCTCAGCAAGGTCGTGTAATCGCCGGTCGGATCGATCACGCGGACGCCATCCAAGTCTTGAGTCGCGGCCCGCAAGGCTGCCGTGTCGCGCAATCCGTCCAGCATGACCACATGGATGCCGGGTTGCAGCACCAGACTGCTCAGGAAGGGGACGGTGTCCTCGGCCCTGGCCTTGTCGAGCGTCAGCACCGCGTCGTCATCCTCGGCGGCTTTCGGTGCCGGCAGGCCGAGTTGCTGAACCTGCTGCGCGAGATAAGGCTGGTTCAGCCTGGTCTCGATCAGCTGCCGGTTCTCGCGTTGCCGGGCGGCGGACGGAACGAAGGCGGCGGGCGATTGATAGCCATCGAGCACGCTTTTGCCCCGCAATCGATCGAGGATGGGGGCGAGCTGCTCTTCCCGCTGCAGGGCCGTTTCATCATCCGCCGCATGCACCAGCAGGAATTGGGTCGAGGTCGTGCTGCCGATCAGCCGCTGGATCTCCGCCTGCTGCGCCAGCAAATCCGGCGACAGGGATTGCAGCTTGCGGACATCGTCATCGGCGTGAATCCGCAACAGGCCGATGACGGCGGCGATGCATAGACAGGCGCCCAGGATCCATCGGACGAGGCGTCGTTCCGGCTGCTCCCAGAACCGCCAGAGCAGGCCGGCGGCGCGCAGCATGCCGGCGCCGTGACGCGCCGGCGGCAGACGATCGATCAGCGGAAACCACAGCAGGACCGTGACGAAAGAAGCCGACAGGCCGATCAGGGAGAAAATCGCGATCTGCCGCAAGCCGGGGAACGGCGCCAGAATGAGGATGGCATAGCCAAGCAAGGTGGTGACATAGCCGAGCGTGATACCGGGAAGAACGCTGCGCAGACGCTGTTCGGGCGTGCAGCAATCCGGATCGAACAGGCTGCTGTAATAATACATGCCGTAATCGACGGCGATGCCGATCAGGCTGACCCCGAAGAGCAGCACCGCCACATGCAGATGATCGAACAGCAGGAGGCTGACGGATAAGGCCGTGCCGGCACCAATGCCGATCACCAGCAGGTTCTGCCACAACGGCGCGATCCGGCGGAAGGTGAGCAGCAGCAGCAGGATCGAGCCGATGGTGGAAACCAGGCCGAGGGTGGAGGTTTCCTCCATCGCCACCTGGGAGCCGGCTGCTGCAAAAAAGACGGCGCCCAGCCGCTTGACCTGCAAATCGGCATGCTGTTGCCGCTGTGCCACGATCGCCTTATCCAGCGGGCCGATCAGGCGTTGTTGCACATCGAGCGCGAAAGGTTCCGCGGTCAAGGTGCCGGTCAGCAGAATCCAGGTAACGCCCTTTTCGCTGGTCGTCAGCATGCCGTCATCGAACGTCAGCCGCGACATCGGCACCGGCAACTGGGTCAGGAAGGATTGCAGCAGCAGGAAGGGATCCTGCGCGATCAGCCGGGCATCGGTCAGGCCGACGAAGCCATAGATCTGCGACAGGGCATTGGTGGCGACCTCTTCACCCTGGCCGGCCAGCAGGAGGGACCGGTCGCGCGGCGACAGCAAGCTGTGGCGATAGGGAAAATAGAGCGCGCCCAATTTCTTCAGCCGGTCGCCGGACAGCGAATCGGCATCGAGCTTGACGAGGCCGGCGGCTGCCAGCGCCCGGCCAAGATCGGCAGCGGCATTGCGGGCCGTTTCACGGTCCGGGTCGCCGATCAGCAGAACGATGCGACGGGAAACCGCATCGGTGACGGCCCGGTTGGCTTTCTCCAACAGAGGCGTTTCCGGCTCGCGCGGCAGCAAGGCCAGGATATCGGTGCTGAACTGCAAGCCGCCGTGGTATTTCCAGGCGAGATGGCCGGCGAGCGCAAGCAGCAGGGCCAGCCAGATCAGCGCAAGGATGCGCCTCATTTTTTGGCAACGCCCTCGAACAGTTTCGTTTCCGTGTCGGATAGCGGGCCGCTGCCGACGGTCTGGTCATGGAACTGCAAATGATCGCGGTCGCCGCTTGGCCGATGCATGTCGACATCGTTGACATAGCGGCCGCCCTGAATGCGCATCTCGGCAATCGGCATATTGGCGTCGCCGGTGGATTTCGGCCGAAGTTGCAAGGTCCAATCATCCGACGTGCCGGCGGTTTCGACCGAGAACTGCGTCTTCATGGCGTTCCAGTCGCCGGTCATGGTGCCGCTCAGCATGTCGTAGAGCCGGGTCAGAAAGGGCACACGCGAGGCCGGCAGGCGCAGTGTTTCATTGCCGCGCGCTTCCTGGACCAGACCATCCGGCGTGATCACGGTGGTCGTCGGATAAGGTTTCTCGACTGTCCAGATAAGTCCCTTGCCCTGAGCGACGACGAAGGTTCCCTCGCTTTTCAGCGACGCCTGGAAGCCTTGCAGGGAACGTTCCTGGGTGAAATGGCCGCGCAAGATCTCGCCCGGCTTCAGCGGCTCGCCGATCTGCGGATCGGCGGCCCGAGCATCCGAATTGGGAAGGATGGCGAGAGACAGGCAGGAGAACAGCACCGCGGCAATGGGGGCGGCAATTTTCCGGGCAGCGATTCTCCGGGCAGCGATTCTCCGGGCATCGATTTTCGGGGCGGTGATTTTCCTCACAGGAAGCTCCGAATCTTGTCGATCAGGATGGCGGGCGATTCGAGGCATAGCTCCCCGCTGGCTGCGTCGACGGCAACCTGCGTGGTCTGCGCCTTGGTGAGCACCTCGCCGGTTGTCTTGTCGCGGCAGCGATAGCTGACCTTCAATCTGTTTTCGTATTCGACCAGCGTCGCGGAAACCAGGATGACCTGGGCGTAGCGGATCGGCCGGACATATTTGAGCTGCATATCGACGATCGGCCAGAGGAAGCCGGATTCATGCATCTGCGGATAGTTGTAGCCGATCTTGTCCAGGAGGGCGCAGCGCGCCTGTTCCAGAAATTTCGCGTAATTGCCATGCCAGACGACCTGCATGGGGTCGAGGTCATAGAATTGCGCCACGATTTCAATTTCAGCCGAGATCATTTTCTAATCCGCATCATGAGACGGCGCCCAAAAGTCAAAAAAGTTGTACCATTGGTAGGGATCGCGCAACGCATATTCCTCCAGCCGCATCGCAAATCTTTGTGCATGGGCCTGCAAGACTTCCTCCCGGTTGCGGCGCGGGAGATCGATGCGGTCGGCGAATTTCTCGAAATACAGCCTGTACCGATCACCTTCCCGCAGGCAGAACAGGGTATAGACGGGACAGTCCAGTAAGGCGGCGAGCAGATAAGGCCCGATCGACAAGGGCGCCGGCTCGCCTAGGAATGACGTGGTGACGACGCGGTTACGGCTGATGACCGGCGTGCGGTCGCCGGCGATCACCACCCAGGTGCCGCGATCCACGCGTTCTTTCAGGCTGACGGCGATCTCCGGGCCAAGCTCCGTCACCTGGATCGTGTTGACCGCCGCGGCGGCGCGGAACTCCTGCAAGACCTTGTTGTAGTTTGCCGCATGATGGGTATGAACCAGGATCGCCAGACGGTCGCGCGTGGCATCGTCCAGCAAGGCGCGGGACAGATCGGCATTGCCGAGATGCGAGATGATGATCAGCGCGCCATAGGGATCGGCGACCGCATCCTGCAAATCGTCGACCTTGCCCGGCTGGATCGTTTCCGGCGCCATCTGGCCGGTCCAGCCGATGAAGGTATCAAGGGCACGCCCGGCAAAGGACATGAAATGCCGATAGCCGTCCAGGAAGCCGGGCCGCTCCTGCGGGTTCTTGGCGCGAAAGGCGCGGATCAGGAATTGACGCGAGGCTTGCCGCTGTTCCCGGCCGGTCAGATAAAAATAAAGCACGATCGGCGCCAGCACGGCGCGGCAGCCGGTCCGGCCCAGCAGGCGATAGCAGGCGAAACAGAAGCGCAATCCCCAGCCGGTGCCACGTTCGGCGAGCCAGGCCCAATGCGTCTGCGCGCCATCGGCCGGCAATCGGTCAGGGCGATGGCGCAGAACGCGCGGCAGGTTCGCCAGCATGTGAAAGACCAGGCGCGTATGCATCCAGGTGATGCGCAGATTGTCGCGCCAGAGATCGAAGTTCGAGGTGTTGTCCGGCGGATAGATGACGGAAACCGACAGATCGCTGATGGGCGTGCCGCGCAAGAACAAGCGCACCATGATCTCGGTATCGAAATCCATCCGGCGGCCGGGAACGCCCTCTTCGGCCAGAAGGGCGGCGACCGCTGCCAGCGGATAGACGCGGAAACCGCACATGCTGTCGCGTATCTGGAATGACAAGGTTTCGATCCAGACCCAGATATGCGTCACCCATCTGCCGATAGCCCGGCCCAGCGGGACGGAACGGTCATAGACCGGGACGCCCGTCACCAAAGCATCGGGATGGCGCCTGGCGCGGTCCAGCAATTTCGGCAAAGCGGCGAGGTCGTGCTGGCCATCGGCATCGACCTGGAGGGCATGGGTATAGCCGCCGGCCAGGGCCATGTGAAAGGCCTGGATGACGGCACCGCCTTTTCCCTGGTTGACCGTGAAACGATGAACCGCGCCGCCACCGAGATCGGCTTGCGAAAATGCTGCCAGGGCGGAAGCGGCTGGTTCATCGCTGCCGTCATCGATGATGAAAACGGCGAGATCGAGGGCTCGCAATGCTTCAACGATGGATGGCAGCGCGCGCCAGTGATTGCGGCTGGGAATGATGGCGCAGGGACGGAACAAGGCTGTCCGCCCGGTCACGGCGACAAGGTGAAATTGCCGGAGGTCAGCACGTCGTCCCGGTGCCGATAGGTGAAGTTCATCCGGTTCTGGCCGGCCAGGTGTTTGAGGGTCAGGGTGACCTCTTTGTTCGGCTGCGTAATGCGGCGGAACTTGACCTGCAAGGAGCGGGCAACGCCGTCGCCGAGATGGAGATACTGCGCGGTGTATTGCGCGGCCCAATCGACCAGCGCCACGCCCGGCACGATCGGTAAATCGGGAAAGTGCCCGTCGAGCTGTAGCAAGTCGGGCGGAATGAAAAGATCGATTTCGATACCGTTTTCGATGGGCCGCTGACCGCGCAGCTCCGGATATTGCGGCCGTTCCAATGTGATGGTCACATTTTCCTCGTTGAACAATGCCAAGACCTCCGCTGCGCGCCGTTTGCCCAGTGGCGCACCGGGGAGCACATCGACGAAGCGCCAATGCTTCGGCTGGCAAGCAGGATCCAACCGCCCGCCAAGGTGATGACGCAACAAGCGGCCGCAACGGAAATCGCCGATCTCCTGCAACTGCGTCCTTCCCGACTCGCTCAACACGATGGCAGCAACCAGGCGCGGACGGTCGCCCGGCATGATAACCACGGCTGCTTCCTTTACCAAGTCGAGCCCCAGCAGGGCAGCTTCGATCTCCGGAAGGCTAATCCGCTTGCCTTCGATTTTTACAACATCGTCCACCCGGCCCCGGTTACGGAAGGAGCCGTCCGCCCCCAGTGTGATGAGATCGGCGCTGTCGAATATCTCGTCGCCGGCAATGAAGGGAGAATGGACCTGCATGCGGCCGTCTGCTTGCTGCCGAATGGTGATGCCGGGCAGCGGATGCCAGGCCGGATCTGCATCCCGCTCCGGATTTGCATCCCGCCAGTGACGATAGGCGATGGCCCCAGTTTCCGTGCTGCCAAAAATTTCCGTCGGCGGCACGGATAGAATATCCGTCGTTTCACGAGCGGCGCTTGCCGGTAAAGGCGATCCGGCGGAGAGGATCAAGGCCGGGCGGTTACGCTCATTCTGCACCGGCAGGCCTGAGAGACGCGTGAGATGGGCCGGGCTGGTCACCAGGATGGCGCCCTGCAGATCCTCGGCCAGGACGGTTTCCCAGAAATCGTGGCTCTGGCCATGGAACGGGCGCCCGGTCAGAAGCGGCCAGACCAGCCGGAAGGTCAGGCCATACATATGTGCCGGCGAAACCGTGGCATGCACCCAGTTCGAAACCGGCAGCTCCGGGCCGAACAGACTTTCGATCGCCTGGGCTTCGTTTTCGAGCAAGGCCAGCGTCTTCGCCACGCATTTCGCCGCACCCGTCGTGCCGGAGGTGAAGAGATCGAGGCAGCAGCTTTCCGGCGTCAGGGCCGGCAGGGCGGCTGCCTGTTCCGCATGATGCCGCAACTGGACCAGGGGCAGGTCCGGCGCCATCACCTGGTCGCTGACGATATGATCCCAGCTTTCGCGGATCCGCATCAGCGAGTCCGGCAGGACATTCTGCGGCATCAGCGCCGTTGCGCCAGCATGGAAGAGGGACAACAAGCCGACGGCGGTCCAATAGGCATCGGTGCAGGCGAGCAAACCCCGGCGGCAGCCGATGCGCTGCAAGGCGGCGGCATTGGCGGCGACATCGCGATGGAACTGCGCGAGATCGATGCGCTCGCCGCCTGTCGTTGCGACGATCGCGGCCGGTGCCTTGCCGTCAACGAATAATCGGGCGATGGAACCGGTGGTCATGACCGTGTCCGGTGCCATTTGAGCAGATGGCGAAAGGCGATCTCGCCGGCGAACAAGCCGCCGGTGATGAGATAGGAGATGAGGCCGGTCCAAAGCGTCCAGGCAGCGAGGCTGCCCCAGATAGCCAGGGCGATTGCGACCGCCGCATTGACGACCAGCCAGACGAACCAGATCACCGTCACCTTGCGGCAATAGAGCCGGCCGCCGGGCGAGAGGTCGCCATCGGTGAGGACGGCGATGCGCTCGATCAGGCTCGGCGGGCAATAGAGCGACCAGCCGAAAACGCTGGCGGCGGCAAGGCTCATCAGGGCCGGATAAGCGGAGACGGCAAAGGCCGAATCCAGGGTCGAGGCGATCAGCAGCGAAAGCCCGGCGATCAGCAGCGGCGCCCGCCAGAACCGGGCGATCTCGGATGTCGCCGCGATCAGCCGCAGGGCCAGCAGGATCAGCGCCGCTGCGATGAACTCATGGGGGGAAACGAAATCCCGGCTGAAATACACGGCGAAAGGATAGGCGATGCCGAGCACCGCCAGGGCAATGATCAAAGCCGTTCCGGATTTACTCCGCCAAGATGGCTTGGACACGGTCGAGAACATCGCTCACCCGGCGAACCGTCTTGAATTCTTCCGCCTTGAATTTGCGCTGGGTCAATTCCTGCAGCTTTACGATCAGATCGACGGCATCGATGCTGTCGAGATCGAGATCCTCGTAAAGCAGGGCCTCGGGGGTGATCTTTTCCGCCGGCACCTCGAACATCTCTTCCAGATAGCCGCGCAGGGCCTGGTAAATTTCGTCACGGGATAACATCGTCTCAATCCTTGCGCTGCGCCTGAATGAATTTTGCCAAGCTGTGGATGGTGGCGAAATGCGCCTTCACCTCATCTGTGATGGTCTCGATCTTCGTACCATAGGTTTTACGAATGGCAACGCCGAGTTCAAGCGCGTCGATGGAATCGAGGCCCAGTCCCGTATTGAACAACGGCTCGTTGCTGTCGATATCGCCGGGCTCGATGCCTTCGAGCTTCAGCGTCCTGACGACCAGTTCCTTCAGGTCGCGTTCCAAATCATTGAGTTGCAAGTTGTTCACCGTAATAACCTTCGATATGGCGGACCAGGGCCCGGGCCGCGATTGACCTGCTTTGCTCGCGCAATAACATTTTTGAATCCAGGCTGTCACCGACCGTCACCGTAAACTGCGAGCGCCGGGGCGGGATGCGCCACCAGGGATCGCCCTTCAGCAGCATGATCGGCTTGCAGAGGATCGTGACGAGCTGGATGCGGGCCTCGGCCAGCAAGGCGATATTGGCAAAGCCGCGATGGAAGCGCATGGGCTCGCCGGGCCTGGTCCGGGTACCTTCCGGGAAGATGATGAGATTGTCGCCGCTATCGATCGAGGTCTTGCAGGCCTGGAGCAGCGCTTCGGGTTCCAGATTGTTTGGAATGTAGCCGCACAGCCGCACCACACCGCCGAGATAACGGTGATTCCACAATTCGTGCTTGACGATGCATTGGGCGCGCGGAATGAAGGCCATTAGGAAGACCACATCCAGCAGGGTCGGATGATTGGCGATGACGAGGTGCCCATGACTGTCGGCCAGCCGTTCCGCGCCGACCACGTCCAGGCGCAGGACGCCGAGACCCTGCAGCATCGCCGCAAAAACCCGGAACAGGCCCTGAATGAAACGCTGCGCATTGCGGCGTCCGGTCGTGCCGCCGATCTTCAGCTTGACCACGATGGGGAGGACCGTGAGCGCCGCCAAGGCGCCGCCGCCAAAGAAGACGGAGAAGGCAAAGCCCGTTGCGATGACGCGCCAGCTGCGATCGAGATAGCTAAGCAGCACGTTGCCACCGCCATGTCATGCGCTCGCCGGCCGAACTGCCGGCATCACGCCCCGACAGAAGGAATTTCAGGAAATCCTCGATCGCATTGTTCCTGGCCACATCGGTATCCGGCGCCGCCTCGGACGTGACCGCGGAGATGTGAAGCGGCCGCGCATCACCGATTTGCGCGTCACCGGCTTGCGCATCGCCAAGCCGACGGCTGAGTTTGAGCGCGACGATCAGGGGGGCTGCCGTCGCCGGCCCTTCCTCGAAATGCCGGTAATCGCCGGAAAGCGGTTCGTCATAGCAGACAAGCAACACGGCTTCGTCGGGATTGGCCGCCAGATTGGCGACCGCCTCAAGCAGGGCGAAACCGAATGTATCGTGGCCGGCGGAAATCGTCGTATGGCCGGCTTTGTTGCCGGTGTGAATCGACAGCAACCCCGCCAAAGCGTGATGGATGGACAGGCTGAAATCGGCCGGCGAGGGCGGTTGCCGCTCAGCCAGGTCTCCGAGGATCCGCAGGGTGCGCGCGAATTCGCCATGGCGCGAGGCGAAGATATAACGTGTCGTCCGGATATCGTCGCAGGCCAGGGCCGCGCCGATGACCTTTTGCCCGAAACTGTCGATCCGACGGCGCAGCATCATGGGCAGGGTGCCAAGCCCATCGGTATCCCGTGCCTGGCCATCGCCCGGCAGGCCGGCCCAGGCGCGCCAGGCGGCACGTGTTTCCAGGCCCGGCGTCCAGGCAAACCAATCCTCGACAAAAATGGGAAGTTGCTGCTGCATCATCATCAGTATGACGGGCCGTTCGGTGACAAAGACAGGCTTCGGAGCCCGGCATCATGTGCCCCGGTTCCATCAGCCTGTCGGTTTACGCGATGTCCGGAAACAAATCGACCGCGGACGGTATGACAGCCAGCGGCACATCCCGCCGCCGCATTCCGCCTGTTAACCCTGACCATCGCTCCATGCTCGGCCGCTACCGCATCCGGATTCCCAATGCGGTATCCGATACTCCCAGCCCCAAATTTTACAGAGATCATTATAATACGGCCCCATCACTTTATGGAAGCGTCCCCGCAATCCCGGAAGATATTGAAATAAATGAATTTTGTGTCAATTCTTCGAGAGGGAAGCGAGGCTGCCGGGACGATCCTGGCCCGCTGGTCGGACCGGCTTCCCCCAATGGGAACAATGCCCCAGCGCAGCATGACGGCGCGGGCCTTGCTCTACGATCTGCTGCAGGGCGTTGCGGGGGATGCCGCCGCCGACTGGCGCCTGGAGATGGGATCGTCCGGCCGGCCAACCCTGTCCTCTCCCAACGTGTCCTCCCCTGCCTTATCCGCTGCCGGGACAGGCTTTCCTTTTCCGTCGGTGTCGATAGCGCATTCCGGCGGCTGGGTCATGTGCGGCTTGTCACGGGACGGCGACATCGGCATCGACCTGGAGGAGCTGAGATCCGGCCGTGATTGGCCGGCCATGGCGGAAACGGCTTTCGGTCCGCGCGAGGTGCAGCGCGCGGCGGCGGACGGTATGCCTGGCTTTTATCGTCTCTGGACGTTGCGGGAAGCCATGGCGAAAGCAACCGGCGCGGGATGGGCGGCGGTGACGGATCGACAAGACCGGGCGGATGGCGGCCCCGATACCGGCACCTGGTCCGCCTCACATGACGGATCATCCTGGTCGCTGTGGCATGAACGGATGATCTGCCGCGCGACACGGCGGCAATTCAGCATCGCCGTTGCCTGCCGATACCGGGCGAAAACATCGCCGACATCACATATGCCGTTAAAATGGTGGCATTTATCGCGTGAGTTGCAGATGATGGGAGCTTAGTCATAGGACGGATGCGCGGGGAAGGCGCATATGCCAGAGCAGAGGTCATCAATGCATCAAGCGGAGTATCTGCGGAGCGATCATATCGCCGCAGATATGTATGTGCCCGAATCGCGTTTCGGTATCTGGTTCCTGCAAACGGAAACCTGGGCGACCCATGTGCTCACCCGGGCGATCAACGATCTGGAGCGGCTGATCGAAAATCGCCTGCCGTCCTATCCGGTCATCGTCGATGTCGGCTGCGGCCTGGGCCGTTCGTTCAAGCTGCTGCAGGAGCGGTTCAGGCCGGAACGCATGATCGGTGTCGATATCGATGGCAAGATGCTGCAAGCGGCCGCGGCGCAGATCGCCAGGGAAAACTTCACCGTCGATCTGCGGCAATCCACCAGTTCGCGCCTGATGATGCCGGCGCAATCCGCCGACATGGTGTTCTGCCACCAGACCTTCCATCACCTGGTCGACCAGGAGGCGGCTTTGCGGGAATTCTACCGGGTGTTGAAGCCGGGCGGCCTGCTGCTCTTTGCCGAATCGACCAGGAAATATATTCATTCCTGGCTCATCCGCTATCTGTTCCGTCATCCGATGGACGTGCAGCGGACCGCGCCCGAATATCTGCAGATGATTCGCGATGCCGGATTCGATATCCGGCCGCGCTCGATCTCCTATCCCTATCTCTGGTGGAGCCGCCCGGACCTTGGCATCGTCGAGCGATGGTTCGGCATCAAGCCGCCGGTCGAGCGCGAGGAAACCCTGGTCAATCTCGTCGCCATCAAACCTTAAGCCGACGGCACTGCCGTAGCAGCACCGCCGGTTGATAGGTGAATCAGGCGGCGGCCTGTTTCAGTTTCTGCATATTGGCGATCGTCTGGGCGCAGGCATTCGCGGCTTCGGCACCCTTCACCAGGAAATGCTCGAAAAAGAATTTCCGGTGCTCTTCATGGTCATGGAAATGCTGGGGCGTCAGGACCGCCGACAGGACCGGCGTTTCCGTTTCGAGCTGCACCTGCATCAGGCCGCTGATGACGGCCTGGGCGACGAATTCATGGCGATAGATGCCGCCATCGACGACGAAGCCGGCGGCGACCACGGCGGCATAGCGGCCGGTCTTCGCCAGGATTTTCGCTTGCAGCGGAATTTCGAAGGCGCCGGGCACGGCGAAGAAATCGATCCGGTCCTCGGCGATGCCGAGTTTCTGCAACTGCGCCACAAAGGCGACACGACACTGATCGACGATATCCTTGTGCCAGGATGACTGGATGAAAGCGATGCGGCCGCCATCGGCGACAGCCTTGCTGGATGTGGAAATGTTGGCGATCTGGCTCTGATTCATCTTGGTTCCTCAAGCTTTGGGACCGGAATCAGGGCAAACGGGCTATCCATGCAAGGACGCTACGCGCCTCCCACATGTCGGCGACATCCCGTCCTCTTCCATCCGGACTATTACCGTCGGCTTCGGAATCGCACCGAATCTGCTGACCTCGCCGGATATGCTCCGGAAGAGCGCTCGCGGGCTTATGCGATCACTCGCCATCACCGCCGGTGGGGAATCACACCCCGCCCTGAGAACGTTTTGCCATTCGGGTCGAACCCGGACGACGGCGATTCCATAGGGGATTTCGGCCCGCGCCGCAAGCCCGCCGGTGAGCAAAAGGGAAAACGGCTGGAATTGGCTTAACCGGTGAAATCGACCACCACCTTGATGTCGCCGGACTGGCGCTCGAACGCCGCCGGCCATTGCGGCAGCGGGACGCGCCGGGTGATCAATTGCTGCAGCCATTGCCTGTCGGCGGTCCGCAAGGCGGCCATGGCTTGCTCGTAATGGCGGCGATTGGCATTGACCGTGCCGAAGATCAGGTCGTTCTCTAGCACCAGGCGCCGGCCGATCTCGCCGATATCGAAATCGACCGCATGCCGTCCGCTGGAGAGGCCGGCGAGGCAGACGATGCCGTTCCGACCGTTCAAGGCGAAGACATCCAGGATCACCGGTGCGGCCCCGGTGCATTCGATGATGATGTCCGGCTGCAGATCGAGCTCCTTCAGCTTGCCGCTGTGATAAGTGGCGCCCAATGCCCGGACTAGATCCGGTTTGGGGCCGGTCTCCACCTGATCGAAGACATGCATATCGAAGCCCTGTTGCTCGCCCATCAAGGCCGCGAGCAGGCCGACCGGGCCGGCGCCGGTGACAAGCGCACATTTCGGCTGCCAGGTGGCGCGGGCGCCGATGCGGCGGATCTGCTCCCAGGCCTTGGCGACGATGCTGGCCGGTTCCACCAGGACGCCGGTGGTCCGCATCTCAGGCGGCAGCTTGATGGCATAGGCGGCGGCCAGGACAAATTGTTCACTGCCATAGCCGTCAATCGACTTGATGCCGCGTTCGGTATACTCACCATTGCTACACATGTCCCATTCGCCGGCGGCGCAATTGGGACAGGGAACGGGATCCGGCCGCCGCACGAAGCCGACGACGAGATCCCCCGCTTGAAAGCCGCTGTCATCGGGTGCCGAAATGACTTCGCCAAGAGCTTCATGGCCGATGACGAGATATTGTTTGCCTTCCGGCGCCCAGCCATAGTTGCCGGCGGCGATCTCGATATCGGTGCCGCAAATCCCCAGATCCAGACAGCGCACCAGGAGATGCCCGAGAGAACAATCCGGCTGATCTATTTCCTGTAAGGTCAGGGAATGGCTCTGGCCGGGGATAAGGGTGAGTGCGCGCATCGACACCTCATTTCTGCCGACTCAACCGCTTGGCCGTGAAAAGCGTTCCCGGGGAACGCCTCGGCCGCCGCGGCTGGCCGGAGAAACGAATTGGCCGGGAAACAGCTTGGCCAGGAAAGCGTATGCGCGTCAGCCGGCCGGCTGCAGGGCCGCATCTCCTGCCGGCCCGGGGCCCTGATAGTGCAACAACGGGGTATTTTCCGCATACCACTTGTCCGGGTTCGTCCAGACATAGGGGCAGACATCGTGGATCGTAATCTCGGTCGCCCGATAGGGCTGCGCCATCAAAATCTCATTGAGAAAGCGCTGGGGGTCGTCGCGGTCGGAATAGGCGATCACCTTGTTCCGATGATCGAGCGCCACCAATTTGGCATTCAGTCTACGAATCAAATCCATCCTTGGCTCCTGTGGCTAACGCTTTCATATCCTTCGATTAACAGGGTCGAAGGCAGACGCGCTGGAGGTGGACGGTCGTCGGGCAGGCGGCCGTGGTAAGATTATGTCATACTACGATATAATTTATGTCGTGACGCGATATAAATCAAGTAAGCTGTATCAAGGAATCAGGGGGGTATGAACAGACCGGGGGCGTGACTGGTGGATGCCAATGACGATGGGGTGGGCGAATGGCTGTCATCGCAAGACGGAAGGCGGAAAACGCCGACAATCACCACGACCTGACCAAGGCCGAATATGAAACCCTGGCCGATTTCCGGTATCAGCTCCGGCGCTTTCGCAGTTTCAGCCAATCTGCGGCGCGGGCCGGCGGACTGACATCACGACAGCATCAGGCGCTTTTATCCATCATCGGCCAGCCTGGCCGTGACGTGGCGACGATCGGTGAGCTCGCCGATCGTCTGCTCATTCAACATCACAGTGCGGTGGAGTTGACCGATCGCCTTGTGGCGCTCGACCTGGTGCACCGGGATCATGACCGCGATGATAAACGCAAGGTGCTGATCTCTTTGACGCCGCGGGCCCGGAAACTGCTGGCACGCATGTCCGCCATGCATCTCGAGGAGCTGCGCCGGCTCGGGCCGCAACTGGCGCAATTGCTGGCGCGTTTCGGTTCTTGATGTGAGAAAGCCGGGAGACGTTGCCGGCGCCGTTGCGACGGTGAGATTGGCATCGTGGTGGCAGTGTTCTATCATTAGCTGCGAGCTATCGGCTGCCGGTGCAAACCTCCGGTTAAAGCGTGAACTTTCATGCTTCTTTTATATTTAGACCGAATAGTTGGCTGGCGCGGTTTTGGTCACGCCCGAGGCAATTGATATTCCCGGTGACCGGATCCGGCATTTGACGGTGATCGACCGGGAAGGTGATCTGTCGGGGATGGCGGCTGCCTCCTTTCGACAAAGTCTCAAGACGTAAAAGTGGCATGGAACGGGCGCCAAGAAATATCTGCCAGCTTCGTGATTATTGGACCAGCCTTGCGGGAGGCACCGTTCCGGAGCGGGCACTTTTTGATCCTGCGGAGATCAAATCGATCCTTCCCTATCTGATGATCTGCGCGTTCGAATTCGATCCTTTCCGGGTTCGCTTCCGGCTGAGCGGAACGAAGGTCGATGAAATGACCGGCATGAATTTGACCGGGCGATATCTCGACGAATTCGCAACCGGCGCCTATGCCGTCAGTATCCAGGAAATGCTCGACTACTACGAGGATGCCAGCAAGACGGGGCGCTCGCGCATTTGGACCTATCCCTGGAGCGGCGACAATCCGGGCTCACGGGTCATCTGGGTCGGGTTGTTCCCGTTCAAGGTGAACGGCATCATCTCGCAATGCGTTTCCATCGAGGATTACGGCGAATTCGACAATCTGAAAGACGCCGAACTGCGCGTGCAAACGGCGGACTGGGCCGGGATCTCCAAAATCATCTAGGGATGGACCGGGCCGAGCAGCCCGGTTTCATGGAACCTAACTCAGATCATCCGGTTATCTTCTGTCGGGCTGGCTTCCTGAGGAAACGCTATGGCGCCGCGGGCCAATTGGAAAGGTTATCTGAAGATCGCGGAAGTGACCTGTCCGGTCGCGCTCTATACGGCCGCCTCGACCTCCGAACGCACCGCCTTTCATACGGTCAACCGGGAAACCGGACACCGCGTCCACCGGCAATTCATCGATAGCGAAACCGGCAAGCCGGTCGCGCGTGAGGATCAAGTCAAAGGATATGGCGTCGCCGAAGACGAATATGTGATCCTCGAACCGGAGGAGATCACGGCCGCGGTCCCTGCCAGCGACAAGACGCTTTCAGTGGACGCCTTCATTGCTTGCGACGATATCGATAACGTCTATTTCGACCGGCCTTATTACCTGGCGCCGGCCGATAAGAATGCGGAAGAATCCTTCTTCCTGATCCATAAAGGCATGCAGGAAGCAAATGTCGCCGCCATCGCGCAGACGGTGTTGTTTCGCCGCGTCCGCACCTTGCTCATCCGGGCGCATGGCCCCGGCATGATCGCGACCACGTTGAATTATGAATATGAGGTCCGTTCCGCGACGGAGGCCTTTGATGATATTCCGAAATTGAAGATCAAAGGCGAGATGCTGGATCTCGCCAAACACATCATCGGCACCAAGATGGGAAAGTTCGACCCGCGGGAATTCGATGACCGCTACGAGGCCGCTCTGGCCGATCTGGTCAAGGCGAAACTCGAAGGCAAACCCATCCCCAAACCCAAGGCGGTCCAGCCCGGCAAGGTCATCGATCTCATGGAAGCGTTGCGCCAGAGTGCTGGGCGTGGCGGTGGCGGTCGCGCTGCCGGCAAGAAAGCATCCGGTGGGTCCCGGCCCGGCGCGGCGCCAAAACGCAAAACGACCGCCAAGAAGAAGGCTAAGAAAAAGGCGGCCCCGGCACGACGCAAGGCCAGTTGATCCTGCCCATAAGTCGCGTCCTCAGCGCTTGCGCGACTTTTTCTCCTCCGAAGCGATGCTTTTCCGCAGCGCATCGACGATGCTGATCACATTGCTCGGCCGTTCCGCCGCTTCGCCCTTCGTCTTGCGTCCGGTCGCCCGCTTGCCCTTGCGCTTGCTGGCGATGATATCCAGCAGCTTTTCCTGAACCGGGTCATCCACCATCGACGGATCCCAGGGCTTCGATCGCTCGCCGATCAGCTCCTCCACCATATCGACCAGCTTCTTATCGGTCTTCGGTGCCTTGATGCCGGAGAAATAAGGCTTCTCGTCGCGCACCTCGTCGCCATATCGCAATGTCCAAAGGACGATGCCCTTGTCGCGCGGCTGCAGCATGACGGCCCGTTCGCGCCGATACATGACCAGGCGGGAAACGCCGACGGTTTTGGTGGCTTCCATCGCATCTCGGATGACGCAAAAGGCTTCCTCGCCCACCTCATCATCGGGCATCAAATAATGCGGCCTGTCATACCAGATCCAGTCGACGCTGTCCCTCGGCACGAACATGTCGATATCGATGGTGCGGGTGCTTTCCAGCGCCACGGCCTCGATTTCCTCGTCTTCCAGCAGCACGTATTCGTCCGCTCCCCGCTGATAGCCTTTGACTTCGTCGTCTTCATCGACCGGATCGCCGGTCTCCGCATCGACATACTGGCTGACCACCCGGTTGCCGGTCTTGCGGTTGATCGTATGGAAGCGGACTTTTTCGCTTTCCGAGGTCGCCGGCATCATCGTCACCGGGCAGGTCACGAGCGAGAGCTTGAGATAACCTTTCCAGAAACTGCGTGGCGGCATGCTTCACCAGCCGGTCATATGGAGGAGGGCAGTTGGAGGCGCCAATGCGCATAAGATACGGGAGGAATCTCAGCGCCATTCGGAACGGGCGCCTCCAATCCGATGAACATCTTTGCGGGCAGAAGGTTCCGGCAGGGCCGCTTTAACGATAATTGCCGATTGCTGATCACGCCGGCCGATGGGCGCGGCTTTCCATCACCAGTTTCTTGGCGCGGGGAATCTGGGATGATTCCATGCTGAATTCAGTGACGCCATAGCTCAATAATGCCGGGATCAGGGCCGGATCGCCGGCCGCTTCGCCACAAACGCCGACCCAGATGCCCTTGGCGCGTGCGGCCTGGCAGGTCAGTTCGATCATGCGCAAGACGGCCGGATGCGATGCCTGGCAAAGACGCCGCAATCTCGGATTTCCATGCAGCCGATCCACCGCCATGGTGTATTGCGTCAGGTCATTGGTGCCGATCGAGAAGAAATCGACCTCCCCGGCCAATTGATCGGCGCATATGACGGCGGCGGGCGTTTCGATCATGATGCCGAGTTCGGGCAGGCGCGCGGCTTTGCCTTCCGCTGCCAGCTCGGCGGCGCAGATCGAGAGCAGCGCCTTGACCTCGCGGATTTCCCCGATATCGCTGATCATCGGGACCATGACCTTGATATTGCTCTCGGCAGCGGCGCGCAGAAGGGCCCGCAATTGCGGCTTGAAAATCTCCGGCCGGTCGAGACAGAGGCGCACGCCACGCCAGCCGAGAAAGGGATTTTCCTCGCGCCGCGCGGACAATCCCGGCAAGGGCTTGTCCCCGCCGACATCCAATGTGCGGATGATCACCGGCCGGTCGCCGAATTGCCGCGCGATCTCGCGATAGACGGCGAGTTGTTCTTCTTCGCTCGGCAGCGAGCGGCGTTCCAGGAACAGGAACTCGGTGCGCAGCAGGCCGATGCCCATGGCGCCGTTCTTCAGGGCCTGTTTCGCCTCGGCCGGCAGGTTGAGATTGGCGGCGATCTCGATCTCCACCCCGTCGAGGGTGCGGGCGGGCAGGTGGGCGTAGGATGCCAGGATCTCGCGTTCGCGCGCCAGATCGTCCGCTTCCTTCAGGAAGGCATCGATCTCGGTTTGCGTGGGATTGAAGGCGACCAGGCCAGCGCCGCCATCCAAGGCGACGGTTTTCGCCGCCCGAAGCTCGTCGATATCCGCCGTGAGGCCAAGAACGGCGGGAATACCGAGCGAGCGGGAGAGGATCGCCAAATGGGATGTCGCCGCACCTTCCAGGCAGACGAGGCCCTTGATCCGATCCGCCGGCAGGCGGGAAAACTCGATCGCTCCGATTGTGCTGGCGACCAGGATGCAGGGCTCGTCCAGCGCCGCGCTGTCCAGGATCGGCAGGCCGAGTAATTCGGCGGCGATCTGCCGGGCGATCTCTTCGATATCCTCCGCCCGGGCCGTGAAATAACCGTCATCGAGCTGCCGGAACGAGGCCGCCAGTTCCTGGCCCACCGCCAAGGTTGCATGAACCGGATCCTGGCGGTCGCCGATCCTGGCTTCGATCGGCGCAATGAAATCCGGATCATTGGCGAGATTGATGAGCGCGGTGAGAATTTCCGCACCCAGGACATCGCTGTGCGGATGCGCCTCTTTCATGCGGGCGAGATCGGTGGCGGTGCGGGACACGAAGGCCGCGACGGCGGCGCGGAACGCCGCCAGTTTCGGCGCCACCTGATCGGCGGCAATCGTCGTTGCAGCCGGCCTGATGCTTTCCGGCATATGCAGCCAGACCGGGCCGATCGCGATGCCGGCGGAAGCGGCGATGCCGGTGAGGCGATAATCCTTGCGCCGGTCCTGGCCGGTAGTCGCTTCCGGACCGGTGCTTGTTTTCACCGGTGCCGGCCCGGCAGGTTTCGCCGGCGTCGCGGGAGCGGCTGCGCGATCGACCGGCTTCCCGCTGATCAGCGCCACCAGGGCATCGAGCGCGGCATCGGCATCGACGCCACTTGCCCGGACCGTGACCTCTTCGCCGATCTTGGCGCCCAGCAGCATGATCTTCACTGCGCTCTTGCCACTGGCGACGATCTTGCCTTTGACGATCTCAACGGTGGCATCGAAGCTTTTCGCCAGCTTGACGATCTGCGCGGCGGGACGGGCATGCAGGCCTTCATCCAGCGCCACCCTGACGATTTTTTCCAGCATTGGCGGTCTCAGCCGGCGCGGAGGGCCGCCTCGATCTGGTCCAGAGCGGCGTCCTTGCCAATGCCGGTCAGGAAGGGCAGGCCCTTGATCACCGGCTTGCCGAGATTATCCGGCACCGGCGTGGTCGAAACGATCAGATCGGCATCGGGCGCCAGGCTCGGCACCTCGGTCGCCTTGCATTGGCGGATGGTGACGGGAATACCCTTTGCCTTCATGGCATCCTCGATCGCCATCGCCACGACGGTCGATGTAGCGACGGCGGTGCCGCAGGCAACCAGCACAACCTTGGTTTTCATCCTATGCTCCTAAACTCAAGCGGCTTTGGCCAGTAAGGCCAAGATGTCTTCCTTATCCGCCGCCGCGGTCATTTCTTCAAGCAGGCTTCCATTCTGGATCAGGCCGACAATGGCCTGCAGCATCTCGATCTGCTTGTCCTTTTCTTTCAGAGCCAGCAGGAAAACGATGGAAACGGGGAGCTTTTCGTCCGGGTCTTCCATATTGCCGAAGGGGACCGGCCTGGTGAGGGTCGCCACGGCGACCGTCGGCGCGATCACATGTTCGGGATCGGTATGGGGGACGGCGACATTGATCTCACCCAAAGGCAGGCCGGTCGGCATGTCGGATTCGCGGGCGATCACCGCCTCGACATAGGTATCCGCCACCAGGCCCTGTTCGGCCAGCTTGTTGCCGAGCAGGGCGATCACCTCATCGGCATTCCCGGCTTCGACACCAGCGAAAACCAGTTGCGGGCTGATCAGTCTCATCAAACTGTTGGACATCATCTCTCCAAGGAACCCCGCTCCGGTGCTGCCGGAGCGGGGGTGTCACAGGTCTTATGCGGCGGCCTCTTCCTCGGCCCCGGCCATGGTTTCCCAATTGGTCGTGGAACGCCGGTAGAGCCAATAGCCGATCGCCACCAGGATGGCAGCGACGACCAGCCCGATCACGGCCAGGTTCTGGACCAGTTCTACCATGACATAGGGCACCCAGAGGAAGCCGTCGACAATGCTGGTGATCTGCGCGGCATTTTCCGGCAGCTTGAAGCCGGCGCTGACCGCCGCATTGGTGAAGAGCGGCGCCAAAGCGGTGGCGACATAGAAGCCGATGGCCAATGTCACCGTGCCGATGATCACCATGCGGAAGACGTTGCCCTTCACGATCGGCGCGGTCATGGCGACGACGAAGGGAATGACCGCGAGATCGGCGAACAGGATCACCCGGCTGCCCGGCAGGATGACCGACAGCAGGATGGCGATCGGCACCAGGATCAGGGAGCTGGAAATCGCCGCCGGATGGCCGATCAGGATCGCGGAATCGAGGCCGATCAGGATCTCGCGGTCACCGGCGCGCTTCTGCACGAAGGTGCGGGCGGCTTCCGAAACCGGGATCAGGCCTTCCATCAGGATCTTCACCATGCGCGGCAGCAGCAGCATGACGGCGGCCAGGTTCATCGCCGTCTTCAGGACATTGGTGATCATCGTGCCGCGATCGGGCACGTTGTAATAGGCGATGACGCCCAGCACCAGGCCGATGATCAGGCCGAGGATGACCGGCTCGCCGAAGACGCCGAGGCGGCGCTGGATCGTGTTGTTGTCGATATTGATCTTGTTGACGACCGGGATGCGGTCGATGATCCAGTTCAGCACAATGGCGATCGGCACGATCTGGGCGGAGGCCAGATGCGGCACGGAGACGCCGGGCACTTCATAGAAGCGCTGCACGCCCTTCGCGGTCCAGTCGGCGAACAGCAATGTCAAGGCGACGACGATGGCGGCGGCGATCAGGCCATAGGCCAGGCTGTTGGTGGCGGCGACCACCAGCGAGCCGACGAAAGCGAAATGCCAGAAGTTCCAGACATCGACGTTCAGCGTACGGGTCAGGCGTGCCAGCAGCAGCACCAGATTGACGATGATACCGACCGGAATGATCCATAATCCGACCGACGATCCGAAAGCGATGGCGGCGGCGGAGGGCCAGCCCACATCGACCACGTCACGGGTGATGCCGGTATTCTTGACGATGGCCTGGGCGACGTCGCTGAGGCTGGTCCACATCAGGCCGATGACCAGGTTGATGCCGATGAAGGCGACGCCGATGGTGATCCCGGCGCGGAAGGCCCGGCCCGGCTTGGCGCCCAGGATGATGGCGAAGACGAAGATGAAAACCGGCAGCAGGACGGTCGAGCCCAAACTGTCGATGACGGCCTTGATGTCTGTAAGAATCGTGTCCATGCGAGAAGCCTCCCCCTATATGCAATCCAATCCGGAGGCAGTCTTCGATGGTTCCAAGCGGACAAAGTCAGCGCGACGTTGAAAGCGCCGCTTCGATACCGACCGTACCCCTCTCAGCCGAAACCGACTGTCCCACGTCTGTAAGGGAATACGTTTATATCTGTTATTTTTAAAGTCAATTCTCGGCAATAAAATTATAAGAATTGACAAATTTGGGTGAGATCCCAAGGCCTTGCGGCAGGCACCTTTATTGCTCCGGTTTGACGAATTTCAGCGTGAACCGATCGCTTTCGCCGATCGCCAGATACTTTGCGCGATCCTTGTCTTTCAGGCGCAGAGTCGGCGGCAGGGTCCAGACACCAGCGGGATAGTCCTTGATATCCCTGGGATTGGCATTCACCTCGGACTTGGCGACCAGTTTGAAGCCGGCTTTCTCGACCAAAGCGATGGCGTAATCCTCGCGCAGATAACCGCTGGCGACTTCCGGATCCTGCGCCCGGTCGGTGCGGCCGCGATGATCCTCGATGCCCAGAATGCCGCCCGGTTTCAGCGCGCGGTAGAAGGTGCTCAAATTCGCCTCGGCGGAACCGTCGGCGATCCAGTTGTGCAGATTGCGGAAGGTCAGCACCATATCGGCCGTGCCGGGTGGTGCGATGTCGCGACGGTCGCCGGCGAATTCCGTCACCTTGACCTTGTCGTAGATCGCCGGATCGCTAGCCAGCTTGGCGGCAAAGCCCTGGCGATTGCTCACCGCTTCTTCCGAGGTATCGTCGGCGGCCGGGCCCGCCGCGTAATACTGCCCGTGGTCGCGCAGATAAGGGGCGAGAATTTCCGTCCACCAGGCACCGCTGCCGGGATCGATCTCCACCACAGTCATGTCGTCGCGCAGACCGAAGAAGGTCAATGTCTCGTAAGGGTGCCGATAGATATCGCGCCGGCTGTTCTTTTCCGACCGTTGCGGCCCGGCGATCAGGCTCTGCAGCTTGGTGTCGGGCGACGCGCTGCTATCGGACGAGGTTGAACTGCAAGCCGGCAGAAGCGGCATCGCGAGCAGCAGGACGGCGAGGACAAGGCGGTTTCTGCCTGAAGGCATCGGTTTCACTCCCCCTGAGGTCGAAACCGGAAGATTACGTCACAAATGTTTGTCCTCGCCAGACGAATATCCGCGCTTATTTCATTTCCACGGCAGTGACGGCGATGCAATCGCCTGTCTTCACCAGACCGGGGAAATGCCGCCCCGCCAGAATGCCGTTTAGCTTGGCGGTATAGGTGATCGGCGCAAGGCCGGTCCGATCGGCGTGCCAGACCTTGGCGATCACATCACCCTTCTTGACCGGCTGCCCCAGATCGACACAGGGTTCGATCAGCCCGTCGCTTTCGCTGAAGGTGAAGCAGTCGCCATCTGGCATATCGAGGCGGATCGATTTTTGGCGTTCGATCTTCCCTTTGAGGATGCCGGCATGGATCAGCAGATTGCGCACGCCGCGCTTGGCGATTCCTGCCGTGCGCGCGGTTGCCGAGCCGCCGCCGCCAAGTTCGGTGGAGATGAAGGTCTTATCCATCTCTTCGGCGGCGGTGTCGTACATTCCGACGCTGTCGATTTCCAGCAGCATCATGGAATAGGGCGCGTTGAAGGCTTCCATCGCAGCAACGCAACGGTCCTCAAGCGCCTGCTGCGCCGGCAGGCGATGGGCGCAGCAGAAGGGGACGAACTCCAGTGTCTTGCCACCGGCATGAATATCCAGGGTGACATCCGCCATGGGCAGCAAGCTGCGCTGGAAATAATCCGCAATCTTTTCCGTCACCGTGCCGTCAGGCCGACCGGGGAAGGAGCGATTGAGATTGCCGCGATCAATCGGCGAGGTCCGGGTCGCGGCGCGGAAGGCGGGATAGTTCATCGCCGGGACGATGATGACCCGGCCGGACAATCCATCGGTCGTGATCGTCGAGGCAAGATCCATCAAGGCGATCGGGCCTTCATATTCATCGCCGTGATTGGCGCCGGTCAGCAAGGCCGTGGGTCCCTCACCATTCTTTGCCACGGTGATGGGAATCATCACGGCGCCCCAGGCGGAATCGTCCCGGCTGTAAGGCAGGCGCAGGAAGCCATGCTGCACGCCGTCGCGGTCGAAATCGACAGTTGGTGAAATCGGGTTGGGGCGCTTTTCCATTCTATGCCGGTCCTTGTTCAATCGTCGGTTTTAGCGTTCGGGATAGCGCTTCATGCGCTTGACGCTCATGGAGATATGGCTGCGCCGGATATGGCCGACCGCTTCCAGATCGCCCACTTCCATGGCCGCCAGGATATCGGCCATTTCACGGCGAAACACGGCGATCTCGTCCGGCAGGTTGAGATGCGGCACGGATTTTATCCAGATCCGGGTCGTCAGGTAATAGAGCCGCTCGGAAATCTCCCACAAGGGCACATTGCCGATCACCGTGCCCAGCTCCTGGAAGAAGTCGATATTGAGCTGCATGAAGGTTTTCGGTTCCGGCTTCTTCGCCAACCTGTCGCCCCGGGCCACCAGCGCGCGCATGCGGGCAAGATCGGCTTCCGTGCGGGGAATGGGATCGAGCTTGCCGATCAGCACCGCCAGTTCCATCCGCAACTGAAAGACCTGCGCCAAAGCATCGATATCGACATCGGTCACGAAGGTGCCAACGCCATGCCGGCTTTCCAGCAGGCCTTCACTTTCCAGGCGGGTGAGGACGCGGCGGATCGGGGTGCGGGAGACGTGGAATTCCTCAGCCAGTTCTTCTTCGGCAAGCCGTGCGCCGGGACCATATTCCAGCAGGCAGATGCGGTCGCGGATCGTTTTATAGATCCGCTCGAAACGTTCCCGCGACATGCTGATCGGACGTTCCGGCATATCGTCCTGCTCGCTCATCCCGACTCCAGCACGGCCCTCAGAAACTGTTTCGTCCGATCGTTTTTCGGCGCACCAAACAGCTCCTGCGGTGCTCCCTGTTCGGCGATTTTGCCCTGATAGAAGAAACAGACCCGGTCGGCAAATTCTTTTGCAAAGCCCATCTGGTGGGTCACCATCAGCATGGTCAGGTCATGCTCGGCGCCCAGCTGCCGGATCACATGCAACACCTCGCCGACCAGTTCCGGGTCAAGCGCGGAGGTGACCTCGTCGAACAGCATCACTTTCGGCCGCATGGCGAGCGCGCGGGCGATGGCGACGCGCTGCTGCTGGCCGCCGGAAAGCTGTGCCGGATAATGTCCCTTCTTATCGGCCAGGCCGACCATGCCGAGCAATTCGGTGGCGCGGGCCTCAGCCTCCTTGCGCGACATTTTCAGCACCGTGATCGGTGCTTCGATGCAGTTCTGCAAAGCCGTCATATGGGGAAACAGATTGAAGTGCTGGAACACCATGCCGATCTTGCTGCGCACCCGCCGCAGGTGTTTCTGCGCGGCCGGCACCATCTGGCCGCCTTGCATCATATGGGTCATCGGCTCGCCATCGACCCAGATGACGCCGCCATCGATCCGCTCCAGCGTCATCAGCATCCGCAGCACCGTGGTCTTGCCGGAACCGGACGGGCCGATGATGGCCACTTTCTCGCCGCGCGAGACTTCCAGGTTGAGGTCATCCAGGACCACCAGGTTTCCATAACGTTTGGAGACGTTTTCGAACCGAACCATGGGTTGCTGAGGTGCAAGCTGTTCAGCTGCTGCCATTGTCATTTGGCGCTCCTGAGATTGAGGCGGCGTTCCACGATCCTGATCAAGGCGGCGGAAACCAGGCTCATGATGAGGAAGGCGATCCCGACCAGGGTGATGGGCTCGGTATAGCGGAACGTCTCGGAGCCAAGGATCTTGGCCGTCTGCATCATCTCCATGACGGCGATGGCCGAGAGCAGCGGCGTCTCCTTGAAGAGAGCGACGAGATAATTGCCAAGGACCGGGACGATCGGCGGGATTGCCTGTGGCAGGATGATGTTTTTGAAAGTGGTCAGGCTGCTGAGATTGAGCGCCGTGCAGGCTTCCCATTGGCCGCGATGCACGCCTTCCAGCCCGGCGCGATAGACCTCGGCGCAATAGCAGCCGTAATGCAGCCCCAGCGCGATGACGCCGGCGACGAAGGCATCGAGCGTGATGCCGAAAGAGGGGAAGACGAAATAGAGAAAGAAAATCTGGATCAGCAGCGGCGTGGAGCGGATGCATTCGATGAAGACCGATACGCACCAGCCGGTCTTCGGCCCGCTCATGCGCAGGATCGCCAGGAAGAGGCCGAGCACCAGGGCAATCACGAAACCGATGGCAGTGGCTTCGATCGTCACGATCGCCGCCTGCGCCAGGACCGGCAGAATTTCGAAGGTATAATCCCAATCCCAGATCATCAGACGCTCCTGCCGCGCGGCATGCCTTTGGCGGCGGTCTTTTCCAGGCGTTTCATGCCGATGGTGATGCAGAGCGACATGACGAGATACATCAGCAGAACCAGGGTGAAGATCGGAATCGTGCGCATCGTTGTCTGATTCATCTCCTGCGCCTTGAAGGCGAGGTCGGACAGCGTGATCAGCGAGACGAGGGCGGTCGATTTCAGCAATTCGATGAAGAGATTGCCCCAGGGCGGGATCATGGCGATGAAGGCCTGGGGCAGGATGATGCGGCGCAACGCCTGGAGCCGCGTCATGTTGAGGGCGATGGTCGCCTCCCATTGGCTGCGGCTGACCGATTGCACCGCGCCGCGCACGACCTCTGCTCCATAAGCCCCGACATTCAAGCCGAGGCCGAGCACGGCGACGGTGAAGGGTTCGAGCGAGATGCCGAACAGGGGCAAAGCGAAGAACAGCCAGAACAGCTGCACCAGCGCGGAAGTGCCACGGAAAATCTCGATATAGGTGACGGCAAGCCAGCGCAGGGGGCGGGGGCCGTAGAGCTTCGCGAGGCCTGAAACTGTGCCCATCACGACGGCCAGCAGGGAGCCGCAGACGGCGATCTGCACCGTCAGCCAAGCGCCTTCCAGCAGGCCGGGAAAGAAAACGGAAAAGGTATGCGATGTGGCGAGCGCCGCCAGAGTTATGACGGCGCCGACAAGCATCACACTGAGCGAAAACGTGCCCACGTCAGGAACCTCCGGGCTCCGGCAAGTTGATGGCGGGGCGGTTTCATCCGCCCCGCTCTATCTTATTCGCCTTTGCAGAGCTGTTCAGTGGTCATATTGGGGAGGTAGTCCTTGCCGAAACCGAGCGGCGTGACCAGGGCGATATGCTCCGGCGAGCCGATGAACTTCTTCAGCTCATTGTTGAAGGCTTCATAGAGGTCCTTGTCTTCCTTGCGGAAGCCGAAGCCGCCATGGCCTTTCACCGATTTGCCGGCGACCTCGCCGAAAGGCGGTGTCGATTCGACACCCTCGCTCTTCTTCGCCATATTGGCGATCGACAGCGCGGTCAGCGAGGCGGCATCGGCCCGGCCCGATTGCACCGCGGCGACCAGGCTCGACTGGTCGGGCAGCATGACCAGTTGGCCCATCGGGATGCCGGCATCCTTGGCATAGCCGGCTTCGACCGCGCCCGCCATGACGGCGAGCTTCAGATCCTTGTTCCCGGCGATGCTGGAGTAATCCTTGATCTTCTTCGGATTGCCCTTCTTCACCAGCATGGCCTGGCCGATGCCGTAGGAGGGTTCGGAGAACTGAATCTCCTTGCAGCGCTTCGGATTGATGAACATGCCGGCGGCGATGATGTCGAAGCGGCCGGCTTTGAGGCCGGGGATGAGGGCGCCGAATTCGGTCAGCACGCCATCGACCTCGGGAATGCCGATCTTCTTCAGCACGGCCTTCGCCACTTCCGGCGCCTCGCCGGTCAGCTTGCCATCCGGCGTCGCATAGCCGAACGGCGCTTCATTGGCGAAGCCGATGCGGATGAAACCCTGCTTCTTCGCTTTTTCATAAACCGTCTCTGCGAAAGCAGGACGCGATGTGCTGACGATTAGTCCCGCGGCGCCGAGGCCACCCAGGGACAGTAAAAGATGACGGCGGCTGACGTCAAAATGATGGTCCATTCCTCTCCTCCACTGCTCGTTCGAGATTTGGTTGAAGGCATCCGTAGTGGATTTATCTCGTTGACCGATGTTGTGTACATCTATTCTTTCTTTCGAGCAAGGGGTGATGTATAACTGCCGATAATTCGCGAAAAGTGGCGAAATTTCCGTCTGATGGGAATATAGTTGTATACAATGTCAGAATCAGATCACCGGATGCCGGATTTGGCGGAGATTCAGCGCGCCGCGCAGGCGGTCGCCGGGACAGCCGAGCGGACGCCTTACGTGATTTCACCCTCGCTGACGGCCCTGGCCGGCCGGGAAATCGGCCTGAAGCTGGAAATCCGCCAGCCGATCGGCGCTTTCAAGATTCGCGGCGCCGCCAATGCGGTCAGCCGGCTCTCGCCCGAACAGGCAAGCCGGGGCGTGGGCTGCTGCTCGACCGGCAATCATGGCCGGGCGCTGGCTTATGCGGCGGCCAAACGCGGCATCCGGGCCATTGTCTGCCTTTCCTCCCTGGTACCGCAGAACAAGGTGCGGGCGATCGAGGAACTGGGCGCCGAGGTGCGGCGCATGGGCAAAAGCCAGGACGATGCCCAGGCCGAGATCGATCGCCTGGTCATCAGCGACGGTATCACCGATATCCCGCCTTTCGATCACCCGGACATCATCGCCGGACAGGGAACCATCGCGCTGGAACTGTTGGAAGACCGGCCGGATCTCGACGCCATCGTCGTACCGCTTTCCGGCGGCGGCCTGATCAGCGGCATCGCCATCGCCGCGAAAGCGATGAAGCCGGCGATCAAGATCATCGGCGTATCGATGGAACGCGGCGCCGCGATGCAGGCGAGCCTCGCTGCAGGCCATCCGGTGGAAGTGACGGAATTGCCGACTCTGGCGGATTCGCTCGGCGGCGGCATCGGCCTTCACAACCGCTGGACCTTCGATATCTGCCGCCGGCTGGTCGATGAGGTCATCCTGCTGAACGAAGCGGAAATCTATCGCGGCATGCGCCATCTCGCGACGGAAGAGGGCTTGATGGTCGAGGGTGCGGCCGCCGTCGGTCCGGCGGCTTTGCTCGCCGGCAAGCTCAAGGCGCCAGGCCCGATGGCCATGATCATCTCCGGCCAGAATATCGATCAACAGCAATTCGAACTCATTGCCGCAGGCAAGCCGGTGCAGATCGGCGACATGATGGTGGAAGGATAAAGATGCGCGATATCTTCGTGCTGACCGAAGCCGATCTTCGGAAATTCATCTCCCTCAATCTCGATATTGTCGATGTCGTCGAGCGGGCCTTTCTGGCGCTCGCCTCCGGCAAGGTGGTTATGCCGCCGATCCTCTCGATGGATCTGCCGGATGCGCATGGCGAAGTTGATGTGAAGACCGCCTATATTCCCGGCTTCGACGGTTTTGCCATCAAGGTGAGTCCCGGTTTCTTCAACAACCCGAAGATCGGCCTGCCCAGTCTCAACGGCTTGATGATCCTGTTCTCGGCCAAGACCGGGCTGGTGGATGCGTTGCTGCTAGATAACGGCTATCTCACCGATATTCGCACGGCGGCAGCCGGGGCTGTCGCGGCCCGGCATCTGGCGCCGCCGCATGTCGAGACCGCCGGCGTCCTCGGCACCGGCGTGCAGGCAAGATTGCAGATCGCCGCGGCCCATCTCGTCCGGCCCTTCTCGAAAGTGCTTGTCTGGGGCCGGAACGCTGAAAATGCCGCCGCCTGCGCCCGCGATATCGCAGCCAATCTTTCTATCGAGGCGGTAGCGGTGGCGGATCCGGCAGAGGTCGTGCGGAAAAGTCAGTTGGTCGTCACCACGACGCCGGCGCGGGACCCGGTGCTGAAAGCCGACTGGCTGCATCCCGGTTTGCATATCACGGCGATGGGCGCCGATCAGGGCGGCAAGAACGAGATCGATCCCGCCGCCATCCTCGCCGCCGATCTCTTTGCCTGCGACCGTGTTTCCCAGAGCGAGACGGTGGGCGAGCTGCAAACGGCGCGGAAGGCCGGCTTCCCGGCTGACCGGATGCCGCCGGAACTGGGTGAGATCATCGCCAGAACCAAAACCGGGCGCAGCAAGGACGATCAGGTCACGATCTGCGACCTGACCGGGACGGGCGCCCAGGATACCGCCATTGCGACCTATGCCCTGCTTGCCGCCAAGAAAGCCGATATCGGCACGATCATCAAAGCCTGACGAGGAAGATATGGCCATTTACGACAAACCCTTCACCAAGGCCGAATATGCCAAGCGCGTCGCCGATACGAAAAAGCGCATGCAGGAGGCCGGTTTCGATCTCCTCATCTGCTCCGATCCGGCCAATATGTGCTGGCTGACCGGTTTCGACGGCTGGTCCTTCTATGTGCCGCAGGCGGTACTCGTGCATCAGGAAGAAGAATGGCCGATCTGGTTCGGCCGCGCCCAGGATGCGAAAGCAGCACATGTCACCACCGATCTTCCAGGTGACAATATCGTGCCTTTCTCCGAACGCCTGGTGCAGCACAAGACCGAGCATCCGTTCGACGAACTGGCCGATCTCATCCAAAAGCGCGGCTGGGGCAAGGCCCGGATCGGCGTCGAGATGGATGCGCATTACTATACCGCGCGCTGCCATGCCCATCTCACGAAGGGATTGCCGAATGCCAAATTCGCCAATAATGGCGATCTGGTGAACTGGGCGCGTCTCGTCAAATCCGAGACCGAGCTGAAATATATGCGCGAGGCCGGCCGCATCTGCACCGAGGCCATGAACCGGGCGATCGCCAAGATGGAGCCCGGCGTGCCGCAGAATCATGTCATTGCCGAGATCTATCATGCCCAGACCATGGGCGTGGGCGGTGTCGGCGGCGATTACGTGGCGATCTGCCCGCTGATGCCGATCGGCGAAGGGACCAGCACGCCGCATCTCACCTGGTCCGATGCGCCATTGCCGAAAAATGCTCTGGCCATGATCGAGATCGCCGGTTCGCGCCGCCATTACCATGCGCCGCTGACCCGGACCATCCATCTCGGCAAGCCGCCAGCCGGCATTCAGGATGTCGCGAAAGCCGTCGTCGAAGGTGTCGATGCCGGGCTCGCCACGGCGCGGGCCGGTGCGACCGCGGAAGAGGTCGAGGCCGCCTGGCAGGCGGTGCTGCGGCGCAACGGTTTGAAGAAGGAAAGCCGCGTCGGCTATTCCATCGGCCTTTCCTATCCGCCGGATTGGGGCGAACGGACGGTCAGCCTGCGTCCGACCGATCTCACGGTGCTGCAGCCCGGCATGTGCTTTCACATCCAGTCAGGGGTGTGGTTGCAGGATTGGGGCGTGGCCATCTCCGAATCCTTCGTGGTGACGGAAAAGGGCGGCGAACGTCTTTGCGACGTGGCCCGCGAACTGATCGTCATCGATTGATGGGACCGACATGCGCAATGGTGCGATAAAGCTCGATGATCGCGATCTCCGAATTCTGTCGATCCTGCAAATGGAAGGCAGGATCACCAAAACCGCTTTAGCCGAACGGGTCAATCTGTCGCCGACACCTTGCTGGAGCCGGCTCAAGCGATTGGAGCGGATCGGCGTCATCGAGGGTTATCGCGCCAAGGTCGCGATCAAGCGTTTCGGCCTCACCATGGTTTTCATGGAGGCCGAATTGGAAAGCCACCGCGCGGCGGATTTCGCCCGCTTCGAAGCGGCGATGCGGGGACGGCCGGAAGTCGTGGGCTGCTGGTCGGTGGGCGGCGGAATCGACTATCTGATCCAGATCATGGTGAGGCGCGTCGATGCCTATCAGCGCCTGGTCGACAACCTGTTGGAAAGCGGTGTCGGCTTGAAGCGCTATTATACTTATGTGGTAACCAAGCCGATCAAGGAAGACGGCCAGTTGCCGCTGGAACAACTGGCCGCGGACCTGGCCGAAGACTGAGCGTCAGCGAGGTCATCCACGATGTCGTAACGCCTCTTCCAGCGCCTCGCGCAAGGATTGGCTGAAGCTGCGTGGCGCCAGGATCGCCACGTGGCTCGCCTCGCGCCAGAGCGTGACGGGAATCCGATGCAATGAGGTCAGCCTGACGGCACCCACAGGAAAGGCTGGCGCGCGCAGATCAAGGCCGCAGAATCCGGCGATCAGATCGATGGCGGCCGGCATGGCGATCCGCAGCAGGCATCGCGACTGCGAAAGATCGAGCATGACGCCTTGGTCGACCGGCAGATCCGGCAGGGCGCCGGCTTTGACATATTGCAACAGCCACAGGCGCTGCGGATGAACGCGCAGCAAAACGCCATCCGTCGCTTCGGCGGCTTGCCCCGGTGCCGGGATCGAAGATGCGCCGCAAGCCGCCGCGACCGATCCGGCGGCCTGTGCGAAGCTTTCCGGCCAGGCGTGGATTTGCGTGAGCGTCCAGCCGGTCCGTTCGCTGATCGAGGGCGTCGCTGTCGAGAGTTGCGCGGCGTCAGGCATGGAGGCGGGTTCCTTCGGGATCGAGGAAATGGGGCGCGACGATCTTCACCAGGGTCGAGCGGCCGCGGATCGGATCGGCGGCAAGGACGGTCTTGCCCTGCCATTTGTCGAGGCCGCCTTGGATGAAGCCCAGCCCGATCCAGTGGCCGAGCGACGGGCTCTCGGTGACGGAGGTGACCCAGCCGAGCCCATGCCCGTCTTCCTGGCCCTGTTCCGCGAGGATGGCGCCGCCTTTGAACATCTCGCCCTTCGTTACCGGGACAAGACCGACGAGGCGGGCGCGGTCGTCGCGCCGCAGATCGGGCCGTTGCCGCAGTACATCGCCGATGAAGGATTTCTTCGTCGAGGCCATGCGGCCGAGGCCGAGATCTTCCAACGTCGTGCGGCCATCGAGTTCCGGACCGCCGACATGACCTTTCTCGATGCGTAAAGCGCCCAAGGCTTCGAGACCATAAGCGCAGCCGCCGAGCTCTTTCGCGGTGTTGCGCAAAGCGCGCCATAAGGCGGGACCATGGGATGCGCCGATATAGACCTCATAAGCCAGCTCCCCCGAAAAACTGATCCGGGCGAGGCGGCAAGGCACACCGTTGAAGACACCGTTGCGAACCGCCATGAAGGGAAAAGCCTCATTGGCGAAATCCAACTCGCCAATATTGGCGGCCAGCAAATTTCGGGCATGCGGACCCGCCACCGAGATGCCGGCCCATTGATCCGTCACCGAGGTCAGTGAGACGCGCAGCTCCGGCCAACGGGTCTCCAGTAAATCCTCCAGCCAGGCCATCACCTTGGCAGCATTGCCGGTGGTCGTGGTCATGAAATATTCGGTCTCGGACAGGCGCCAGGAGGTGCCGTCATCCATCACGATGCCGTCTTCCCGCAGCATCACGCCGTAGCGCGCCATGCCGGCCTTCATCGCCTTGAAGCCGTTAACATAGACGCGGTCGAGGAACTCGGCCGCATCGGGCCCCTGGACGGCGATCTTGCCGAGGGTCGAGACATCACAGATGCCGACGGCATCGCGTGTCTGCCGCATCTCCCGCAGATAGGCTTCATCCACCGTCTCGGCGTTTTGCGGATAATACCAGGGGCGCATCCACAAACCGGTTTCCAGCATATGCGCGCCGCTATCGGCGACGACATCATGCAGTGGTGAGCGGCGGATCGGCAGCAGATGCTTGTCGCGCTCCATCCCGGCCAGCGCACCGATAGAGACTGGCGCGAAAGGCGGGCGGAAGGTGGTCGTGCCGATCTCGCCGACCGACCGGTTGGCCATTTCCGACAGCAGGGCCAGCGCCGGTACGGCGGAGGTGCGGCCCTGATCCGCCGCCATGCCGAGCGTGGTGTAGCGTTTCAACAGTTCCGGCGCCTCATAGCCTTCCTGGTTGGCCAGCAGGATATCGGCGGCGGTCACGTCATGCTGCAAATCGACGAAGATCTTCTTGAGATTGAGATCGCTGGCAAGACGCACCGGCCTGATCGGCGTTTCCCAGCCGCCGGGTGCGGGAATATCCTCGACCGGCGCCTTGCGGCCGAGCGCGGCGGCCGCGGCTGCTGCGATCGCCCGCCCGGACCGCGCGCAATCATCGGATCGCCAGAGCCCGGCGGCCGAACCGACGCAATCGATCGGTTCATTGGCACGGCCGGGCAGGAAGGCCTGCAGGCTCTCGTTCCAGGACGGCTTGACGCCGCGCTGGCTCAGCAGATGCTGGGTCGGCGACCAGCCGCCGGAGACCGCGACGATATCGCAGGCAAGACGGCTGCCGACCGCACCCTGTCCATTTGCCGGCCCGATATCGACGGTCCGCACATGGCGGCTGCCGAGCGTGGCCCGGACCGATTGTCCAAGGCGCAGGTCGATGCCGGTATTGTTGGCAAGCCTGTGCAGCGGTTCCGAGATCCGGTCGCGGCTGTCGATCAGTGTCACTGAAAGGCCGGCGATGGCGAGATCGCGGGCCGTCGCATAAGCCGAATCATTCGTCGTCGCCAGCACGACGCGGCGGCCGGGCGCCACCGCCCAGCGATTGAGATAGGAGCCGACGGCCGAGGCCAGCATGACGCCGGGGCGGTCGTTGCCGGCAAAGAGCAGCGGCCGCTCCATGGCCCCCGCGGCGATGATGATGCGCTTTGCCCGCACGATCCAGAATCGTTCCCGCCAGGGAATTGTCGTGGCCTGCGCCGGATCGCGCCGCTCTACCAGCCCGGCGACGGTGCCGTCATAGAGGCCGAAGGCCGTCGTACGTTTCAGGACGCGGATATTGACGGATTTGCTCAGCCTGTCGACCTGGCTTGCCAGCCATTGCGCCGCCGGTTGCCGCTCGATCGTGCCGGTATCGGCGAGCAGCGCGCCGCCCAGCTCGAAATCGCGTTCGGCCAGGATCACGTCGAGGCCGGCCTCGGCGGCGATCCGTGCTGCTTCCAAACCTGCCGGTCCGGATCCAATAATCAGCAAATCGCAGAAGGTGTTGACTGTTTCATACTGGTCCGGATCGGGTTCCCTCGAGGCCTTGCCCAGACCCGCCGCGCGCCGGATGAAATGTTCGTAGAACAGCCAGCTTTTCGGGCCGCGGCCGGGACCCATGAAGGTCTTGTAGTAGAAACCGGCGCCGAGCAGGCTGGAGAAGAGCTGATTGACCGCGCCGAAATCGGTGTTCAGGCTTGGCCAGCAATGTTGGGCATGCGCCGACAGGCCGTCATGCAGTTCTTCCGTGCTGGCGACGGCATTCGGCAGGGACCGGGCACCGTCGCCCAGCGTCACCAGCGCGTTGGCCTCTTCCAGGCCGGCCCCCATGATGCCGCGCGGCCGGTGATATTTGAAGCTGCGGGCGACGAACTGGATGCCATTGGCCAGCAGGGCCGAGGCGAGGCTGTCGCCGGCATGGCCCGTCAATGCCCGGCCGTCGAAGCTGAAGCGGTATTGGCTGTTGCGGTCGATCAGACCGCCTTGCGGCAGACGAAAGCCCGTGCTCATGACGATTGACCATCCACTAATGGAGCGAGTGCGGCCTTGGCCAATGTGACCGAGGCGATTTCATGGGTCAGCGTATCGCGCTCGACGATCAGCCAGAGGCGGCAGCCATCGATATGCTGCCAGCGTTCGCGATGCGGCCCTTTGGGATTCGCCCGGCGATAGACCGCCTCGATCCAGGCCTCCATCGGCGCGGCGAGATCGGGATAGGTGATATTGGCATCGCCGCCATAGGAGAATTCGCTATGGTCGCGTTCGCCGCAGAAAGGGCATTTGATGCGCAGCATGATGGTCCCTTCCTCAATGCAGCTTCGGGATCGGGCCGACGCCCGCTTCGTCGATCATGGCACCGCGCCTGAAGCGATCCAGCGAGAAGGGCGCCGCCAGCTTGTCCGGCTCGTCGCGCGCCAGAAGATGGGCGAAGCACCAGCCGGAAGCCGGTGTCGCCTTGAAGCCGCCATAGCACCAGCCGGCATTGAGATAGAGGCCGTCGACTGGCGTCCTGTCGATGATATGTGAGCCATCCATCGTCATATCCATCACCCCGGCCCAGTGACGGAGCAGGCGGACCCGGCCGAGACAGGGCATCAGCGAGACGCCGAGGGCGGCGACATCGCGCACCACCGGCAAGTTGCCGCGCTGGGCATAGGAATTGTACATGTCGAGATCGCCGCCGAAGACCATGCCGCCTTTATCCGACTGGCTGATATAGAAATGGCCATGGCCGCCGAAGCCGATCACGTAATCGAGCAAGGGCTTGATCGGTTCGGAGACGAAGGCCTGCAACAGATGGCTTTCGATCGGCAGGCTGAGCCCGGCCATCTCGCCCAGCCGCGAGGTATGACCAGCCACGGCGATGCCGGTCTTGCCGGCGCGGATCTGACCCCGGCCGGTTTCCACGCCGACAATCCGGCCGCCCTCACGCAGGAAACCGGTGACCTCGCAATTCTGGATGATATCGACGCCGAGCGCGGCGGCGGCCCTGGCGTAACCCCAGACCACCGCATCGTGGCGCGCGGTGCCGGCGGTCGGCTGCATCAAGCCGCCCCAGATGGGGAACCGCGCCGTCGGCCGGTAATCGAGATGCGGCACCAGGTCCTGCATGTCCTGGCGGTTCAGCAGGCGCGCCGCAATGCCGTGCCGCCGCATGATATTGCCGCGCCGCGCGGCACCGTCCAGCGCGTCAGGCGAATGCGCCAGGAGAATCTGGCCGCGGGGGCTGAACATCACGTTGTAGTTCAGCTCATGCGAAAGACTGTTCCAGAGCTGGAGGGAGAAGTCGTAGAACTCGGTCGCGCCGGGTAGCATGTAATTGGACCGCACGATCGTCGTGTTACGCCCCGCATTGCCCGAGCCGATATAGCCTTTTTCCAGGACGGCGACATTGCGGATGCCGAATTCCCGGGCCAGGTAATAGGCTGTGGCGAGGCCATGCCCGCCCCCACCGACGACGATCACATCATAGCTGGGTTTGGGGTCGGGATTGGGCCAGGCGCGCGGCCAGTCCCGATTGCCCGTGATGGCATGGTTGATCAGAGACAGGGCCGAATAGCGAGGCATCGGAAGCTTCCATCGGAATCGCGCCATATACAGCGTTGCAACCTTTGTCGCATGGGTGAAAAAGAAAAAGCATCCGAAAGATGCCCTTGGCATAGAGGAATTTTCTGCCCTGGCCGCCGAGTACAGACAAAACCTCTGGCTGAATCTCGCTACCGTGACCGGGTCGAGCCTGCCTCGGCATCCTCATCAAGACGACTGGACCCGATCCCATGAAACGCACAGCCAAGGTCGCCACCGTCAAAAGCCCGGCCAAACTTTCATCGCCGAGAGTCGCGCAAATGCGCCGCCCCAGCCGGGCGCCAGGTCTGGACCGGCTGCAGGATACCCGGCTCTTCAAGGAATTCGCCTATCTGGACGGCTCCTGGACCGCCAGCGCCAGCGGCCAGGTGATCCCGGTCACCGATCCCGGCACCGGCGCATGGATCGGCAGCGTCCCGGCCTGGACCGCTGCCGAAAGCGAGGCCGCCATCGGCGCCGCATCGCGCGCCTTTCCGGCCTGGTCGGCGCTTCTGCCGCAGGAACGTGCAAAGCTGCTGCGCGCCTGGTTCGACCAGATGATCCAGCATCGCGAGGATCTGGCGGTGCTGATGACGGTGGAGCAGGGCAAGCCGATTTCGGAAGCGCGCGGCGAGATCGATTATGCCGCCTCCTTTGTCGAATTCTATGCCGAGGAGGCGAAGCGGACGAATATCGAATCCGTCACCTCGCATCTGCCCGGCGCCGCCATGACGGTGTCGCGGGCGCCGATGGGGGTCGCGGCCTTGATCACGCCCTGGAACTTTCCCTCGGCCATGATCACGCGCAAGGCCGCTGCCGCACTGGCAGCCGGCTGCACCGTCGTCATCCATCCCTCGAAGGAAACGCCGTTCTCCGCTTTAGCGTTGGCGGAGCTGGCGGAACGCGCGGGCCTGCCCGCCGGTGTCGTCAATATCGTCACCGGCCAGGCAACTGAGGTGGTGCCGCCGATGACGGCCTCGCCGCTGGTCCGCGTCCTCTCTTTCACCGGGTCGACCGAGATCGGCCGGCTGCTTTATGAACAGAGTGCGGGGACGATCAAATCGCTGATCCTGGAACTCGGCGGTCATGCGCCTTATCTGGTCTTTGCCGATGCCGATCTCGACCGCGCGGTCGATGCGGCGATCGGCGCGAAATTCGCAACCTCCGGCCAGGATTGCCTGGCAGCCAACCGAATCCTGATCGAGCGGCCGGTCTATGAAGCCTTCGCCGCGAAATTCGCGGAACGGGTGGCAAGCCTCTCCGTCGGGATCGGCCTCAGCGATCCGGTGATCGGCCCGCTCATCAATGAGAAAGCCGTCGCCAAGCAGGAAGCACAGATCAGCGACGCTTTGGCGCGCGGCGCATCGGTGCTGACGGGCGGCGGGCGGCATGCGGCCGGTCCGCTCTTCTTCGAACCGACGGTGCTGGGCGATGTGCCGCATGACGCGCTGATCTTCCGCGAGGAAACCTTCGGCCCGATTGCCGCGCTGGCGCCGTTCGACAGCGAGGAAGAAGCGATGGCCTTGGCGAACGCGACGGACTATGGCCTCGTCGCTTACCTTCACAGCACCGATACGGCGCGCATCGCGCGAGTCTCGCGGCAACTGGATTTCGGCATGATCGCCGTCAACCGTACCAAGATCACCGGCGCGCCTATTCCCTTTGGCGGCTGCAAGCAATCCGGCCTCGGCCGCGAGGGCTCGCGCCTTGGTATGGAAGCCTTCATGGATGTCAAATATGTCTGTCAGGAAGTGAGCTGAGGCCGCGCCATGTACGATAATCCTTTTTCCGATGGTGAAATCGAAAACCGCCTCAAGGCGTTTCGCAACCGCCTGGCCGAGCGGCGGCTGGATGCCGCGATCGTTGCCTCGCCGGAGAATGTTTTCTATCTGACGGGCCTCGATCACTGGGGCTATTTCGCGCCGCATCTCCTGATCGTGCCGCTGGAGGGGCGGCCGGTTCTCGTGACGCGCGCGATGGAGCGGGTCTCGGTCGAGAAGCAGGTGCGCGCGGCGGATTTCCGCGGGCATCCCGACAGCGAGACGGCGGCCGATATGGCGGCTCGCGTCCTGCAGGATCTTCGTCTCGCCAATCGTGCCGTCGGTCTCGAATGCTGGACCTCGGGCATGAGCCACGGGCTCGCGCAATCGCTCCTGGCGCAGGTCGATGCCAAGTGGACGGATATATCCGGCCTCGTCGATGAGATGCGGCTGGTCAAGAGTGCCGAGGAGCAGGCGTTGATGCGCCGCGCCGCCGCCGTCACCGATGCCGCTGCCGAAGCCGCGATCGGGGCGATTACAGACGCCGCCACGGAACGGCAGGTCGCGGCCGCGTGCCAGGCCGCCATGACATTGGCGGGTGGCGATCCGGTCGGCTTTGGTCCCTTCATCCGTCCCGGCAGCCGGCTGGGCGAGGAGCATGCGACCTGGGGCAATGGCGCCTATCGGCATGGCGAGCCGGTCTTTCTCGAGCTTTCCGGCTGTGTCGGTCGCTATCATGCGCCGCTCGGCCGCATCGTGCATGTCGGTGCCGCGCCGGATGGCGATATCGCCATGGCGGAGGTAACCAAGCGCGCTTTCGATGCGGTGATCGCTGCTCTGAAGCCGGGCATCCGCGCGCGCGATGTCTACGGCGCCTGGCAAGCAGTTGTCGACGATGCCGGTCTTGCACATTATCGCCGGCATCACTGCGGCTATTGCGTGGGCATCGGACAACCGCCATCCTGGACCGGCGGTAATTCGGTGACCGGCTTGCGGCGCGATTCCGATCTGCCGATCAAAAGCGGCATGTCGTTCCACATCCTGTCCTGGCTCATGGGGACCGGACGCGGCGATTATTTCATATCCAATGCCGTGCTGCTTGGCGACAAGGGCGCGGAAGTTCTGACCAAGACACCGCTTGGTCCCATCATCAGGTAAGGAGATTGCGATGCTGCCGAACGACACCTTGGACCAATGGGACCGGGCGAATTTCTTCCATCCCTCGACGCATACGGCGCAATTCGCCCGCGGCGAAATGCCGAACCGCATCGTGACGGGCGGGAAGGGTTGCTATATCCAGGACCGCGACGGCAACAAGCTGCTCGATGCCTTTGCCGGGCTCTATTGCGTCAATGTCGGTTACGGCCGCCCGGAAATCGCCGAGGCGATCGCCAAACAGGCCGCCGAGCTTGCCTATTACCATGCGTATGTCGGCCACGGCACCGAAGCCTCGATCACGCTCGCCAAGATGATCGTCGAGCGCGCGCCGAAGAACATGTCGCGGGTCTATTTCGGCCTCTCGGGATCGGATGCCAACGAAACCAATATCAAGCTGATCTGGTACTACAACAACGTCCTCGGCCAACCGAAGCGCAAGAAGATCATCTCGCGCTGGCGCGGCTATCACGGCTCCGGTTTGATGACCGGCTCGCTGACCGGCCTCGAACTGTTCCACAAGAAATTCGATCTGCCGCTGGCCCAGGTCATTCATACCGAGGCGCCCTATTACTATCGCCGCCAGGATGCGTCCCTGTCGGAAGCGGATTTCTCGAAATATTGCGCCGACCAGCTCGAGAAGCTCATCCAGGCGGAAGGCCCGGATACTATCGCCGCTTTTGTCGGTGAGCCGGTACTCGGTACTGGCGGCATCGTCCCGCCGCCGCAGGGTTATTGGCAGGCGATCCAGGCGGTGTTGAAGAAATACGATATCCTGCTGGTGGCCGATGAGGTGGTCACCGGTTTCGGCCGTCTGGGATCGATGTTCGGTTCAGACCATTACGGGATGGAACCGGATATCATCACCATCGCCAAGGGCCTCACCTCGGCCTATGCGCCGCTCTCGGGATCGATTGTTTCGGAACGCGTCTGGAAGGTGCTGGAGCGCGGCAATGACGAATTCGGGCCGATCGGCCATGGCTGGACCTATTCGGCGCATCCTCTCTGCGCCGCCGCCGGTGTCGCCAATCTCAAGCTGATCGACGATCTCGGCCTGGTGCGCAATGCCAAGGAGACGGGCGCCTATCTCGTCAACAAGATGAAAGAGGCGCTGGCCGACCATCCGATCGTCGGCGAGGTGCGGGGCGACGGGATGCTCTGCGCGGTGGAATTCGTCGAAGACAAGAAAGCGCGCCGCTTCTTCGATCCCGGCAAGAAGGTCGGCCCCCAGATTGCCGCAGCCCTCCTGAAGCAGAACGTGATCGGCCGTGCCATGCCGCAGGGCGATATACTGGGCTTCGCGCCCCCGCTCTGCCTGTCGAAAGACGAAGCGGATCTGGTCGTCAAGGCGACAGCGAAGGCGGTGGATGAGGTGAAAGCGGCGCTTCGCTAAGGATATGGCGGACAGCGCATCGTCTTGCAGGCGTTGCGCTGTCCCTGCCGTCACGTCATTTCGTCACGCGGCCGAGGACGCCGGTCAGGCAGCCGATATTGCCGGCAGCCTTGGAAAGCTCATCCGTCGCCACCGTGACGCAGTGAATGCCGTGCTGCTCGAAGAAGGGCTGAAACCTTGCCAGCCCGGCCGCCATCATGATCTTGCGCGGCCCTAACGTGACAAAATTCATGGCGCGGTAGCTTTCCGCATCGTCCTCATAAGGCGGGCAGACCACCTCATAGCCACGCGCCTCCAGGGCCTTCACCGTGGCGACCGGCGTACGGCGTGGCCAGCAGATCGCCAGATCGCGGTCGGCGATGCGCAGCATGCCCATGAAATGCATCGTGCCATACGGCATGTCGACGGCGAGCATTTCACAACCAATCTCCGCAAGAACAGTCGTGATCTGTTCAATGGCGTCCTGGTTGGTGCGATGGCCGCGCCCGATCATCGCCGTCTTTTCATCCAGCCACATGAGATCGGCACCTTCGAACGTGGCCTCGCCCGTCAGTGTCTTGAGGATGGGCACGCCGAGATCGGCAAGCCGGCGCGCGACCCAGCGTTCCTCGCCGGCCCGGACCTGCCCGGCGGGGCGCGCCAGGATTGCACCTTGCGGCGTCATGACGAAGAGATCGGCGCAGAACATCTGGTTCGGGGCCGGCGCGCCCGTCGGCATCACGTGATGCACCGCTACGCCGAGCTTTTCATAAGCCTCGACCATCGCCACGTGCTGCTCGCGCGCCCGGGCGATGTCGAGCGGTTCCAGCATCAACACGCTATCCGGATCACCGAGGGAGGCCGCCAATTCGTCGCCCGGCTGATGCACGATCACGGCCTGGAGGGGGCGCCATTCGGAATCGATCTTATGGGATGCCCAGATGCCGCCCAGCTCGTCCCCATGCGCCTTTTCCCGCTGCACCCATCCGGCGCCGCCATAGGCGGAGGCCCCGAAGGTGCTGCTGCTTTTTGCATTGCTGTTCGGCTTTCCGGCCACCTTGTTCACGCACGTGCCTCCCGGGTCTTTCGGTGGGATTGGCGCCATGCCCATGGCACGGCGCGTTTTCGGCATTCTCCCGTAAGGGCAGGGTCTTTGTGAAGGGCCTTTTGCCCGGTCATCCGTCCGGCTCTGGCGCCGCCTTCTGATATCTGCTCTTCTTGCCGGCAATGGGGAGGAGACTGCGATGACGCTCTACTGCGCCTTGACCTTCGACTTCGACGCCATGTCAGTCTGGATCGGCTCTTACAAATCACGCAATCCCAGCATGGTGTCGCGTGGCGAATTCTGTGCCGTCGCCATTCCGCGCATCCTGGATCTCCTGAGGCGGTTCCGCATTCCCGGCACCTTCTGCATACCGGGGCACACGGCGTTGGCCTATCCCGATCTGGTGAGGCGCATTCATGCCGAGGGTCATGAGATCGCCCATCACGGCTGGGTTCACGAAAACCCGGCCGATTTCGCTGAAGCGGAGGAGCGGCGCAATATCGAGCGGGGCCTTGAGGCCTTGCATGAGGTTGCCGGCATGCAGCCGCGCGGCTATCGCTCGCCCTCCTGGGATTTCAGCGCCAATACGGTAGGCATCCTGCTGGATTACGGCTTTCGCTACGATTCCAGCCTGATGGGCAGCGATTTCATGCCCTATTATGCCCGCATGGGCGACAAATTCGATCGCCAGTCACCTTATGAATTCGGCGTCAATGTCGATCTCGTCGAATTGCCGATTACCTGGCTGCTGGATGATTTTCCCCATTTCGAATTCGTCGACGGCGATACCTATGGGTTATCGGCGGCATCCAAGGTCGAGGAAATCTGGCGGGACGAGTTTCGATATGCCCATCAGCACGCGCCGGGCGGTCTCTTCAACCTGACCATGCATCCCCAGGTCATCGGCCGCGGCTATCGCATGATGATGCTGGAACGCCTGATCAACTATTACCGCAGTCTCGACGACGTGGTCTTCACCACGCTGATCGACTATGCCGATCACTGGCGAAAGGAAAACCCCTTGGCGAGCTGGCTGAAATCGGGCGCCATCCATGCGCGCCCGGCAGACGTCACGTCCTCGAATTCGCCTTCGCGCGACCCAGCAGGTTGATGAAGTTCATGACGACATTTGCCGCCAGCAAGGCGGTGACGCCGGCCGGGTCATGTGGCGGGCTGACGGTGTTGACACTGATGCCGACGATATTGAGGCCGTGGCATTGCTCCAGAATATGCAGCCCCTCGCGCGCCGAAACCCCGGCCGGCGTCGGCGTGCAGACGCCCGGCGCACAGCTGGGGTCGAAGAAGTCCATGTCCCAGCAAAGATATACCGGCCGCCCGCGCAATTTCTCGCGCACCGTGTCGAAGATCGTTTCGATGCCAGTCGAGAGAAGCTCCCGCTGCGGGATAACGGTATAACCGAGATCGCGGGCGAGCTTGAAGACGCCTGGCCAGGAGGCATTGCCGCGCATGCCGATGTGATAGGACGAGCCTGCATCGATCACCTTTTCCTCGACGGCGCGCAGGAAGGGATTGCCGTTGTCATAGCCTTCGCCCGGATAGGCGTCGGTATGGGAATCGAGATGCAGCGTGACCAGATCCTTGTGCACGGCATGCAAGGCGCGCATCTCCGGCAGTGCCACGGCGCCATCACCACCGAGCGAGATGGAGACGGCGCCGGTTTCGGCAATCGCCATGATCGCCGCCTTGATGGCGGGGAAGCTGGCATCGATATCGCCGGGTCGCAGATCGGCATTGCCGGCATCGACGACATTCAACAGCTTGAAGCTATCGATATCCGACCATTCGTCACCGCGTTCGAGCGACAGGGATTCCTGGCGAATGGCGGTGGGACCGAGACGCGATCCGATGCGCACGGGATGCGCGCCGCAATCGAAGGGCAGGCCGACGATGACGGCCTGCGACTGGCGCAGATCCGTCGCTGCCGGCACGTTCATGAAAGTCGATTGCGGTTGGAAAACACGCATGATGCGATGGCCCCTTTTTATTTCTCCCCAGGGTCGCCATTCTAGCCGCGCTTGCCGTCAATTCAAGCCGTCGGCTGATCGGGCTGTTGCGCTGGGATGAAGGACCGGCGCATAGCCGGCCGCCATGGCCCGCATCGTCGAGGGTGGCGTCAGGATGCCATCAATGTGACGCGGCAGTTCTGCCGGCTTATAGCCGTCCGCGGTCCAAAGAAAGATCCGCCGCGATGCCATCAGATAGGCGGCGCTGTTGGCGGCCAGCATCGCTCCGTTCGGCAGAGCTATCGGATCGCTTGTCAAAGGATGCAGCCGCTTGCCGGATTTATCCAGGCGTTCCGCATGCAGCACGCCGTCGATGACGGAAACCTTCGGCGCGGCTGTCCGGTTTCCGGCGGCCCAGGCGGCTTGAAAGTGCAGGGCATCGGTGCGACGGCATGCAAAGCATGGCCGATGCCCAGCGGCAAAAGCGGTGGCTTCATCGAGAAAGAAAAGCTCCGTCCAGCTGCGTGTTGCCATCACATCGCGGCGAACGTTCTTATAATCGCAAGAACAGACCAGCCAGGCTTTGGAGGCCCAACGCCGCGAGGTCAGTGCCCGGGTAGCCGGATCATGAATGATGCCGCGATTGCCCGTGAACAGGCCGCGCTGCGGAATCGCGACGATGTCGCCAAACGGCGTGACCCGATTTTGCAGTGGCATGCGCAGCTTCCGGTGACGTTGCCCACGCACTGTAGCCTAAGCCGGCGCCGCATCGCGGTGCTATTTGCGGCGAATGTCCTGTGCCCAGCAGATGCCGATGACGCCGCCTTTCATATAGGGCAGCAGAAGGATCGCCATCACCGCGGTCAATGGCAGCCAGATGGCGGCCTGCAGCCAGAGCGCCGGACTGAAATCGCGCTCGATCCACATATACATCGGAATGATGACGTGGCCGGTCACCACCAGGCTCAGATAAGGCGGCGCATCGTCCGATGGATAAACGGAGTTATCCGAATTGCAGACCGGGCATTGCTCCATGACCTTGATGAAGCTGCGGAACAGCCGGCCCTTCCCGCAATTCGGGCAGCGCAGGGACAGTCCCCGCTTCAAGCCGGTCTTGAAGGATTTCGTGGCCATTTTCCTGCCCTTTCGCCTGCGATGTCCCGGGGCACGTCTATGCCGCCAGATATCTGTTAATTGTATGGATATGTGTTACCAATTTATCCATGCAATATTTATATTGTATGTATGAGTGCGCCGTCAAGGTCCCAGCGCAATAAAGTCGGTTCGGTTCTTGCGACGAATTGGCGCGATCAAGCCGGGCGTTTAGATGACTCATTCAGATGATCAGGCTCGACATGGCTGGCGGCTGGGCCAGGAGGTCGGCCATGGCCCGCAAGCCCTGTTCCAGCTCGGCATGGCTGGGCGGCGCACCCAAGCCGATCCGCACGGCTTCGGGTGGCGAGGCGACGGCAAAAGCATCGCTGGTGACAACGCCAATGCCGACGGAGCGCAGCCGGGCGACGAATTCCCCCCGCGTCCAGGGCCGAGGCAAATGGAGCCAGAAATGGAAGCCTTCGGGATCGGTCCGCATCAGCTCCGGCGGCAGGATCTGCGCGGCCAGTCTTTGGCGGGCGCCGGCCTCATCGCGGATCGCGGCAAGCACCGCATCGGCGGTGCCGTCTTCGATCCACTTCGTGGCGATCAAGGCCGTCACGGGCGAGGCCATGGATGCGGCGGCCCGGATCGCGCCGGCCAATCGGATGGCGGCGCGATTATCCGGCACGACGAGATAGGCGATGCGCAAGGCGGGGGCGAGGCATTTGGCCAGGCCCGCTACGTGATAAACGATATCCGGGGCAATGGCGGCGAATGGCGCGACCGGCGCCGTCGGCAAGGCGCCATAAGCGTCATCCTCGATGATGGGAACATGATGATGCCGGGCGATGGCCGCCAGTTGCTGCCGGCGTTTCAGCGGAATGGTCAGCGTGGTTGGATTCTGGATCGTGGGATTGCAATAAAAAGCCTTGGGCCGCCGCTCGATGCAGAGCTTGTCGAAGGCTTCCGGGATCGGGCCCTCGGCATCGCCGGCGACGGCGGCAAGCTGCAGGCGCAGATGCGCGGCCAGCGACAGGAAACCCGGATAGGTCAGTGATTCGGTGCAGATCGTATCGCCCGGTGCGGCCAGGGCACCGGCCAAAGCCAGCAAGGCGCCCTGTGCGCCGGGACAGACCAATACGCGATCGGTCGATAGGCCTTCCAAGCGCGACGACAGCCAACCGACGCCGGCGGCACGGTCGCGGCCGGTGCCGCCTGGCTCCTGGTAACGCAGCAGCAAGTCGATCCCGCCATCGGCTTCGAGCTCGTCGAAGCTGCGCCACATGCGTGCGATCAATCCGGCGTCGTCGAAACGTGGCGGCAGGTTCATGCTCATATCGACCAGGCCGCTGGGCAGCGGCGCACCATGCGCGAAGGGGCGCTTGGCGCGGACATAGGTTCCCTGGCCGACCTTTCCTTCGACCAGCCCGCGACGACGCGCTTCGGTATAGGCGCGGCTCACGGTGGTGAAATCGATTCCGAGAATCTCAGCCAATGTCCGTTGCGGCGGCAGGCGGGTGCCGCCGGCCAGCCGCCCGGATTGGATATCGGCCGACAAGGCATCGGCGATCGCCAGGTAGACGGGGCCTGCCGATTTATCGATGTCGGGTGTCCAGGAAATCGAAAACTCGCTCACGTTGGGCTCATATCCAGATCAAATCCATACATATGTATATTGTATGTGTCGTCACGCCGGCAAGCCTGCAGTCAATGATGGCTCCCGCTCCGACTCACCCTTGAAAGGAACAAAGGAGGAACCTAAACTTGCGCCCCCGACGATTCTCCAGTCATTACAGGTTTACGCATGGATTCCGGCTACCTCTCGGCCCTCAACGAGCAACAGCGGGCGGCCGTCCGGCATGGCGAGGCGGCCGAGGGCCTGGCCGGCAATGCGCTGCTGATCATCGCCGGGGCGGGATCGGGCAAGACCAACACGCTTGCCTATCGGGTGGCGCATCTGATCGCCCAGGGCGCCGATCCGCAGCGCATGCTGCTGCTGACCTTTTCCCGTCGCGCCTCGGTCGAGATGACGCGGCGGGTCGAGCATATCGTCGGCTCGACCATTGGCGCGGATGCGCGGCGCCTCGCCTGGGCGGGGACGTTCCATGCCATCGGCGCCCGGCTGCTGCGGGAATATGCGCCGCATATCGGCTTGGATGCGGCTTTTTCGATTCATGACCGCGAGGATGCGGCCGATCTCATGAACCTCGTGCGGCATGAGCTCGATCTCTCGACCAAGGAGACGCGCTTTCCCCGCAAGGAGACCTGCCTGTCGATCTATTCGCGGGTCGTCAATACCGAAGCCCCCTTGGAAGATGTTCTCGACGAGGTCTTTCCCTGGTGCCGGGACTGGGCCATGGAATTGCGGGAGCTGTTTGGTGCCTATGTCGAGGCGAAGCAGCGCCAGGCCGTCCTCGATTACGACGATCTGCTGCTCTATTGGGCACGAATGATGAGCGTGCCGGATCTCGCCGCCAATGTTGCCGCCAGATTCGATCATGTGCTGGTGGATGAATATCAGGACACGAACCGGCTGCAGGCATCGATCCTCCTGGCTCTCAAGCCGGATGGCCGCGGCCTGACGGTGGTCGGCGACGATGCCCAGGCGATCTATTCATTCCGGGCGGCGACCATCCGCAATATCCTGGATTTCCCCGGACAGTTCGACACGCCGGCCAAGGTCGTGACGCTCGACCGCAATTACCGCTCGACGCAGGCGATCCTGGAGGCATCCAATGCGGTGATCGGGCTGGCCAGGGAACGCTTCACCAAGAATCTGTGGACCGATCGCCCGTCCGAGCAACGCCCCTGGCTGGTGACGGTGAACGACGAGATCGCCCAGGCGAAATATGTCGCGACGCAGATCCTGGAAAACCGGGAAGCGGGGATTGGCCTGCGATCGCAAGCCGTTTTGTTTCGCGCCTCGCATCACAGCGCTATCCTGGAAGTCGAGCTCACCCGCCGGAACATTCCCTATGTCAAATTCGGTGGCCTCAAATTCCTCGATACGGCGCATGTCAAGGACCTGCTCGCTTTGTTGCGCTGGTCGGAGAATTTGAAGGACCGCATCTCCGGTTTCCGGATCCTGCAATTACTGCCAGGGATCGGCCCGAAAACCGCCGGCACGATTCTCGATCGCATCACCCAGGCCTTGTCGCCGCTGGAAGGGCTCAGCTCGTTCGCGCCGCCGAAAGCAGCGAAAATCGCCTGGCTGGATTTCATTGAGCTGATGCAACGGCTGCGCGGCAACCTCACCGGCTGGCCGTCGGAACTCGACACGGTACGGGAATGGTACCGGCCCTATCTGGAGCAAAGATGGGAGGACGCGCATATTCGCGATGCCGATCTCGCACAGTTGGTGCAGATCGCCTATGGCTTTCCCTCGCGTGAACGTTTCCTCACCGAAGTGACGCTCGACCCGCCGGATGCGGCGAGCGACCAATCGGGGCCGCCGTCGCTCGACGAGGATTATCTCATTCTCTCGACGATTCACTCGGCGAAGGGGCAGGAATGGCGCTCGGTCTTCGTGCTTAATAGCGTGGACGGTTGCATTCCGTCCGATCTCGGTGTTGGCAGCGAGGCCGATATCGAAGAGGAAAGGCGGCTGCTCTATGTCGCCATGACGCGGGCAAAGGATGATCTGCATCTGACGATGCCCTATCGCTTTCATGTCCACAACCAGGCGGGTGGCGGCGATCGCCATGTCACCGCCATGCGGACACGCTTCATCCCGTCATCGATTTTATCGAAGTTCGAGCAGCGGGTCTGGTCGGAAGAGCGGGCCACTGTCGCTGCCGCGCCGGCGGTCAGCGGCAAGATCGATCTCACCGCTTCGGTGCGGCAGATGTGGAAATAAAAAATCCAGGTCGAACCGATGATGGTTCGACCTGGAATGAGACGGCGTTTTACGGGTTTTGTTGTTAGGCTTTGGTCGCCAGGGCGTTCTGCTTCGGCATGACGGCCGTAATCACGACTGCCACGGCAACATTGGCCAGCAATGCGAGCAGGCCGATATAGACCGTGAAGGGCGCGCCACCCAGGTTGATTGCCTGCAAGGGCTTCAGGCCGTTGATCCAGACGAGATAGGTGCCGCCCAGGAAGCCGACCAGCCAGCCGGCCAGCAAGCCCTGTGCGCGGAACCAGTTGGAATAAAGACCGAAGACCAAGGCGGGCAGGGTCTGGAGGATCCAGATGCCGCCGAGAAGCTGCAGGTCCAGCGCGAACTGCGTCGGCAGGAAGGCGATGACCATCAGCGCGCCGATCTTGACGATCAGCGAGGTGACCTTGGCGACTTTCGCTTCACCTTCATGCGTGACATTCGGGTTGACGTAAGCCTTCCAGAAATTGCGCGTGAAGAGGTTGGAGGCACCGATGCTCATCACCGCCGCCGGCACCAGGGCGCCGATGGCGATCGCCGCGAAGGCGAAGCCGGTGAACCAACTGGGGAACAGCGTCTGGAACAGCGCCGGCACCACCTGGTTGGGGCTGGAGATATTGAGATTAGCCGCATGACCCATATAGCCCAGCAAGGCCAGCAGGCCGAGAAGCAGAGTATAGGCCGGCAGGAACACCGCATTCTTGCGGATGGTGTTGCTGCTGTTCGAGGCGAAAATCCCGGTCAACGTATGCGGATACATGAAAGCCGCAAGCGCCGAGCCGAACGCCAGGCTGGCATAAGCGACATACTGGTTGCCGCCCAGCAGCAGATTGCCGGCTCCCTTGGCCTGGAACGCCGCATCGGCCGCTGCGAAGACGTTGCCATAACCGCCCAGCTTCGACGGGATGATCGCGATCGCAGCAAAGACCGCGATATAGATCATGATGTCCTTGACGAAGGCGATCAAAGCGGGGGCACGCAAGCCGGCCGAATAGGTGTATAGCGCCAGGATGATGAAAGCGATGGCCAGTGGCAGTTCGCCGGTCAGGCCCAATGCCTTCAGGACCGCCGCCATGCCGACGAGCTGAAGGGCGATATAGGGCATGGTGGCGATGACGCCGGTAATGGCGATCGCAAGTTCCAGCGCGCGGGAACTGTATTGGCCGTAAACCACGTCGCCGGCGGTGACATATCCATTCGCCTTGGCCCGCTTCCACAATAGCGGCATCACCATAAAGACGAAGGGATAGACGATGATCGTGTAGGGCAGGGCAAAAAAGCCATAGGCACCGACCGCATAGACCAGGGCCGGCACCGCGATAACGGTATAGGCGGTATAGAAATCGCCGCCGACCAGGAACCAGGTGATCCAGGCGCCGAAGCTGCGTCCGCCCAGCCCCCATTCATCCAGATGGCCCATGGTCTTTGGTGCGCGCCAGCGCGATGCGATGAAGCCCATCACGGTGACCAGGGCGAAGAAGAAGATAAAGACCGCCAGCGCGACAGTGTCGAGGTTAGTCGTCATTGCGCACGCTCCGATAGGCAATCCAGATCAGGAAAGAGGTCAAGGGTACCCAGGCGAGCTGGTACCAGTAGAAAAAGGGAAAACCGAGAAAGGCCGGCTCGCGGAAATTGTAGAGGGGAACCCAAAGCAGGCCGATATATGGAATGAGCAGCAGCCACATTGCGGCTGACCATGAACGCTTCTTCATCACACCCCCCGATTCATCGAGTTGATTAAACGCTTCCGCGTTTATAGTCGCTGTTGTTACCGTTATACAATCGCGCAGCGCTCGTGCGTTTGGGTGGGCCTAAAAGGATGTCGATTCGACAGGTTTCTGTCTTTTCGTGAAAACCCTCGAATGCGCGAAGGCATCGCAGGATGCCTAGCTGAGAAATAGGTCACCCGCGGCAAGATCCGTCAGCAAGGCGATGATGCCGTCACGCGACCATCCGGCACGCGCACCCATCGCCACCCGCAGAAATGGGGGCGTCGTTTCATCCTCAGGCATGATGACTTCGTAGCGATGTCCCCGAAAGCCGAAGCTGCCGCCACAATCGAAGGCCAGCCGTCTTTTCTTGGTTTCGGCTTCGATCCAACGGGCCAGCGCACGGTAATTCGCCCGGCTCGGCGCTTTGAGTTGAAAGATGCAGAAGGGCGACACGGCGCAAGGGCGAGCCGTTTCGCTCAAGGCCGGATGAGACAGCGGCTGGAATACCCCTGGCATATCGCCGAATGCGCACGCTAATGCCGCATTATTGGTGAATATCCGTCCGGCGTAGCTTTGCTGGTACGCTTTATTGAGGAACCACGGCACTTCGAGCGCCTGCATGCTGTCGAGGCCGAGGCCGCCACCGGTCAGGCTTCTGATCCGGCGAAGAACCGCACTCAACGCTTCTCCTTGCTTCTCTTCAGGTGAATAAAGAGACACGATGCCGACATTGGAAAGCTCGAGACCGGCCTGGTCGAGCTTCAGACCCGAATTGACGCAAGCGACAAGCTTTGCTCCAGCCGGTGCCGGCGATAACAGAAAGTCGGCCGGAGAGAATAACGGGCCGACAAGCGTCGTATCGAAAATGATATATGGAGCCGGCGATCTCTTTCGTTCAGCATCCCCCGCCGTCATGGAGCGCAGGTCGACGGATCTGATGGCGCTGAGCCCATCGTAAAAAACCGGCTCGATCAAATCGATGTCGCGCGGTGCATCGAGATATTCAGCCTTCCTGTTCCAGGATACCCGCAGCGGGCGGATTGCCTGCATGAGAGAAAGTAACTCGACCGTTTCGAAATATCCGCCCGTATGCGCCAATCTGATCGGCGTCTCGCCTCGATATTCCTGGCTTGAGAAAATGGCCATGAGGAGGTTGGTGAGGGCCATTTGTCCGCTGGAAAACAAGAGATGCGCGCTAGACCAACCTTCCGGGCAGGGGTGATATCCTTTGCACCGCTCTTCGAGCTCTTGCGGGGCCAATTCGCGTTCATAGCCGAACGACATCCGCCGCCCGCTTGCGCTGCGGATCGTTTCCGCTTGCGGCGGCGACCGATAAGACGGATCTGCGATCCGATGCGCATTCTTAAGGCAAATGATTCGCAGCTCGTTGGTGAGTTCATCCAGTTTTCGCTCGGCCGCCAGCGGATCGGCGAAGATCGATTGATCGGTCGCATCGCCGGCGATCTCGACCTTCTCGTGCCAATGGCGAATGGCGGCGATACTGCTTGGAACGGCCTCGGCAAGCCATTCCCCAAGGACAGACAGGTCCTCGCATTCCTCCCGGATCGCCTGGACAACAGATGAAGCGTTCATGGGACCTGTCTTGGCGACAGCATTCATCCCCCGACGGTCGTTGAGCCTGCCGGAATAATCTTCCAGGCGTGGTTTGGTTCCGCTTCGCTTGCGGTCGCAATCATTCGCCAAGCGATAGCGTCCCGCCATGACAGCATCCCCTCGTGGCGGAACGGCGGGAAAACGATCTATGACCGGTTCAGCGGAGACAGATCACGCGTCGGGCGATATGTCGATGCGAATCGTGCAGGTCGAGCATTACTGTGGGCTATGGCTCCGGGTTTGTTCGGCCATCTTCAGGCGTTTTGCCGCGACTTCCGCGCGCCGCCAAAGATGTGATTCCGCGAGACCATAATTCTCCCTGCATCGGTCGGTCAGCTCGCGCACACTGATCTTGAGCTCCTTTTTCGCCCTATGCAGGGCTGTCGGACGAGGATGATATCTCATCGCCTCCTCCTTCAGATGTCGAACGTTGATCCCTCAACTCTATGACCACGGATGCCTGATTACAACGTCGAATTCCACCGGGTGCCGATGGTTGCGATGGCAAGTGGCATATCAGGCGTTAATTGAAATCGTGGGCGCTCAAGCACGTCCAGGGGTATCATCCAAGGACGTCGTCCAGGGGCGTCTAAGTGATGCCCTTCCATTTCGGGATGGGATATCAAGGGGATCCTGCCGATCAATCATTGCTTGGAGACTGTGCATGCGCAGCTTGTCGGTTATGGCTTTCCTGATGTCGATCGTTGCGTTGCCCGCTTTGGCGCAGGAGCGTGTCGGCGAAGTCTCGACGACGTTTCATCTGACCTCGCCGAACGACAAGGTGGTGGTTGACCGGTTTGACGATCCGGGCGTCGAGAATGTGTCTTGCTATGTGAGCCGCGCCGAAACCGGCGGCTGGAAAGGCGCCGTCGGCCTGGCGGAAGATCCCAGCCGCTTCTCGATTGCCTGCCGCGCCGTCGGCGAGCCGAAAATCACCGGCAAGATAGCCGAAGATAAAGAGGGCGAGCTCGTCTTCTCGGAACGAACCTCCGCCATCTTCAAGTCGTTGCGGATCACCCGTTTCCTCGATCAGAAGAAGCGTGTTCTGATCTATCTGGCCTGGTCGACGAAAATCGTCGAGGGCTCGCCCTATAACAGCATCTCGATCGTACCGCTGAAGCCATGACACATCAGGCATGAGGTCAGATCAATATCTTGCTGATGCCCAGGGATTTGTGATGTATGCCGATATGCCGTTTCAGCAGATCGACGAATTGTTCGACGGCTGGCGTTGCCGTCTCGCCGCGACGGCGCAGCAGGCCCACCGTGCGGTTGGCATTGGGCATATCGACGGGCACGAAAACGAGGTCCGGCGCAAGTCCCGTCAGGGACAAGCGGGGCAGCAGCGTGATGCCGACGCTGGCTCGAACCAGAGCCAGGAGCGACAGGACGTTGTAGACAACGATTGGCGCTTGCTGCACCAGAGCCTGAAAGCCTGCGTCATCGATCGTCTGGCTGATGCCGTTGGCCAGCAGGATTTGGCCGTCAATTTCCGCCCAATCCTTGATATGCCGCTTCCTGGCGAGCGAGCTGTCCTTCCGACAAACCAGGCCCAGGCTGTCCTCGAACAAAGGTTCGTAATCGATCCCTGACAAGCGTCGGCGGAAACTGCCGATGCCGAGTTCCGCATGTCCTGCCTCGATCGCGGTGATGACGTTATCGGAATCGGTGTCGCGGATATCGATCTCAACCTCGGGATGGGTTTGCCGGAATTGCGGCACGATGATCGGCAACAGGCTGGTTGCGACCGACGGCACGCAGACGATATCCACCCGCCCGACCGCCGTCCGGGCGAAGGCGCGGATCGTGGCGATGCATCTTTCGTGGTGCAAAAGGAGATCGGTGATCTGGCCCTGCATGAAGCGGCCGACCGGCGTCAGGCGGTTTTTGCGATCCGCCTCGAACAGCTTGGCGCCAACTTCCGCTTCCAACTGCTTCAGGGTCATGGAAACGGCCGAGATCGTCCGGCCCAACTGGGCGGCGGCATCCTTCAGGCTGCCCGACTTGGCGACAGCTTCGAAGACACGCAATTGCGACAGGCCAATCGACATGGCGACTCAATCCCATTTCAGAAAAACTGAAATAATCTATCATAGTTCCCAATTGACTGAAATATTGCTCTGTCGTCTCTTGAGGTGAAAATGACCTGAAGCGTAGGAGACGGATCAATGGCGTCGTTCGACGGCATCATCATCGATGGGCTGCAATATTGTCACTGGTCGGAGAAGATTTTCCGCGACTTGCAACGCGGTGGCGTCACGGCGATCCATGTGACCATTGCCTATCATGAGACCTTCCGCGAAATGGTCGGCAATATCGCCAATTGGAACCGCTGGTTCGAACGGTTCCCGGATCTGATCTTCCATGGCCGCACCGGGGCCGATGTGCGGAAGGCACGCGAGACCGGGCGGACCGCCGTTTTCTTCGGCTTCCAGAATCCCTCGCCGATCGAGGATGAAATCGGGCTGGTGGAAATTTGCCATCAGCTCGGCATCCGCTTCATGCAGCTTTCCTATAACAATCAGAGTCTGCTGGCGACTGGTTGTTACGAGGCGGAGGATCCCGGCATCACCCGCATGGGCAAGGAAGTGATCCGGGAGATGAACCGCTTCGGCATCGCCATCGACATGTCGCATTCGGCCGAACGTTCCACGCTGGAAGTGATCGAATTATCGTCGAGACCGATCGCCATCACCCATGCCAATCCGTCTTCCTGGCGCGATGTCGCCCGCAACAAATCCGAAACGGTCTTGAAGGCCCTGGCCGAGACCGGCGGCATGCTCGGCTTCAGTCTCTATCCACATCATGTCAAGGATTCCTCGGATTGCACCCTGGCCTCGTTCTGCGAGATGGCGGCGCGGACGGCCGAGTTGATGGGTGCCGACAATATCGGCATCGGTTCCGATCTCTGCCAGGACCAGCCGGATTCGGTGGTCGAATGGATGCGGACCGGCCGTTGGACCAAGCAATTGACGGGCGCGACCTTCCCCGCGCAGCCGAGCTGGTTCCGCAGCAATCTCGATTTTCGCGGCATCGCCGATGGGCTGCGGCAGGTCGGTTTTGGCAAGGAGGAGGTCGCCGGTCTCATGGGTGAGAACTGGCTGCGTTTCTTCGAGCGTTCTTTCGGTGCCGAGGCGGAGCCGCAAGCCGCTTCGGTTAAAAGCTAATATCATCGATGATTCCGTCCCCCGCACCGTCAACCGCCCAAGCATCCTTCGTAACCGTTCCGCGCCGCTCGCCGGATCAGGTCATGACGCTCGCCCGGCTCGGTAGCTTCCATCAAAGCCGATTGAGTTTCCTGCGCAGCCTGCTGCGCCGCGCCGCGCGGGAAAACTGGACATATGAACGGCGGCTCTGGCAGGTCGATGACAAAGGGGAAGGCGTCGCCGTCTATCGGGTGGGGACGGCGAAGCGGGCTTATTCGCTGGTTTGCTTTCCGCATGATTTGCCGCCGGAAAAGCGCAGCGATCGGGTGATCGCCGATGAATGGGACGCGACCTTCGTTCTTTATGACGGCGATATCGATGCCGGGGGGATTGATGCCGGGGAGATTGATGCCGGGGAGATCGCCCGGTTGCAGGCCAATGCACCGGGCCAGGAAGCGGGCAGATACGGCCCGCGCGATCTGGTTCTGTCGCGGGCCAATCGCAGCGTTCGCCTGTTCGATTATGCAGTGACCTGCCTGGCAACGGGGAAGCAGCCGGAAGCCGCGCAACTGGCCGAGATTGGCTACCTGATGCGCACCACGGCGGTCTATGGCAATGGCAAGTTCGGCCTGGCCGACCGCTGCAGCATCGCCGACCGTCCCGAACTCGCCGGGCCGTTCCAGGCGGAAATGCTGACGGTCTGGCTGATCCGCTGGTTCACCATCGATATCGTCGAGCATATGGCGCGCCAGCGCGCGCCGGAAACGGCGGTTCCGCTGGCCGCGGATTTGCGCCGTGTCCTGGGTGTCGGCAATGCGACCGGCCTCGGCATGGCGCCGTTCCTGGTCCTGCATTCCGCTTTGATCGATCGTTGGATCGATGCGCGGGAAACGGCTCTCGCACGGATCAGGTCGCTGCCGGCGGCGCGGGACGATACGCGCGACTGCTTCCTTGATCATCTGGGACGCGCGCAAAAATTCGCAGCCGATTGGCGGGTCGAGGACAAAGTCCAGCAGGAGCGCATCCTCGGTCTGCGCGAGGACCTGCGCGATCTGCGAGAGACGGTCGCGGATTTCGACTGGAACCAGCCGGCGCCCTGGGACCGCCTGATACGCTGGTCGGAGGCGCATCTCCGCCTGGAAGCGCAGGAAATGCTGGTGACATTGGTTTTGGAGCCGCATGGCGAACTGATCGACGACCTCACTGAGCAAATGGGTGTCGATGAAACGGCCGAGTTCAAACTGGACGGCACAATGCCGATGGCCGGGCTGCGGCATCTGATCGAAACGCATTACAGCTTCGCTCTCGGCGAAGATTATCGGGCGGCCGCGTCGCAGGCCCGTTTCTGGTATGTCTCGGCGGAAAAGCTCGAGCCGAGGCTTGGCGAACGCTTCGAGGAAGCAGGTGGGGAGCTGGAACAGCCGCTCGGCATCGCCCGCGACGTCAAGGCGCTTTACGACCTCGCCGCCACCGTTCCGGCCGATCAATCGCTGGCCGCCTTCTTGCGTGATCAGCCGGAGCTGCGTCATATCGCCAGGCGGGTGCAGATCACCGCGCGCCATCCTTATGCCGAGATCCGGGGCAATCTGCTGGCGGCCGATATGCGGCCGATCGACCTGTTGCGCTGCAAGCTCGCTTTCTTCGGGGCGACGCGGTTCGATCCGAAATCCGATCGCTGGCTGCGGATCACGCTCTTCCAGCATGCGCCCTTTCCCGAAGAGATCGATATGGCTTCAGCCGATAACTGGGCGCCGCCGCCGGTCGAAGTTCGACCGGGAGAGAAGAGATGAAACCGTCCCTCAACGAGATACAGGTCGAATGCAAGAAGGCGTCACGCGGCGCGGGGCTGTCTTGGGGGCTTGCCGAAGAGGTGGGCCAGGCCATGGCCCGGCTGGCCGGGCAGGGTGTCGATGCCCTGCCGGTCCTGCTCGACTATCTGGAAGCATTGCCGGATCGCGACATGTCAGGCGATCCGATCCGCGCCGGCACCTGGATTGCCGATCAAGCAAACTTGCTGGCCGAAGGCGAGAGCCTCTCTTTCGCGGAGATCCGCCAGCCGATGCTTGTCCTGCCCTTCGTGGCGATGGCGGCGCAGTCGATCGGCCGGCCCATCATCGTCACCCATCGCGATGGTGCATGGACGGTGCCATCGGCCGGCATGCCTGCGCAGGATTTGAGCGGAATTGAGATCCTGCAGGGTGTCACGTGCACTGCAGCAGCGGCGAAAGTCGACATTGCGTCGCCAGTATCGATGCCGCGTCTCGATATCGACGATCTCATCTGGCAACGGTTGAAGGATCTGGCGCAGCGCACCTATGTGCCGGCCACGGAGCAGTCGCGATTGCTTGGCGCCGGCGCCGGCAGCATCGACAACGATTAAGCTGCACCGAAATCACGGGCATGAACATGATTGGGATCAGGCATGAGTGAAAGACCGGATATGCAAACCCTGACGTGACCCTTCTCGGTCCCTCGGGTTGCGGCAAGACCACCCTTTTGCGGACGATCGGGGGGGCTGGTACGGCGTGGCATCGGTGTTCGCAACGCATGATCAAGAGGAAGCTCTTGTTTGTCGGATCAGATCATCGTTATGAACAATTCGTGTGTCGAGCAATCAGGCGCGCCACAGGATATCTATCTCCGGCCCGCGATCAATTTTGTCGCCGAATTCGTGGGGTCATCGACATCGTGCAGGGCACCGTTCGTGGCGTTGACGGCCAATATATTGTCGCGGACATCGGGAATGATCAGGTCTTGAGAGGGGTCGCCAGTGGGAGCTGGCCGATCGGCTCGGCGGTAAGCCTTATCTTCAAAGGCCATCACGTCAAGATCGTTGATCGCGCCGACGCCAGCCTCAGCAACAAGCTATCGCGCTGTCTGCCGTCGTGGAAAACCTGTCATATATGGGCGGGTTCAGGACCTATCAGTTGCGCCTGGGCGGGAATCTCGTCAAAGCAGCCGTGGCAGATGATGCGACCTCCTTTGCGGAAGGGCAGTCGGTTTCCCTTATCGTAAATCCTGATCGATGCAGGGTATTGCCGGGGCGATAAAGTAACGCGGTTCGGCGGCGACGGGCCGCGTGCGGCTTTCTTTTATCTGATCGGCGATATCGCGACCTTGGTCGGTGTCTTTGCCAGACGCGACCGCCTTGCTGCCCAGGGACTGGCCCTCGCTTATTGATACTATCGCTAGACCCGGAATACCGGCTGGAACCATGCCGGCGCCAGGGAATTCTGGATGTCCTGCTGGGTGATGCTCTCGCCATCGAGGATCTTGATCGACGGGCCGACATGCGGATAGGCCAGGGTTCCCTCGATGGACCTTAGCGCCTGCTCGACCGCCAACATGCCCTGCAGCACAGGATAATCCGTCGGTGCTGCCACGACCTTGCCGCGCTTGATGCCACGGTAAACGGAATGGGTGAAGTAGTCGGCGAGGACCTGGATGTGATCCGACAATTCGCGGGCGCGCAGTACGGGAATGGCGGCATCGGCGGTGACCGCGCTGCCGATAATGACATCGATATCGGGGTGCTGCTCCAGGGCGTCCTCAATCAGAAGCAACTGGGCTTCGGTCCCGGTATCGCCCCATTGGGTGGTGACGATCCGGCCTGCACTTCGCTCCAGTTCCTCGGTGACGCCTTTTTCGATGAAGGTGACCCAGCCCGCTCCCTTGGGACCGGGGAACCAGGCGACTTTCTTGGGTGCGCTGCCACGCGGGTGGCGCGAGGCAAAGTAACGACCGATGGCGCGGCCCATATCCACCCAGGAGACGCCGACCTTGGCGGTGATGCCGTCATTCGCGATGTCATTGACAGCAGCCACGAGCGGCAGACGCTGCGCGAGCTGCTGGACGAGATCGCTGACACCATCGAACGAAACGGTACCGAGAATCACCGCATCGAAGTCGCGGGACAGGCAATCGGTCAACTGCTTGCGCTGGCGCTCGAGGTTGGGATAGCCGCCCGCTTCGAGAATTTCCAAGCGGAGTCCAAGCCCGCGGGCCCGCTCGACCATGCCGTAATTGACGCTCAGCCAGTAGGGATCCTTAAGATGCGGATAGAGGGCGCAAATCCGCCATCGCTTGCGTGTGCCGGTCGAGAGCGCATAGCTGATGTCGCGCCGGGCGCCGTCATAATCGAAAGCCGGGGTCCAGCTTGTCACGGTCAATGGCGCACCCGATGGCGCATCGGCCGCATCGCTTTCGGCCGCGGGCAGGCCATCCTGCGCCGCCGCTTGCCGCGCCAGGAACGCACAGGCAAAACCCGCCGAGGCTGCCAAGAACCGGCGTCGGCTCGTCACCTCCGATGGAAGGAGGGTCCGGGCGTGTGATGGGGTATCCGCGGGCATCTCGACAACATGAAGCGCCAGTAATAGCCTCTGCTACTGTATCGCCGTGATACCGGATCCGGCAATTGGATTATCAGGCAAGTGGATCGCAATGCGCCCCCGTAGTATCGGCTTTCGCCTTTCATTGGCTTTTCTCGGGGTTTCGGCACTGTTCCTCACCTCGGGGATCGTGACCTGGGCAATCCTCCAGCGCGTGACCGAAAATCAGATGGTCATCGGCAACAAGGCGATCCCCGCCTTGCAGGCCGTTCAGGGGATCAGTGAACTGGCGGCAAGCATCGTGACCGAAAGCCCGCTATTGACCGAGGCCCAGACCGATGCCGAGAGATCGCGGCGCTGGATGTCGATAACAGACCAGTTGCGGGATATCTCGGTACAATTGCAGCGGCTGAAGGGGACGCTGCTGCCGGAGATGAAGCTGGAACCGATCGAGGCGACCATCGGTGCGATCACCGACAATCTCCAGCACAAGAACGCCCTGGTGGACCGAAGACTGCGCTGGCGCGATGCCATTGCCACTCGGACGCAAACGGCAATCCTCGCCGCCGATAACCTGACCGACCTCTCGGAGACGTTGGTTGCCAATGAATCCGCGGCGTCGAATGCCGTCATTGCCAATCTCTATGATCTGATCTCGCCGGGAGGCAGCCGGAGGCAGGCCTTCGATGCCCTTGACCGTCTGATCGAGGTTGATCTCTTCATGCTGGAACGCATGTCCGAGCTGCGCCTGCGGTCGTCCCAGACCAGCCTCCTGCTGGGGCGGGTCGGCACGACGACCAATCTCGCTGATCTGGTGAAAATGCAGGATACCTATCTCAACCACGTCAAGGTGATCTCCCGCCGTGTCGCCAGCATTGTCGACCCGACGCGCCGGGATCAGGGCTGGCGAATGCTGGCTGTCTTGACCGGTTTGAGCGATGACCGCGAGGATCGGGATCCCTTCCTGATGCGACGCCAACTTCTGGCCGCCGTCGATGAGATCATGGCGCTCGATATCCGCAATCGCGATCTCTCCGAAAAGCTAGGCGGCCTGGTCGGCGATCTGGTCACCGAGGTGGGGCGCTTCGCCAATAGCGAGGCGACCAATTCCCTGCAATCGGCCCGGGCCGGGTTGAGCACGATCTTCGCCCTTTTCCTCACCTCACTGGTCATCTCGACCCTGGTCCTGATCTTTTATGTCGAGGGAAGAATCGTGCGGCGCATCTCGACCCTGGCGGGTGCCCTGCGCAAACTTGCCGGTGGCTCCCTGGCGATCGACGTCGTCGACAAGGGGCGGGACGAGATTGGCGAGATCGCCGACGCCGTGCGGCATTTGCATGCCGATGCCATCCGCAAGAAGGAACTGGAGACCGAGCGTGAGTTGACGGCAATCGAGCTCAGGCGCCACCGGGAGGAATTGCAGCAGCTCGTGGGTGAGCGAACGCATCAGCTAGTCGAAACCAACAGATTGCTGGAGACCGAAGTCCAGATGCATGACGAGGCCAGGCTCAAGGCCGAACAGGCAAGCCAGGTCAAATCGCGCTTCCTGGCAGCCATGGGCCATGAGATCCGCACGCCGGTCAGCGGCATGCTCGGCGTTCTCGACATGATTGCCAAATCGCGCCTGTCAGAAGAACAGAAGCAGCAGGTGGGCCTTGTCTCCGGGGCCGGCCGTGCCCTGCTGGATATCCTCAACAGCATCCTCGATTTCTCGCAGATGGAAAGCAGCCGCCTCGGATTGACCGAGCGGCGGTTCGATCCGCATGACGTGATCGGGGAGGTCGTGCTGCTGATGAAGCCGGAGGTCCTGTCGAAATCCCTGACGCTGGGCCTGGCATTCGCCGAGAATGTCCCGCCTGGCCTGCTTGGCGATGCCGGGAAGCTGCGACAGATCCTCTTCAACCTGATCAGCAATGCGGTGAAGTTCACCGAAGAAGGCGGCGTAAATGTGCATATCGGCATGGAAGATGGGGAAGAAGCCGGCATCAGGCTGCTGCTGACCGTGTCGGATACCGGCATCGGCATGCTGCCCGAGGATATCAAGCGCAGCTTCGAACCCTTTGTGCAGTTGGATGCTGGCATCTCGCGGCAATATGGCGGCATCGGCCTGGGCTTGGCGATCTGCCGCAATCTCGTCGAGACGATGGGAGGCACGATCGAAGCGGAAAGCGCGCCGGGCACCGGCAGCAGGTTCCGCCTGTCGCTGCCTTTCCGCCGCGCCCGGCAGGCGACAGCCGTCGCGCCATCGCCCTTGCCGATCGAGCTGGCGGCAATGTTCGCTGGCAAGCGCGTGCTGGTGGTCGAAGACGACCGGTTGAACGAGCTCGTTGTCACTGCCTTGCTGGAGGATCTGCAAGCTGAGGTCGTGGTGGTGAATGACGGCGGCGAAGCGGTCCGCCGTATCGGACAGGAGACCTTCGACTACGCGCTGATGGATGTCAGCCTGCCAGTCATGGATGGCCTGGAGGCGACACGCCGGATCCGGGCGCAGAAGAGACCGGGGCGGCACCTGCCGATCATCGGCATGTCGGCACATGTCTTCCCTCGGGAGGTCGAGAATCACATCTCAGTCGGCATGGACGCCTATATCGGCAAGCCGATCTCGCAGGCCGCTTTGGTTGCAGCCTTCCAGGCAATTGACCGTGGGGATCGCGACCGCATCTTTCTGCCGGATACCGATGGCCAGGGCCGGGACGATCGCAGCGATGAGGAGGTCCTGGTCGATCAGGCAGCTCTCTCCGCCGACATGGCCATTCTCGGCTGGAGCAAGATAGGGGAGCTCTGCGACCTCTTCGCGCAGACGGTGGAGCCGCGCCTCGAAGCTTGCGAGCAAGCCCTGGCCAGGCAGGATTTTTCAGTCATTGCGCGGGAAGCCCATGCGGCCATGGGGGCTTGCCATGCCTTGCATCTCACGCGGCTCGCGGCCATCGCGGGGCAATGCGAACAGGCAGCCGAGGCGTCGGATACAGCCGTCTGCCGATCGTCTCTTGCCGGTTTCCGGGGTGTATTGCAGAAGACCTTGGTTGCGTTACGGGCAATCCTGCGTGAGGCCGCCTGACCTGGAGCGCGATGGTTTCGAGTTAAAGCAAATTTGCTTCAACTCGAAATCTGAATCCGTCTCTAGAGATCCGCCGTCAGGCTCTCCACTTTTGCCGCAAGCATATATCCCTCGCCATGAGAGGTCACGATGATCTGGGGATCATCGGGCTTGGCTTCGATCTTGCGGCGCAAGCGGCGGATCAGGACATCTACCGTTCGGTCGCTCACATCCCACTCGCGGCGCGAGACATGCCAGGTCAGTTTGGAGCGGCTGAGGACCGTACCGGGATTGGCCGTCAACAGGGCCAGCAATTGAAATTCGGCGCGGGTCAGGTCGATATAGTGTCCATCAGCGCCGCGCAAGCTGCGCCGTGTCAGATCCAAGGTCCAGTCCGCAAAGCGCCGGATGGTTAGTTCTTCCGGCTTGCCGCGACGCGAACGCCGTAAAACGGAGCGGACACGGGCGAGCAATTCGCGCAGTTCGAAAGGCTTCGTCACGTAGTCGTCCGCGCCAAGCTCCAACCCGACGATCCGGTCGATGGGATCGGTGCGGCCGGTGACGAGAATGATCGCCACGTCGGACCGGTCGCGCTGGCTGCGGGTGAGGCTGAGCCCGTCGATGCCAGGCAGGTTGATGTCGAGCATCAAGAGATCGGCGGGGGCGTTCCTGAGGATGGCAAGCATCTCCTCGCCGTTCGTGGCTTCCGAAACCCGGTATCCTTCGGCTGCGAAGAACCCCGCCAGCTTCGCCCGCGTGACGGGTTCGTCTTCGACAATCACGATATGCGGGTTTTCCGAAATCATCTTTGCTGAAACGCGGCTTCTTGCGGTGATGGCTGTCTCTGTTATGCCGCCCTTGGCCCCGACGTTCAATGGGCGGTTCAATGAACGGTTCAAGGGGCGCGCCGATCCATTCACAACGATTAACAAAGTGCGTCGCATCATTAACAACCTGATCGATGTCCATTCAGATTCGCCTGTTAGGGTTGGCAGCAGGCCCGCGGACCTGGCGCAAGCCGGGCAAGACGGGCCGGAAAACACTGGGAGAGAAGAATGCTGTCGATGAAAATGGTGCGGCTTGCCGCCATAGGTTGTGTCGCCGCCTTCCTAAGCGGCACCACGGCCGGCACAGCCAATGCGGCGATTCCCGAATCGAGCGAGTCGATCAAGATCGCGATGAACAATTGGACCAGCCAGAATGTCCTGTCCTATATCACCGGCCAGTTGCTGGAGAAGATGGGCTATACCGTCGAATACATTCCGTCGGATTCCCAGTTGCAGTTCCAGGCGCTGGGCAATGGCGATCTGGATTTCCAGGTCGAGGTCTGGGAAGGCAGCATGGCGGAGGCTTTTGCGAAATCGCTGGAGGGCGGCGATGTGGTCGATGCCGGCAGCCATACCGCCGTGACCCGCGAGGACTGGTGGTATCCGCAATACGTCAAGGACGTTTGCCCGGGTTTGCCGGACTGGAAGGCGCTGGATGCCTGCGCCGAGAAATTCGCGACCGCCGAAACCAAGCCCAAAGGGCGCTTTGTCGGCCCGCCGGCCGATTGGGGCAAGCATTACAGCGAGCGCATCCAGGCATTGAAGATGAATTTCCAGGAAGTGCCAGTCGGTCAGGCGGCAACGCTCTGGGCAGAGTTGCAGGCGGCCTACGACCGCAAGGAGCCGATCGTGCTCTTCAACTGGACGCCGAATTTCATCGAAGCGAAATTTCCCGGCGAATTCGTCGACTTTCCGGATCCCGCTTCCGATGCGAAATGCAAGACCCAGCCGGAATATTGTGGCGCCCCGAAGAGCGGTTATCTGAAGAAGGCGGCGTGGAAGGGTGTCCAGGAGAAATGGCCGGCCGCCTTCGCGGTGATGCAACATATCAACTTCAACAATGAGCAGATCGCCAAAGCGGCGTCGATGGTTGACACGGATGGCTTGTCGCCGGAAGAGGCGGCGGCGAAGTGGATTTCGGACAATCCCTCAGCCTGGAAGGAATGGGTCCCCGCAGACTGATGTTCCCCCAACGAGGATTCAGGGAAACCTGAATCCTCGTATTTTTTATCGTTGAGCGGGTGGTTGCCTCATGTCAAAGCCGAACAAGATCAGTTGCCGAAACCTGTGGAAGGTCTATGGCAAGGATGCGCAATCTTTCATGGCGGTGCACAGCAATGCGCCAAGTCTGGAGGATTTCCGGCGCGAGCAATATGTCGGCGCCGTTCGCAATGTGTCCTTCGAGGTCACGACGGGGGAAATCCTCGTCGTCATGGGATTGTCCGGCTCCGGCAAGTCGACCTTGTTGCGCTGCCTTGCGCGGCTGATCGACGCGACGAGCGGCGCCGTCTGTTTCGACGGCCAGGACATCACCAAGGCGACGCCGGAGGAGCTGATCGAGCTGCGACGGCATAAAATGGGCATGGTGTTCCAGAATTTCGGTCTCCTGCCCCATAAGACTGTGCTGCAGAATATCTGTTTCCCCCTGGACGTGCAGGGTATCTCGCGCACGAGGCGGGAGGAGCGGGGGATGGAGCTGGCACAGCTTGTCGGACTGGCCGGGAAGGAGAATTTCTATCCCCGTGAACTGTCGGGCGGCCAGCAGCAACGCGTCGGCATTGCGCGCTCTTTGGCCGTCGAGCCGGATGTCTGGTTCCTGGATGAGCCCTTTTCGGCGCTGGACCCGTTGATCCGCCGCGACATGCAGGACGAATTCCTGCGTCTCCAGCGCGCGCTCAACAAGACCATCGTCTTCGTGACGCATGATTTCGAGGAAGCGGTCCGGGTGGCCGATCGCATCGCCATCATGAAGGATGGCGCGCTGGTTCAACTGGGCAGGCCGGAGGAACTGGTCTGGTGCCCGGCCGATCCCTATGTCGCGGAATTCACCAGGAATGCGCCGCGCGGGAAGATCATCTCCGTCGGGCAGATCATGGTGCCGACATCTGCTGCAGCGAGCGAGATCAGCATTCGCATCGATCAGAAGCTGGACGATGTGGCGCCCCTGGTGCTCGGCAGCGACAGGTCGGTCAAGGTGATCGATCATGACGACCGGGTCGTCGGGCAGGTGGAGCGCGACCGGCTGATTGCCGTCATGTTCAGTGACGGTGCGCGACAATGACGGATGATGCGATGACGGCCTCTGCGGACAGCGCGGCATCGCGGTCGAAAAGCATCCTGCCCGGCATACTGGTCGGCGGCGCTGCTGTCGTCTCCTTGATCCTTTTTGCCGTGGCGCCGGACTGGGCTCGGCAATGGCCGGCGGAACAGATCGTGCCGCTGCGGGACTGGGTTACGCGATTTTTCCAGTGGCTCGCGAACGAGGCATCTTTCGGGCTTTTCACCGTCAAGGATCTCACGCGCCTGGTTTCGGATATTCTCTCCGGCCCCCTGACGATAACCGACGGGCTGTTGCATAAGGGATTTTCGCAGTTCGGCCTGGCTGCCTTACCCTGGATTACCGTGGTGCTGATCATGGGGATCGTCGGCTATGCGATCGGCGGTGGGCGCCTTGGCATCGCGACGACGCTCGGTTTTGCCTATCTCGCGGTTTTCGGCATGTGGCCGGATGCCATGAAGACGTTCTCGCTGGTGCTGGTGACGGTTCCGATCGCCGCGCTGATCGGCCTGATGCTGGGCATCCTGGCGACCCGAAACCAGCTGGCCGAACGCGTTTTGTCTGCCCTGTTCGACGTCATGCAGGCAACGCCGCATCTTGCCTATCTCGGGCCGATCGCCATCTTCTTCGGTTTCGGCGCCGTTCCCAGATTGATCGCCACCGCAATTTTCGCCGTGCCACCGATGGCGCGCTGCACCATCCTCGGCTTGCGGACGGTAGCGCCGGAGATCATCGAATCCGGCCTGATGTCCGGTTGCACGCCGCGTCAGCTTCTCTGGCGGGTGCAATTGCCCGCTGCCCAGCGTACGCTCCTGGTCGGCCTCAACCAGGTGATCATGCAGACCCTTGCCATGGTGGTCATCGCCTCTCTGATCGGCGCTTCCGGCCTCGGTCACCGCCTGCTTTTCTCGCTGCAACAGTTGCAGATGGGCAAGGCGATCGAATATGGCGTGGCCATCGTGGTCATTGCCATCCTGCTGGATCGGATCAGCCAGGCCCTGATCGCCCGCAACCCGGCCCGCGCGCCGACCGAGGCGGAGAAGGCGGCGTTGCTGCGGACATCCGTAATCCTCGGCATCCTGCTGGCCTCCTCCATCCTGGTCGCCTGGCTGGTGCCGGCCTTTCGCTTGCTGCCCAAGGACATGACGTTCACGACCGCGCCCTATTGGGATCAATCCATCCGTTGGCTGTCGCGGACCTTGTTCGTCTATCTCGAATTCTTCCGGGATGATGTGACGACCTATATCCTGGTGCCGATTCGCAATCTGTTTCTCTCCTTGCCGTGGTTGCCGACCTGTCTGCTCGTGGCGACTGCAGGCCTGCTGATCGGCGGCTGGCGTCTGGCCGTCACTGCCTTCCTCCTCCTCGGCTTCATTGCCGCGATCGGTTTCTGGGTGCCGGCGATGATGACGCTCTATCTGACCTCCATGGCTGTCATCATCTGCGTGTTGCTGGGCCTGCCGATCGGAATCTGCGCGGCGCACCGGCCGCGATTTACCCGTTTCGCGCTGGCGCTTTGCGATACCTTGCAGACCTTCCCCTCGTTCATCTACCTGATCCCGGTGATCATGCTGTTCCGGGTTGGGGATCTTGCCTCGATCATCGCGATCATTGCTTATGCGATGGTGCCGATCATCCGGTATACGCATCTCGGCCTGATGCGGGTGCCGGCCAATACGCTGGAGGCGGGGATCGCCTGCGGCTGTACCGGGCGGCAGATGCTGCTCAAGGTCGAACTGCCGCAAGCCGTGCCGGAGATTCTGCTTGGCCTCACCCAGACCATCACCATGGCGCTGTTCATGACATCGATCACCGCGCTGATCGGCTCCCGCGATCTGGGGCAGGAGATCCTGAAGGCACTGCCGGCGGTCGATACGGGACGCGGGCTCCTGGCCGGCTTGAGCATCGCCGCCATCGGCATCACCGCTACGCGGCTGATCGAGACCTGGGCGGTGCGGCGCAAGCGGGAGCTGGGTCTGGCATGATGTCGGTCAGGCATTCGACGGACTCCAATCAAGCCGGTATCCGGGCTTTCAACATCCTGGCGACCTGCCTGCTGATGGTCTGCTTGGGATCTGTCCATGCCTTCGGCGTCTTGATGCCGGGATTGCAGGAAACCTTCATGATCGGCCCCCTGGAGGCCGGAGCCATCTATGCGGTCGTCATAGCATCCCTTGCATTGTCGGTCCTGGTGTTGAACCTGGCCGGATCCCGGCTGTCATCCGCTGGTTCCTTTCTCGTTGCGGCAATTGTTGCGGCATTGGGATTGTTCCTGGCGGCGATGGCTCGTTCATGGGGTGTTGTCCTCATCGGTTACGGAATCCTGTTCGGTGGTGCGAATGGCCTCGGCTACGCGGCGGCGCTGCGGCATCTGCAGCTTCTGATGGACGATCGGCGGGGAATGGCCATCGGCCTGGTGACGGCGGCTTATGGTGTCGGCAGCGTGATCTGGGCCTGGCCCATGGCGGAAATGATCGGGCGGTTCGGCATCTCCACGGTTTTCGCGGTGCTGGCTGGCACCGTTTTTCTCGCCGGCACGATCACCGCGATCTCGACCGGGAAGCGCCTGACGGTCGCCGGCCCGGGAAGGGACACGATGGTAGCGTTGCCCTGGCGCCGGATCGCGCAACTCTGGCTTGGTTACATGCTGATCGTGCTGCCGGGGCTGATGACCATCGGGCACAGCGTGCCGATCGCCTTGCGGGCGGGCGTCGATCAGAATCTGGCCGCGCTTTGCGCCGCGCTTATTGGTGCCGGCAGTGTGGCTGGTAGTTATATCGCCGGAATCGGTGCGGATGCGGTGCCGCTGCGAGGCCTGCTGATAAGTGTTTGCGGCCTGGAAACATTGGCGATGGTGCTGCTGGCAATCGGCGGCTCACCTTGGAATGCACTCGCGGCATTGGGCATGGTCGGCCTCACCTATGGAGCGGCGATTGTCCTCTATCCGGCGCTGATCGCTGCGTTGTTCGCGGCATCGGGCAATCTGGTATTCGGCATCGTCTTCTCTGCCTGGGGCGTCGCCGGCATTCTCGGCCCGATCTTGGCTGGCATGATTGCAGATCGGATGGGCGGATATGGTCCGGCATTGTTGATGGCGGCCCTGGTCGCCCTCGCGGCCGGGCTGGTGGCTTGGTGCATGGGCCAGATACCTTTTCCCAGGAGGCAGCGGTCATGGCTGATCGGATCATGATTGAAGAAATCCAGTTAAAAGCGACCTCTGCGCCGAGACTGCGGGTTCGCGAGCCTGGGCTGCCGTTTTTTGCGCCTGGGGTGAAGCATTACCGGGTGCTGGGCGGGGGTGCGGTGATCCTATCTCTTTTTGCCGGCGTGCCCGTCTCGATCGCCGCCAAAGGCGCCATTGTGGATAACGATGTGCTCTGTAGCGTTCCATCCATCTTGGCCGGTGGGGTGTCGCTCCATGACTTTGCACTCCTTGGGCTTACAGTCGCTTGGGCTTCCGATGACTAATCTGCCAGTGTTGGTCGAGCGGGTCCGGGAGGGGCTTGCTGTGCATAGAACGTATTTGCTCCATTCCCCGGAAAAATCCGGAAATGAGAGAGGTGTTCGCACGCAATCAGCCGATATTCCTGTGACGCTGCCGGGGGAGGTCGACTTCGCGGTGAGCGCGAGTCTGCCGATCTCGGGCTTAATTGCATGGCAGGGATTGTTCGAGCACGGCCGCCTTCAGTCAGGTCAGGGCGTCATCGCACGGCGCGGCCGGTGATGTAGGGCTCGATGGTGGCGCAACGCGCACGATTCTCGGGCACCTGCGTCGTCGGCACGTCCGCGTCGCGGACCGTCAGAAGGCACGCAACTTCGGCGTTCGGGAGTTTTATTGACCTCGATCCTCCGATACCGCAGCGGCCCTCAAGGGCTGCATCGCATTCTGGAAAGGCCTGGGTGATGTTAGGTAACTGCGGCTGGCCGCCGTCATCACGCCACTTTAATGGACGATGGCGGATGATCACTCGCAGCCCCGTCATCTTCGACCTCATATGCACCGTCGATGTTTCTCGCTTCTACCCGATAGTCTGAAGGGTCGGTCCCGTAGTGCTTCCGGAACGTTCGCGTGAAGCTGCTGCGGCTCTGGTAGCCCGCGCAAAGTGCAACTTGCTCGATGGACAGTGCATTGGCAGCCAGCAGGTTCGCCGCATGCCGCATCCGAAGGCGTCTCAGGATTGACATTGGCGGGTCACCGAACACGGCCGCGAATCTTGCCATGAACACCGAGCGGCTTAACCCTACCGATCTACACATGGTTTGAACATCGAAGTCCGCTGCGGGGCGTGACGCCATTTCGGCAAACGCGCGCGCTATCGGCGGGTCGTTCAGAAGCGAAAAACCCTCCACCCAAGGGTTTGTCGAAGTCAGGCTGCGACGAAGCAGAGTCATCAGCACGAGCTTGAATAAGGTTGACGTCATCGGTCCACCACCGATCTCGCGCGCGGCAAGTTCGACGATCGCATAGTTCATGAGCTGGTCGAGCTGATCAGGCGCATCAAAGCTTTCGACGACCGGCGAAGCGAGCGAAGCGAATAGATCCAGCTCCGAGCCGTAAACCGCATGGAATAGACCGCAGACGAGCGAAAATGACGCCTCGCCATCGCCGATCTCGTGCCGATGCACCAAGCCAGGGACAAAGCAGTTTTTCTTGATGCTGTCGGCACCGCAAAGGGAACGCCTAAACGGTGAACTGGTCGCGACGATGTCGATTGACTTGTTCGCTGGCGCCACGACAAGCATATGCGGAACGAGTTCGAACGGTGCTGCGCCTTCGATGGCAATCATGCCGGAACCGGTGAGACCATAATATATGGTCGGCAGATTGGCCCTGTCGATGTGAAGGTGGGCTCCGGCGGCGAACAGGCACTCAGATAACTGGGCCGACGCTACTTCAATCGTCCCCATTAGTCTATCGAGATCAGCTCGCGATATCCGCCAAAGCGGCTTTGAGGGTCGCCGCCACTTGGCTTGCGCTGCCATTGAGATTTTCCGCATCTAACCACCTTCAGGCAATTAGTAAAATTGCTGTCGGAATGACGATTAGAAGAGTCGCTGCGATCACAGGAGCGAGTACCCGTTCTGCCCTCGTCCAGCGTCGCCAATCTCTGTGCAGGTCGTGGATCATAATCATTCTCCGGATCTCGAATAGGCGTCACTCAACGAGCTTCAGACGAGGGTGATGAGGCCTGTGAAATGTTCTTGCGCGATCGGCCAAGGTTGCAACTCAGCGGCTAGATAGGAATGATCGTTAACGGCGACATTGCGTGGTCTGGCCGCTATTGCCTGTGTCTCTATTTTTCCCGTGCAGGAGGCGAGTGGCGGAGTGCTTCCCGTAGCGTTCCGCCCTTCTTGGTCGGTCTGGTATCGCTCCATGATTTGCACTCCTCTACATTCGCTTGAGCTGCTTCCGATGACGAATTTTGCCAGCGTTGGTTGGACGGTTCTTGAAGGGCCTTGCGGTGCACAGAACGTATTTGCTCCATTCCCATGCAAAACCCGGAGATGGAGAGGCGCTCGCACGCAATGAGCCCATATCCTATCTGGCGAATAGCCAACTTCGGCTTGTACCCACCGATGTCGCTTAACAAGTCGTGGGAATCTTTCATCCGGAATTTCGCCCTCATGTCCAGAAGGGGCGCAGCATCGAGATCACCGACGACACGCGCCTCGGCATCGTGGCCAGATCGACTTCGACGTCACCGCCTGACCCGCCTCGCGCACGCCGTTCTGCCCGGTTTCCTTCGTCGAAACCATGGCGTCATCATCGACGTCGCATCTGTTCAGGGTTGTTCTTCCGGAGCGCTTCGGACCAGAAGTAGATCTCTTTGACAGGTGACCAGGGCTTCACGGACCATCCGTTGCTCTCATTGAAGCCAGTCCCGTAAGTCAATGTGGCAGCAGGTTGCGTCGGTCTGATAGGTAGAAAAACCGAGTTTCCTCGTTCGAGGGCTTCTTCCGGCAAAGAGCGATGACCAAGGAGTGGAATTAGCTTCGGCACTTTGGCGAAGGCTGTGTTTGCCGCCTCACATCAGGATTCGCACTTACTGATCACGGTCGAATGGCTGGGAAAGGTTGTATCTCCGCTTCGGTATCGAGATGGTAGGATTTTATGCACGCCAATTTCCATCGAGAAAAAAGCGTCTCTACAGGAAATTTCGTCATGCCAATTGATTGTTGATTCCATTTCTTTGCATCCTAAACTTTCGCTGTCTGGTTCGTACAACTGATGAGGCCCTCAGGCGGTACAACTCTGCCGATCAAAGTGCAGGTGAGTAATGGACGGTTCAACACCTTTCTTGCGGCCGAAACATCCAGTTTATCGGCATACTTATGAGGTTTATTCGGTCGTTGCCGGTGGGCTTGCCGCACCGAATATCGAGGAAGTTTCTACTTCCTGGCAGCGGTCCGCATGCCAGTATGGAATCAATCCGGACAAGAGCGAGGCACCCAATATTCTGTCGTTGACAGAGGTTGACAAGCTTCGTCAGGCGCTAGATGCACTAATTTTCTGCGCCCAAGAGGAAATAGATTATCTCTACAAGGTGGTGCGGGATGCCGGTTACACTGTCCTGCTTTGTAATAGGGCGGGTGTGGCAGTCGAACATCGCGGTGATGCAACGGAGGCAGACCAGTTCAAAAACTGGGGCGCTTGGCTAGGCGGTGTGTTTGCTGAGGAGCTTGAGGGCACAAACGGGATAGGTACCTGCATCGCCGAAGAGCGACCGGTTACTATTCATAGAAGTCAACATTTTCGCTCGCGCAACACCGATTTGAGCTGCTCCGGCGCGCCAATCTTTGACATAGACGGAACGTTGATGGCCGTGCTGGATGTCTCCTCAGTTGATCCGGGACTCTCCGAGTCATCTCATGGACTTGCAGGACCTCTGACCATCAAGTCCGCACGCGCGATCGAAGAGCGATATTTTCGAACCAGGTTTCGTAAGGAATGGATCGTCATGATCGTCCCTCCAGAGGACGATTCTAACGCCATGCTGCTGGCCGTGGACGAGGGTGAGCGCATTGTTGGCGCCAATCGATCGGCGCGAGATATCTTCGATCTCCAGAATGACGCGTTTCGGGCGGGGCTAAGTTTATGGGCCATATTCATTAAAGACGCTGATCTCTTCCGCCGAGCGACGGCAGAGGACACCCCCAGAACCTTGACGCGTCAGAGAGACTTCACGAGATGGCTTGTCCTCACGACACCACCACAGAAGACGTCAAATATTTTATATGGTCAAAAGAACGAGACGTTACACACACGCCCTCGACTGGGTCTTATTGGTGCTCTGAAAAACCTGCCGGCAAAGACGATGTCGTATGGCGGACTTTCGCCTAGCACCATGCGCCGAGTGTGCGAGTATATCGATCAGCATTTTACGGAGCGCATTCAGATTGCGGAACTGGCCGGAATTGCTAACCTTTCGATCTATCATTTCGCTCGGCAGTTCAGGCTTTCGGCGGGCGTTACCCCGCATACTTACATTACCCAAAAACGCATCGAGGTAGCTCGCGCCATGCTCATGCGGACAGACTTGTCGGTCACGGAAGTTGCTCTTGCCGCGGGCTTCTCCGATCAAAGTCATTTTACGCGGCTATTTCGGCATTTTATTGGCACAACGCCAGGACGGTTCCGATGGTCTCTACGGTAAATTGCAATGATGACAGACTAGGGTCCTCTTGAGAGGAGATGGCTCATTGAGCGAGCAACGGATGGTCCATGTAATCCTGCTCACCTGACGCAGCTGTTGACCGAACTTGCAGTCGTTCTGGTTCTTCGAACGAGCCGTCCCACTCTAAAAAGTAAGCCAGGACGTTTACTGCTCTGGGCGACGGTGCTGACATCGCTGGCTGCTCTAGCGATACTTTTTATCGGCCCCATCGCAGCGCCTATCTAGCGCGATGCACATATCCTCGCAGCTCGCATCGGCAAACGAAAAGCCGGTCGCTGTCCCAAGACCGCTGTAGCGCTGTCTGCGCCAATGACCAAGTCGGTCAGACCGCCAGTGCGGCGCACCAGTGGCAATGTTCCATAGCGCATGGCATCCATCGGGGCCAGCCCACAGGGCTCGAAACGCGAGGGGTGAAGAAGGATGCCCGCACCTGCCTGAAGACGGTGGGCCGCGCGTGCTTCATTGCATTGACCCTGTCGGGCCTCGGGATCAGCGGCGGCTGGCAGACTGTCGGGCGGCACCGTGAGGGCTGCGCTCGATTGCGCGAAATGACATGGATCAAGGTGACAGCGCCGCCCCCATGGGAATCTCGCACGACTCAGGGGCCGTTCTATCGGCCCGGATAATGCGGATCACCGCAGGGAGAATGACGATGAAACACGCTCTTCGTTTCTGTCTGGCTGCTTTATGGATGCTGACGGCCCTCGCAGCGACAGCCGGTGCTGCCGATGAGAAAATCTCGGTCAGGGTGGCCCTGCTGGACATGTCAAGCAGCATGCCCGCAGGAATGATGTCGTATGGCATGATGGGTCCCGGCATGATGATGGGTCCCGGCATGATCGGACCTGGGATGATGGGCCAAGGCCAGGGTATGATGAACCCGGGGACCATGGGGCCTGGGATGATGGGCCAGGGCATGATCGGCTCCGGGGTGATGATGGGCGGCATGATGGTGGTCCGGGTCGACAAGTCTACCGTCAAGGCCGGTGCGGTGACGTTCGACGTTACGAACTGGTCGAGAAGCATCGTGCACGAGCTCCTTGTCATCTCTGTTGACAGTCCGGCCGCCCCGCTGCCGTACGACTACGCTCAGGCGCGCGTGCCGGAGGAGCAAGTGAAGGTGCTCGGCGAGGCAGCAGATCTGCAGCCCAACGCTTCGAAGACGTTTGAAGTCGCGCTCGCTCCAGGGGCGTATCTGCTGATCTGCAATGTACCGGGTCACTACGCAGCGGGTATGGTGATGCCGTTCACGGTTGCGCCATAGGCGCTCCTGACTCGTTTGCTTGAAAGGGATGGGTCAGGAAACGCTGCAGGCAAATCAGGCTTTCGATCATGAAAGCAGGAAACGACATCGAATTGCTGCTTGTTATTCAGCCACTCGCAGTAGAAAGGCCCGCATGTTGTCGTCGAATAGGTGCTCTGGTATCCATCACGCCGCAAGTCGCCGAGCGAATAGACTACATCCATAACGACTTCGATGCCGCTCCTGTGCAATGCGTCAACAAGATAGCCAAATTCCCCGATCTAACGGCCATGATCATTACAGAACCCGTAGGCATGGTGAAGCCGCGGACGTGGAGCTCATAGATGATCGCATCGTGGGTATGTCGCGCTACTCCATCGTGCCGCTCTGCCTGCATTCGATCCTCGACGGCACGCTGCGCTGCGGCTGAAATCTGAAGGAAAGTCGATTGCTCGCGCATAGGGACCGACTAAAGTTTTTTTGCGAGTCAAATTGGTGCCCTGCGATTGGATGGCAAGGCCCATCGATCTGGTATGCATAATACACTGCCTCTCGAACAGTGCGGGCTGGAAGACGACAGCGCCATATCCGACCCGACTTGTTGATTCGAGCATCGAGGCTGTATGTATGAGCCGGGTTGACTGGATCCTCTTCTCGATAGAGCAATAAACGAACATCAGTCGCAGAGGTCCAAAAAGCACGCTCCTCAACTGTCCAGTTTAACCACTTCGGCCATCGGCCGGCGTGGGGTAGGGGGTCTCTGGGTACCCGTCCCCATCCGCAGCATGATTTGGGGGCTTCCCTTCACATGAAAGATGCGGCCCACCTGGCGCCTGAACTTCTCCTTCTCGATAGGTGCGTTTATATAGGCCGCTGATACATCTTCTACAGCGGCTACCAATAGGACCCGCTGGAGTGCTTGGCCCACCATCAGCCAATCTTCCTTGCTATCGCTTGCAGTTGCCAACAAGGCGAGGACCGAAGAGTTGTCTGAAGTTGCTCGATCCTCTGGTGTATCTGCCCCATTGGCCAGCATACGGGCAAATCCCGCCGCGCTTGGAGTCGCAAGCTCAGGCCTATCCAAGGGCTCGGGAGTCGTGCCGGCAAGCGGCCCGGAAGGCTTGCCGAGGCGATGCCAAGCTTCGCTCTCATGGTCCCGAGCCTCCGCCACGCGCTTCTGAACCCAGTGAGAGAGTTCATTACGATAGGCGAGAATGGCGAGTTGTTGGCGTCTGGCTTCTGCGGCGAGCGCCAACATGCCGATTTGCGCTTCCGTATCGACCAAGAACGACAACACGGCGCCCTCCTGCCGAGCAGCCTCGGTCAAACGATGCGGAAGATCTTCGGACATAGGTCGCACGGCAAATCCACCACGACTTGTCCGACGCTTGGTAATGGATTCAAAGAGCTTTGGATCGGCCGCTGACGTTTTTCTGGGTCCCAAGGTCGCCTTTACGACAACATCCGACCGCTGCTCCTCGGGAAACGCCATCAGGTGCAGGTCCTGCCCATAGAATGCCGCCGCAACGCGCAGATTAAGAAGCGCGGCTCCACAGCTGATCATCATCTCGCGGCCCTCAGGGTCCGTCACCGGCAGCCTCCGTGCCGGGTCGATGCGGAGCACAAGAGAGTTATCCGAGACATAGAAGCACCAGGGTTCTGTTCCGAGGACCGAGGGGGCCAGGACCGCATAGTTCAATAGAAAGGTGAGCTTTTCCAGGGAGGTACCGGATTCGGGGAAATCGGTGGTTTTCACTGACCACGGATCATCACAAAAGAAGCGAATATTCATGAGGGCACCATCCGGGAGTTGACCTTGCACGCATTCGGCTCACGGCATCGCGTAGCAGAAACACTTTGAGCTGGAGCCAGCGAATAAGATAGGTGTTCGGGTTGGACCGTCTTTGATCCACATCATTCGGGATCACATTCATAGTGGGGCAGATGTCGCAACTGCCAAACGCCGATTATGCTCTGCCAATTCCCGATGCTCCAGCATGATGCCGCGACCTAAAAGTTTGACTTCCGGGCAGCGCGATATCAGTTTCTTGAAAATGACATCCAGTCCGCGAGTTCTGCCAGCAAATCATCGGGGATCTTTCTTGTCTGCTGATAGTGCTCCAGTTGCCGCCCCAAGACGTCGATGACACACCGCATATTCGCATGATCACGCTTCAGCTGAACAATTAGTTCTGGTTCAGTTTTTTTCATTTGCAACCCGCGAAATTGGGCATCTCGGCAAATGAAGGATGGCGTTCACCTTCACCATTCCCCCAGGTAAATAGAAGCGCGATCAAGCTTTATTTCCCAGGTGTTCTTGTGATGACAAGAAACGGATCTCTTCGCGAATCTTCCCTAGTGGTACCTTAAGAAGCTCTTTAGCTGCATCTGCAGAAATCCGACTGCGAAGGTTTGAGCTTGAATGACGTCGAATCGTGCCCAGCATTCTATGCGGCGCCACGACCAAAAGCGTGTCGAAAGCTTTTTCATCCAGTGATCGCTGCAGCATATTCACCAGTTCGATGCCGAATTGTTCTTCCTCCATTTGCTTGAGATCGTGTCGCGGCTCGATCGAAGAGCGGCGAGCATCAAGGGAAGAAAAAGACCGACCAGGCTTATCTGACGCGATATCACGCGAGAACCGGTGGTTGGATCCCGGACTCATTGTTCCAATGATCCTCAAAGGGCCATTTTGCTGTTGAGTCCAGATCTGTGCCTGGCGTGCATCGGCGATGAGAATCCAGGTCGTAGCCATGCTTTTTTCCTTTCCATTATGGGATCAATAATCCGTCCGATCCGCACACATCTAGTGAGCTAAAAGCAGAGGAAATTTCCCATCTTCGATCATGTGGCGGGTTAGGCCGCCAAAAAGCTGCTGGCGTATGCGGCTATGGCTATAGGCGCCCATAGCAATTAGAGTTGCATCATTGAATAGAGCGGCCTCGACGAGCGATTCACCCAGAGGCTTGGCCTGTCGGACATGACTGGGAGCGGCTGATATGCCGTGGCATCTAAGATACTCAATCAACTGGTGCAGCTCCCCAGTGTCGCAGTCCTTCTCCGGATAACAGAACACCGAGACACGCTCAGCCATAGAAAGAATGGGCATGGCTAGAGCCAACAACCTGCTAGCTTCTAGGCTGCCATCCCAGGCAAGAAGAATATGTTTTGTAAGGTCGGAAGGCGGGGCTTTGGGAAGTGTAAGAACGGGTCGACCCGTCTCTGCGACGGCTACTGTCAATACTTGTTCGGAAGTGGGTCTTTCGTTGTCCGGGAGAAGGCAAATGATCAAATCGTTTAATCTGCCAGTTTTCCGCAATTCAGTGACCGGGTTTCCGGTACGCTCGATGAAAGATATTTGGCAAGACGCCATTCCGGTATGGACATTGACGTACTCGTACCGATGCTGAGACGTCCAATCTTTTAGCCGAATGGCAATATTTCGCTTAACAACTTGCGGCCCCTCTTCAAGAGCCTCCATCATTAGACCCGAGGTCACTACTTCGGACCCATAAACCGATTCTTCAATCGGTTCCGGCCGAAAATAGGCGACCTGAAGGCTGGCGGATCTACAATCTGTGAACCTTGCGGCCGCATCCAGCAGCCGATAATCCAGCGGGTCGTCAAAGAGCGGAATTAAAATGCGCCCGATCATGCTCATTCTCCATGCCGACGACATATTAGTGGGTCGTATTCTCGGCAGTTTATGGATGGCACCGGCAGTTCTCATTGACCTCCATCAAGGTATTCAGAAAAAGTTCATTGAAAATACGAACTAAAGAACGGTCTTTGGTTTGGCAGATAGCAGCACAAGGGCTTTTTGACAGCAGCTAGAGAGGTAATGGCAATGCGTGCGATGGTCTTGGACGGGCGGCGCGGGAATTTGCAGTTACGCCATCAGGCCGCCCCATCACCTGGATCAGGGCAGATTCAACTGCGCGTAGCTGCCTGTGCGGTCTGCCGCACCGATCTGCACATTATTGATGGGGAGCTTCCTAAGCCAAAGGCAGATTTGATTCCAGGGCATGAGATCGTGGGATATGTGACCATGCTCGGCGATGGTGTGACGAATTTCGGCATAGGAGATCGCGTTGGCGTCCCCTGGCTGGGGCATACCTGTGGCACGTGTAAATATTGCCTGGCAGGTACTGAAAATCTCTGCCTTTCCCCCCTCTTCACCGGATACGATATTGATGGCGGCTTTGCCGAAATGGCTGTCGCGGACGCACGCTACTGCTTTCCGATTCCGATGCCCTATGACGATATTTCGGCTGCGCCACTTCTATGCGCAGGTTTAATTGGCTACCGAGCCTATATGATGACGGCCGACGCACACAAGATCGGATTCTACGGGTTTGGTGCGGCGGCCCATATTCTGGCCCAAGTTGCCCGATACGAAGGGCGGCAGGTCTTTGCCTTCACTCAAAGAGGCGATTTAGAGGCGCAGAAGTTCGCGCACGAGCTGGGCGCCACCTGGTCAGGCGCTTCAGATGAGGTGCCACCAGAAGAATTGGATGCTGCAATTATCTTCGCGCCGGTTGGTGGCCTCGTTCCATCGGCACTGAAAGCGCTACGCCGAGGCGGATGCGTCATCTGCGCCGGCATCCATATGAGTGATATTCCCAGCTTTCCCTACAGGCTGCTCTGGCAGGAACGCAGCATCCGTTCTGTTGCTAATCTGACCCGAAATGACGGCGATGCGTTTCTCCGCCTCGCGCCGCTGGTTCCGGTTACAACCAAGGTCCAGGTCTATCCCTTAGAGGAGGCCAACAAAGCACTCGCCGATTTGCGGGATGGCAAGCTTGAAGGAGCGGCAGTCATCGTTCCATAAGCCGTTTTTGGCTTCTTTTGAGTGACGATTGATCTCTATCAAAGGAAAGGTCTGGGAAGCGCGAATACTGAGCCAGTAATCCCCGGTTCAAGGAGAGCGATATGTATGTGTCAGACGTTATGTCATCAAATGTGATCTGTGTTCATGCTGAGAGTCGTATCGTCGACGCAATTCGACTGATGTTGGACAAGCATATTGGTGGTGTTCCTGTGGTGGATGGTGGTGGCAAAGTCGTTGGAATGGTGACTGAAGGCGACCTAATGCGCCGCGCTGAGATAGGCACCCAAAAACAACATGCCAGTTGGCTTTCATGGCTTGTTTCAGATGCGCAGCGTGCTCAGGACTACTTTCACTCCCATACCCAAAGAGTAAGCGATGTCATGACGGCGGACGTGATTTCTGTATCCCCGACGACGCCGCTCGATCAGGCAGTGGCCCTCATCGAGAAAAACCGCGTCAAGCGACTTCCAGTTCTTAGAGAGGGAAGGGTAATCGGCATATTGGCGCGGGCGGATGTCCTCAGGGCAATAATGCGACAATTGGCAGCCGATACGGACCCGACGGATGCGGAAATTGGCCTTCGCGTGGAAGAGGAATTAAAGAAGCAGCCGTGGGCCCCGCTAGAGATGGTCGATGTGACTGTTAGGAGCGGCGTCGTTGAGCTTCGAGGAACGGTAACGGATCCACGGTTCAAAGATGCATTACGCGTGCTGGCGGAGAACGTGCCGGGTGTGGTGGGCGTCAAAGACTACCTGATCTGGGCGGAGCCGGCAACGGGCGTGGCGCTCGGTCCGGCAGGAGAGCTCTGGTAATGTACTTTCCGCAAAACCAATAGGATGACCCTCGGGGGAAGGCTGGCTTCCGGCAGCCTTCTCTGTTATCCCGTAAAACAACAGGCTTTTCGCGGCCCCAGCTCCGAAGATGGAGGGTCTGTTTTGCCGCATCCTTTAAGCCGTGAGTTTGCCGAGCAGTCGCTTGGGCCTGTTCGAATTCCTGTTGTGCTGCAAAACCTTGTCCGAGAAGAGTCTGTCGCCGATCAAGACCGCGCTGCGCATTAAAAAGCACGGCTTGATAGGCGACGACGCTGGCGCGGTCCCGGGCGATTTCCTCCGGTCGACTACCGGCTTTCATACGGGAGACAACGGCACGTTGGGCATCGGCACGGGCGAAGGCAAAGTTGCACAGGCTTTCATAAGTGGCCATGTCGAGCAAGGCAATCTCCTGGTCCTGAGCGACCAGATCTCCCTCCTGAACCTTCATCTGCCGCACAGTTCCTTCGGAATTGAAGGTGAGGTCAACTTCGCGAATATCGACATTTCCATACAGGGTTAGAAGCTCATCTCCTCTTTGGAATACATCCAAGTAACTCTACGCCACGAGTATCGCGATGGCGGCGACAATTGCGAGTACGGCCGAAGAGCGGGGAACACGCATTCCTATTCCTTCCGACGATTGCAGAAATCCATTGCCGCGGCCGGTATCGGAAATTGATCTTCGTCAACGCGCCAATCGGAAGGATAGCTGAATGCTATTGGGCCAGTGGCGGATGGGAAACGAAAAGCGCAAGCCTACGGTTCTGGATCTCATCCAATTACTGGCCTCAGTGCCTATTCAATGCTTTAGAAAATGAGAAAGCGCCGTGACAGACACAGCACCGTTCTCCTTGCTGATGAACCTTGCGCTCGGCGCTGCGGTCATTTCGATAACCGTCTTAACGCATACGATCGGCCTCATCGCAGTGACGCATTTGATGGGCGCCGTTTATCGGGGGATGAAACTGCACCTCCACTCCGTTGGAAAAACAGTGTCGATGGTAGCGACCGTTCTGGGGCTCTTTCTCGTCCATACCGCGGAGATTTGGACCTGGGCTTTGGTTTACATAGCCCTTCACGCATTCGAGACTTTCGAAGCGGCGCTTTATTTTTCGACGGCTACGTTTTCCACCATCGGCTATGGCGATATGATCCTGCGCGCCGACTGGCGTCTCCTAGGGTCGCTCGAAGGAGTTAGCGGGTTTCTGTTAATCGGCTGGTCAACGGCCTATCTGGTGGCAGCCTCCACCCGTCATGGGCCATTCCGAATTGGCGAACACTTTTGAAAATCCTTTCATCTCGGCCCGGGTGGGCCTTGGCAATCCGTACGATGTGTATCTTCATGACACAAATGATCGCCGTCTATTCACGCAGTCCCACCGTTTTCAGCCACGGATGCGTGGGGGTATCACGTGCGGTAGAACTCGCCAAGCTATTGCTAAAGCCAGATCGGAATTGGCCTGGTCAGCGGGTTGATGAGGCAATCGGAAGCCGTTGCAGTATCCGCATCAATCTGATCGAAACGGTCCCGGTTCACGTAATTTATGACACAGCATGGGGGATGACGCCGGCATGATCCAATTTCGCGACGATATATACTGATGGCTCCAACGGCTGGCGATATCTGGCTGCGTGCTTTAGGTAACCAGCCCAGTTTTCCAGAGATGCTTTAGGAGCTCGAGAACTGCAACCAGTATGGCCGTGGTCCCTAGGCATACGGCAAGGTCATCCAAATGAAGGGGGCCAAACTGGAATAGCTGTTCTGCTGGCGTCCAGGTGATCGCTGCGAGGAGTAGTGGCAGAGCCAACCCCATCACGGCCCAAAGCATAGGATTTCTGCGCGAGATTGCACTCCAAAGCGAGCTCGAAAAAGAGCGGTTCACTAGGATAAGTCCGACATTCGTCAAAAGCAGAGCAGCAAAGCTTAGGGCGCGGAGTTCGGTCTCAGGCATCCCGCGATATATCCCCAGAAAATAGATGGCGATAACGAGCAGAAGAGCCAAACTGCCCTGTGCCAGGTTCCAGACGATCAGACCCAGTGGTAACAGGGCACTCCGTGGCGATCTTGGCGGGCGACGCATGAGGTTGCGTTCATCAGGCTCGGCTTCGAAGACAACTGAACACACGGGATCGATAACCATCTCTAGAAAGGCGATATGAATCGGTGCGAGTATAATCGGGGTACCGAACACGAGTGGGAGGAGAGCGAGGCCGGCAATGGGTACGTGTACCGCTACGATATAGCCCATTGCCTTTCGCAGGTTGTCGTAAATGCGCCGACCGAGCCGTATAGTCTTTACGATCGAGGCAAAATTGTCATCCAACAGAACGATCGACGAAGCTTCGCGAGCGACATCGGTGCCGCGTCCGCCCATGGAAATGCCAATATCTGCAGACTTGAGGGCGGGGGCATCGTTCACGCCATCTCCTGTCATCGCAACGACTTCGCCAGCAGCTTTAAGCGCCCGAACAATGTGCAGCTTCTGGGTCGGCAAGACGCGGGCGAACACGGACGTCTTCCGGAGAGTCACAGCTTGGTTCGCTTCAGCGAGATTTTCGATCTCATCTCCCGTCATCGCCGCTGTGGAGGCTAAACCCGCTTGGCGTGCGATTGCTACGGCGGTCGCTGGATAATCTCCTGTAATCATAACGACGCGAATACCAGCAGCCTGACATTCCGCCACCGCTTTAGGTACTTCGGCGCGCAATGGATCTGCCAGCCCGACGAGACCTAGGAAGGTGAAGGTCAGGTCAGTTGGCGTTGCTGGCCAGGATGGTTCCGAGAGTGTCGTCCGCGCCACGGCAAGGACACGCATCCCTTCCGCCGCCATAACGTCAACTTCTTGTCGCAGACGTCCAACCATAAAGGAATCGAATCCGCAAAGACGTGCCACAGCTTCAGGGGCACCTTTTGCAGCCACAACATGAGTGTTGTCCCTAGTAGATAGCCATATCTGAGTGATGGCCAGGAGTTCCGGTCGCAGTCCCCAGGAATGGACGAGCGTCCGGCCATCATGTGGGGAGTGACGCGCTGAGCGCGTCGTGCGTTCGAGCGAGTGAAACGCCTGTTCCATTGGATCGGAGGGATTTATAGCCGAAGCCAAGACGCCCGCTTCCACGAGTGACGAGAAATTCTCCGGTAATGCTTCGTTCTTGACAGCTGCAGGACGATAGATGTGCCCTCCGGAGCGCAATTCGACGACAGTCATGTGATTTTCAGTGAGGGTCCCGGTCTTGTCAGTACATAAAACCGTCGCGGATCCCAATGTCTCGATAGCTGCCGACCGCCGTGTGAGCACACGGGCTTTCGAAATACGTCGCGCTCCCATCACCATGAACACGGTAAGGACGAGCGGGAATTCCTCCGGCAGCATCGCCATGCCAATCGCAATGCCGCCTAACAGTGCCTCTAGCCAATCTCCTCGGAAAATCCCAAATAGCAGTACGGCCGCAATGCTGACGCCGAAGCCGCCAGCGGCGGCGATGCGCACAAGCTGCCGTGTTTGTTGAGTCAGGCGTGGGGGCACATCCTCGATGGTTTGAAGCGTGGTACCGATCCGACCCATCTCACTGCGGAGGCCCGTTGCTGTAACCTCGGCTACGCCATGTCCGCGCACCACCAGGCTCCCGGAAAATACGGATGGCAAGCCGTCGCCACCGGGTTTCGCCGATTGAACGACGGGGCCGGCAACCTTCGAGACGGGTACGGATTCCCCTGTTAATAAGGACTCATCGATTAGCAGATCGCTACTTGTGTGCAAGCACCCGTCAGCAGGAACGCGGTCGCCTTCCACAAGCTCAATGAAGTCGCCGCGTACCACATCCCGCCCCGGAACACGTTGCCGCCGGCCGTCTCGGATGACCAACGCCCGCGGACTGGCGAGATTTTGAAGCGCTTTTAATACCTTCTCGCTGCGACTCTCTTGTACAATGGCGATGGCAACGGAGATGGTTGCAAAGATCAGGAGAAGGATAGCCTCCTGAAGGTCGCCCAGCGCGAAGTAAATTGCGCCGGCGCCGATCAAAAGCCCAAACATCGGTTCCTTAAACAGCTCAAGGGCGATACGTAGCACCGTCCGCTCTCGTTTGCGAGGGAGTTCGTTGTATCCTTCGACCGCAAGGCGCAATGCGGCTTCAGCTGCACTCAAGCCGCAGATGGGTTCGGTCACCTTTTGAATCTCGTCCGGCGGGGTAAGTTGTGATGGGTCCGAAAAGTGCTTCGCCGGTGAGTTAGCAGCGTGAGGCCCATATCCACTCATTGGTCAGCCCGTTGACACAATTCCGGAGTAAGTTCTTGCATACTCGAAAGCTCGCCCTAGTTCTGGGGGGCGTGCCGTTGTATCTCAACTCTTCCGTCCGGAGGTTATTCTAGAGAGTGCCTCCGCTTGGCGAGTTGATTCAGATCAAGGGCCATTATGCTTTCCGCAGGTATCTTCCATTCCGATGCCTGACGTCGTGATCGCCAGGGCACCGCAATGCGTGTGGTTGAGGGCTTTACCCAAGTAGTCCTGTGCAGTGGAGGATTTTCCGCACGCCGGCTCCTCTTGCGCAGCCAGGAATTTATTGCGCCGCTTGACAACACCAGAAATGGCCATATGGACTGGCTCGCTATATTGCTTGGTTATACAGTTGGGGGACACATGACCGAACGCAGGAGCATTGATAGTTACAACCGGGCGGCGCGCCTTTTTCACTGGTCCATCGCAGCGCTGATGGCGGGGATGTATCTCACCGATTGGACACGCAGCGCCTTGGAACGCAATTCGCCGGAGCGCAGTTTCGTCCTCGCGACGCATATGTCCCTTGGTGTCCTCGTTTTCATCCTGACTCTGGTGCGCGTGGTATGGCGACTGCGAAGGGGCGCGCCGGCACCGCTGCCTGCACCAGGCCTGTTTCGTCTCGGCTCTAAGCTAGGCCATGTTGCGCTTTATCTCGCTACTCTCTTCCTGCCCGTTACGGGCGCTCTGCGCGCCCTGGCAGGTGGCAAGCAGATCTATTTCTTTGGATTGCCATTAGTGGGGCCACTCGATCGGGACGAGGCGGTGCTCGGCGCTACGCAGGTGCTCCACGGCGATCTGTTGATGAATCTCCTGCTGGCCCTGATCGGCGTCCATGTCCTGGCAGCGTTGTGGCATCATTTTGTGCTCAAGGATCATACTTTACGACGCATGGTTTGAGCGCTAAGTCGAAGCCGAGAGCACGTCATTCGATCCCAAATCAAGCGCAATGGATTCCTTTGGGCAGCTCTGGCACGTTTTACTTTTTGCAAAATCGTCAGCCATGTTCCTGCGGTACGTGGGGCCACTTCCAATTACGGACCTCTGGCATATCTACGCCGTATAAGGCGATATGACGCTTATGCTCGGAAATCTTATTGTTCATCGTAAGCTTGGCATAGGCGACCCTCTCGCCGAGTTTAGGCACTCGGTCGATGACGTCAGCGGCAAGGTGAAAGCGGTCCAATCGGTTTCGCACGACCATGTCAAACGGTGTGGTTGTTGAGCCTTCCTCCATAAAGCCATGCACATGCATGTTCTCATGATTACGGCGTTTATAGACCAGGCGGTGGATCAGCGATGGGTATCCATGATAGGCGAAGATAACCGGCTTGTCGGTTGAGAAAAGTGCATCAAAATCTTCATCCGTCAGGCCGTGTGGATGCTGTTCCTTCGGAACAAGCGTCATCAGGTCAACAACGTTGACGACACGTATTTTGAGATCGGGTATATGCTGGCGCAGCAGATCGACGGCTGCGAGTGTTTCCATTGTGGGAACATCTCCGGCACAGGCCATGACGACATCTGGATCGCCGCCGCGGTCGGTACTCGCCCAATCCCAGATACCGCTGCCCTGATGGCAATGCTGGATGGCAGAGTTCATGTCGAGCCATTGCGGCGCAGACTGTTTTCCAGCAACGATGACATTGATCCGGTCCCAGCTGCGCAGGCAATGATCTGTCACCCATAACAAGGTATTGGCGTCGGGCGGAAAATAAATGCGGACGATATCTGCTTTCTTGTTGGCGACGTGGTCAACGAAGCCGGGATCCTGATGGCTGAAGCCATTATGGTCTTGGCGCCACACATGCGAGGTCAAAAGATAGTTCAAGGAGGCGATGGGGCGGCGCCACGGGATTTCACGGGATGCCTTCAACCATTTTGCATGTTGATTGAACATGGAGTCGACGATGTGGATGAAGGCTTCATAACATGAAAACAGGCCGTGCCTGCCGGTGAGGAGATAACCTTCCAGCCAGCCTTGGCATGTATGCTCGCTGAGGATCTCCATCACACGACCGTCTGGTGACAAATGATCATCTTCCGAGGTCATCTCGGCATTCCACGTGCGATCGGTGGCCTCAAAAATGGCTTGCAGCCTGTTGGACGCAGTTTCATCCGGGCCAAAAACCCGGAAGTTGCGGGTCCTTGCATTCTCACGCATGACGTCCCTGAGGAAGGCGCCCATGATTCTCGTCGCTTCGGCGGTAATCTTGCCGGGTTCTGGAACGGCCACCGCATAAGCGGCAAAGTCCGGCAATCTCAAAGAGCGCCTCAGCGTGCCGCCATTCGCGTGTGGGTTGGCGCTCATCCGTTGATCACCCTCCGGTGCCAAGGCTGCTATCTCAGGTTTCAAACAACCTGAGGTGTCGAAAAGCTCTGACGGCCGATAGCTTCGCATCCATTCTTCAAGTATGCGGAGGTGCTCCGGCTTGGACATGTCGCTAAACGGCACCTGGTGGGACCGCCAGGATCCCTCGCTCATCTGCCCGTCGACGATCTTCGGACCGGTCCAGCCTTTAGGGCTTCGGAGCACAATCATCGGCCAGGCCGGACGTTTATTTCGTCCGCCATGGCGCGCCAGATTCTGGATCGCATGAATGTCCGCGATCGCTCTGTCCAATGCCGCGGCCATCTTCTGATGCATGACCTGCGGATCTTCTCCTTCCACCAGAATGGGATCATGTCCATAACCTCGCATCAGCGAGACGAGCTCATCGCTGCTTATGCGCGCGAGCACTGTCGGATTGGCGATCTTAAAGCCATTCAAATGCAGGACCGGCAGTACCGCGCCGTCCGTCTTCGGGTTCAGAAATTTGTTTCCATGCCAGGAGGTGGCGAGCGGCCCTGTTTCGGCTTCGCCATCGCCAATGACGCAAGCGACGATTAGGTCGGGATTGTCGAACGCGGCGCCATAAGCGTGGGCGAGCGAATAGCCAAGCTCGCCACCTTCGTGGATTGATCCTGGCGTGTCGGGAGAGGCGTGGCTGGGTATGCCGCCGGGGAAGGAGAACTGACGGAAAAGCCGCTTTAACCCTTCCGCGTCCTGTGAAACGTCGGGATAGGTTTCGCTATAAGTGCCTTCGAGCCAGGTATTTGCAACGACACCTGGCGCGCCATGGCCGGGACCGGCAATGAAAAGCATATTCAAATCATGCGCTTTTATGACACGATTGAGATGGACGTAGATGAAGTTGAGGCCCGGTGTAGTGCCCCAATGGCCGAGCAACCGTGGTTTGACATGTTCGGTTTTGAGGGGTTCTTGTAGCAATGGATTGTCGAGGAGATAGATCTGCCCAACCGAGAGATAATTTGCAGCGCGCCACCAGGCACCTATCAGTCGTTCTTGCTCGCAGGATAGGGTTACTTCCTGGCTCGCATTCCGATCGGAAGATGACTGTCCGGTTTCCATGCTGCTGCCTCTCGCCTGTATCGATTGAATGGAACGTTACTCGTCGATTGCGATTACCGGCTTGCTTTCGGCCCTGAAGCATCGCGTTATGAGAAACAATGGGCGACGGTAAAACACGCCCGATCATTGGTTGTTCCAATTGAAACGGAATACGGAAGAAATCGCCGTGGGCAGCCAGTATGACGAGGTTGACCGCCGGCTGGAACAGGCCAACTCTCCGAAGCCTTCATTTGGTATTATTGCATTTTTGACGCCACGCCGCTTTGGCCAAGATGTTGGAAATCTCGAACACAGCCTCAGCTCTCGGGTTTGTCGCGCGCACCGGCGCCCTGCATTCTGCCACTCGTACCAGGCTACATGTCCCAGCCCGTGGGAAGCCGCCTTTTCACACTTCTCCTGAGCACCCGGTTCGTCCTCGGCTTCTCCACCGTGGCGGCAGACCGTTCGGCGCTTTCGTCCTTGGCCTGGCCTTCGGCTGGACGCTCTGCATCGGGCCGGTGCTTGGCGCTATCCTCACCGTTAGCGCGCTGTCCTCGACGGCCTCAAGGCCATGCTAGTGGCATTGACATTGCTTCTTGTTGTGAAGCGTCATGCAATAACATACTACCCGGATTACCCGATGGAGGCGGGCCACTCTCCTCCATGCATCTTCGCGCCGCCTCACCGATATGTAGGCTGAGTCCGCGCGAGGCGACCTTTTGATAGAAATCCAGCGTTAAGTCGACCCGGCGGTCGATTCCAATTTACACAATCCTCCTCGCCTTGGTAGTCCGGATTGGGTTTTGCTTGGGCCAATGCTGTTGCTGCAGACCGGCTCGTGACGCGATGCGCTGGACCGAGGCTGCGGTGAGCGTATACTCGCCACGAACGGAAGGCAAAGTGCCTCAACTCGCAACGGGCAACGATGGTAGAGCCGCTCTCGATCACCAAACTCTCCGAGGCTGAGCGGCCGATCAAGATCGGCTTTCTGCTCATCCCTGACTACCCACTGATGACCTTCTCAACGGCTCTTGATTCCCTGCGTCAGGGCAATCGACTCGCGAAACGCACTGTATTTGAGTGGCATTTGATTTCCGCCGACGGTAAAGAAGCAAGATCGAGCAGTGGAATCGCCTTGCCCACGACGGCGCGGGTAGGCGACGTCGGACGCCTTGATGTCATCATCGTCTGTGCCGGTATCAATTACCGTCGGAGCTATAGTTCCGGTCTTTTCGCCTGGCTGCGGAGGATATTTGCGGAAGGCTGCGTGCTTGGCGCGGTCAGTACCGGTGCCTTTTATCTTGCCAAGGCCGGGCTACTGAATGGCAAGAGATGCGCCGTGCACTGGGAATCGCTGGCAAGCTTTCGCAAGGAATTCCCGAAATGCCTAGCGACGGATGACATCTTCTCCGTTGATGGCAGGTTTCTGACATCATCCGGCGGTACGGCGACGCTCGATATGATGCTTTATCTGATATCCGCGATCGAAGACCGGGAACTGGCTTCGAAAATCTCTGACCAGTTCAACCATCCGCGCATCCGGCGCCATGATGACGCACAGCGGATGCAGCCCGAACAACGCTTCGGCATCCGCAACGCGAAGCTCGGCTTCGTTATCCGCCGCATGGAAAGCAGCCTTTTTTCGCCGATCGAGATCACGGATCTTGCCGACAGCGTCAAACTTTCAGCCCGTCAGCTCGAGCGCCTGTTTCGCGCCAACTTGAAGAAGACGCCGTCGCGCTTCTACCTGGAATTGCGCATGACCCGTGCGAAAGAACTCCTGCTTGATACCGACCTCTCTGTCGCGGAAGTCGCGGAAGTTTGCGGCTATGAATCGCCATCTCATTTCAGCCGCTTCTACCGGCAGCATTTCGGTGAAACGCCGGCTGAAACCCGCAAGGCCGATACTCGCAGCCGCGTCCTGATGGCCTAGGTCGGCGACGCCATAGAAGCGCGCATCGATACGGAATCTGAACAGGTACCTCCTATTCAGGCGCAATTCTGCATTCTGAATCGAATGTCGTTTGACGCATATTAGATGTCGGGTCGGTGAGTTACATACGCCGGCATGCCACCGTAGCTTTTGACCTGCCACGGCCTTTTGGGGAGGCCGCGAGCACAGCAAAAAGGTCCGATCGATAACGGGCTGCTGGAAGCAAACCAACGGCCAGACAAAGACCTGGGAGGGTCATCCTATGGAAGAGTATCCACATCCGAAAATCCCGGCGCTGGTAGACGACTTCAAGAGCGAGAAACTCGGGCGCCGTGAGTTTCTGCGCTTCGCCACGCTGCTCGGCCTATCTGCCTCGGCTGCCTATTCGATCGCCGGTATAGCAATGCCGATGGGCGCCAAGGCAGATGACATGCCAAAGGGCGGCAATCTGCGCATCGGCATGCGTTGCATGGAGATCAAGGATCCCCACCTTGCGGACTTCGCCGAGCGGTCAAATGTCATTCGCCAGGTCTGCGAATACCTGACATTCACAGATCGCAATAACATCACGCACCCCTATCTTCTTGAGAAGTGGGAAGCCAGCGACGACCTCAAGACATGGATATTACATGTTCGCAAGGATGTGAAATGGCATAAGGGAAAGCCGCTGACCGCTGACGATGTGGTCTGGAACCTAAAGCGGGTTTGCGATCCGGCGATTGGCTCCTCGATGCTGGGCCTCTTCACGGGTTATCTGGTCGAGGAATATGATACCGGCGAAAAAGATAGCGCCGGTAATGCTAAGAAATCGAGCCGGTTGTGGTCGGATAAGGCGATCGAAAAGGTTGATGACTATACCGTCCGACTGAACTGCTCGTCGCCCCAGATCGCCGTTCCAGAGCATCTCTTCCATTATCCGATGTTCATCCTCGATCCAGAGGAGAAGGGTTCATTTGGCCCGGGCGCCAACGGGACCGGACCCTTCGAAATGACGGAATTCACCGTCGGCAAGAATGCGAAATACAAGGCACGGACTGACTATTGGGGGACCGGGCCCTATCTCGACACCTTCGAATTCGTCGATCTCGGCGACAATCCTGGCGCCGGTATCGCGGCGGTTGCCTCGAAGCAAGTCGACGGCCTCTCTGAGGCGGATGCCGTTCAGATCAACTCCATGAAGAACTTCCCCCATGTCGCCGTCTACAAGGTGGAGACGACGCAGACGATCGTCGCCCGGATGCATCCCGACAATGATCTCTTCAAGGATAAGCGTGTCCGCCAGGCGATGCGCTTCGCCATCGACCGCGAAAAGGTGATTCAGACGTCTCTCCTTGGAGCCGGGACGCCTGCCGAGGATCACCACGTGGCACCTTCGCACCCGGAATATGCGGCTTTGCCCAAATATCCGCGGGATATTGAAAAAGCGAAGAAGCTGCTGGCCGATGCCGGTTTCCCCGATGGCTTTGAGACTGATATGGTGACCCGGCCGGACCCTATCTGGGAGCTCAATACTGCCCAGGTTCTGGCCGAGCAATTCAAGGATATCGGCGTTAAGGTCAATATCAAATCATTGCCCAGCGCCCAATACTGGGAAGTCTGGACCAAAGCGCCATTCAGTCTGACGGCCTGGGGTCACCGACCGCTGGCGGTGATGACTCTGTCGCTCGCCTATCGTTCGAATGCCGCGTGGAACGAGTCAAATTACTCGAACCCGGAATTTGACAAACTGCTGACGGAAGCCGAGGGCATCCTGGATCCCAAACAACGCAGCGTGGTAATGGCGAAGATCGAAGGCATCATGCAGGATGACGGACCGATCGTGCAGCCCTTCTGGCGCATCTTCTCCACCGTCATAGATAAAAAGGTGAAGGGCTTCGAGCTGCATCCTTCTCAATACATCTTCGCTCATCAATACGCGATCGTTCAGGCGTAAGGACCCGAGCCTCCCCGTCCGTCCACGTGATGGATGGGGAAAACTTAGCCCGGCGGGAATGGAATCCCATGACGCGATTTCTATGCAAGCGGCTGATCATGATGATGGTAACGATGCTATGCGCATCGTTCCTGGTCTTTGCCGTCTGCGAGTTTTCACCGGGTAGCGTCGCCCGCAAGTCCCTTGGGCCCTTCGCGACCCAGCAGCAGGTGGACCTGCTATCCAAAAAGCTTCGCGCGACGGATCCGCTGCCAGTCCGCTACTCGCGCTGGCTTGGCGTGTTGCTCGGACTCATCCCAGATCCCTTGCAAGCGCCTGACAGCGGCCTCAATTTCAACGATCCACGCGGTGCGCAGTATTTCGGGAATTTCGGCTATTCGACCCTCAACAAACTGCCCGTCAATGATGTGATCTGGAACCGGCTCAAGAATACGGCAGTGCTGGCCGGGCTCGCCTTTGCGTTGATCGTGCCCCTGTCGATTATCTTCGGGATCCTATCCGGCCTGAAGGAGGGCGGAGCGCTCGACCGGTTTCTGTCGGTCATCTGCATCACCTTCACCTCGATACCGGAATTCGCCTCGGGTGTTTTCCTCGTCACCCTCTTTGTCATCCTTTGGCCGCTTCTCCCCGGCACCAGCCAGTTAGATCCCGGCAGCGGATGGTCGATCCCCTCCCAGCTCGTGCTGCCGGTGGCTGTGCTCGTCATCTATGATTTTGGCTATGTCGCCCGCATGATCCGCGTTTCGATGATCGGCGTGATGGAACGTCCCTTCATCCGCACGGCCGTCCTGAAGGGCATGAATACGCGTCAGGTGATCTTCGGGCATGCGTTGCGGAATGCCATGATCGCACCCTTCACGGTCCTTCTCCTGCAGATCAATTTCCTGGTCAGCGGTGTCGTCGTCACGGAACTGGTCTTCGCCTATCCAGGATTCGGCCGCCTGCTACTGGATGCAAGCCTGTTCGGCGATATTGCCACTTTGGAAGCGGCCACTCTGGTGACGGTCGCCATTGCCGTGACCACGCAGCTCGTAGGAGACCTGGGCTACATGCTGCTCGATCCCCGAATCAGGGTGAAGTGAGGTAATCCATGGCCCTCGAAGGCACCGCGCCCCTGATGAATGTTGCAAAGCGGCCCGCCCGCGCGAAATGGCGGCGCATTTTCCGCTCGAAGACGGCTTTGGTTGGCCTGTTTCTCGTCAGCTTCTGGGTCGTGCTGGCAGTACTGGCACCCATCCTGCCGTTGCAATCGCCAACTAAGCCGGATGTGATGGCGATGGCCAATCCGTTTCCCTCCGCCGCCCATTGGCTGGGCGTCGATATCCTCGGCCGCGATATCCTGGCGCGGCTCATTTTCGGCGCCCGCACGGTCCTGCTGGTTGCGCCGCTCTCGGTCGCCGTGGCGATGACTGTCGGCATCTCCATGGGCATGGTCGCCGGCTATTATGGCGGCCAGGTCGATGCTGTGATCAGCCGTTTTTCCGATATCATTCTGGCTTTTCCGGTCCTTGTTCTCTACGTGGTGCTGATTGCCAATATCGGTCCCTCCGTCATCAACATCGTCATCGCGACGACCATTGCCTCGGCGCCTGGAATCGGCCGCATTACCCGTGGCCTCGTTCTCGGCCTGAAGCAGCAGGAATATGTGGCAGCGGCCAGATTGCGGGCCGAGAGTACGCTCTACATCATGCTGGTGGAATTGCTGCCGAACTGCCGCGGCATGCTGATCGTCGATGGCTGCCTGCGGATCGGCTACACCATCATCACCATCGGCATCCTCGGATTCCTTGGGCTGGGCCTGCCGCCGCCCAATCCGGATTGGGGTGGAATGGTCAAGGAAAGCACCACGGTGCTGAATGTCTGGCCCTTCATGTCGGTCGAACCGTCGATCGCCATCGTCAGCCTGGTGCTCGGCTTCAACCTGCTGGCAGATGGCCTTCGTGAGGCATGGAAACCATGAACATGGAAGTACGCAACGCGCAGAGACCTGCCTCTCAGCTCGACTTATCCAATGGCATCCCTTGTACGGCTCAAGAGCCGCTGTTGCAGATCCACGATTTGCGTATCGAATTTCGTGGCAAGGACGAAACCGTCGTTGCCGTACCGGGTCTCTCGCTCGACGTTATGCGGGGAGAAAGCTACGGCCTGGTTGGTGAATCCGGCTGTGGCAAAAGCACGACCGCCATGGCGATCCTTGGCTATCTCGGCCGAACCGGCGCCGTTACCAATGGCAGTATCCGCTTTGATGGCGAGGAACTGGTCGGTGCATCGCCGCGGCAACTGCGAAAAGTCCGAGGCCGCCGGATCGCTATGGTTTATCAGGACCCGATGAGCGCTCTCAATCCGGTCCGCACGATCGGCGCGCAATTGGCGGAGGTCCCCCGTATTCATCTCGGCACCGGCAGAGCTCAAGCGCTCGAAATGGCGCGAGCAATGCTGCGAGATGTCCGGCTGCCGGATGCTGGTGACATGCTCAAGCGGTATCCGCATCAACTTTCCGGCGGCCAGCAGCAACGTGTCGTTATCGCCATGGCGCTACTCGCGCGACCATCCTTGTTGCTGCTCGACGAGCCCACCACCGGCCTCGACGTGACGGTGGAGGCCGCCGTTCTCGATCTTATTGCCGAATTGCGTCATCGATATCAGACCAGTCTGCTCTTCATTTCGCACAATCTCGGGCTGATTGCAGAGAGCTGCGACCGTCTCGGTATCATGTATTCGGGCGAGCTGGTGGAAGAGGGGGCGACAGGGGAGATTTTCCGCCGCCCGCGCCATCCCTATACCCAGGGCCTCATCGCATGCATTCCGGATGTCGACAGCGACAAGCACAGCCGCAGCCTGGCGGCGATACCCGGCCATATCCCGCTCCCGCAGGAGCGACCGCAAGGCTGCCTGTTCGGTCCGCGCTGCGACGGCTTCGTTGCCGGATCTTGTGACCGGGTTGATCTTAAGCCTGATGAAGTAGAGCCGGGTCACCAGGTGAAATGCGCTCGCTGGCGCGACTTCAGCCGCCGCGAGGAGGCAGCTGTCGTCGTCCCTGACGGTGATCGTGACGCGGGCGACGCCATATGTCTCACCAACGTGACCAAGCTATATGGCACCAGCCGTGGTCGCAGCCTTAAGGCAAACGAGGCGGTCACCTTCAGTGTCAAGGAGGCGGAGATCGTCGCCCTGGTCGGCGAATCAGGCTGCGGCAAATCCACCCTGGCCCGCATCGTCACGGGCCTTGACCAGGCAACCTCGGGCCAAATTCGCCTAGCCGACAGGAATATTGCCGAGCTTCAGGCCCGCGCACGGCCGAAGAAATTGTTGCAGTCTGTGCAGATGATCTTCCAGAATCCGGACAGCACCCTCAACCCGTCGCATTCCGCTGCCTTCTCGATTCGGCGCTCGCTCATCAAGTTCGGAATCCGGAAAGGAAAAGCGGCAGTCGATCGCCGCGTACGCGAACTTCTCGAGATGGTGCGGCTGAACCCCGATCTTGCCGAGCGCAAACCCGAGCAGCTCTCCGGCGGTCAGAAGCAGCGCATCGCCATCGCTCGCGCTTTCGCTGCAGATCCCAGTCTGATCGTCGCCGACGAGCCGGTTTCGGCCCTGGACGTATCCGTTCAAGCGGCGGTGGTAACCTTGTTGCTTGATATTCAGCGGGCCAACAAGACCACCATGCTTTTCATCAGTCATGATCTGGCGCTCGTTCGGCATGTCGCCGACAAGGTCGTGGTGATGTATCTCGGCAAAGTGATGGAGCAAGGGACCGTAGCCGAGATCTTTGGCGGTGCGGCGCATCCTTATACCCAGGCATTGTTATCATCGATCCGGAGCACCGATCCCGATCGATCCAAGGCGGCGCATATTCAACTCCGGGGGGAGATGCCGAGCCCAGTCGATGTGCCGCGGGGCTGTCGTTTCGCGACCCGCTGCCACCGCAAGCTTGGCATCTGCGAGCAAGAGGCGCCACCCCTGCGGCGCCTCTCGTCGAGCCACGAGATCCTTTGCCACATTGATCCGACAGCGGGCCAGACCGTCTCCGATGGCGCCACCCGGTCTGCTGATATTACCAGAGAGCCGGCCAATGACTGAAGCGAACACATTCGATCTCGTCCTACGTGGCGGCCGTGTCGCCCAGCCCGACGGGGTCAAGGCGGTTGACATCGGTATTCGTGATGGCCGGATCGCTGCGCTTGGGGAACATCTTCCCGCCGGCAAACGCGAAGTCCCCGCGAAAGACCGGCTGATCCTGCCGGGCGGCGTCGATAGCCATTGCCATATGGATCAGCAACCCTGGGAAGGGAAGTCGACGGCCGATGACTTTCAGTCGGGAACTCTCTCGGCGCTTTGTGGCGGCACGACGACAGTCATTCCCTTCGCCATGCAAATGCGTGGGCAATCCTTGCGCGCTATTGTCGAAGACTATCATAACCGGGCGCGACCTAAGGCGCGCATCGATTACGGCTTTCATTTGATCGTTGGCGATCCCTCGGCAGTGGTCCTGCGCGATGAGATTCCGGACCTCATTCGTGAAGGTTGTACCTCCCTGAAAATCTATCTCACCTATGAAGGACTGAAGCTCGACGATTACGAGATCCTGAACGTGCTTGATCTTGCCCGCACGCACGGGGCCATGGTGATGGTCCATGCCGAGAACGACGCCTGCATTCGGTGGCTCACCGACAAATTCGTCGCTGCCCGCAAGACCGAGCTGCGATATCACGTCAAGGCGCATCCCGAGATCGGCGACCGCGAAGCGACTTTCCGGGCCATCAGCTTTTCCGAGCTGATCGAGACGCCGATCCTGATCAGCCATGTTTCCGCGGCGGGGGCGGTGGAGGAGATCCGCCGGGCGAAGGCGCGGGGCCTGCCGATCTATGCCGAGACCTGCCCGCAATATCTCTTTCTCTCGGCTGAGGATATCGATACGCCCGATCTCTCGGGATCGAAATGCGTTTGCACCCCACCGCCGCGGGATAAGAGCAACCAGCCGGAAATCTGGCGCGGCATCCTCGATGGTACCTTGGAGGTGTTCACCTCGGACCATTCACCCTGGAACTATGCCGACAAGATCGCCGAAGGACCCGACACGCCCTTCCACCGCGTCCCGAACGGCATTCCGGGTATCGAGACGCGCCTGCCGCTGCTGTTCTCTGCCGGCGTCAATGGCGGTCGGCTGACCCTGGAGAAATTCGTCGAATTGACATCGACCATGCCGGCGCGCCTTTTCGGTCTTTACCCACGCAAGGGTGTTATCGCTGTCGGATCGGACGCGGATCTGGCGGTGTGGGATCCCGACCGTATCGTCACTATCGAAAACAGGCTGCTGCACCATGCGACCGACTATACACCCTATGAGGGGCAGACGGTGCGGGGTTGGCCGGTAACGACAATTTCTCGCGGTGAGGTGGTCTGGGATGATGGCGTTGTTACTGCAGCCCCGGGGCGCGGACAGTTCATAGAACGCCAGCATCCGTTCCCGCCACAGCAGGAACTGTCCCGGATTCTGGCTTCATGAGCGACGCCTCGAAAGCTCCAGGTCGTCTCGCGGGCAAAGTCATCCTGCTGACGGGTGCCGCCAGCGGCATTGGCAGTGCCATCACCCGGCGGTGTCTGGAGGAGGGAGCGAGCCTCACCTGCCTCGACCGAGACATGGTGGCCCTACGCTCTTTTGAAACGCTTCCCGAAGAACAGATTCTGCTGCTGCAATGTGACGTCACGGATGCCACTGCGATAAAGCAGGCGGTCGACCACATTAGAGATCGCTTCGGGCGGCTGGACGGGCTCGTCCATAATGCGGCGTCGCCGTCGGCGGATGGCACGGTGGTAGACCTCGATCCGGCGCAATGGCAGCTCGAAATCGGCGTCAGCCTGACCGGCGCCTTCCTCGTCAGTAAATGCGCCATACCCCTGATCGCGCAATCGGGCGGCGGCGCCGTGGTTTTCATTGCTTCCCAGTTCGGCCGTGTGGCGACCGGGCAATCGGTGGCCTATTGTGCCGCAAAGGCGGGGTTAATCCATCTGGCCAAGGCCATGGCCGTCGATCATGCGGCGCAAGGTATTCGCGTCAATAGTCTATCGCCGGGCGCGGTCGCAACGGCCCGCTTGCTGCAACGTGCTCCTGATCTGGCGACGGCAAACGCGCGCTTGGGGCCGGCGCATCTTTTAGGACGGATCGCCGAACCGTCGGAGATCGCAGCTGCGGCGGCCTTCCTGCTCTCAAGCGATGCTTCTTTCGTGACCGGAACGGATCTGTTGGCTGATGGCGGCTATGCGGCGCGCTAATGCGGCGACTTTTCAGGAATGGGGATGAAATGACACTTCTGGTAACCGGAGGGACCGGGTTTGTAATGAGTGTTGTCGCGAAATCCTGGCTGGACCGCGACAAGAACGCACGCGCCGTCATTCTTGACCGGTCGGGGCTGGATGAAACCGCACAGCGCTATTTCGCGCCGGTGATGGATCGCCTGTCTGTCGTAACGGGCGATATCTGTACGCCCAGCGATTGGGAAAAAGAGCTCGACGCACAGAACATCACGCATGTCGTCCACGGCGCCACTGTGACGCCGCTCTCGCGCGGCAGTGCCGCCGAGGCTAAGCGCCAGCCGGAAGCGCAAACGCCGGCACGCATCATCGACGTCAATCTCATGGGTACGGTCCGCCTGTTGGACTGGGTGCGCCAGCGCCCCGGCGTCAAACGTACTATCTATGTGAGCTCCGGATCGGTTTACCGGCATCACGGTCCGGATTGGACAGGCGAGGCCCTACCGGAGGATGGCTATGTCGCGCCTCTGACCCTCTATGGTATTTCCAAATTCGCGGCCGAAATGGTGGTGAACCGTTATGCCGACCTGTTCGGCTTTTCCGCGGCCAGTGTGCGGCTCTCCTCGATCTACGGCCCGATGGACCGGGTCACCGAAAGCCGCAACTTCCGGCATGTGCCAAACCGCGTCGCACATATGGCGCTGGCGGGCGAGGCGATCCGACCCAACAGCCTGGAGCCCGTGGGCGACTATCTCAGTTCCGCCGAAGTAGGCCGCGCGGTCATGGCGCTGTTAGAAGCGCCGACCCTACGTTACCGGCATTACAATATCGCCAGCGGCGAGACCGTGACGATCGGCGATATCATCGCCTGGGCGAAAGAGAAGGTGCCCAACCTTCGTGTTGAGATCAGTCCTGAAGACACCGCAAATATCGTCCAGGATACGGTGCTCAAAACCGGCATGTGGGGCGCCTATGACATTGCTCGCATCCTGCGGGATACCGACTGGCGGCCAAGGCCGGGTAAGCAGGTCTTTCAGGAATACATGGATTGGATCACCGGCTTCGAAAATCGACCAAGCAAGACAGGAGGACGGTGATGGCGGCCACAACCACATACACGGCGGCGGGTCCGACACGCGATTTCATCGGTTACGGCCCGAAAGCGCCACATGCCATCTGGCCGAATGGTGCCAAGGTCGCCGTCAATCTGGTCCTGAATTACGAGGAAGGTGCTGAATATTCCTGGTTGGAGGACGGCCGCAACGACAACTGGGGCGAATACAATATCCCCAACAGTCCCACCGTCAGGGACCTCGGTACGGAGACACATTTCGAATATGGCGCCCGAGCCGGTATCTGGCGCCTGGCGCGACTGTTCGACCGCTACAATGTGCCCGTGACGGTTTCTGCCTGCGCTGTCGCCCTGCAGCGTAATCCGGCGGTCATCGACTGGATGAAGGCGCGGGGGCATGATCTTCTCGGCCATGGGTTGCGCTGGGCGGAATATTCGACGGTGAGCCGGGAGGGGGAGGAGCGCGAGCTCCACCAGGCGGTGGCGCTCTACAGGGAACTAACGGGCGAACGTCCACTCGGGTGGAATTGCCGCTCCTATCCCAGCGTCAACACTCGTGATCTTGTCGTGCGCGAGGGAGGGTTCGTCTATTATTCAGACCCCTGTAATGACGACATTCCTTATTTTATTGATCACAACGGCACCCAGATTCTGATCGTGCCCTATTCCAAAACGCTCAATGACAGTCGCTATTTGATCGCGCCAGGCTACAGCAATCCCCGCGACTTCGCGGAGGATTGCCGCTCGGCCGTCGGATATCTGTTGGAGGAGGCCGGCGAGATCGGTGGCCGCATGTTGACGATCGGTATTCATGCCCGCTGGACGGGCCAGCCCAATCGCGCCTCTGGCCTGCGGGACTTCATTGAACATGTGCAGAAGACGCCTGGGGTTGCGTTCATGCGGCGCCTCGATATCGCACGCCACTGGCTCGACAACCACACGACGTTCCGCAAGGGCAGCTGATTCAACGGGTCAGTGCTTCGGTAAAGTCACGAAACCATCAGCCATCGAAGTGGGGAAGACATGAATGGTGCGCAGGTCATCGCATCGATTCTGAAGCAGGAAGGCGTGAAGCAGATCATCGGCTTTCCAAACAGTGAGTTGTTCGACGCCTCGGCAGAGCTCGACATCCCGCCAATCATCACACGTTCTCAGCGCGTGGCTGTCAATATCGCCGAGGGCTATGCCCGGACCACAGCCGGGCAGGAACTCGCCGTGGTCACCGTACAATACGGACCTGGCGCCGAGAGCTCTTTTGGTGGGATCGCTCAAGCGTATAACGACCGGGCCCCGATCCTCTTCTTGCCAACCGGCTATCCGCGGGGCGCGGAAAACGTGACGCCGAATTTTGAGTCACGCCGCAACTATCATCATGTGACCAAATGGTGCGAGGCTGTGAGCCGGCTGGAGGATCTGCCGAAGCTGATGCATGCGGCAATTTCGCGTGTTCGCAATGGGATGCCCGCTCCAGTCCTGTTGGAACTTCCTGTGGATATCCTGGCTGAAAGCCGCCAGCCACCATCCGATGCTTATCAGTCTCCGCGTCGCAGCCGACCCCAGGCCAATCATGCGGAGATCAGCGAGCTGGTTTCCACGGTGCTCGCTGCCAAGAACCCCATTATTGTAGCCGGCCAAGGTGTCCTTGCCGCCTCCGCCTCCCGTGAGTTGCTCGAGATCTCGGAACTGCTGCGTATACCGGTAATGACGACACCGAACGGCAAGAGCGCCTTTCCCGAGACGCATCCGCTGTCACTTGGCACCGCGGGGCGCTCGAGGCCGGCGACGGTTGACCATTTTCTCGAACGGGCCGACGTCATCCTGGCCATCGGCTCCAGTCTGACCCGGTCTCACTACATTTTGCCTCTGCCCGAGAACCGGGTGCTACTTCAGGTAAGCATCGATGAAGGTGATCTTGGCAAGGACTATCCGATTGCCCAGGGTGTGGTCGGCGATGCGAAAGCCGTGCTGAAGCAAATCTTTACATTGGCGCAGGAGCATCGCGCCCTGATTCCGCAACGGGCGGGGCTCGAAACCGAGATTGCTGATGTCTATGCGGGCTTCATGAAACAATGGATGCCGCTGCTGACCGCGGGCACTGCACCAATCTCGCCCTACCGGGTGGTGTGGGAGATGATGCAGGTGCTTGATCCTGAGACATCCATCGTCACCCATGATGCGGGCAATCCCCGTGACCAATTCTGCCCGTTCTACCGTGCGGGGCGTCCCGGCAGCTATATCGGCTGGGGCAAGACCACACAGCTTGGCAGCGGCCTTGGTTTCGCGCTCGGGGCCAAGCTGGCGCGGCCAGAAGCAACCGTCGTCAATTTGATGGGCGAGGCAGCATTCGGCATGGTCGGTTTCGACCTTGAAACGGCGGTGCGCTGCAACTTGCCGATCCTGACCGTAGTCATGCGGAACAATGTGCTGGGTGGTTATGCCGCCAGTATGCCGGTCGCAACACGGAAGTATGGCGCCAACCGGATGTCGGGAGGCTATGCACCCGTCGCCACGGCTCTTGGCTGCTATGGCGAGTGCGTGACCGAACCTGGCGAATTGCGCGGGGCTCTGCTGCGCGGCCTTGGCCGTGTAACTGCCGGACAGGCAGCATTGATTGAAGTCGTGACTCATGAAGAGCCACGACTGGCGGGCCTGGCGCGCCTGTAGGAGGGAAAACGTGTTTCAAACTATCCTGGCCGGCGGGATCGCTGTTGCCGCGGAGGGTGAAAGCCGTGCTGACGTGGCGATCAATGGCGGCAAAATTACGGCATTGTTGTCCCCCGGTGAACCCGCTGCCGCGAGGGAGGTTGTTGATGTTCATGGCTGCTACTTGTTGCCGGGCCTCGTGGATGCACATGCGCATCTCCGCGAGCCTGGACTGACCGACAAAGAGGATTTTGCCAGCGGGACTCATGCCGCGGCACTCGGCGGCGTCACGACAGTTCTTGATATGCCGACCGACAAGCCATGGACGGCGACAGCAGAACATTTGCGGTCAAAGATCCAATTGGCAACCGGGCGTATCCATGTGGATGTCGGTTTCCAGGTCGTGGCCAGCACGGACCTGTCGCTTTTAGAGGAGTTTGCCGACCTCGGGCCGGTCTCTTGCGAAGTATTCACGGCGGATGTGCCCGCTCGCTATCGCTTCGAGAGTATTCAAGAGGTCGCCACAGCGCTACGTCATGTCGGGAGAAACCGAATGTTAGCGGGTCTTTCGCCAGGTGACCAATCCATACTCCGCGCACAGCCGGGGGTGCCAAACAGTGGCGACGTAGCAGCCTTCCTGGCAAGCAGGCCGCCATTGGCAGAAGCGAATGGGATAGCGCGGGCCGCATTGGCAGCGGCTGCGACAGGTGTGGCGACCCATATTCGCCAGATCAATTCGGCGTTCGGCGTCGATACTTGGCGCCGCCTAAGAGACACGGCCGACCTGAGCGTTGAGACAACCCCACAAAATCTCTTTTTCGATTCAACCGCCTATGAAACGCAAGGGGCAGCTCTCAAGGCATCTCCTCCGTTCCGCAATGCGGAGGATGTTGAAGCTCTCCGAGAAGCAGTTCGCGCTGGCCTGATCGACATCATGGCAACCGATCATGCGCCCCATACGCCGGCAGAAAAAGCCGCCACCTATGCCGCTTTTGCCGATATTCCAGGTGGTATGCCCGGCCTACAGACCTTGCTGCAAGCCATGATCAGATTGGTAGATGAGAAGTTGATTACGTTGAGTGACGTGGCTCGCATGTGCGCCACGAATCCCGCCCGACGGTTCGGTCTCGGGCAGCGTAAAGGCTCGATCGCCCCAGGCCACGATGCCGACATCGTCGCCATCGACCGCCGGCAGCCGGATGTGATCCGCAATCAGGCACAAGTATCGCGCGCCGGGTATACGCCTTTCGACGGTTGGCAAATTGGTGCCACTTTGCGGCATGTCTTCCTGCGGGGCGAGGAAATCGTGCGGGAGGGGCAGCTGATGGGATTGCCAACGGGCGTCGTCGTGGCGGGTGTGTTTTAGGAGGACATGATGGCTCTTTTACAAGGCCGCGTAGCTGTCATCAGTGGCGCCAGTTCCGGTATCGGCCGAGCTATTGCACGGCGCTACGCCGCCGAAGGGGCCACGGTGACCATTGCCGACACGGCGGAAGGACCCTTAGAAGGTGGCATGTCCACGGCCGAGGTGGTCGCCAGGGAAGGCGGCCAAGCCTGGTTCGTCAAAACCGATATTTCCGACGAGGATTCGGTCAATCATCTGGTCGACGCTGTGATCACCCGCCATGGACGTCTCGATGTTCTGGTCAATAACGCGGCTATCTATACCTCGACCAATCTCACTGAGACCTCGCTTGAGCAGTGGCGCCGCGTGATCGATGTTAATCTGACCGGATTCTTTCTCTGCGCCAGGCGCGCCGTCGCGCAGATGCGCGGCCAGGAGCCGGTGGACGACATTCGCGGGCGCATCATCAACATTTCATCGCAGCACGGCATGATCGCCTGCCCGGGCGATTTTCCGTATGGCGTGACCAAAGGTGCCATCGTGCAGATGACCCGGCAGATCGCTGTCGATCATGCGGCTGACGGGATTGTCTGCAACGCGGTGGCACCTGGAAAAATCATCACGGGGAAGCCGGGTGTCGCTAACGATCCGGACGCGCTCGACTATTCACGTCGGCGGACACCCTGGCCGCGTCTCGGCCAACCTTCGGACGTGGCGGGGGCGGCGCTATTCCTCGCGAGCGACATGGCGAATTACATCACCGGCATCAACTTGATGGTCGATGGTGGATGGATGGCCGGCTGACATCGGCAACGACTAGACAATAAGGAGGCGTCTATGGATTTGGGATTATCAGGCAAGACAGCCCTGGTGTTTGGTGCAGGCGGCGGTCTCGGCGGCTCGATCGCCCGGACCCTCGCGCAAGAAGGTGCGCGCGTCGCCGTCGCCGATATCAATGCGGCGGCCGCAGGGGCAACGGCGGCGGCTATCACCGGTGCTGGTGGCAAGGCGCACGCTTTGACCTGGGATCTGTCTGATCTATCGGTGATTAACGATCAAATAAAGGCCATTGAGCGAGAGCTGGGTGGAATCAATATCCTGGTCAACAACACGGGTGGACCGCCGCCAACTCCCGTCGCGGGTCAGGAAGCAGAGACATGGCAAAAATTTTTCAATGCGATGGTTCTCCCGGTCATCGCCATCACGGACCGCGTTTTGCCCGCAATGAAGGCCGCCAAATGGGGCAGGATCATCACCTCGACCTCCTCGGGCGTCATTTCGCCAATTCCTAACCTGGGGCTGTCCAACACATTGCGGGTGGCGCTGCTCGGGTGGTCGAAAACCCTGGCGCAGGAAGTGGGGCGCGACGGCATCACGGCAAATATCGTCCTCCCCGGCCGCATCGCTACCCAGCGTATCACTTTTCTCGACGAGCAAAAGGCCCAGCGTGAAGGGCGCTCGGTGGCGGAGGTGTCTCAACAAAGCACGTCTTCGATTCCGGTCGGACGATACGGAAATCCGCAAGAGTACGCTGATGTCGTTACCTTTCTCGCCAGCGAGCGGGCGTCCTATGTCACCGGCAGCGTCATCCGGATCGACGGCGGGCTAATCGCGAGCATTTGAGGTCGGAGGACCACGAAATCGACGATCTGGAGCGATATTGGCCGGCGATCCGCGCCGAGGTCGAGGCGCTGTTGGGGAAACGCGAAGAGATTCCGACCACAACGTCTCGCCCGACCAATACAAGATCTCCAAGCGCGAGCAGTGGCGGTCCTTCTTCCTTTGGGGCTTTGGCGATAGAGTGGCGGCGAATTGCACCCGCAGTCCTCAGACTACTTGGGCCCTGGAATGCGTGCCCGGCCTGACCACGGTATTTTTTTCTGGGGCCCGGGACGCATATTCCACACCATCAAGGCGTCTCGAAACGCCTCATAAACTGTCATCTTGCCTTGATCGTCCCCCAACAGGCGCGGCCCGGCACGGAAGGCTGCCGGATCGCCGTGGACGATAAGATTTTCCATTGGGAAAAAGGCAAGTGCCTGGTTTTCGATGACGCGTTCCCGCATGAAGTCTGGAATGACACTGAGGCGACCCGAGTGGTGCTGTTCCTGCAGTTCAAGCGGCCGTTGCGTCAACCGGGCAAGGTGCTGGGCGATCTGTTCCTAGCCGCGATGCGTTACAGTCCCTACGTGCAGGAAGCCCGGCGCAACTTCAATGCCTGGGAAGCGGCCCAGCAGCGGATCGAGAGAGGCTGATCGGCCGATTACGATACATCCGCGTGAATTGTGCCGCCTGGCTCGGCATGATCCGCACCGAATAGACTCGCCTAGAACGCTCCCGCCCTTGCAGGGGTGGGGGGACGGCCGTGATTCGGCCGGTTATGGTCGTGTGTGTATGTCGATCACGCAGTTCGGGGTGTTAGCGCCACTGCCGGCCTATCCTGGTGTTCGAAATGCTGCGTTTCGTGCGCAGTCGTTCACAGGTCGATGGAATCACGCCAGACGATCTGATGCCGCCCTCAAGAGGACGCACGATTATAGGACGTGGGTCTCGAACCGATCGCCTTTTGCCGCTCCCTTTTTGGGGAAGCGCCCGGTATTTGCGTTAGGTCGGTGAGGCGACCGGGATCGCACCTCAACGTGCTTAAGAAGATGGCCGATGGTTGCGTGCATGTCGTCCGGCAAAGGTTGCAGATCGTCCGATGAGCGAGATCCGCACACTGACCGAGCGTTATGCGTTTCGTGAATTCTGTGGGGGTGCCGGTGCGTATGGTGCGGCGCAGGCAATCGAAACTATAGTCGCGGCATACTGGACACCTTCGGATCGAGTATCCATATTCCTTGGCAGGAACTCGAAGGAGAAATCCATGGCAACCTACAAGAAAACAGAAGCTGCGATTGCGAAGCTGTCGCCTGAGGAATATCGGGTGACGCAGACGAGTGGGACCGAGCGTCCAGGAACCGGTGCACTTCTACACAATAAAGAACCGGGCATTTATGTCGATATCGTCTCCGGTGAACCACTGTTCGCATCGTCGGACAAATATGAGTCGGGCTGCGGATGGCCGAGCTTCACCAAGCCGATCGTGTCTACAAACGTCAATGAGCTGCGCGACACCAGCCACGGCATGATCCGGACGGAGGTGCGTTCGACGCATGGCGATAGCCATCTCGGTCACGTTTTCCCTGACGGACCGAGCGATCGCGGCGGCCTGCGTTATTGCATCAATTCGGCTTCGCTACGCTTCGTGCCGCGTGACGCGATGGTGGAGCAGGGCTACGGCGAATATCTCAACCAGGTGGAGGACATTTAATGACGACGGAACGTGCTGTTCTCGCCGGTGGCTGCTTTTGGGGCATGCAGGACCTCATCCGCAAGCTGCCCGGTGTGATCTCGACCCGGGTCGGGTATACAGGTGGCGACGTGCCGAATGCGACATATCGCAATCACGGCACCCACGCCGAGGCGATTGAGATCGTTTTCGATCCCTCGCAGACCACCTATCGCCGATTGCTCGAGTTCTTTTTCCAGATTCACGATCCAACGACGCTCAACCGCCAAGGGAATGACCGTGGTGCCAGCTATCGCTCGGCGATTTATTTCACCAGCGATCACCAGAAGGCCGTTGCGTTCGAGACGATCGCAGATGTCGATGCGTCAGGGCTATGGCCTGGCAAGGTCGTCACCGAAGTCGAGCCAGTCAGTGATTTCTGGGAGGCCGAGCCCGAGCACCAGGACTATCTCGAACGTATCCCGCACGGGTATACCTGCCATTTTCCTCGTCCGAACTGGGTGTTGCCGCATAGGAGCGGTGCTGCCGCCTAGCAAATCCGCGGCTCGCGGCGCGGCGCCGCGAGCCCGGCTTATGGAGAATCTTATGGTGACAGGAATTGTTGGGCTGCCTGCCCCTCCGCTCGAGCATATCCAGTGGATCGATGAAAATGGCGACGAGCGTAGCCCCTTGACCTTGGCCGAGTTGGGACAGGGCTTCAAGATATTGTACTTCTTTTAAGATTGATGTGCGGGCTGTCATGCACATGGGCTTTCCCACGTTCGTGACACTTCGTGACCTGAGAATGCGTCAGGCCGTGGTCCTCCTGACGAATAGCGGTCTATCGCTCGACAAGATCGTCCATGGCGTAGGCTATACAAGTCGCAGCAGCTTCTTCCGTGCCTTTCGAAAGATTCATGGTTCCCATCCTTCGGAGTACGGAAACATGCGGAACGTGGTTGAGTCCTCGTCCAATACTTGGGATTTATTGGAGCGGCTATGAGGGACGCGAAGTGGCGCTTACCCGACGACTTTAACGACCGACCTTTGTCTGAACGCGAACCTTGACTGGGTGCGTCGTGCCATTGTTTCAGGCTCGACCGACTACCAGCGCTACCAGGCAGCCGCTCTAAAAACCAAGTATGGGATCCGCTTTCCTGGCCTTTTTTCAGGTTTGAAGAAGGAGGCTGCAAAGAGCGGAAGCTACCTATGACGATTCTGAACGCGGTCAAACAGACCCAGACTTTTTGTATTCAACGGTCGATGCGCCAGATCGGCTACAGCCTGAAATCGCAAACCTCTCCAGTTCAAGACAGCAACGCTGACGGCGGCTGGCTATCAAAGGCATGGTGTCTGGGGAGAGGAAACCACCGCTCAAAAGATCGAGCATCCGGGGCTATTGTTTGGCGCGTTGGCTGCTGCGCCCAAGGGCGCTGTTCGTGGCCATGGCGTGCTGTTGCGGCAACTCAGTTTCGGCCTTCTGGTCTTTCCAGCGGTCTGGGATTGGTATCTGACGTGGCGCGAGCAACGTCGCGGATTTTTCACCGCTTGGGAAGTTGACATGCTCAGCCTTTCTCTCGCCTTGAGCCGCAAAGAGACCGGCTGGTTACGACAGAATCGGCATTTGTTTCGGGAGATTGTGCCCGTATCTGGGCTGATATCTGCCGACGATGCTGCCCAGGCGTCGACCGATTGGGATCAGGTTGGGCAACTGCTCGAACAAACGTCGCGGCAGCCATGCGTTCGCGCACGGTGCAAAGCATCAAATGATTGGAGCGCGGTGACAGCCTCCGTCTCCGACAGATGTTCGCGGAATACCTCGATCTCGGCGAGGCCGTCAAGCTTGTTCCAGTCCGCGGATTCCAACGCGACGCCGGAATAATCGTCGAGTATTGCCACCTTCAGCGCTGGACTATCTCGCCTGCCTGTTACCGTGAGCGCCTGGTTCAAGTCGCGTCGGCAGCGATTTTGCGCAACGCTTCCTCGAACGCCTCGGGGGGTTGTCCGCCGGAAATCAGATAGCGTCCATCGATGACGACCGCCGGTACCGCGTTGATGCCGCGAGACTGCCAGAGCTGCTCCGCGCCCCGCACGTCCTGTGCGTATCGGTTGCTCGTGAGCACCTCACGGGCTGCGGCCCCATCGAGTCCCGCCTGTTCGGCCGCGGCAATCAGCACGTCGTGATCTGCGGGGCTCTCACCGCGAGAAAAATAAGCTTCGAATAGCGCATATTTTAGCGCCCTCTGATGCCCTTCGATCTCCGCCCAATGTAGCAAGCGATGCGCGTCGAAGGTGTTGTAGATCCGACTCTCAGTCGATGTCGACATGGTGAAGCCGACGGCAGCCGCCCGGGCCCGGATGATCTCACGATTGGCCGCCGACTGCTCCGGTGTCGAGCCATATTTCCGGGCGATATGCTCGACTATATTCTCTCCCTCTTGCGGCATGTCCGGGTTGAGTTCGAACGGCTGGAAGGTGATGTTGGCGTCGATGAGATCGCTGGTCTGCGCCAACGCCTCTTCGAGCCCGCGCAAACCGATGATGCACCACGGGCAGGATACGTCAGAAACAAAGTCGATCTTCATTCGCCGCGCCATGGGCAAGTCCTTTCGGTTGATCCTCCGATATGAGAAGCGAGAGTACCGATTTCTTCCGTTCTGGCAAGAAACGATGGTTAAGCGAGATAGCCGCCGCTTACGTAGATGATCGACCCCGAGATGTAGCTTGCCGTTGGCGACACGAGGAAAGTCATGATGGCGGTCATTTCTTCAACCGACGCGTGTTTTCATCAGCCGGGACGTCCTGGGCGCGTTCGCCGCCGCAGCCGGCCTCGCTGTCGCCTTCGTCTTCGCTGAACCGAAGCAAGAACGACCAATACCCGACATGCCGTTCTTACGTCATCGTAGTCCTTGCAGCTCAGATCCTGAATCGGATCTGGGAGGCCGCTTGATGGCTGACGTGCAAGGAACCGAACCTGCGACTCAAGTCCAATTTTTGTGGCTATTTGGCCTCCGGAGTCGCCCTAACCCTCGTCGGTCAGCTCAGGCTTTGAAGCGGTCAAAGGCGGTCAAGCGCTGCACTCTAATCTCGACGTGGCGTTGGTAGATCTCCGAACGGAGGAATGCGAGCTCGGCCTCGCTCTTATCGTCGGCGACCTCCATCCACCATGACTTCGGCCTGCCGTCAGTGCCATCGTTCCACCGGTAGCCGTGTGCCTTCAAGATGTCTTTGAATTCGAACGGGCTGCGTTCGGCCCATATTCGATGCCGTTCTCTGCCGACGGCATCGGTCAACTGCTTCAATCCTGTTCTGAAACCACTGAATAATTTAGCGGCGAGCATTGCGAGGAGGGCGTGGCAGTTGTCGGATGCACGGTGGCCGTTATGGAACCTGCCGAGGTGGTTCAGTAGATATCCCCGCTTCGCGGCTTCGAATCCCAAACGCCCACTGACTTGCCGACTGGCCAGGCCTGCATTTGATCGGCCGGGAAGCGGTCGCCGCCTTCTTCGGCTTTGGCGGGAAGGTCACGACCGAGGTTCACGATGCCAATCAGCGTCAGGCGGGTATTGACGCTGCGGAGAAGAAAGGATTGCAAGATGTCGTCGATGGGGCGCAGACCGCCAGGCGGGCGGAAGTGGCGATGGATAGCACGGCTGCTGATCCCGCTGACTGGGCCTGGGCTGACCGCGTGCACGACCGTTTCCGGCGCCCCGACTAAGGCCGATTCCTTCTGCCTCAATTATTCGCCGGTCTATTGGTCTGACAAGGATACGCCGGAAACGGTGAAGCAGATCAATCGGAACAATGGGAAATATGCCTGCCTTTGCGAGCATGATTGTCCGCCGTGAGGTCCTCCTGCCAGCCGAAGCGCTGGATGAGCTTTTCTGGAATGGCAGCGCTGGCTTGCTCGTAAAGCTCTTGCCCCATGATCTCGGCTGGCGACTTCGATTCCTTATGGAAAATAGGCTTATAGCTTCACCTTGGCGCCGATCGCCAAAGCTGTGACTGACGCGCGTCGCCGTGGCGTCGACGTCAAGGTTATCCTCGACAAGAGCCAGGCAACCGCAAAACATACGGGCGCCACGGACCTGCAGAACGCCGGCGTACCGGTGCGATTAATTACAAGGTCGCCATCGCCCATAACAAGGTGATGGTGATCGACGGCGGCACGGCGATCACCGGCAGCTTTAATTTCACCAAAGCGGCGCAGGACAGGAATGCGGAAAACCTGTTGGTCATCCACGACGCCGACTTGGCGCGACAATACCTCGCCAACTGGCAGGCGAGAGCGGTCGTATCAAAACCCTATAAGCGGAAGTAGCAGAGAATGCTTGGCAGCCCGATTGTGCCCTTGCCGTGAGGTGAAACCTCCCGGTACCCACGATCCCGTTGGCCCGGCATCGCTCCGCTGCGGCGCCTCGAGCTGTTCTCCGCCGCTCTTGTCGCTTAATCAGCAAGTCTGGTCGTCGAACTGATGCCAAGTGCCATCGCGATGGAGATCGGACCTCTCATCCGGTATTCATAGCTTCTTCTGTCGAGCAACTGCTTTCAACAAGTCCAGAGCCAGCTCCTTTTGGGGCTCCGTCAGTTGTCCGACGAGATGGTTCAGTTCTGTGGCTGTGGTCGATGTCGCGATGGCGCCGCGATCGTAGCCGGTTCGTATCAGATCTGCGAGATCGACGCCAAGAACACCGGCAATGCGCTCGAGGATTGGGATCGACGGAACGACTTCTCCGCGTTTCAATTTTGATAAGCCTTGCTTCGAAACGGATGCGTTTTTGCCAGTTGATCCTGGCTAAGGCGTTTTTCGTCTCGGAGGCGACGAACCTCGGCACCCAATTTCCGAGGTTCGTATCCCTGATTCCTGGTTTGTTGGATGGTGGATTTGGCCATGAATGGCGGGCGTTTCTCGTCGATTCCGTATTTCCAGCAAACTCGAGCCGTTTTACGGCAAATCAAGCCGTTATTTTGATTCCGATCATTGGCCACCTGTCGAAACTCGATTTTCTGGCCGGATTCCTGGACAACATCATATCCGGCACGAATGGACATGGTGAACTTGTCCTGGCTCGCTAGGTAGTCGCACATGCCCATCAGGATCCTTCGCGCCTGTTGCTATGACGCGGTTTCGGCCGGCGCATTCTCGGCAATCGCCCGTGACGCCGACCCAAAGAAAGCGGCCAACGTCGCCAAGATAATGGCGGGCAGCAAATATCTCTGAAGATACTTCTGTGTCATTTCACCACCCTTTGAATTTTGACCCTGAAGAAATCGTCTTCAGATTCCATACTGTCGGTATGCCAGTTTGATCGGCCGGAACAGATCGGCGGACGACTTGCGCGACGCGCCGTTCAGCGCTCTTCGGATCCTATTGCGTTCCTAAGCTCAAACGCCAAATCCGCAGGATGACTGGTATGCGACAAGGCGGTCCAATTAGTTGGCCGGGTCGCCCTTTGCCGCCGAGTCAATGCGCGAGTGGTTCCGATAGCGCCGCCATCGACAAACGGGCAGGTGGCCCCCATGGCGGAATTCGGGCGGTCGCAAGCGGTTTTCGCCGCTCGCCGCTCGGCGGCCGCGCCGCTCGCGTTGATCATAATTACTGCCACGGCCCTTATCGAAGCTTTGGTAGACGCTGTTCATTGGATTGCACCGGCGTGTCAAATACCGCACGCGCTTTCGCAGCCGCTGACAGATACGCGGACATCATCTTGGGCAGTTTTACATGCTGCCTACATTGATCATAGTGCCTTAACAACCGGTTCCGGTCTATTTCGTAACGGGTCACTTACCGTAACGTGCCTCCAACAGCTTCCAGTTCACGGCATTCTTTCGACATTCCCAACGGCCGGTGCGGCTTCCTGGTACGGAAGAGGCGACTATGTTCCTCAACTACTTTGCGCTGGCGATGCTGATCATCGGGATATCGCTTGTCGTTTACACATTTATTTATATCCACGACATCCCTTATCAGATCGCCAAAAAACGCAACCATGAACAGGTGGAGGCCATTCATCTCGCCTGCTGGCTTAGCCTTTTCACGCTCCACGCGATCTGGCCGATCGTCTTCATTTGGGCCGTGATGAAGCCAAAACCTCTGTCAGTGAAGATTGAGGAAGATGAAAAGGGCCTGATTGATCGACGTCTCCGCACGCTCGAGGCCGAGGTCGCCCAGGTGAGGGCAGCGTTGACACCACACCAGAAAGAAATCGCCTGATGGTCGAGCTGATCATTGGAACTTATGGTCTAATTTGCTGGCTGGTCTTTAAGAAATTCCGCCTAATCCCAGTGAACGCTTACACGGTCTGCAGCGCGATTATGATCGGGATCGCGATGATCGGTATCCTGGGCCTGCTGCTTCTGAAGTACCAGCCAGCATCCTCCGATGGCCGATTGTATACGGTTACAACGCCCGTTGTTCCTCAGGTAAGCGGTCAAGTGATAGCCGTACCAGTTATCGCGAATGTCCCTCTTCGAGAGGGGGATGTGCTGTTCCAGATCGACCCGGCTCCCTACAAATATGAAGTTAACCGACTGGAAGCGAAGCTGGCGGCAGCCAATACGAACCTGAGCCAACTGGAAAAGCGGCTTCTGGCTGCCGAAGCCGCCAGAAGCCAAGCCCAAGCCGATGTGTTGGCCTCCGAATCGGAATATGACCGACAGGCTCAGCAGCAGCGGGACCAGGCTGAAGCAGGTATGGGGCAGGTCTCGTCGCAACTATCTTTGGCCCGTAAGGATTACGTCCGTTACAAGGAGCTCGTCGAGAAAGGTACGATCTCGCGGCAGAAATTCGAGCAAGTCGCCGAGCAAGTCGAGCGGCTTGAAGCGCAATTGCGAGAGGCAAAAGCCACGCTGGCTCAGGCCGAAGAGGCCATTACGGGTGGCGGCGCAAGCCTTCAATCCGCGCGCGAGCGGCTCCGGCAGGCGCAAGCGCAGGAAGAAGAGGCCAGGCTCGAGCTCGAATCGCAAAGTGACGGGGTTAATCCCGATGTCCAACAGGTCGTCGCCGAATTAGGGTTGGCTCGCTGGCGGCTCGAAGAAACAACCGTCCGAGCGCCCGCGGATGGATATGTCACCCAGTTGGCGTTGCGACCGGGCCAGATGACGACCACGCTGCCGTTAGCACCGGTGATGGTCTTCGTTCATGACGAGCAACCGACGCTGGTCGCGACATTCCCCCAGAACGTGATCGTCGACTTGAAGCCTGGCCTTGAAGCTGAGATCGCCTTTAAAGCCTATCCCGGCAAGATATTCAAGGGGCGGGTGAGCCATCTATTGGCGACCACCGCTGAAGGTCAATTTACAACCGGCGGCCAGCTTCGCACGGCCACAGCTGCGAGCGCACCGGGCCGAATACCGGTCGTATTTGATTACGGCCCCGATATCGCCGACTTAAAGCTACCGGGCGGCGCGCAGGCGACGACGGCGATCTACACCGAGCACGTTCACGTGCTTGCCATTATCCGCAAAATCATCCTCCGGATTAAAAGCTGGGAAAATTATCTGTTCCTGCCCTGATTAGGAAGCCCAAGCCACCAACCGCAGAAAAAGCGGGCGTAGCGTGCAAAAGGAGAAAAGAGATGTTTCGAATTCCGGTCGCCTTAGTGATGGCTCTGGTCCTCGCAGGATGCGCATCAACAGATGCCGATATTACCAAATCGAATGGTGCCAACATGCGGCTCCCCTTTCCCTCCAAAATCCTGGTGTATGACTTCGCTATTTCACCATCGGAGGTATCGCCAGAGAGTGCCGCGGCAGGCCAATTGAACGGTGCTCAAGACGCGTCTAAAGAAAGCGCAGAACAGGAACGGTTAGAACGTGAGGTGGCCTCGATCGTCGCCGACGACGTCGCTCGTCGTCTGCGCGACCTAGGTCTACCGGCCACCCGCTGGCATGGTGCGCCGCCTGCCGGAACCAATCTTTATGCAATCGAAGGACAGTTCGTTACGATCGATGAAGGCAGCGCGTTCAAGCGCATGATCATCGGGTTCGGATCAGGTGGCACCGAAGTCCGCGCACTCGTCCAAGCCTACTATATTTCCAATGGCCAAAAAACTGTCGTGGGCGAAGCCGAGGTGAGCGCCGAGAGCTCTAAGAAGCCAGGATTGGCGGCGACCTTACCGATTAGCGCTGCGCTTTCTGCTCCCGCTGCCGCGTTCGGAATTCAGACCGGTATAGGGGTCGTCTCCGAAATCAATACTGACGTGCAAAAGGGCGCTGAAGAGACGGCGGAGGCAATTGTCGAACTCCTCAAGCCTCGGATGGAGGCACAAGGATGGATCCACGGCTAGGGAGCCTCGCTGCACCGTAACTTACCGTAACACGACCTCCCATCGCCCGATTTGTGTGCTCTGCTGAACCTGAACGAGGCCGTCGCAAGCGATACGCCTTAAGGAGGTAGCTATGACCACAGCCGATATCGTTACGACGCCAACAACGAGCGATGCCGGTGCACAAGCCGGTCACAAGCTAACCCTCATGCCACTGATCGCCTTGGTCGTCGGCTCGATGATCGGCGGTGGCGTTTTTAATCTTCCCTCCGACATGTCCAGGGCCGCGTCTCCCGGAGCAGTCATGGTCGGCTGGGTCATTACGGGCATCGGCATGCTGATGCTGGCGTTCGTTTACCAGAATCTCGCAAATCGGAAGCCGGATCTGAATGTAGGTCCATACGCCTATGCGAAGGCAGGATTCGGCCCTTTCGTCGGGTTCAACAGTGCGTGGGGTTATTGGCTAAGTGCATTTCTCGGCAATGTTGCCTATGCCGTCGCGATCTTTTCTGCGCTGTCTCATTTTTTTCCGGTGTTCGGCGACGGCAATAATCTTGCCTCTATCGTCGGCGCTTCGCTCTGCCTGTGGTTGGTTCACGCCCTCGTCTTGAAGGGGATAAAGCAAGCTGCATTCGTAAATGTTGTGGCGACGGTCGCAAAGCTTGTGCCGCTATTCCTTTTCATCCTCCTGGCGATCATCGCCTTCAACTGGGATAAATTCACCTTCAACTTTTGGGGAACCACCGATTCAGAAGGTGCCGGTGGGCTTGGGCGCATTATAGACCAGGTTAAAAGCACCATGCTGGTAACCTTATGGGTGTTCATCGGCATTGAAGGTGCGAGCGTATATTCCGCACGGGCCGCGCGACGGGCCGATGTCGGACGCGCGACGGTCATCGGCTTTATTGGGGCTCTCGGAATTTACGTCCTCGTTTCACTGCTCTCGACCGGCGTATTGGCCCAGTCCGAACTTGCGGATCTAAAAGTTTCCTCCATGGCCGGTGTGTTCGCGTCGTTGGTTGGCCCATGGGGCGCGGCGCTGATCAATATTGGCCTTATGGTCTCGGTGGGTGGCGCATTTCTGTCATGGAGCCTGCTCTGCGCTGAAATTCCCTATAGTTGTGGGAAGGATGGGACATTTCCTAAATGGTTTGCTCGAGAAAACCACAACGGCTCGCCCGCTAATTCCCTGTGGGCGACAAATAGCCTCATCCAACTGTTTCTCGTCCTCAGCTTCTTCTCACAAAGCGCTTACCAGTTCTTCTACTTTATCGCATCCGTAGCCATCCTGCCGCCCTATGTTCTCTCGGGTGCGTACGCACTAAAGCTCGCTTTGGCGGGCGACAGCTATCGCGCCGGTGAAAAGCGCGGAAGGGATGTTCTGATAGGCACCTTGGCGACGATATACGGTTTGTGGCTCGTATATGCGGCTGGTCTGGAATATCTGCTGATGTGCGCCATCCTGTTCGCACCTGGCATCATTGTTTATGCCAAGGCGCGACGCGAGACAGGTCAACAGGTCTTCTCCGGACGAGAAATTGTTCTCGCCATTGTAATCGTCGTGCTGGCGTTAATAGCCGCCTGGTTGATATGGATCGGCCGAATTAGCCCATTGTGAGCCTGGAGTTCTCTGCTCGAGATTGTTCATTGCATTCATCGTGGAGGCGAAAAATGCGCGAGTTCGGCGTTCACTCGGAAGTCGGGAAACTGCGGACCGTGATGGTCTGCAAGCCTTCTCTTGCTCACCAGCGCCTCACTCCAGGCAACTGCCGTGATCTATTGTTTGATGACGTCATCTGGGTGCACGAGGCGGAGAAGGATCACTACGACTTTACCCTGAAAATGAAAGAACGAGGCGTAGAAGTCCTCGAGCTACACGACCTACTCGCCGAAACAATGGGGAATGGAGAAGCGCGTAAATTCATCCTCGACCGGCGTATCACACCGAACATGGTGGGGATTGCCGCGGTCGAATCGATGCGTCCCTGGCTGGACGAAATGCCCGCCGAGCAGCTTGCAATTCATCTGATCGGTGGGATCGCCATCTCGGATCTTCCCGAAGCCGCATCAAAAACCATGATGAGAGAAGCATTCGGCGACGCGGAATTTATCGTGCCGCCGGTCCCAAACACATTATTCCAGCGTGACCCGTCTTGTTGGATCTATGGCGGCGTGACGGTCAATCCCATGTACTGGCCTGCCCGCAAACCGGAGACTCTCCTCCAACGTGCCGTCTACAAGTTCCACCCCCTCTTCGAAAGCGGGAAATTCAAGATCTGGTGGGGCGATTCCGATGAGCCTACGGGCAATGCGACGATGGAAGGCGGTGATGTCATGCCGGTGGGCAATGGCATCGTGCTCATCGGGATGGGGGAGCGGACGACGTACCAAGCAGTCGGCCAGGTCGCGCGGGAATTGTTCAAAAATGGTGCTGCCACACGGGTGATCGGCTGCCTTATGCCCAAGAGCCGCGCCGCCATGCATCTTGATACAGTCTTCAGCTTCTGTGACCGGGACCTGGTGACTGTGTTTCGTGAAGTCGTCGACGAGATCAACTGCTACAGTGTCTATCCCACTGACGACAGCGGGCGTTTCGAAGTGCGCGCGGAAACGAAGCCGATGTTGGAGGTGGTGCGTGAAGCACTTGGTCTTAAGGAACTTCGAACCGTAGGCACCGGTGGGAATGTCTACGAGGCAGAGCGCGAGCAATGGGACGATGGCAACAATGTCGTCGCTCTGGAGCCAGGTGTGGTCGTTGCCTACGACCGCAATACCTATACAAACACTCTGTTAAGAAAGAGCGGCGTGGAAGTCATCACGATTCGCGGCGCTGAGCTCGGTCGTGGAAGAGGCGGCGGGCACTGCATGACCTGCCCGATCTGGCGCGATCCGGTTTCCTAATGCGAAAAGCCTCGAAGGAGATATGTCATGAGCTTCAACTTACGTAACCGCTCGCTTCTGACGGTCCAGGACTACACACCGCGGGAGTTTCGCTATCTTCTTGATCTCGCCCGTGACCTTAAGCGCGCTAAGTATGCCAAGACCGAACAGCAGCATCTGCGCGGTAAAGAGATTTGTCTGATCTTCGAAAAAACCTCGACGCGCACCCGTTGCGCCTTCGAGGTAGCTTGCTATGACCAGGGGGCTAATGTCACCTATCTGGATCCCGCCGGATCGCAGATCGGCCACAAGGAGTCCTTTAAGGATACTGCACGTGTGCTCGGGCGGATGTTCGATGCCATTGAATACCGCGGTGCGGCTCAAGGCGGTGTCGAAACGCTCGCGAAATATGCCGGTGTGCCGGTCTATAACGGGCTAACCGATGAATATCACCCCACGCAGATGTTGGCGGATGTCATGACTATGCGCGAACATAGCGACAAGCCCATCAGCGAGATCAAGTATACCTATATCGGCGATACGCGATCCAATATGGGGCACTCGTTACTGATCGTTGGCTGCCTCATGGGCATGGATGTTCGGATTTGCGGGCCGAAATCCCTATGGCCGGCTGACGAATTCCGAAATATCGCGGAAGATCTCGCCAGTAAGTCCGGAGCAAAGCTTTCCATCACGGAAGACGCGAAGGCGGCCGTGCAGAGTGTCGACTTTGTCCACACCGATGTCTGGGTGTCGATGGGTGAGCCCAAAGAGGTATGGAAGGAACGCATTAAGCTGCTGACGCCATATCAGGTCAACGCTGAACTGATGTCCGCGAGCGGTAATCCGCAGGTCAAATTCATGCATTGCCTTCCGGCGTTCCACGACACGGAGACTACTCTGGGCAAACAGATTGCAAATGATTACGGGATGTCCAATGGCCTTGAAGTTACGAACGACGTGTTCGAATCCGAGGCCAACATCGCCTTCGAACAGGCTGAGAACCGCATGCATACGATCAAAGCACTGCTTGTCGCAACCTTGGGAGAATAAGCCATGCGCATCGTGGTGGCCCTTGGTGGCAATGCGCTCCTCAAGCGCGGCGAGCCGATGACGGCGGAAGTACAGCGAGCGAATGTCCGCATAGCGGCCCAAGCCCTAGCGCCGATTGCCGAGGAGCATGAATTGGTAATTAGCCATGGTAACGGCCCGCAGGTTGGTCTGCTGGCGTTGCAAGGTGCAGCTTACAAGCCAGACGAAGCTTATCCGTTGGATGTGTTGGGCGCTGAAACGGAAGGAATGATTGGCTATATGATCGAACAGGAATTGGGCAACCTGCTCCCGTTCGAAGTGCCATTCGCCACGCTCCTGACGATGGTAGAAGTTGACGGCGCCGATCCAGCTTTCGAGAATCCCACCAAGTTCGTCGGCCCCGTTTACGATAAGCTGGAAGCCGATCGCATCGGTACGGAGAAAGGCTGGACCTTCAAACAGGACGGCGCCAAATGGCGGCGCGTCGTGCCCTCGCCGATCCCGAAGCGCATCTTTGAGATCCGCCCGATCCGCTGGCTGCTCGATCACAAAACAATCGTGATCTGTGCAGGCGGCGGCGGAATTCCCACCATGTACGAGGCCGGAAAAGACCGCCATCTGGTCGGAGTGGAGGCGGTAATAGACAAGGACCTCTGTTCGGAATTGTTGGCGCGCGACCTTCAGGCCGATCTTTTGATCATGGCGACCGATGCCAGTGCGGTTTTTGTCGGCTGGGGAAAGCCTGATGCAAAAGCCATCCACAAAGCAAATCCGGCCGCCCTGGGACAATATGAGTTTCCTGCCGGTTCCATGGGGCCGAAAGTCGATGCGGCATGCCAGTTTGCCATGGCGACCAGTCGCACCGCAGCAATTGGCACTTTAGCCGACATACCCGACATCGTCCGTGGCAGGAAGGGAACGCTGATCAGTACGGAGTTCAGCGATCTGACATGGCACTGATAATGGCGGCGCGAGCTGACCAGAAAAGGACCCGCTTTGGCGGAGAATCTGACTGAACCTGGGGACGCATATGCGAAACGCACACCCTCACTCCTGGATGCGCTGATCCCCGCATTCGCCCTGATAGGCTTTCTCTCGCTTTCCTACCTCCTCTTTCGCGATGCAGCTTCCTCGGGGCCGAACCAGGTGGCGTTATTATTCTGCGGCATCATCGCTGCCGCCATCGCATACAAGAATGGCATGGCCTGGGACGGAATCCGTCAGGCTGTGATAGATGGCATCGCAAGCGGCCTTACGGCCATCATGATCCTTCTGGCTGTTGGCGCTCTGATTGGTACATGGGCGCTCAGCGGGACCATCGTCGCCATGACATATTATGGCCTGCAGATTCTTAGTCCCCACTTTTTTTATGCCACCACGGCCATAATATGCGCCCTGATCGGGGTCAGTATTGGCAGCTCGTGGACGGTCGCAGGAACGATCGGGATCGGCCTGATGTCGGTCGCGACAAGCATGAACCTCTCGCCGGAGATTACCGCTGGCGCCGTGATTTCGGGTGCATATTTTGGAGATAAAGCCTCGCCGTTATCCGACACGGCAAACCTCGCGACGGCAACGGCTGGATCTGGCATATATGAGCATATTCGTGAGTCCTTATTTACATCGATTCCGGCGCTGCTGATCGCCGTCATTTTGTTTGGCATGCTCGGTGAACCTCGCGACTTCGACGCGTCGAAAATGCTTTCTGATATCGAAGCGAGCTTCCACGTCTCGCTCTGGTCATTTATCCCGCTGTTGATCGTACTGGGGCTTTCGATTGCCCGGTTCCCACCCTTTGTTACAATCTTTATTGGCGCATTGACCGGAGGTGTGCTTGCTCTGCTTCTCTATCCTGCCCGTGTGATCGCCTTTGCAAATGCGCCTGATCTGGCTGCTCCACTTGCTGCCATCAAAGGTCTCTGGATGGCTCTTGCCAATGGCTATGTCGCGAACAGCGGCAATGCCACCATCGACGTGATTCTCACCCGTGGTGGCATGTCGAGCATGATGAACACCGTATGGCTCATCATAGCGGCACTTGCATTCGGTGCCACAGTTGAGCATGCCGGATTGCTTAATCGTCTGGTTGATCCGATCATTCATGCAGCCAAGACCGTCGGAACTTTGGCGGCTTGCGTCGTAGGAACCTGCGTCGCGGCCAACATTGTAACATCGGACCAGTACATTGCCATCGCAATACCTGGACGCCTGTTCCGGCAGGAATTTCTGAAACGCGGCTTGGCGCCCGTGCTGCTATCGCGCATCGTCGGCGATTCCGCCACGGTGACATCACCGCTTATTCCCTGGAACAGTTGTGGTGCTTATATGGCCGCGGCCTTGGCGGTACCGACGACCGGATTCGCGTTGTTTTGTTTTTTCAATCTATTGAATCCGATTGTGACCGTTCTGTTTGCAACGCTTGGGGTCCGGGTGCTCCGGTCTTCTCAACCGTCAGCTAAGCTTCCGGTCGTCTAAATGAACGAGCGGCTTAGGCGATTTTGTCATTAATGAGAGAACTGTAACCGTAACGTACTTCTATGACTGCGTCTTCAAAGGCATCCTAGGAGGACCCTTCCGTCATAATGCCCATAGTTTGGCTGTTACACGCCGTGCGGAGAAAGATTTCCAGCGCCGCAAATGTACTTCTACGGATCAGGAGCTTAGGTCTTGTCAGAAGCGACCAAACATATCGGTCGAGTTTGCAAGCTTTTTCCCGACTGGGCCGAAGAAGTACTGCGTCTGGCTATGAAAAGCGAAGGTTTTCGCAGCGCTTGTGAGGACTATGGCATAGCGGTCCAAGCCTTGGAGCGTCTGGCGGCGGGAAATCTTGCCCAGGACGAAAGAAAGATAAACGAGTACCGCGTTCTCGTCAGGGAGCTGGAAAAGGAGCTGGAAGGTGAGCTGCTGACTTTTCGCCGAGGAGATCGATGCTGATGATTGAGCTAGTAATAGCGAAAGTTTGGCCAGAACAGCGATCCTCAGCAATTGGCATCCGGACTTCAAAAGAAGGGTCGTGCAGCGGCTCTACATTATCCGCACTGGCGGCACCAGTCCGACCCGAAAGCAGATTCAAAGAGGACTTGGCAGCATTCCACACGGGCGATCGGCATGATGTCCAAAACCTCCGGAATCAACGACCTCAATCGATTGTATTTGTCTACCCTTGATGACGATGTGGAGTTTCGGTTTATCTCGCTTCCGCCAGAGTATGTGCGAACGACGGAGGAGGAGTTCAACCAAGCCGAGATGAATCGCCAGTATGATCTTGGTTATCGGCTGGGGATCGGGGGTGTTCCATGGAGAACGCTGCCACCCGGCTATTTTTTGTCGGACAAGAATAAGGTTATAGCCAAACATTGATCGCCCCAGGGAGAATGATCATGACCGATCTGCTGCGACCACAGGATCTGACGAAGGTTCATCAGGAAGCTGAGTTGGCAAAGGCCAAGAAGGCGATGGATTTTGCCAAACACGAGGAGGACGAAAAGCAGTCTTTGCGCGAAATATTCATGTCGCGAGAAATTCACCCTGAAGCAAAGACGCGGATCAATGCGGCTGTTCGACGCGCCGCCGAACAAGGTTTTCGGCAAGTCCTAGTGATCGAATTTCCGGCGACGTACTGCAATGACAACGGGCGCTGCATCAACAACCTGGAATCCGATTGGCAACTATCCCTGGAAGGCTTCGCCAAGCGGGCCCATGACTACTTCCTAAAAGAATTGAAGCCACTCGGCTTCAAGATGACGGCGCAGGTCCTTGATTATCCCGGGGGTAAGCCAGGCCGCGTTGGAATGTTCTTGGGTTGGTAATGACACTGGGAGGCTCGGCATCACGTCTTGACGCGCCAGGTTTCACAAATGCACACCCTAGTGCCAAGCTTTCGAGCAATGCTAACTGACGTGTGGCGGCCGGAGGAATGCCATCTCGGAAACCTATATGAAATATATATATTGTCTCCTTCCGGCTGGCTCGATGGCATGATAAGCTAGTTCTTAATGTGTAGTGGGGGCGAAGGAAATCAGCCGTCGGAACCACCCCCAATTATTTCCGCACTACTGAGATGCGCGGCTCGAGGGATGACGGCACCCCGAACCGAGTTGTGTTGCAGCTGAACTCGAAAAAAAGGAAGCCCGGTGACGCTCAGTGTAGTGGTCATCACGATCACACATTGTGGGCACTCTTACGGCGATCTCTGATGGCCGCGTAAGCTGCGAACTATAGGCTTTGATCGGAGGGGGATATGCTTCCAGATCGCGCCGTGGAAACAAAAGATTCTTCGGCACCGCCGACTCCGTCTTCTGCAGAAATCCGGCAGTATCTTGGCACCTTGCTTCGGCAGGGTACTTTCCAAACATCGGAACGAAATCGTCGTTTTCTGAGCTATGTGGTTGAAGAAACGCTCGAGGGTCGAGCGGACCGTATTAAGGCCTACAATATAGCTCTTGCCGCCTTTGACCGCACCGAAGATTTCGACCCAATGACGGATCCAATCGTTCGGATAGAAGCAAGTCGCCTTCGCCGCTCCCTAGAGCATTACTATCTAACCGACGGTCAGGCCGACTGTATCAGGATCGCTATTCCTAAGGGATCCTATGCAGCCACTTTCGGCTATAAAGAAGGTGCCATCCCAGAAACGCCGCCGCCGCCTCAGACCTGCGTAAGTCCAACACCTAGTTCACCACGACTGGGCGGTATATCCGGATTTTCGTTGGGCTTATGTGCGCTCGCAGTGATGGTTTGCGTTATCATCGGCTATAGCGGTCTAAAGTATGGTGTTGGCTCCCGCAGCGGCGCCTCACAAGACACACCGTCACTGGCCATCGCTTCATTTGAAGACAATAGCGGAGATCCGAAATACTCGTTCATCGCCCGTAGCCTCACTTATGACGTTGCGACAGCGCTCACTCAACTGCCAGGAGTGGCAATATTCGGCCTTGAGCCCAGCGAGAGCTACGCGCCCGCTCAATCACAGCGAAGACCGAACTATGTTCTGCGCGGCTCAGTCCATGTTGAAGAACATGATATGCGCGTCGCGGTCTTTTTGCTCGACGCAAACACAGGTCAGTTTTTGCAGTCATGGTATATAAAACAGAATATGAGCACAAACACCGTGATCGGTATGCAAGCGGCCATCGCGCAACAGATTTTGGCTTCGGTGAAAAACGATTGCGCGTCTCCACTGGGTAATCTTCGGACACAGGGGCGAACGGTGGTATTTGAATGTGAGAAGCCTGCCGTAGATGTTGCAAGGCAGAATGCAAAGATTGGGCACGCCGGAAAGCGAAGCTAAGGAACTCGGCTTATCACTATTGAACCCGCCTATATCAATTTCGAGCTATTTGCGCTGGATGAGTGAGTGGCATCGGATGTGGCGCGCGCTGCAAGAGCTGATGGGCGCCGGGCTCGAATCCGCCCAAAGGGATTGTCGATTCAGACTGAAGGGTGCGCGAACAACGAGTTAAACTCAGCGTGGACATAAGGTCACTCAGACGGAGGACTGATGTGCAATGACGATCGATTGAAGCTTTCCCTTGACGCAATCATTGAAAGTTTTGCAGATCTAGAATTTAAAATACAATTCGGTGAGGGACGTCCGAACATCGAAGCTCGGGATGATATCAAGATCACCGACGTCGCGCCAATCATGCGAACGGCCGGAGTCCGCAACGAAGGTGATCTCGTCCAACATCGATGGAGCTGGCCGGGGTCCTCTACCGAGGTGGCCAGATCAAGGAGGTCGCCTGCCTGGCGCACGTCCGGCGCAAGTTTTTTGAGATACATGTGGCGCCAGGCTCCGCCATCTCCAAGGAGGCCTTGATGCGCATCGCCGAGCTTTATCAGGTCGAACAAGCGATAAGGCGAAAACCACCGGAACAGCGGCAGCGGATCAGGCAACAACATGCCGCACCGAAGCTCGATAACCTGGAGGCCTGGCTTCACGGGCAGCTTACCCGGGTCTCCGGCAAGAAAGCTGTGGCCGATGCTATCCACTATGGCTTCACGCGGCTATGTCGCCTGCGAATCTATCTGGAGGATGGGCGCCTCGCCATTGACAGCAACGCTGCGGAGCGGGTATGCGCGGCATAGCGGTCGGAAGGAAGAATTGGTTGTTCGCAGGGTCGAAAACCGGCGGCCAGGCCGCGGCGGTGGCCTATACGCTCATTGAGACAGCCAAGCTCAACAAGATCGACCCGCAGGCTTGGCTGACCAATGTGCTCGGCCGTATCGCCGAACATAAGATCAACCGCATCGACGAATTGCTGCCTTGGCATTACCAGTCGCATGTCGAGACATGAGATTCGAAGGACGCTTACGGCGCATCGCCATGAGGTTCGTCTGGGCCGCCATCGCCCTTACCTGGCTAGTTGTTCTCGGCTTGGTCGGCTGGGCTGGCTGCGCCCTCTATATCGACCTGCCCCCAGGCTGGCAACTGGCCTGCACGATCCTGTTTGCGGCGGTGATTGCCGTCAGTCTGGTTTGGGGCCGAACGCGACGCCGTCGGCTGTCGCTCTGTCTTTTGAGCTTTGCCGCCGTCCTCGTCTGGTGGCTGACACTCAGGCCAAGCAACGATCGGCCCTGGCAGTCGGATGTCGATCGCACCGCCTGGGTCGAGATCAATGGCAACCAAGTGACGATCCATAATGTGCGGAACTTCGGCTACCGTACGGAAACTGATTACACGCCCAATTGGGAAGTAAGAACCTATGATATGACGCAGATCAAGGCTGCCGATCTCTTCCTCACCTTCTGGGGCTCACCTTGGATTGCCCATCCGATCATCAGCTTTCAGTTTGGCGACAACCAGCACGTCGCCTTCTCGATCGAGACGCGTAAGGTGATCGGCGACAGCTATTCCGCCTTCCGTGGCTTCTTTCGCCAGTATGAGCTGATCTATATCGTCGCGGATGAACGCGACGTCATTCGCTTGCGCACCAATTATCGCAGCGGCGAAGAGGTCTATCTCTATCGTACCGCCGTCTCTTCCGAGGCAACGCGGGCGATCTTCCTCGATTACCTGCGCAGCCTCAACGCCTTGCGTGACCAGCCACAGTTCTACAACGCTGTCACGTCCAATTGCACAAGCAATATCCGCATCCATACCGGAGCGGCTTCCGGGACTTTGCCACCCTGGGACTGGCGCCTGCTGCTCAATGGCGAATCCGAAGAATACGCCTATCAGCATGGCCGCCTGGCGGGTAATCTGCCCTTCGATCAGTTGAAAGCCCAGGCCGATATTAATGAGGCGGCTCGCGCGGCCGACGAGTCGGCAGATTTCTCTGCTTTGATACGTCGAAATCGCTCGGGATTTCCTTAAAACGTCCCACGCGCAGCAGTTCAATCTATCGGAGGCTGCCTGCAGGCCCGGGCACCATCATTTCCTTGAAAAACCATGTGGGAATATCGCCTAAGTTGGTTGGCGTACGGCTCCATGGGTTCCCCCGTGCCCCGAGGGTGCGGCCCGCGTCGAAAGCTGCGCGCATCTGGGTTGGGTCGAAGGCGAGTGGGTCATTGCCGACATTCACGTTGTCCGGAATCTCAACCGTATTGAAGGAGTAGCCCAGCAGCCTCGTCCCGATATAAGACCTCGCCAGCGCCGTCTGCATGGATTGTTCCATCATCACGCTGATCGTTGTCGCCGCGATCTTGCCAAGGGCCCGGATCAAGGCCTCAGGCGGCTCCGTGACCTTGCCGTTATTGATCAGGTAGAGACTGCCCGGGCCGTATAGGGGAGGATTGGGTCTCCGCGTTCCGCCCATCCCCGGAATGACCAGATTCGAACGGGCGGCCCCATCGACGAATAGATGCCCATCTATTTCCACCGGCGGAAAGACGATCGGGAACGACGCAGAAGCCAGCAAGACATCGCGATAGAGCTGCAGCTTCCCCGCCTTCGCAATCATCGTCATATTCCAGACCCAGGTCTGGCCATAATCAATGTTGGTGGTGCCAACGAACAGCATTCGGTTCTGATCATAGGCCGCAGCCACGCGCTTCAAGGTGTCGGCTGTCACATACTTGGCAATCATAGCCCGCAAAGGGGCGGTGTCCTTAAGCGAGTCAGCGGATAACAGGCTGAAGATGCCTCTATCCTGGTAGATGTCGGCGCTGGTTACCTTCGTGTACATCTCTTCCAGCGTCGCATCATCGGCAGGCGTGCCGAGAAAGGCGTGGGTGGCCAGCAAGGCACCGGTGCTGACCCCGCCGACGACATCGAATTGCGGCCGCTTTCCGCTCTCGCGCCAGCCAATGAGGAAGCCGGCGCCGAAGGCACCGTTCTGGCCGCCCCCGGAGAGGGACAGAAGGTTCAACGCATGACCGCGCTTGCGCTCAAGGTAGCGTATAATATTGTCCCCAGGGACCACCGTCATCGCGGCGTACATGCTCGACGGCTGGCTTGGATTGAGCGGCTCGTAGCCATTGGGGAGGGTCGCATATTGCGGCGCATGCAGGGAGAGCGTTCGCTCCGGTGGCGACGAACATGCCGCTAGAAGAAGCAACGCGAGACAGGCCTGAAAACCCCGGAACCTCTTGCGCCCCATGTATCCACCAAGCCCGGAAGAAAAGCCGTAAGACGTCGAAAGGCCAGACCCCGGTTTTCGAGGCAACCGGTTTTTCCCGGTTTCTTCGCCAAACCACGCATGGCGCTTTATCCTGTCGCAATTCGTCACTTTTCGCAACTTCACCTTTGTCACAGGAGCAGGTGTTTACGGAGGAGGATGTGGTCCCATTGACGTGCCGGACACATTCGGCGGAGTTACCTGATCAGTACCCCGAAGAGCGGACCATGCCGGGGCTGACGGCGCAGCAGGCGCTGGAGAAGCTCACCTGGGAAGGCGCTGCCGAGCGCTATCCGGAGGGCGTGCCGAGTAGGATCCGAAAGATCCTGCAGCATGAGCTCGATCTCATCGAGCGGCTGCAATATGCGCCCTATTTCCTGACGGTGAATGCCGTCGTGCGCTACGCCAGGAGCCAGGACATGAGCGGCGGGAGAAGGTGATCCAGTGGATCTATGAGACCTATGGCCGGGACCGAGCCGCCCTGTGCTCTGTCGTCAGCCGCTACCGCGCCAAGGGCGCCTTGCGGGATGCCGGCAAGGCGCTGGGCCTGACCGAAGACCTCATCAAGATGCTGTCCTCCCAGGTCTGGGCCTTTGCCGATGACGGTGTCGAAGCAAAACATGTTGTCGGTCTCAACCTCAACCTTAAGGACCGGCGGCTGCGCCTGTGTCTTGACCTGGCGAAGCAGCTAATGGGCGCCCCGGCATCTCTCCCAGCATCCCGGTGGCTTCGTCCTGACCTAGGACCGGCTGGACGAGCTGGTACCGATCGAGCCCGCCGCCATGGAGGACCGCCAGGTCATCGAATGCGACAAGGACGATATTGATGTCCTCAGGTTCATGAAGATGGATGTATTGGGGCTTGGCATGCTCTCTTGCATGAAACGGGGCTTCGACCTGCTGGAAGCCCATAAGGGCATCAAGCTCGATCTCGCCACCATCCCGGCCGAGGACCCCCGGACCTATGCGATGATCCGCAAGGCCGACACGTTGGGGACCTTCCAGATCGAGAGCCGGGCGCAGATGTCGATGCTGCCACGGATCAAGCCCCGGACCTTCTATGATCTCGTCATCCAGGTCGCCATCGTTCGGCCCGGGCCCATTCAGGGTGACATGGTCCATCCTTATCTCCGGCGGCGGGAGGGGAAGGAGCCGATCGTCTATCCAAAGCCAGAGCTTGAGAAGGTGCTCGGTAAGACGCTCAGTGTCCCGCTTTTCCAGGAGCAGGCGATGCGGGTCGCGATCGAATGCGCCGGCTTCACCGGCATGGTCGCCAATGGCTATAGCCCGGACTTTGCCGAACAGACCTTCAAGCAGCTGAATGGCTTCGGCTCCTACGGTTTCCCCGAAAGCCATGCCGCGTCTTTTGCCTTGATCGCCTATGCCTCGTCCTGGCTCAAATGCCATCACCCCGATGTCTTCTGCGCCCCCCTCCTCAATGCTCAGCCAATGGGCTTCTACGCGCCCGCACAGATCGTTCGCGACGCCCGCGAGCATGGTGTCGAGGTTCGGCCGATCTGCATCAATGAATCCCGTTGGGATTGCGCGCTGGAGCCGACAACCCCAGAACGTCGCTTTGCCGTGCGGCTGGGGCTTCGCTATGTCCGCGGTCTCTCCAACGATCATGCGGCTATGATCCTCGCCGTCCGGGGCGAGCGTGCTTTCACCTCGGTGGACGATGTCCGTCTCCGTGCCGTAGGCCCCGTCTCGGCTTTGGAGCGGATTGCGGAGGCGGATGGCTTTCAACCCTCGCTGAAGCTGCAGCGACGCCAGGCCCTCTGGGCCATCAAGGCGCTCCGGGATGACACGCTGCCGCTCTTCGCTGCAGCGACGGCCCGCGAGGACGAGGTCGTGCGCGAAGTGCAAGAGCCAACTGTCGAGCTGCGGCCGATGACGGCCGGGGGCGAGGTGGTCGAGGATTACAGGCATGCGGGCCTCACTCTGCGGGCGCATCCCGTGAGCTTCCTGCGCCAAGATCTTGCTAAGCGACGGATCGTCACCTGCGTCAAGGCGATGGGCGCGAAGGACGGAATCTGGCTGGAAACGGCGGGCCTGGTCCTCGTTCGTCAGCGGCCGGGCTCGGCGAAAGGCGTCCTCTTCGTCACGATTGAAGACGAGACGGGGGCTGCGAACCTCATCCTCTGGCCGACGGTCTTCGAGAAATTCCGCCGCGTGGTCCTCACCGCCGGCATGATCGCTGTTAAAGGACCAGTCCAGCGCGAAGGCGAAGTCGTCCATCTCATCGTGCAGCGCGTCACGGATCTACGGGCGTTTTCTCCCGCAGGACAAGGCTGCCCTCGCTGCCCAAATCCTTAATCGGGTCTGGGACGCCGCTTGATGGTTGACCTGCAAGGAACCGAACCTGCGACTCAAGTCAGAACCGAACCGTCCAGTTCCGGTGTAGCGAATAGCTCGATTTGCGACATGACTATTTGGACTTCATAGCTTCTTCTGTCGAGCAACTGCTTTCAACAAGTCCGGAGCCAGCTCTCTTTGGGCTTCCGTCAGTTGTCCGACGAGATGGTTGAGCTCTGCAGCTGTGGTCGATGTCGCGATGGCGCCGCGATCGTAGCCGGTTCGTATTAGATCGGCGAGATCGACGCCAAGAACACCGGCAATGCGCTCAAGAATTGGGATCGATGGAACAACCTGGCCACGTTCCAATTTTGACAAACCCTGTTTCGAAACGGAGGCATTTTTTGCCAGCTCGTCCTGGCTGAGGCCTTTTTCGTCTCGAAGACGACGAACCTCGGCACCTAATTTCCGAGGCTCGTATCCCTGATTTCTCGTTTGTTGGATCGTGGATTTGGCCATGAATGGCGAAATTTTCTCGTCGACTCCGTATTTCCAGGAAACTCGAGCCGTTATTACAGCAAATCAAGCCGTAATTTTGACTCCGATCAATTTACGATTCCGGCGAATCCATCTGCGACTGCAGGTAATTCTGCAGGCCGACCTTGTCGACCAGTTCGAGGTTGGTCTCCAGCCAATCGACATGCTCTTCCTCGGACTCCAGGATATCTTCCAGCAATTCGCGGGAGATGTAGTCCTGCACCTGTTCGCAATAGGCGATGCCGCTCTTGAGATCGGGCATGGCCTGCATTTCAAGCTTCAGGTCGCACTCCAACATTTCCTTCACATTTTCGCCGATCAGCAATTTGCCGAGATCCTGCAGATTCGGCACGCCTTCCAGAAACAGGATGCGCTCGATCAGCTTGTCCGCATGCTTCATCTCATCGATGGATTCTTCATATTCATGCTTCGCCATCTTGCCGAAACCCCAATGCTTCAGCATGCGATAATGCAGGAAATACTGGTTGATCGCCGTCAGTTCGTTTTTGAGGACCTTGTTGAGGATCGCGATGACTTTTTTGTCGCCCTTCATGGCCGGTACTCCGAATTGGTTGCATTTGACGGCGGAAATGACCCCGGGACACGCGCCTCCAGGAACAAGGGCACGGACTCTACTGCAAATTGCGCGGGAAATAAAGAAAACCATCCAGCGGGCGGGGGTTTTTGCCGCTGGCGATGAGGCTGGATTTCTGCGTGAACCCGCAGTTCGCAATCATGATAATGCGAATGAGTTGCAATGTCTAGCCGGGTGGGTTAATCATCGGCTTGGACCGGCCGCCAGGCGGACTCGCGAATGATCCGGTCGCGAGGGATCGACCAGCGGCGCGCGGTGGGGGATATCCGTTCATGTACAGCCTTCGGAGAATGGGGAAATGATCTTGAAGAACAGTTTATTCGGTGCGGCCGCGTTGCTGCTGGCAAGCACGGCCATCATGGCGCCGGCCTTGGTGACTCCGGCAGAGGCCGCAGCACCCAAGGCCAAGGCGGTGCTGACGCATTACGCCGATCTCGCTTACGCCATGTATGAAGACAGCATCACCACGGCGCAAGCCCTCGACAAGGCGGTCGATGCCCTGATCGCCGACCCGAACGACAAGACCCTGGCGGCTGCCCGCGATGCCTGGAAAGCGTCGCGCCCGTCCTACCAGCAGACCGAAGCCTATCGTTTCGGCAATCCGGAAGTCGATGAGCTGGAAGGCACAGTCAATGCCTGGCCGCTCGATGAGGGACTGATCGATTACGTGGCCGACAATTATGGCGACAGCTCGGATTCGAATCCGCTCTACCGCGCCAATGTCATCGCCAATAAAGAAATCCAGATCGGCAAGGACAAGGTCGATGCCAGCGTCATCGACAAGAAGCTGATCCAGTCGCTGCAGGAAGCCGGCGGCGTCGAATCCAATGTGGCGATCGGCTACCACGCCATCGAATTCCTGCTCTGGGGCCAGGATCTGAATGGCACCGGTCCGGGTGCGGGCAATCGCCCGGCGACCGATTACGATCAGAAGAACTGCACCAACGGCAATTGCGATCGCCGTGCCGCCTATCTGAAGGCCGCGACTGATCTGCTGGTCGATGACCTGACGGCGATGCGTGATCTCTGGGGCAAGGATGGCACCGCCCGCAAGCGTCTGCTCGGTGGCAATGAGAAGGAAGGCCTGGCGATCATCCTGACCGGCCTCGGCAGCCTCTCCTACGGCGAATTGGGCGGCGAACGCACGAAGCTCGGCCTGATGCTGCATGATCCGGAAGAGGAGCACGATTGCTTCAGCGACAATACCTACAATTCGCATTTCTACGACCAGCAGGGCATGGTCAATGTCTATACCGGCACCTATACACGCATCGACGGCAGCGTGATGAAGGGTCCCAGCCTGCATGAATACGCCAAGGCCAAGGCGGCGAAGGCTGATGCCCGCCTGACGGCGGATATGAAGGCGACGACCGCTGCGATGACGGCGATGAAGCAGACGGGCGACAGCGGCAAGATGGCCTATGACCAGATGATCGGTCCGGACAATCCGGAAGGCAACAAGATCGTCCAGCATGTGGTCGATACGCTGGTCACCCAGACGCATGGTGTCGAAGGTGTCGTCTCGGCGCTCGGCCTGAAGATCAAGGTCGAAGGCTCGGACAGCCTGGATAATCCCTCGGCGGTCAGCGCCGAGTAAACAGCGCCTCGGCGCTGCACGAAGCGGTTTGATCGGGGCCGGGTCGGGGCGAATTGCTTCGGCCCGGCCCCTCAGCCGTTCTAATGATTGCTTCTTTAGGGTATTGATTGACCGCATGACGAAGCCGCAGGACAACCGGAACGGGATGGGAAATGGCCGTATTCAGCGTCGAGATGTGCTGGCGGGGCTGGCCGGCCTGGCCGTCACCGGCATGGCGGCGCCCTTTATCCTGAGAAACGGCCTCAGCGAGCCGGCCGATGCGGCGATGCCGTTCGTCTATCCCACCGCACCGCAACCGCCGGCCGATGCCTCCATCGTCGATGTCACGCTGACGCCGAAATTCCGTACGCGTCAGATGCTGCCGGCGCCGGCAGGGTTGAGCCAGATCGCCGGTTATGGCGACAAGCCGGAGATGACGGTGATCCGGCTGAAGCAGGGACAGTGGCTGCGCGCCAAGCTGGTCAATCAACTCAGTGAACATACCTCGGTTCACTGGCATGGCATCCGCCTGCCCAATGCGATGGACGGCGTTCCCTATATGACGCAGCCGCCGGTACAGCCGGGCGACAGCTTCACCTATGCCTTTCAGCCGCCCGATACCGGCACCTTCTTCTTTCACCCTCATTGCAACACGGTGGAGCAATATGGCCGCGGTCTGGTCGGCGCGCTGATCATCGAGGGTGACGAGACGCGGCCCAAAGATGCCGATGTGATCTGCGCCTATCGCGACTGGCGCCTGAAGCCCGATGGCAGTTTCGATGACCTGATGACGGAGAAGGGAGCCGCGACCGCCGGCACCTTCGGCCAGTACGCCACCATGAACGGGCAGCCTTTGCCGTTCCGCCAGGACGCGCCGGCCAATGGCGATGTCCGGCTGCGCGTACTCAATCTCGATGTGACGCGCATCCTGGAGATCGGCGTCGAGGGTGCCGAAGCCTGGGTGATCGCCACGGATGGCAATGCGACCGATCCGGTGAAACTCGACACCTGGAAGATCGGCCCGGCGATGCGTCTGGATCTGCTGCTGCGGATGCCGCGTCAAGCCGGTGCGACGGTTCAGGTGTTCAACTACTTCTCACCGCGGCCCGTCCTGCTGACAGAATTGACGGCCGGCAAGACGCAACTGGACAAGCCGGCTTTCGCGCCGGATCTGCTGAAGCCCGCGCATCTGCCGGAACCCAAGCTCGACGGCGCCGGGCAGTTGCCGATGCGGCTCAGCGCGGCCTCCTCGCAATCGGCGACCTCGGCGGAGCTCAAGCTGCCGGATGGCGAGGTCCTGCGGATCGCCGATGCGCTCTGCCTGACGCCGCATACGTTCTGGGCGATCAACGGCCAGGCTTGGCCGGCCCAGGGGCATGAGGTCCTGCCGCCGCCGCTCTACAAGCTGGCCAAGGGGCGCAGCTATGTTTTCGAAGTCGCCAATGTGACGCCGCGCGTCCATCCCATTCATCTGCACGGTCATACGTTCAAAGTGCTGGAGTCCGATCGCAACACCATCGTGCCGCATTTCGCCGATACGACCTTGGTCTATCCCAAGGAGCGGCTGCGCATTGCTTTCGTCGCCGACAATCCCGGCGACTGGATGGTGCATTGCCATATCATCGAGCACCAGGAGACCGGCATGATGGGTTTCTTCCGGGTGGCTTGAGATGCGCCGTTTCGTCGCTTTCCTTCTCGGAACCTGTCTTGCCGGTACCTTTGTGACGCCGGCGGGTGCCGAGGAACAGGTCGCGCAACGCCAGGAGCAATCCCTGCGCCGCGCCGTGCAGCCGGATGCGCAAATGCCGGATGGCAAGCGGATGGATTTCGATCTCGGCTTCGGCCTGTTCAAGCGCAATTGGGTTGCCGCGCCATCTTCGACCCAGGCTGTCGATGGGCTGGGGCCGCTCTATAACGCGCGCTCCTGCAATGTCTGCCATCCCGGCGGCGCACGGCCGAATGCGCTGCTCGACAAACATGGCGACCCTGTGCCGGGCCTCACCGTGCATCTGGGGCAGGCGGGTAAGGCGGGAGAGGCGGCACAACCCGATCCGGTCTATGGCGAACAGGTCCAGACGCAGGCGCTGCCCGGCCAGCAGCCGGAGGCGCGCCTTAGCCTTACCATGATCGATGGACCGGTGATTGCATTGGCCGGTGGCGAAAAGGTGCAGTTACAACGGCCGGAAATGCAGTTGTCGCAACTGGCTTTCGGTGACCTGGCGGCCGACAGCCATGCCGGCTTCCGCCTGGCGCCGGCCATTCATGGGCTCGGCCTGCTCGATCGCATTCCCGATGCCGAGATACTCGCCCAGGCGAAGCGCGCGAAAGCCGATGGCATTGCCGGGCGGGTCAATTGGGTGCCGGATGCCATCAGCGGCGAGAACCGGATCGGCCGTTTCGGCTGGAAAGCCGTGCAGCCGACGCTGGCGCAGCAGGATGCGCATGCCTTCAATGTCGATATCGGCATGTCGACGACGGTCTATCCAAGGCCGGCGGGTGATTGCTCGACCAGCCAGAAGGATTGCCTGGCCGCGCCCAACGGCAATTCGCCGCAATTCGGCAATGTCGAGATCGCCGAGCCGATGCGCCATCTGATCGACAGCTTCGTTTCCTTCGCCATGCTGCCGCCGCAGCGCCAACGCGACATCGACAGGATTGTCGCCGGCGAGAAGCTGTTCATGGCGGCCGGCTGCCATAGCTGTCATCGGCCGAGCTACGATCTGCCGGCGACCGCCGGATTGCCGGCGCGGCGCATCACCCCCTATACCGATCTGCTGCTGCATGACATGGGGCCCGGCCTTGCCGATGGCGTGGCTGAAGGCATGGCAAGCGGCAGTGAATGGCGCACACAGCCGCTCTGGCGTCTGGGCCATGCGGTTGCCGGGGATGCGCCGGCTGCTTTGCTGCATGACGGCCGGGCACGGAGCATTCTCGAAGCCGTGCTATGGCATGGCGGCGAAGCGGCGGCGGCGCAGCAACGCGTGGTCGCCATGTCGCCCGATGAACGTACAAGTTTGATCGCTTTTCTGCGATCTCTATGATTTCAGAAAGCATAATGCCGATGAGGACAAGAGCATGAAACTGACCCGACGCCATTCCCTGTTGAGTGTGATCGCAACGGCGTTGTGGCAATTGCTGCCCCATGGCGCACGTGCTGCCGATAAATATGCGGCCTTCAATGCGGCTTTCGCGACGGATATCGCGATGCCGAGCCTCAAGGCTTTTGCGGCTGCCACCGAGGCGCAGGTCAAAGCCGCGACTACCTTCAAGGCAAAGCCGGACGGGGCAAGCCTTGATGGCTTGCATAAGGCCTTTGGCGATGTCTCGGATGCCTGGATGAGGGCGCAATTGCTGCGCTTCGGGCCACTGTCGCAGGAGCAGCGGATGGACCGCGTCGAATATTGGCCGGAGCGCCGCAGTATCACCGACAAGCAGCTTGCCGGCCTGGTCGGTGCGGCCGATACCGCCAAGCTGGCGCCGGATGTCTTCGCCCGGGCCAGCGTGGCGGTACAGGGGCTGGGTGCGCTGGAACGTCTGATCCATGACGGCGACAACCCGCTGCAACGTTTTACCGACGGATCGCCGGCCGCCACCTATCGCCTGGCGCTGGTGGCGGCGATTGCCGACAACCTGCATCGGATCGCGCATGAGGCGCTGGCCGATTGGCAGGCGCTGGAACCGAAACTGGCGAAGGGCGATCAGGCGGGATTGGCGGCGACACCGATGGAGGCGACCGGGCAGATCTATGCCGGTTTGCTGACCACCATGCAGATCGTCGGCGACCAGAAGATCGGCCTGCCCTTGGGCAAGAGCATCGATCTTGCCAAGCCGAAAATGGCGGAACAGCGGCGCGCCGGCCGGTCCTTGCAGAATATCGCGCTGAATTTGAAGGCCGTGCGCCATGCCGTGACCGGCAAAGACGCCGGCTCTTTCGCCAGCTTCCTCGGCGCGACGGATATCGAACCGCGCCTGTCGGCGGCATTCGACGAATGCGACATAGCGCTCGCGGATATCAAGCAGCCGCTGCCGGACGCGGTCGTCGATGACAAGGGTGGCCGCCGGAAGGTGGAGATGTTCTATGTGAAGCTCAACCTGGTGCGGGATATCCTGACCCAGGAGATGCCGGGCGCCATCGGCATCACGCTCGGCTTCAACGATCTCGACGGAGACGGCTCGTAACCATATCCGGGACGGAGAAAAGCGATGAATCGTCGTCACTTTCTGTCAGGCAGCGTCCAGGCCTTGATGGCCGGCATCGGTACGGCCTTCGGTCGGAAGAAGGCGAAGGCGGCGGATGATGCGCCCCGTTTCCTCAGCGCCTGCGGTGTCGCTGATAAAGGCGGCAAGCTCGCCTTCGCGGCGGCGGCGATCGACGGCGCTGGCGATGCGGTGCTGGAGTCCGCCTTGCAGATGCGGGCTCATGAAATCGCCTTGCATCCTGATGGCGCGCGTTTCCTCGCGGTCGGCCGTCAGCCCGGGCGTTATAGCTGCATGATCGATCTCAGCGATGGCCGGAAGCTCTATGACCTGAGCATTGCCGACGATCATGAGTTCAACGGTCATGCCGTCTTTCCCGGTAAGGGTGCGCAGATCATCGCCACCGAAGAACATGTCGAAACCTCCGTCGGACGGCTTGGTTTCTACGATGCGGCGACGGGCGCCTGGCTGCAGGGCTGGCCCAGCCATGGCATCGAGCCGCATGAACTGATTCTCGATGAGAAGAACAATCGCCTGATCGTTGCCAATGGCGGCATCCTGCAGCGCCATGCCGTGGGCGAGGTCGATTCCAGCCTCGTCATCCTGGACCTGCGCGACGGCAAGCCGATTGCTGCGGGCCGGTTGCCGGAAGATCTCGCCTCGCTGTCGATGCGGCATATGGCACTGACCGCCAAAGGTGATGTCGTCTGCGGCATGCAGGACCAGGACGCACAAAGCGATCTCCGGCCCCTCGTCTGTCTGCTCGGCCCGGCCGGGAATATCCGCTTCCTCGATATTCCCCGCGATCTTGCCATGACCCTGCGTGGCTATGTCGGCAGTGTTGCGGTCGATGCCAGCGGCTGGGTCGCCTGCGCCACCTCGCCCAAGGGCAATGTCGCCATGTTCTGGGATCTGCGCCGCGAGGCGTGGCTGGGCCAGGTCACCGTCGCTGATGGCTGCGGCGTTGCTGGCAATGGCAAAGCCGGCGGCTTCGTGGTGACGGGCGGGAAGGGCGATATCGTCGAGATTGCGACCTTGGATGCCGGTGGCCGGCCGATGCAGCCGAAAGCTCGGGCGCTCGCCAAGAATGCCCGCTGGCACTGGGACAATCACCTGACCCGCATTCCGGCCTGAGCTTGTCAGGCTGCGGCACGGCTCTGGCGATAGAGCCGGATGCAGGTGGCGGCCAGCGTGATGACGATGACCAGGGTGCCGACGGCGGCCACGGTCGGATCGATGTTGTCGCGGATGCCGTTCCAGATCGCCTTGGGCAAGGTCATGATCTTCTGGCTGCTGATGAAGAGCGTGACGACGATCTCGTCCCAGGAGGCGAGAAAGGCGAGCACCGCGCCGGAGAGAATACCGGGCCGGATCACCGGCACGATGATCAGCCACATCGCTTCCCAGGCATTGGCGCCGAGATTGCGCGCCGCCTGTTCCAGCCGTCCGTCGAAATTGCTGAGCGATGTCGTCACGGTGATGATGACATAGGGTATCGCCAGCACCGCATGGGCGATGATGACGCCCACGTAAGAATCGAGCAGCCCGAAAACCACCCAGGCCTTGTAGAAGGCGAGGGCGGAGACGATCGGCGGCACGATCAACGGCATCAGCATCAGGTTGCGCAGGGAATCGCCGAAGCGGCTGGCGATGCGCCACAGGCCGATCGCGCCCAATGTCCCGGTGATGACCGCCAGGATCGCCGCGAGAACGGCGATCAGCAGGCTTTGCCCGATGGCACCGAGCCAGAGCGGGTTGCTGAAGAGATTCTGGTAGTGCCGCAGCGACAGGCCTTCATCCGGCAGCGAGAGATAATGATGCGTGGTGAAGGAAACCGGGATGATGACGAAGCTGGGCAGCAGCAGGAACAGTGCGCCAGCCCAGCCCAGCAGCTTGGCGACGGAGATCGAGGAACTGCGTCCAAAGTCGATCATCAGCCGCCCCCCAGCATCTTGCGCATATCCATGCTGCGGGACAGCGCGCCGATCAGCAGCAGGACGACCACCAGCAGCGCCGTCGCCAGGGCAGAAGCCAGCCCCCAGCGCAGGGTCTGTTGCATCTGCACGGTGATATATTCGGCGATCATCACGGTATTGCCGCCGCCCAGGATGATCGGCGTCACGAAGAAGCCGAGGGTCATGATGAAGACCAGGATCAAGGCGGCGAAGATGCCGGGCTTGGTCAGCGGCATGAAGATCTTGACGAAGCTTTGCACCGGCCCGGCGCCGAGGCCGCGCGAAGCGGCGATCAGGCTGGGATTGATGCCATCCATGCTGGCCAGCAGCGGCAGGACGGCGTAGGGCACCATGTAATGCACCATGCCGACCAGGACGCCGAATTCGTTATTGGTCATGGAGAGCGGCGTCGAGATGGCGCCGAAGCTCATCAGGAAACTGTTGATGACTCCTTCGCTGCGCAGCAAGGTGACCCAGGCGAAGGCGCGGACCAGGACCGACATCCAGAACGGCACCAGGATCGCGAACATCAGCATGCTGCGCGTGCGCGGCGGTGCAATCGCCACGGTGAAGGCGATCATATAGCCGATCACGACGGAAAAGACGGTGGTGATCGTGCAGATCCGCAAGGTGGTGAGGACGACGCGCTTGATCGCCCGGTTGTCGAACAGCTTGATGTAATTGTCCGGTCCGACCGCCGGATCGCTCAGGCTGATCCAGAAGACCTGGAACAGCGGCAGCAGGAAGAAGACGAGAAGGCAGAGCAGGACCGGCAGGACGAACAGCCAATAGACCTGGTCCTGCCGATTGCCGATGGGGAGCAGCTTGCGGCGAGATGTGCCGGCCGCGACCTCGGTTGCCATAGCCCTGCCTTCTCGCGTTTCTCAGGAGGCGAAGAAGTCGAGATAATCGTTGAGGACGTCGTTGTAGTTCTTGCCGTACCACTGCACGTCCATCGGGATCTGGATCTTCCAATTCGCCTCGTTACCCGGATCGATCTTGGCGAGATCGGCCGGGGCCATGGCGGAGCCGGCCGGATTGGCCGGGCCGTTGGACATCGATTTCAGGAGCTCGACCTGCAATTCCGGCTTCTGCATGAAGGCGATGAACTGCATCGTCTCCTTGACGTTCTTGGCGCCCTTCGGCACCACCCAGGAAGACGGGCAGGCGAGGCCCTGGTTGAAGCTCCATTTCACTTCGCCCTTGGTGTCGCGTTCCAGCAGAGTGGAGCGGGTATGCCAGATGAGGCCCATGCTGACCTCGCCCTCGCGCAGGAAGCGTTGGCTGTCGGCGCCAGATTCCCACAGGATGATGTGGTCCTTGATCTCTTCCAGTTTCTTGAGCGCCCGGTCGACATCGAGCGGATAGAGCTTGTCCACCGGCACGCCATCGGCGACCAGAGCGGCTTCCAGGGCGCCCGACATGTATTTCCAGAAAGTGCGCTTGCCGGGGAATTTCTCCAGATCCCAGAAATCCGCCAGGGTGGTCGGGGCTTGCTTCAGCTTCGAGGAATTATAGGTGATGACGTAAGAATAGATGTAGCTGCAGCAGCCATATTGGAAGGCATGGCCCGGCCGCACCTTGTTGCGATCGACGATCGAATAATCGATCTCCTCCAGCAGGCCCTTGCTGCCGAGATTCTCGGACGTGAAGCCGTCGGCATCACAGACATTCCAGGTGACATTTTTCGATTCCACCATGGCCTTGATCTTGCCATCGGTCGGTCCGGTGCCGTCGATCGTCACCTTCATGCCGGTTTCTTTCTCGAACGGCTTGGCGAAGGCGTTGTCGAAATTGGGGATGGCATCGCCGCCCCAGTTCACCAGGACCAGTTCGGTGGCGGCGATGGCACGGCCGGCACGTAGGATGAAAGGGGCCGCAGCGGCGGCGCCGGTCATCGCCAGGGCCTGGCGCCGCGTCACCAGACGGCGTGTCGGCATTTTAATCGTGTTGCTCATTATTTCCTCCCATTGAGCGTTATTATTGCTTGTTTTCGGTGCGTGATCGGCTGGCTTACCCACTCACCGGTTTATTGTTCGTGACGGATTATTCTTCCGTCACCGTCACGCCATCTTGCGGCTGCCAGGCCAGCCAGGCCCGCTTGCCTTCCTGCAGGAAAGGCTGGCCTTCCGCCGCGGCGATCTCTGCCCGGATCGGTCCGATCCCCTCGACGGCGATCTCGAAACTCAAATGACCGCCCAGATAGCGCCAGGCGATGATACGGCCGGGCAGGCAATTGCGCCGGTCTGCCGTCGGTTGCGCCAGCAAGGCGATCTTTTCCGGCCGTAAGGCCACGGTGATCGCGCTGCCGATGGAGGGATGCTTCGCACCGTTCTGCAGGATCTCGCCGGCCGGCGTGGCGATGCGGGCGATCCCGCCATCGATCGATTGCACGGTGCCGGCGATGAAATCGCTTTCACCGAGGAAAGAGGCGACGAAGCGCGATTGCGGTTGATCGTAGAGCTCGCTCGGCGTGCCGATCTGGGCGATGCGGCCCTGGCGGAAGATGACGATGCGGTCGGACATCGACAAAGCTTCTTCCTGGTCGTGTGTCACATAGATGAAGGTGGTGCCGAGTTCCTGGTGCAGCTTCTTGATTTCCATCTGCACATCGACCCGCAGCTTGCGGTCGAGCGCGCCCAAGGGCTCATCGAGCAGCAGCAGGCTGGGTTGGAAACTCATGGCGCGGGCCAGGGCCACGCGCTGCTGCTGGCCGCCGGAAAGCTGGCGCGGCAGACGGTCGGCGAGATGTGTCATCTGCACCCGGTCCAGCGCCGTCTTCACCGCCGCCTCGACCTCGCTTTTCGGGCGGCGGCGGATTTTCAACGGGAAGGCCACATTCTCGCGGACGCTGAGATGGGGGAATAGGGCATAACCCTGGAACACCATGCCGAAATTGCGCTGTTCCGGGGCAAGGTCGGTGATGTCGCGCCCGCCGAGGCCGATGCGCCCCGCATCGGCGGCGACGAAGCCGGCAATCATCATCAACAAGGTGGTCTTGCCCGAGCCCGAGGGGCCGAGCAAGGTGAGGAATTCGCCCGGCCGGATGCGCAACGACACGTCATCGACAGCACGGAGGTTGCCATACTGCTTGACGAGGTTCTCGATACACAAATCGCCTTGTGTGTCATGCATCGTCATGCATGACCATGGGCCCAGTTCCCATGCCTATCCCCTGTCGGTTAAGCAGCCGAAGCCTTATTTTTGTTATTTAATTGCCGGCTTCGGCTGCGGTGATCTTGTCTTTGCTTACACGGGGTCGCGGCGCAGCGCCTGCGCCATGCAATGCACGCCGCCGCCGCCCTGAGTAAACATCGTCACATCCGGATCGTAAACCGTAAAGCCTAAAGCGCGCAGGCGGGCATTCAGGTCCTTGCTCTGTGCGGTCGACAGGATCTTGCTGTCGCCCAGCGCCATGACGTTGCAGCCCAGGGCCATCGTGTCCCTGTAATTGACCGGCACGATCTCGATCTTCTTCGACTTCAACCAGTCGATGATCGAGTCATCGGTCGTCTCTTCACAAACCGCCGCCAGCTTATGGCCCAACATGCAGACCATCAGGTCGATATGCACATAATGCTCGGCGATCGGCGCCAGGCGCACTTCCCAGCCTTCCTTTTCCAGCCAGCCCTGGATCTGGCGGGCTGCCGGCTCCTGGGTACGCTCACCGCAATAACCGATCAGCACGCAGCCGGGTTCGATGACGTCGAAATCGCCGCCTTCCATGGCCGAGGCCGTCACCCAGTTCCAGATGGGAATGCCGGTTTGCTGATAGAATTTCACCACCGGGGCATATTCGCCGCGCCGCCACCATTGATGCATCTGGGTGACGACGGCGCCCCAGGGGGTCATGAAGCTCGAATCCCGGGCAAAGACCTGATAAGGCAGGTTTTCATCGCCCGGCAGGTAATGGACCTTGGTGCCGGCATCTTCATAGGCCTGCACCATTTCCCGATGCTGCTTCATCGCCAGTTGGCGGTCGAATTTCGCGCCGCTGGCCAGGGTCGCCTTGGAAATCGAGCTGGTCGGCAGCCAGCGGAAATTCTCCGGTGAGCAGAGCAGCACGTCGCGCAGTTTCCCGTATTCGGAATTAGCGCCCCAGGTGGTGGCGACGGCACTATCGGCAGCCATGGTTTCCTCCCCATTCGTTTGCCTGAACCGGCCGAAGGCCGGCAATTGTCTGCCAATGATGCTAGGAGAATACAAAATTGATCAAACTGGATAAATTCTATTCAATAATGTTTATAAAATCTCACGAGCTGGGTGCGAAAGGTATCTGGATATGGCAAAGCGCCGAATTCCTCCCTTGAATGCGCTGCGTGCTTTCGAGGCAGCGGCCCGCCACCTCAATTTCGGCAAGGCCGCTGACGAATTGAATGTCACCCGGGGTGCCATCAGCCATCAGGTCCGCGCTTTGGAGGAGTGGGTTGGGGTCGAACTCCTGCATCGTAACCAGAACCGGGTCGTGCTGACTGATGCCGGCCGGCACCTGCTGCCAGCCCTGGAACAGGCTTTCGACGGGATTGCGGAAAGTGTGGCCGATATCCACCACCCCGACCTGAAGGGCCGCCTGGCCATCCACGCCCCGCCGACCTTCACTTCGCGCTGGCTGCTGCCGCGTTTGGCGGATTTCATCGACGCCTATCCGCAGATCGATCTGTCGCTTCACTTCCTGCCGCCTTTTTCCAAGACACTGCCGACCGATTATGACGTCACCATCGAATATGGCGGCGGCCGCTGGGAGCATCGCTGGGTGCATCGACTGACGCCGGTCGATTTCTTTCCGCTCTGCAGTCCGCGTCTGCTGAATTCCAGCCAGTTTGCCATGCGGACGCCCAGCGACTTGCGGCACTTCACCTTGATCCACGAAGATGACGGCACCGCCTGGTCGCATTGGCTCTCGGCCGCCGGCGCCAGGCAGGTCGACGCCAGCAAGGGGCTCTATGTCAGCAGCGCCAATCATGCTTTGGAGGCGGCGCTGCTCGGCCTGGGCGTGGCGCTCGGCGATCAGGTGATCATGAGCCAGGATATCGAGGAAGGGAAACTTGTCCGCCCCTTTTCCTATACCTATCCCAGTCCGGCGCAATATTACGTCGTTTGCGAACGCGACCGGCTGCATATGCCGATTTTGCGAACTTTCGTGAAATGGCTGTTCGATGCCGTGGAAACACCGGTGGAGATCTAGATCTTAAGTGTAACCAAGGCGCAAACGATGCTGGCTTGACAGTCTGCTGGGCGCCACTCTTAACTATTGAAAATGACAGAAGGCCGGGGCAACCGGCACGGATTCCCGGCGGGGCGGTGATCCCGTCCGGCAACCAGGGAGAATCGTAATGCCGACCGTTCGTATGACGGTAAACGGGCGTGCCGTTTCCGGTGAGATCGAAGCCCGCACACTGCTTGTCCATTTTCTCCGCAATCAACTTGGCCTGACCGGCACGCATGTCGGTTGCGATACCAGCCAATGCGGTGCCTGCGTCGTTCATGTCGACGGGACCTCGATCAAATCCTGCACGCTGCTGGCGATACAGGCCGAGGGCGCCGAGGTCACGACCATCGAAGGATTGGCGACGGGCGATGAGTTGCATCCCATGCAGGCGGCCTTTCGCGAGCATCACGGCCTGCAATGCGGCTTCTGCACGCCCGGCATGGTGATGAGTGCGGTCGATCTGGTGAAGACCAATCCCGATCCCAGCGAGCAGCAGATCCGCGAAGGCCTCGAAGGGAATATCTGCCGCTGCACCGGTTACCATAACATCGTGAAAGCGGTGAAAGCCGGCGCAAAGGCGATGAATGCTGGGGCGATGAAAGGGTGAGGCGATGACGACAGAAACCGGCATCGGCGCAGCCGTCAAGCGCCGCGAGGATTTCCGCTTCCTGACCGGTCGGGGGACCTATACCGATGATATCAACCGGCCGCATCAGGCCTATGGCTATATCCTGCGATCGCCCTATGCGGCGGCGCAGATTACCGGCATCGATACCAGCAAGGCCAAGGCGGCGCCCGGCGTCATCGCCGTGCTGACCGGCGCCGATTACGACAAGGGCGGCTTGCCCTGCGGCTGGCAGATCCACAGCAAGGACGGCAGCCCGATGATCGAACCGGCGCATCCGCCGCTCTGCAAGGATCAGGTCCGCCATGTCGGCGATCAGGTCGCCTTGGTGGTGGCCGAAACCTATGCCGAGGCGAAGGATGCCGCCGAACTGATCGAGGTCGATTACAAGGAATTGCCGGCCATCATCTCGACCGCGAAAGCGAGCGAGGATGGCGCGCCGCAGGTCTGGCCGGAAGCCAAGAACAATATCTGTTTCGACTGGCATATCGGCGACAAGGCGGCGACCGATGCGGCTTTCGCCAAGGCACATCACGTCACCAAGATCGATCTCGTCAATCAGCGCCTGATACCCAATGCGATGGAGCCGCGTTCGGCGGTTGGCGATTACGATCGCGCCACCGGCGATTACACGCTCTATACGACCAGCCAGAATCCCCATGTCATCCGCCTGCTGATGGGCGCCTTCGTGCTGCAGATTCCGGAGCACAAATTGCGCGTCGTTGCGCCGGATGTGGGCGGCGGTTTCGGCTCGAAGATCTTCCATTACGCGGAAGAGGCCCTGGTCACCTGGGCGTCCGGCAAGGTCGGCCGCCCGATCAAATGGACGGCGGAACGCTCGGAGGCCTTCATCAGCGATGCCCAGGGCCGCGATCATGTGAGTCACGCCGAGCTGGCGATGGATAAGGACGGCAAGTTCCTTGGCCTGCGGGTCAACACCATCGCCAATATGGGCGCCTATCTCTCGACCTTCGCGCCCTGTGTCCCGACCTATCTCCATGCGACTTTGCTGGCCGGCGTCTATACGACGCCAGCCATTTATGCCGAGGTCAAGGCGGTCTTCACCCATACCGTGCCGGTCGACGCCTATCGCGGCGCCGGGCGACCGGAAGCGACCTATCTGTTGGAACGGCTGGTCGCCAAGGCGGCGCGGGACATGCAGATGGATCAGGTCGAGATCCGCCGGCGCAATTTCATCCCGAAAGATGCCTTCCCCTATCAGACTCCGGTCGCATTGCAATATGACAGCGGCGATTATGAGGCGACGCTCGATCTCGCCCTGCAGATGTCGAAATGGGCCGATTTCGAGAACCGCCGGGCGGAAGCCGCCAAGCGTGGCAAGCTGCGCGGCATCGGCATCTCCACTTATCTGGAGGCCTGCGGCATCGCCCCCTCGGCGGTGGTGGGATCGCTCGGCGCCCGCGCCGGCCTCTATGAGACAGGCTCGATCCGCGTCCATCCGACCGGCTCGGTGACGGTCTTCACCGGCAGCCACAGCCATGGTCAGGGGCATGAAACCACCTTCGCCCAGCTTGTCTCCGACGGGCTCGGCATTCCGCTGGAGAATGTCGAGGTGGTTCATGGCGATACCGCCAAGATTCCCTTCGGCATGGGCACTTACGGTTCGCGTTCGCTGGCGGTGGGCGGTTCGGCCTTGGTCAAGGCGATGGACAAGATCATCGCCAAGGCGACCAAGATCGCAGCGCATCTGATGGAAGCCGCTGCGAGTGACGTGGAATTCAAGGACGGCAATTTCACCGTCAAGGGAACCGATAAGAGCATTCCCTTCGGCCAGGTCGCTTTGACGGCCTATGTGCCGCATAACTATCCGATCACCGAATTGGAGCCGGGGCTGGAAGAGACTGCCTTCTATGATCCGCTCAACTTCACTTATCCCGGCGGCACGCATATTTGCGAAGTCGAGATCGATCCGGAGACCGGCATCACGCAGGTGGTGAACTTCACCGCCGTCGACGATGTCGGGCGTGTCATCAATCCGATGATCGTCGAAGGACAGGTGCATGGCGGGCTGGCGCAGGGCATCGGCCAGGCTTTGCTGGAGCGCTGTGTCTATGACGAGGATAGCGGCCAGCTCCTGACCGGCTCCTACATGGATTACACCATGCCCCGGGCCGATGACCTGCCGAGCTTCCAGGTCGCGACCCATGGCACCATGTGCACGCATAACCCGATCGGCGCGAAAGGTGTGGGCGAGGTCGGCGCCATCGGCTCGCCACCGGCGGTGATCAATGCGGTGATCGATGCTTTGGCGCCGCTCGGTATCGAGGATATGTCGATGCCGGCCACACCGCTGAAGGTCTGGCAGGCGATCCAATCGGCGCCGAAGAAAATGTCGGCCGCGTGAGGGGAGGGAGAGATGCATAATTTCAACTATCATCGCCCCAACAATGTCGCCGATGCGGTGACGGCCCTGGGCGGCGCCGGGGATGGCAAGATCATCGCCGGCGGCATGACCCTGGTGCCGACCTTGAAACAGCGTTTGGCGGCCCCGTCGGATCTCATCGATCTCAACGGCATCGCGGATCTCAAGGGTATCAAGGCTGAAAGTGACGGCATTACCATCGGCGCCATGACCAGGCACGCTGAGGTGGCGGCGTCTTCCTTGGTGAAGTCGGCAATCCCAGCCTTGGCGGAACTGGCCGAACTGATTGGCGACCGGCAGGTGCGCAATCGCGGCACGATCGGCGGGTCGCTCGCCAATAACGATCCGGCGGCGGATTATCCGGCGGCGATTCTCGGTCTTGGCGCCACGGTGCGGACCAATAAGCGCGAAATCGCTGCCGATGATTTTTTCCAGGGCCTGTTCGAAACGGCGCTGGAGGAAGGCGAAATCATCACTGCCGTGCATTTTCCCAAGCCGGAAAAGGCCGCCTACCGGAAATTCGCGCAGCCGGCCTCGCGCTTCGCCCTGATCGGCGTTTTCGTCGCCAAGACCAAGGGCGGCATCCGCGTGGCGGTGACCGGCGGCGGCAACGGCGTCTTCCGGGCGACGGATATCGAAACCGCTCTCGCGGCCAATTTCACCCCGGCGGCGGCCAAAGGTGTGAAGCTCGATCCGGCAGATTTCAACGGCGATCTGCACGGCACACCGGAATACCGGGCGGCACTGGTTTCCACCATGGCGGCCAGAGCAGTCGAGGCCTGCTGAGACGGGCTTTCAGGAAATGGAAACGGCGGCAATCTTGCCGCCGTTTCTTTTTATGCCGGTTCCTTTCGGCGCGGTTACTTCGGCTCGAATTTGAGCGCCGCACCGTTGATGCAATAGCGCAAGCCGGTCGGGCGCGGCCCATCGGGAAAAACATGGCCGAGATGGCCGCCGCAATTCTCGCAATGAACTTCCGTTCGCACCATGGCATGGCTGCGATCTTCCGTTGTGGCGACCGCTTGGTCCTCGGCCGGCGCCCAGAAGCTCGGCCAGCCGCTGCCGCTGTCATATTTCGTATCCGACTGGAACAAGACCTTGCCGCAGCCGGCGCAGGTATAGGTGCCGCTGCGATATTCCTTGTTGAGAGGGCTGGAGCCGGGACGTTCGGTGCCATGCTGGCGCAGGATGTATTCCTGTTCCGGGGTCAGTTGCGCAGCCAAGCCAAAGCTCGCTTTCTCGATCATCGTGAGCCTCCGTCCTTACTCAATCCTGTTTGTGGGAAAAAGATGGGGGTGAGGACACGGCGCCGCAAGCGAGCACGCCGGCTTGATGCTTGATGATGCCGATACTTGAAAGGGGGGGAATTAAAGCCCACGCGGCAAACCGATAAGCATTTATATCAGTATTTATTCTTATGTTGTTCAATTTAACGGTTTCGAAAGATAGATCACTCCATTCTTTCCTCTTTGTTAAAGACGATGGACACGAGCAATGCTGAAACGACTGACGATCGCCAGAAAGCTTTCCCTGATACCCTTGGCTTTCTCGCTCATCCTGCTCGGTGTCACCATCTACGTCCTTTACGATATGCGGTCGGGGATGATCGAAGACCGCAAGTCGAAGCTGCGGGCCCTGATCGAAACGGCGCTCAGCACCGTCAACCATTACGGGGACATGGCGGCGGCGGGCACGATGAGCGTCGAGGATGCGCAACGCCAGGCCCTGGACGCTCTGCTGAATACAAATTTCGACGGCAAGAACTATTTCTTCGTCTTCGACCGCGACGGCATCCTGAAGATGCATCCGACGCGCAAGGATCAGATCGGCGGCAATATTCTGAAGACCGACAATGCCCAAACCACAGCCAATTTCACCGGCTATCTGAAGGCCGCGACCGAGCAGCCGGTGCTCCAGGGTTTCACGACCTTCCCCGGCCGGCGTCCCGGCTCGACCGAGAACAATACGCCCAAGCTGTTCCTCAGCGCTTTCGACAAGCATTGGAACTGGGTGGTCTCAACCGGCATCTTCATCGATGATGTGAATGAGCTTTTCATGAAGCGCGCCGGCCTCAGTGTCGGCTTTCTCCTGATCGGCTTGCTGATCGGCATCGCCCTCACCGCCATCCTCAGCCGCTCCATCACCAAGCCGCTCAATCGCACGGTCGACGCGCTGGCAGGCTTGCGGGAGGGGCGGTTCGATACCGCCGTGGAAGCCGATGACAGCAAGACGGAAATCGGCCGCCTAACCAGCGCCTTTCTGCATTTCCGCGAAACGATGAAAGAGAGCGAGGCGCTGCGCCAGCAACAGGCCGAGGCGGAGAAGCATGCCGAGGCCGATCGCCGCGCCAGCTTCCTGAAATTCGCCGATGAATTCGAAGCTTCGGTCGGTTCGGCGGTCGATTCCCTTGCCAGGGATGTCGGCAATACCTCGGCCACGCTTGCGACCTTGTCGAAGAGCGCCCAGGTTTCGGCCGAGGGGACCCAGCGCGTCAACAATGCGGCGAATTCGGTTGCCGATAACGTGCAGACCGTTGCCGCCGCAGCTCAGCAGCTCGCCGGATCGATCGTCGAGATCGGCCGGCAAATTCATGTGGCCCGCGATGTCGTGCAGAATGCCCAGGCGCGCTCGACCCAGACCGAAACCCAGGTGGCGGCGCTGGCGGAGAAGGTCGAGGCCATCGGCTCGGTGATCGACATCATCAACGGGATCGCGAACCAGACCAATCTGCTCGCGCTCAACGCCACCATCGAGGCGGCCCGGGCGGGCGAAGCCGGGAAGGGCTTCACGGTGGTTGCCTCCGAAGTGAAGGCGCTGGCCAACCAGACCACCTCGGCGACCGATGACATCCGCCACAATATCGAGGCGGTGCGTGAGGCAACCCGGGAAGCCGTCTCGGCCGTCCGCGGCATCGCCAGCTCGATCGGCGAATTGGAATCGGCCACCAATTCCATTGCCGCCGCCATCGAGGAACAGAATGCGGCAACCTCCGAGATCAGCCGCAACACCAACATCACCGCCGATGAGACCCAGTCGATCACCAAGGCGATCGCCGACGTGACCGCCTCGGTCAGCAGCACCGACCAATCTGCCCGCAGCGTCGACCAATCTTCCGCAGCCATGCGCCAGAAATCCGAGGTCATGCGGAATGAGATCCGGGCCTTCCTGGATCGTATCCGCACCGCCTGACGGGCGGGAGACGCGCGGACAGGATGGGGACGGGTCCGGTCGCCGGCCCGGCCCGGGCGGCCTCGTCATCGCCGGCCGCTCGGCCGGTCCCGAAAGTTCCGGTTTACACATCCGGGCCGGTCGGCTAAAAAAACGCCGGAAAACCGTTGGTTTTTCAATCATCGGGGCGTAGCTCAGTCCGGTAGAGTGCCTGCTTTGGGAGCAGGATGTCGCTGGTTCGAATCCAGTCGCCCCGACCATCGGTCCGGTTTGGCAGTGCCGGGCCGGGATTACGGCCCAGGATGGGCGGGATTTGACGGGGACGGGAGAGTTCGGAATGCAAGTCCGCATTTATCAGCCGGCGAAGACAGCGATGCAGTCGGGGCGTGCCCAGACCCGGCAGTGGATATTGGAATTTCCGCCCTCGGCACCCCGTTTTGCCGATCCGCTGATGGGCTGGACCGGATCGACCGATACCCAGCGCCAGGTGAAGCTCAAATTCGATACCAAGGAAGAAGCGATCGCCTATGCCGAGAAGCATGGCCTTGCTTACCTGGTGGAAGAGCCGCAACATCGCGCGCTGCAGCCGAAGGCCTATGCCGATAATTTCAAGTTCGACCGTATCGGCCGCTGGACCCACTGATCATATCGACTTGACCGTTACCGCCCGGCCGTTCGGCGGCCGAGCCTGAGCCGGCCCCGTAGCTCAGTTGGATAGAGCAATTGCCTTCTAAGCAATAGGTCGCTGGTTCGAATCCAGCCGGGGTCGCCAAACCACCCGTTGAATAGTTTCCCAGGTTTCCGGTCGCTTCATGTCTCCTCGGCCTTGCCGTTTCAGTGACGGATCGGCGGGAACCTTTCGAAGCGGACAATGTTATTCGGGCGACTGGCAACGGAGGGGGCAATGTTGGGCGTCTTGATCAGTGCGCTTTTCATCTATGTCGCGGTCCTCGGTTATTTCCTGCCCTATTTTCTCGCGGACCGGCGCCGTCATCCGAATGCGACAGCGATCTTTTTCCTGACGGCATTGCTCGGCTGGACCGGTCTCGGCTGGGGCATTGCGCTGCTTTGGGCAATGACCGCGCGGGGTGAGGGAGGCCGCAAGCCACGGCCCGGCTTGCCGACGACGGCTATCCGTGCGGATACGCCCGCACCCTGATCCGGCGCCCGATCGATGCGACTGTCCGCTAGGGCGGTCTGCGTGGCGACCTATTTTTTATTATAGCGATCTACTACAGGGGCTTGCTGAAATAGCGTGCCAGCGTTTCCGTTTGCGGCCCGACTTTGGCAATAGCCCGGCGCAACTCTTCCAAAGAAATATCCCATTTCGTCGCCCAATACCTGAGATCGTCATCGGCATAGACATTGACGGTGCGGCCTGTCGGTTGTGACGAGGTCGACCGTGTCGCGCTGCTCTGTGTGCGGGATGGGACATCTCTGCCAGACATGTAGGGTCCTTCTCGTAAAGCATCCCGATCCTGGGCGGAGTCTACAAAGAACGATGGAGATCGACGTCTATTCCCTCGACCTATGCTCACCCAGGGCGAAGAACTGCGCCAAGTGCTGCTGACCTCAACCTGTCGCCAATCCGGAATTCGCATTCATATGCTCCGCGTTCGCTCCATATGCGTTCGGTCTTCGATGATAACTATCGACATAGCATGAGTGTTCCCGCGGGCATGTTCCCCCGGCATCGTGCTCGTGTTCAGCGCGCCCACTGCCATGCAGCGTTGAACCTGGGACCATGCGAGTGAAGTGGTGACATTGAGATCGTCTGGTCGCTATCCGATGGATTTGATCGAGGCAGAGGGAACGTTTCGCCGAAACCCCGTGTTACTCAACTATGTTATTGGGGATAATATTCCTTTTGGGGCCGTTGAAGGTTTTGCCAGATCAGGAGTTAGACTTTGGGGATCGTATTTTGAATGCATCGCGTGCATCACCGGAGCCAGATAACGGCCGGGAGCCAACTCATATTTTGGTTGTCGAGGATGAAGTCATAACGCGCAGCGTTGCCGCGGAGTTCCTTCGTGAATCGGGTTTTGTCGTGATCGAAGCGGCATCGGGTGATGAGGCTTGGCACTATTTGACCTGCGGCGGGAAGGCCGATCTTGTCTTCACCGATCTGAAGATGCCCGGCGCCATTCAAGGGGAACAACTGATCGATCACGTCCGGGCGAATTTTCCGGCGATGAAAATAATCGTGACGTCAGGCAACGGTGGTCCTCTTGCCGCTGTTACCTACAGTGAGTTCATGCAGAAGCCCTATGACCTTGACGAGGTCTTGGACCGCATCGTGAAATCGCTGGGAATTGATAAACCGTGAAGCAATCCACCATCGCGCTCGTCGAAACCGATATTCTTATCCGATATCCGCTCGCTCTCTATCTCCGGGAATGCGGCTACAGCGTTTTGGAAGCCTCGACGATTGAAGAGGCCCATCAACTGGCGACAACGGCGGATCTGGCGATCGACATCTTCCTGCTCGATATCGCCTCGCTCGGCGATGCCGGCTTTGCCTTGGCGCAAGAGCTGCGGCAATTGAATAAGGACTGGGAGATTCTCACGATCGGCTCGGTGACGCGTGCCGTGAAGACAGCTGCCGATTTATGCGAGGAAGGTCCGGATCCGTCACGCGCAGCCGACCACGAGAGCGTTCTTGCATTGATCCAGAAACGCCTGACGATGCGTGACAAACGCTCTGCCTAGAATGCCCGTGGTCCACCGGCTGCGCGTCGTTCCGCTGCTTCTTCAAGCCTTGCAGCCGATCCAATACAATTAAAATCTTATTCGATAATCCTCACTATCATGTACGTGGGTGGGTTACCGTTGTCGTCAATTGTTCACACGGGCGATTGAGCGGAACAGGAGTTTGCACGCCGGGATCGCCTGGATCATCTGGGGGTTTGCGGCATGTTGAGCTCGTGGCGGCTTTTTAAGCTGTATATATACGCATGGTGGGAAGGATATGACGCCGACGAATTGGCGGCATTCTATGAGAAGCAATCTCAACCGGCAGGTCCCATAGTCGAGGAAGAAGCGGAAAAGCAGATAACCATTCCCCCTCTGGCGCCGTGGGAAACGGCGCGTATCCGCATCGTCCAATTGATCTGGGGGGCCGGCTGGGACAAGCCCGGCGGTCCGGAACATGTCTTGCGTTTGGTGAAGCCTTTCAGCCTCGATCCCAGCAAAAGCATCATGGAGTTCGGCGCCGGCCTCGGCGGCGGTGCGCGGGCAATCGCACATGATTGTGCGGTTTGGGTCACAGCCTTGGAAGGAGATGCGGAACTCACCAAGGGCGGAAAGAATCTATCCGTTCTGGCGGGGTTGGATCGCAAGGCGGAAATGCAGCTCCATGTGCCGGCCGATTTCCGGCCGGGCTCAAAACATTTCGACTGCATTCTCTCGGCGGAATCGCTCTTCGCCTATCCCGGCAAATACGACCTCCTCGCTCAGTTCCAGGAGACGTTGAAGGTCCAAGGCCAGATGAGTATCACGGATTTCGTGCTGGCGCCGGATGCCTCACCCGAGGATGAGCGCCTGCGCGGCATCGATGATCGACCGGTGGAGTTGTGGCGGGTGGATCAGTACGAATCCCGGTTTCGCGAACTCAATCTCGATCTTCGCATTACCGAAGACATCACCGAGCAATATCGCAAACTGATTCTGGCGGGGCTGGCAAACTTCGCTCACGGGGATGAGCTCACCTTGGCAACGGCGCGCGCCTATCCGGCGGCTGTCGCAGCCGAGCTCGATAAGTGGACCGCCCGGTTGACCGCTTTGGATGCCGGTCTGCTGCAGGTCGTCCGGCTGTTCGTGATCAAGAAGGGTGGGGCAAAGCTGATGTCCGATTGGTAAGGTGGTGGCGTATCCGGGAACAGGCGTCCGGCGATGCGGTTTACTTGACGAGAGCATATTCCATCAGAGTGTGTTCCATCAGGGTCCAGCAGGACATGACGGAGGATCACGATGCCGGGATTCAGCTGGGAAATCTTTTTTGCCATTGGCGCATTACTACTCATCGGCGGTCTCATCTGGGGTGTCTCGCGGTCTAAGACCCGGAATCGCGCCAACGACGAGATCACGCAGGAAGCGACCCGCGCTCAATATGAGCAACCTGAGAAATATGAACAGGAAATTCGGCCGGAGCTGGTGCGCAAGCTGAAGCGCTGAGCAGCTCCGATCACGTGTCCCCTACGTAGCCTGTATTGCTACGATCGTCTGTGCCACAGCCGATTTTTTCAATCTTTAGCAGATAGCTGCCATCCGTCCTGGTTCCCATCCATTGGGGGAATGAGCGGGGATGCCGGCTTCCGGTGCCGCCGAAAATACAGGATGACTAAATGCCGTGCTGCTCAATCCTTGTGCAGCACTTGTACAGTCCTCGTGCAGCAACCTTGTGCAGCGGTGGAAGCGTATCCGGCTGTAAAAATGGCAGTTTCTTGATAAAATACACTTAAGAAAACGTTAAATCGTTCGTCAATTGCTATTCTCTCATCATTCCGCGCAAGCATTTGCGGAATGGTGGCTTGACTAGCTCGTCAGAACGGTTACTAGGCACAATGCGGAGGCTGTTGACACAAGTCGTCAGACAGGTGTCCCACGACCGGAGGGACCGGATCGCGAGGCAGGTTCTGCAAGCGACCGCACAGCGTACTGTGCTTTAGGAAGGGGGAACTACCCATGGCTGTTCATCAGTCAAAATTCATTTCACGCCGCACCTTGTTGAAGGCGACGGGCTTCGTCGGTGCTGCCACGATCGGCGCGCCGTGGATCGTGCGCGACGCCTTTTCGTCTTCCGGCGAGCTCAATTTCATGGGCTGGGCCGGTTACGATTTCAAGGCGTCCTTCGACGCGTTCAACAAGAAGACCGGCATCAAGGTGAACTTCACCGAACAGCCGGACCAGGACGCCATGGTCGCCCAAGCCAAGGCCGGCGGTGCCACCGGCGCTTTCGACATTTCGGAGCCGACGACCGACCGCGTGACCAACTGGGTCGAGCGCGACTTCCTGCAGCCCTGGGATGAAGCCAAGATCAATGCCGACGGTGTCGATCCCGGCATCATGAACGGCTCGGCGATGCAGCAGGTGCGCATCAACGGCAAGCTCTATTCCTCGCCCAGCGTCTGGGGTAGCGAAGCCATCACCTTCAACACCGACGAAGTGAAGCTCACCTATCCGGAAATCAATCTCGGCGACCTGTGGCGCGAAGAATTCGCCGGCAAGGTCACCGTGCGTCCGCATTCCGGCCTGGTCGCCATCGGCCGCTGGCTGGAAGCTCAGGGCGAACTGCCGAAGCCGTATCTCGATTCCTACAAGGACGAGGCGGTGATGACCGAGAACTATGAGGTCATCGTCAAGAAGGCGATCGCGCTGAAGCCGAATGTCGGCCAGTGGTGGAAGGACGAGAACTCCGCCCAGGCCGCCTTCCGCACCAATGGCTGCGCCATCGGCAATTGCTGGGACAGCTCCGCCCAGATCCTGCAGAAGGAAGGCCTGCCGATCGCCTATCTGTCGCCGAGCGAAGGTGCATCGGGCTGGCTGCAGAACTTCGTGCTCTTCAAGGGCGCGAAGAACGTCGAACAGGCGGAAGCCTGGTGCGCCTGGGTCAACTCGGTCGAAGGCTCGCTGCTTTGGGCCGCCGCCATCGGCGCCAGCCCCTCGGCCAAGGGGGCGGCGGATGCTGCGCCGGAAGCCCAGAAGAACTTCCTGAAAGCGGCCTATCCGGACGATGCGCTCAGCCGCATGTGGTGGCAGCCGACCCAGCCCAGCTGGTTCGTGTCCAAGCGGAATGAATACGCCGATAAATTCCAGGCCGGCTGATCCGGTTTGCGAAACCCTGGCTCGCCGGTATCCGCCGGCGAGCCAGTTTTTCTGACGAAAAAAGGTGTCGCAGTCGTGAATTTATTTGTCGGATAAGCTCATGATTGCAACGCAACATTGATATTAGAACACCCGCGCACGGCCGGTGGCTCGTTCACCGTTCGGCTTTCCTTTGCAGCTGTCGGGCTGCAACTCTTACCAGGGGGCGGATTACCGCATTGCTATGAGCCAGGACATTCAACTCGATCGTGTGACCATGCGATTCGGCGACTTTGTGGCAGTCAAGGACGTCTCGCTGACGATCCACGCCGGCGAGTTCTTCAGCTTTCTGGGCCCGTCGGGATGTGGCAAGACGACGATCCTGCGGATGGTGAGCGGGTTCAACGAGCCGAGCGAGGGGGTGATTCGCATCGGCGGCCAGGATATGGCCGGAATCGGCCCGAATAAGCGCCCGACCGCACTGATTTTCCAGAACCTGGCTTTGTTCCCGCTGATGACCGTGTGGGAGAACATCGCTTTCGGCCTTGAAGTGCGCGGCGTGCCCAAGGCGAAGCGACGCAAGCGGGCGGAAGAGCTGCTGGACCTGATCGCCCTTTCGGGCGCGGCGGAGAAGCGGGTCAGCGAGCTCTCCGGCGGCCAACGCCAGCGTGTGGCGATCGCGCGCGCTTTGGCGGTGGAACCGAAGGTGATGCTGCTCGATGAGCCGCTCTCGGCGCTCGATCTGAAATTGCGCCAGCATATGCGCGCCGAGTTGCGTGCGATCCAGCGGCGCACCGGCGTTACCTTCATCTATATCACTCATGACCAGGGCGAGGCCCTGACGATGTCGGACCGGGTGGCGGTGATGTCGCAGGGTGTCATCCAGCAGATCTCGAAATCTGCGGAGATCTATAACGATCCGGCGACCCCTTTCGTGGCCACCTTCGTCGGCGAGAACAATGTCTTCCGTGGGCAGGTCAAGGCTGTCGATGGCGACTGGGCGACCATCGAAACCGGTCACGGCCAGTTGCGCGGCCGCAACCGCAACGGTGTCAAGGTCGGCGAGACGGCCTTGCTTTTTGCCCGGCCGGAACGTCTCAACCTGGTCAATGGCGATGCGGGGGCGGAGATGAACCGGCTCGACCTCACGCTCGGCCATGTCGATTTCGAAGGCAGCTTCGCCAACCTCTTCCTGCGCAGCGGCGACAGCCAGGCCGGCGAACAGGCCGGCCGCGGCGTGATCATGCAGATGTCCAATGACGGCGGTCTGCCGCGCCTGGTCCCCGGTGAGAAATTGCCGGTCGGTTTTGCCGCCGAGGATGCGGTGATCCTGGCGGACGGGCCCCTGGCGGCGCATTGAGGGGGCGGCGATGAAAGACCTGGTGAAACGCTACGGGTTGATGCTGACCAGCTATATGGTGGTCGCCAGCCTGGTCTGGATCGTCCTGCTCGTGATCCTGCCTTATTTCATGATGGTCAACTATTCCTTCCGCCCCAATCTGGTGGCGGCGGATATCGGCGGGCCGCTAGACCATTACACGATCGACAATTACATCACCCTGTTCCAGAACCAGGTACACTTCCATGTGTTCCTGAACACCATCTGGGGCGGCGCATTGGTAACCTTCATCTGCCTCTGCGTCTGTTATCCGATCGCCTATCATCTGGCCAAGGTGGCGACGCCGCAGCGCGCTGCTTTTCTGTTGCTGCTGCTGGTCATCCCGTTCTGGATCAATGAAATCCTGCGCACCTTCGCCTGGTTCATCATCCTGGCGTATCAGGGGCCACTGAACGCGTTTTTGAAATTCTTCCATATCATCGACAAGCCGATCCGTTACCTTTCGGGCAATGGCGCGGTGATGGTCGGCATGGTCTATGCCTTCATCCTCTTCATGGTGTTTCCGATCTATAACGCCATGGAAAGCCTGGATAAGAACCAGGTGGAAGCGGCCCGCGACCTGGGCGCGCCGACCTGGCGGATCCATTGGCGCGTGGTGATACCGCATGCCAAGCCCGGTATCGCCGTCGGCTGCATCATGACCTTCATGCTCGCGGTCAGTTCCTATGCCGTCCCCTCGATTTTGGGCTCGACCAATTCGCGCTGGTTTACCGAAATCATCTATCAGTGGTTCTTCGAGGGCCAGAACTGGCCGCAGGGTTCGGCCTATGCCTTCATCCTGCTGCTGCTCTGCATCATCTTCATCCTGGTGATGATGCGGGTCTTCAAGGTCGGCCTGACCGACATCGCGAAGTAAGGGGGAAGCGATGCATCGCCGTTCCGGTTCCGAAATCCTGCTGAACATCTATCTATGGGTGTTCCTGTTCTATTTGTTCCTGCCGTTGATCGTCATGGGCGCGGCAACCTTCAATAGCAGCCGCTTCCCGACGGTCACGCCGTGGCTCGGCACTACGCTGAAATGGTTCGGGGAGTTGGCTGCGGACGACCGCATGTGGGACGGTCTCATCAGCTCCCTGGGTGTCGGCATTGCCGTGGTGGTGATCTCGGTGCCGGTGGGGCTGGGGGCTGCCCTGTTGCTGACCGGTCTCAAGGGTAAGTCACGGACCTTCGTCTATGGCGTCATGGTCTCGCCGCTGCTGACGCCGGGCGTCATCATCGGCATCTCCACTTTGGTCTTCTGGGACCGGCTGGGGGTCGGGCCGGGCCTGCATCTGGCGACACTTGGCCAATGCAGCTTCATCATCGCCTATGTGATGCTGATGGTGCTGGCGCGGCTGCAGCGTTTCGATGCGACGCTTGAGGAAGCCGGGCTCGATCTCGGCGCCAGCCATGCCCAGGTGTTCCGCCGCGTCCTGTTGCCCTATCTCAAGCCGTCTCTGATCGCGGCGGCGGTACTGGCTTTCTTCCAGTCCTTCGAGAACTACAACACGACGCTTTTCACCCGCGGCCTCGACACCACCCTGACGGTCTATATCGCCTCCAAGGTGCGTACCGGCCTCACCCCGGCGGTCAATGCGCTGGCGCTTATCCTGATCTCGATCACCATTCTCGGCGCGATCGGCTATGAAATCCTTCGCCGCCGCGAACAGGCCCGCGACCTCGCCGCCAAACGCCGGGCGGCCGAAACCGAACGGCGCGAGACGCAGCTCGCCTGACGATATGCCGGCCCCGGTCTCCTCGTTCGGGGAGCATCGGGACCGGCATTTCATTGCCTGACGTCAAGGGGGGCTGAAGCGGGACGGGATTCCCGCTTGACGCCGATACACCTAATACACTTCTATATGCGGGAATCCGTGATAACACACGTGCCGTGTGTTAAATGACATCTCGTCATTCATTCACCTATGGAGTTCCTTTCATGAAGCGTCTCTTTCTCGGTCTGGTCGGGGCCGCCGGCCTGGCCGCGGCCTCCCTGGCGCAGGCGCCTGCCGCCAAGGCCGATACCTCGCTGCTGAATGCCTCTTTCGATGTGGGCCGCGAGCTTTATGCCGATATCAACCCTGCTTTCAAAACCTATTGGAAAGGCAAGGCCGGCGAGGACGTTTCGATCGAGCAATCCCATGCCGGCACCTCCAAGCAGGCCCGGTCGATCCTGGAAGGCATGCAGGCCGATGTGGTGACCTTCAACCAAGCCCCCGATATCGACATGCTGGTGGCTGGCGGCGCGGTACAGGCGGGTTGGGAACAGAAATTCCCCGCCAATGCCTCGCCTTACTATTCCTTTCCGGCCTTCCTGGTGCGTGCGGGCAACCCGAAGCACATCAAGGATTGGAGCGATCTGGCGCGTGACGACGTGCAGGTGGTCTTCCCCAATCCGAAGACCTCGGGCAATGCGCGTTATACCTATCTTGCCGCCTATGCCGATGCGCTGCAGAAGAATGGCGGCGACCAGGCCAAGGCCCAGGAATTCGTCAAGAAGGTCTTCTCCCATGTGCCAGTCTTCGATACCGGCGGCCGTGGCGCGACCACGACCTTCGTCGAACGCGAAACCGGCGACGTGCTGATCACTTTCGAAGCCGAAACCCGCGGCATCGCCAAGCAATACGGCACCGACAAATATGAAGTGGTGGTGCCGCAGACCAGCCTGAAGGCCGATTTCCCGGTCGCCGTGGTCGACAAGGTGGTCGATGCCAAGGGCACCCGCAAGACGGCCGAGGCCTATCTCAATTTCCTCTACCAGCCGGAATGCCAGGACATCATCGCCCAGCATTTCTACCGGGTGAATGATGAGGCCGTGGCGAAGAAATATGCCGACCAGTTCCCCGCCGTGAAGCTGCTGACTGTCGATGACGTCTTCGGTGGCTGGGCCAAGGTGAACAAAGAGCATTTCGCCAAGGGCGGCATTCTCGACACGCTGTTCGTTCAATAAGGCCCTAATTAACGAGGTATTGGCGCACGATCATGGCTTTGGTAGATGCCAGTCTCGGCAAATCGGCCAGGATATGGGGCCGCCGGCGTCGTGTCCTGCCGGGTTTCACCCTGACGCTCGGCTGCACGCTGCTCTATCTTGCCGTGATCGTGCTGCTGCCGCTGGCGGCGCTGATCCTGAAATCCGCCAGCGTCCCCTTCGATGAATTCCTCGGCAACATCATCTCTGCCCGGGCGCTCGCGACCTATCGCCTGACCTTGGGGACGGCGCTCGGCGCGACGATATTCAACGGGCTGTTCGGCCTGATGCTGGCCTGGGTGCTGGTGCGCTATGACTTCCCCGGCCGCCGGCTGCTCGACGCCATCGTCGATCTGCCTTTCGCCTTGCCGACCGCCGTGGCCGGCATCGCCCTGACCGAGCTGTTTGCGAAGAACGGCTGGCTGGGCGAGCCGCTGGCGAAGCTCGGCATCAGCGTCGCCTATACGCCGCTCGGCATCGCCATCGCCATGGCCTTCACCAGCCTGCCTTTCGTGGTCCGCACCGTGCAGCCGGTGCTGGAAGACCTGGATGAAGAGGTGGAGGAGGCGGCTCACTCGCTGGGCGCCAGCGATGGCGCGATTCTCTGGCGCGTCATCCTGCCCTCGATCTTCCCGGCCTTCCTGGCGGGCTGCAGCCTCGCTTTCGCCCGCAGCCTGGGCGAATTCGGCGCCGTGATCTTCATTGCCGGCAACCGGCCGATGCAGACCGAAATCACTGCGCTGCTGACCTTCATCCGCCTGGAGGAATACGATTACGGCGGTGCGGCGGCGCTTTCCGTCGCCATTCTTTTCGCCGCTTTCGTGCTTCTCCTCGTCACCAATATCGTTCAGGCCAGGGCGCTCCGTTATGCTGACCGGCGTTGACAGTCTAAGCCCCGACCGTGCGGTTGCGTCGCCCCGCCGTCATGTGCGGGCCGGCGACGGCAAATGGCTGCGCCGCAGCCTGATCATCATCGTCGTCCTGCTATCGGCACTGGTGCTGCTGGCGCCGATCGTGGTTATCTTCATTCAGGCCTTTTCCGCCGGCATCGCCGTCTATGCCAGCAAGATCGTCGCCTCGGAAACCTTGCATGCGATCTTGCTGACTGTGTTGACTGCCCTTGTGGTGGTGCCGCTCAATGCAATTTTCGGCATCATGGCGGCCTGGTCGATCACCAAGTTCAATTTTCCCGGCCGCAAGCTGCTGATCACGCTGATCGAGATTCCCTTCTCGGTGTCGCCGGTCGTGGCCGGTGTCTGCTATCTCTTCCTGTATGGTGCGCGCGGCCTGCTCGGTCCCTGGCTGGAAGCCCATGACATCCGCCTGATGTTCTCGGTGCCGGCGATCTTCCTGGTCAGCCTCTTCGTCACCTGTCCCTTCGTCGCCCGCGAGCTCATTCCACTGATGCAGACCCAGGGCAGCGATGAAGAAGAAGCCGCGACGACTCTTGGCGCCAACGGCTTGCAGATGTTCCTGAAGGTAACGTTGCCCAATATCAAATGGGCGCTGCTTTACGGCGTCATCCTCTGCAACGCCCGGGTCATGGGCGAGTTCGGTGCGGTTTCCGTGGTTTCCGGCAGCATCCGTGGCCAGACCAATACCTTACCGTTGCAAATCGAGCTGCTTTACAACGATTACGATGCGGTGGGCGCCTTTGCGGCAGCCTCCACGCTGACCTTCCTGGCGGTGGCCACCCTGGTCATCAAGACCATCATCGAACGCCGGACCGGCCAGCGCGGCCTCGGTCACTGAGAGATGAATGACTGAACTGCCAGGATATTAACTCCGACCTTGCCATAAGGCGGCGGAGATTGCAGAGTCCTGCCGGGGTCAATTGCGCGGGTTGAACCGCGCTCCAGTCAGATTCAGGGATTTCCGCGAGACAGGCGACCGGCCGAAAGGCTGCTTTGCCTGGCGCCGGACGGCAAAACGGAGGCAGACATGGCCGGCAAATTCATTCAAATCGCAGCTCATGACGGCGGCACGTTTCGTGGCTATCTGGCTTTGCCGCGCGGCGGCAAGGGACCGGGCATCGTGCTCTGCCAGGAAATCTTTGGCATCAATGCCTATGTCCGCGAGGTTGCCGATTACTATGCCGAGGAAGGCTATGTGGTGCTGGCGCCCGATCTCTTCTGGCGCATGGAGAAGGACGTCGATCTCGGCTACACGCCGGAAGACTGGCAGAAGGCTTTCGGCTTCTTCCAGAATTTCGATATCGATCTCGGCATCAAGGATATCGCCAGCAGCGTGAAGGCCCTGCGCGCCATGCCCGACGTCGCCGGCAAGGTCGGTGCGCTCGGTTTCTGCCTGGGCGGCAAGCTGGCTTATCTCGCCGCCGCGCGGGCCGGTGTCGATTGTGCCGTCGGCTATTACGGCGTCGGCATCGAAGGCGCGCTGGATGAGAAGATCAATGTGCCGCTGGTGCTGCATATCGCCGGCGAGGATCAGTTTGTCCCCAAGGCGGCGCAGGAGCAGATTCGCCAGCATTTCAAGAACCAGCCCCAGGTCGAGATCTATACCTATCCCGGCACGGACCATGCCTTTGCCCGGACCGGCGGCGATCATTACGACAAGCCGGCGGCGATGATGGCGCATTCGCGCTCGATCGCCCTGTTCCGCAAGGTGATGGGACCGCATTACGATCTCTCGGCCCTGTGGGACAAGCATTGCGAATATGAATTCGGCATTCGCGATGTCGATGCCACCATGGGCACGATGGTGGCGGAGCCCTATGTCAACCACATCCCGACCATGACCGGTGGGGTCGGCTACAAGCATCTGAAGCGCTTCTACAAGCATCACTTCGTCAACAGCAATCCCAAGGACACGAAGCTCATTCCGATCTCACGCACCATCGGCGCCGACCGGGTGGTCGACGAGATGCTGTTCTGCTTCACCCATGACTGCGAGATCGACTGGATGCTGCCGGGCGTGAAGCCGACCGGGAAATATGTCGAGATTCCATTGATCGCGATCATCTCGTTCCGTGGCGACAAGCTCTATAACGAGCATATCTATTGGGACCAGGCCTCGGTCCTGGTGCAGATCGGCCTGCTCGATTCCAAGAGCTTGCCGGTCGCCGGTATCGAACAGGCAAAGAAGCTGCTCGATGAAAAGCAACCGTCGAACACCTTGATGAAGAAATGGAAGGAGAGTGAGGGCAAGGACTGAGCCCGTCGGCTGGGGCCGGCCCGTCACGCATGTCATTCCAGGAGGGAAAATGAAGATCATCAGTAATCCGATCCGACAGAAACTGGCGGCGGGCGATTGTGTCAGCTGCCATTGGCTGGTGCTGGGGTCGCCGTCGGTGGCGGAAGTCATGGCCCAGGGGCAGCCCGATGCGATGGTCTTCGATCTCCAACACGGCCTGTGGACGCGGGAGACATTGGAACATGGCATCGGTGTCGTCCGCGGATTGACGACGCCGCTTTGCCGGGTGGCGGAGAATTCCCCCCATGCCATCGGCAGCGCGCTGGATGCCGGCGCCATGGGCGTCATCGTGCCTTTCGTCGAGACGGCCGACCAGGCGGAAGCCGCCGTCGTCGCGGCGAAATACCCGCCGCGCGGCATGCGCTCCTTCGGCAATGTGCGGCCGATCTTCGATGCCGCGTCTTATGTCAACGAGGCCAATGCCAATACCTTCGTCGCGGTGATGATCGAGACCGCCAAAGGCGTGGAGAACGCCGCGGAGATCGCCGCCACGCCGGGCATCGACATGATCTTCATCGGTCCGTTTGATCTGTCCCTGTCGCTCGGCACTTTCCCGGATTTCGGGCCGAAGCATCAGGATGCGATCCTGCGGGTCAAGGCGGCGGCGGAAACGGCCGGCAAGAATGCCGGCATTTTCACCGCGCATGGCATGATGGCGGCGGATCGCCGGACACAGGGTTTCCAGATGGTCGTGCTGGCCAACGACCAGGACCTGCTGCAGGGCCCGTCGAAAGCGCAGGTGAGCCGCTTTGCCGCCCGTGACGGCGAGGATCTGGTCGATGGCCGCGTCGCTCTGGTGAGCGGCGCCAATCGCGGCATCGGCAGCGAGATCGTCCGTGTTCTGCTGGGCGCCGGCGCCCGGAAGATTTACTGCGCGGCACGCGATGTTACGGCCTTGCGGCCGCTCATCGAGGAAGCGCCGGACCGCTTGCAGGCGCTTGAGCTCGACATCACCGACGAGGCGCAGATCGCTGCTGCGGCGAAAGCCTGCGGCGATGTCGACCTGCTGGTGAACAATGCCGGCATCAATCACAACACGCCGCTCTTCGCCATTGCCGACACGGCCAATGCCCGGCGCGAGATGGAGGTGAATTATTTCGGCACGCTCAATATGTGCCGCGCCTTCATCCCGGTCCTGAAGACGAATGGCGGCGGCGCCATCGTCAACATGATCTCGATCCTGGCCCATGCCAATCTGCCGCTGATGGGATCGCTCTGCGCCTCCAAGGCGGCGCTGCTCAGCCTCACCCAGGCCTTGCGGGCAGAGCTGAAAGCGCAAGGCACGCATGTGATGGCGGTGCTGCCTGGCGCGGTCAATACCGACATGACCAAGGGTTTCGATATTCCGAAGATTGCGGCGGCCTATGTCGCGAGCGCCTTGCTAGACGGGCTGTCGCTGCGCCAGGAAGAGGTCTATCCCGGCGATATGGCGACCAGCATCGTTTACGGGATGCTCAACAATCCGAAGGAAACGGAATGGGGCCTGGGCAGCTATCTGCCGCCGAACGCGCCCTAATTCAGCAAGCCCTAATTCAACAATAGGCCAGCGAGTTCGCCGAGGCTGCTCAACACGGTGGCCCGGCGATCCAGCCCATATTCCATCGGCTGGCCGCTCCGGTTGACCCAGAAGGTCCGAAACCCGAACTGCGCGGCGCCGGCCGCGTCCCAGGCATTGGACGAAACGAAGGCGCAGGCGCGCGCATCGCTCAGCTTGAAGCGATCGAGTGCGTGCTGGTAGACGCGCGCATCGGGTTTGTAGATGCCGACCTCGGCAACGGAAATCGCCGCATCCAACAGATCGCCGAGCCCGGCGGCGGCCGTGAGATCGGCGAGCAAGTCAGGATCGCCGTTTGACAGCAGCGCTCTTGGCATGCCGGCGGCCTTCAACTGCTGGAGGAGGGGCGGAACCTCGGGATAGGCCGTGAGCCGCCGATAGGCCGCCAGCAGGCCGTCCCGCTGTTGCTTGTCCTGGTCGAGACCATAGGTCGCCAAGGCGACATCCAGTGCCTCGCCGGTCAGCTCCCAAAAGCTGCGATATTGCCCGCGCAGGCTCAGCGTCCAGGTATATTCAAGCTGCTTCTGTCGCCACAATTGCGAGACGTCATGGGCGATCGGACCCAGACGTGCCTTCATCGCGGCGGCTGGCGCGTGGATATCGAACAGCGTTCCGTAAGCATCGAAGAAGATCGTCTGAACGCCAGCCATTGTCCCCTCAGGTGAAGGCATTGAAGGTAATGATGGTCTGGGTGTCCTTGACATTCGGCAAGGTCTGGATCTGGCCGGTGACGAAGTGGCCGACATCCATCTCGGTCGGCAGATTGCATTTCACCAGCAGATCGTAGACGCCCGAAATGGAATAGACCTCGCCCACCTGCTCGACCGTATCGAGGGCATTGGCAGCCACCTCATAGGCCGTGCCCGGCTCGCATTTCACCAGAATGAAGATCGGCCGCATCTTGCTTGCGTCCTCTAACCGTTACGCCTTGCCGGTCATGTTGCCCCGATAAGGCGGTAAAAGCCAGAACAAGATATATCGCTGATCGGCGCCGGACTCTGCTCAGATACCTTACTTCATTGCATAGACGTAATACATGATCCCGCCGATCACGACGATCGCGGCGATCCACAGCCAAATCGACAGCATCGCGAAGCCGCTCATTTTCGGCTTGGCAGGCGCCGCCTGTTTCTTTCCCGTCGTGCGACCGGCGACAATATCGAGCGCCTTCTGCTCGTCCTCGCGGCGACCCATTCATTTTCCCCTTGGATAAAACCCCGGCACATTATGCCACAAGTCGTGGCCATCATGCGATTGTTGCAAAATCGAGAAAATTCATCGCAAAGGCTTTGGATCGGCAGCGGCCGACTTGATCAGCGCGATGACATTGTCGCCCACCGACAAATTCAGGTCCTGCAGCGACTTCCGCGTGATTCGCGCCCAGATCGGGCTGCCGATATCCACTTGCACATCGACGAAGGAGTCGTCGCTTGCGACAATTTGACTGACCCTGCCGGGCAATTGGTTCAGGATGCTGATCCCATTTATCGGTTGCCGGGCCAAGGCGACGTCGCTGGCGAGGATTCGCAGGTTGAGATGCTCGCCAATGGCATGGGGTAAACGGCCAACGCGAATCGTCCCCTGGCCGGTCGTTTCGCGCCCCGTCGTCCCGTGCCCCGTCCCACTGGAAAAACCCAGCCGGCTGAGCCCGCTGCCATCATCCTGCGCCAGCACGGTGGCATTGATCACGGCCCCTGCTTCGGCATTGTTCGTCAGGTTCGGCAGATCGAGGCGGCCGAGCACGCTTTCCACATCGCCATAGGCCGCCAGTTTGCCCTCGACGATCAGCGCCACCCGGTCGGCCAGGCGCAGGATTTCGTCCGGATCATGGCTGACATAAACGATCGGAATGGAGAGTTCCGCGTGCAGCCTTTCGATAAAGGGCAGGATCTCCGATTTCCGCTGCACATCGACGGCGGCCAGCGGCTCGTCCATCAGCATCAGGCGCGGATTGGCGAGCAAGGCGCGGCCGATGGCGACGCGCTGTTTCTCACCGCCACTGAGGGCGACGATGCGGCGGTCGAGCAAGGCGCCGATGCCAAGCAGCTCGACAATCTGATCGAAGCCGATATCGCTTTCGTCCTTGCCATAGCGCTGATGGGTCAGGCGCCGGCCATAGAGCAGGTTGCCACGCACGCCGAGATGGGGAAACAGGCGCGGCTCCTGGAAGACATAGCCGAGGCGACGTTGTTCCGGCGGGATATCGATACCGGCCCGGCGATCGAACATCGTCTGGCCATCGACGCGGATGACCCCGTCATCCGGCCGGTTGAGGCCGGCGAGCCAATTGAGGATCGAGGTCTTGCCGGCGCCGGACGGCCCGAACAAAGCGAGGATGCCTTTCGTCTCCACCTTGAGGTCGATCTTCAGCTCGGTCTTGCCGAGGCGCTGCGTGGCATCGATTTCAATCATCGATCATCTTCCTCACCGCATGTCCTGGCCGCGCCGGATCAGCCAGAGATTGACGCGATGCGCCAGGATCAGGGCGGCAAAGGCGATGATGATCGAGATGATGGTCAACCGCATGGCACCGGCCTCGCCATCCGGCATCTGGATCAGGGTCTCGATGGCCAAAGGCAAGGTCTGGGTCTCGCCGGGGATATTGGAAACGAAGGTGATGGTGGCGCCGAATTCGCTGAGCGACCGGGCAAAGCCGAGGATGGTGCCGGCGATGATCCCCGGCATGGCGAGCGGCAGGGTGATGCTGAGAAAGACCCACCAGCGGGCGGCGCCCAGGCAGCGCGCTGCCGCCTCGAGGCGATGATCGGCGGCATCGAAGGAAACCCGGATGGCCCGCACGAAAAGCGGCAGGGCCATCACGGCCGAGGCGAGCGCCGCGCCTTTCCAGGTGAAGATGACCGTGATGCCGAGATATTTCAGCAACAGGCTGCCCAGAATGCCCTTGCTGCCGAACATCAGGAGCAGGCCGTAGCCGACGACGACCGGCGGCAGCACCAGCGGCAGATGCACCACGCAATCCAGCATCGTCTTGCCGGGGAATTGCTTGCGCGACAGCAGCCAGGCCAGGAAGATGGCGATCGGCAGGGTGACCAGCGTGCTCCAGAAGGCGACTTTCAGGCTGAGCAGCGTCGCCGTCAGTTCAACGTCGCTCAGCTCCATCTCAAGATCCGTACAATGTCTTGGGATCGATCAGAACCTCGGCGATGGTTTGCGTCTTGCCGTTGCGCAAGGCCGTGTAGAAGCAACTGCGCCGGCCGGTGTGACAGGCGACGCCGATCTGGTCGACCAGCAGCAGCAGGCAGTCGCGATCGCAATCGACCCGCAATTCAACCAGGCTTTGAACCTGGCCGGAGCTTTCGCCCTTGCGCCAAAGCGATTTGCGCGAGCGCGACCAGTAGCAGACCCGGCCGCTCCGCAAGGTTTCGCGAAGGCTCTCCGGCGACATCCAGGCCATCATCAAGACCTCGCCGGTATCGTGCTGCTGGGCGATGGCGGGGATCAGGCCGTCCGGCGTCAGGGCCAGCCCGGCAATGAGTTGCTCGATATCGGGTGTCAGAACGATCTCGGTCGTCATGCCTCAATCTCCGCGCAAACGGGCAAAGCCGGCATCGAGATCGGCGATCAGGTCGTCGGGATCCTCCAGGCCGGCATGAAGGCGCAGGGTTGGCCCGGCCTCCGACCAGGCCTTGACGCTGCGCGCATGCGAAAGATGCGACGGGATCATCAGGCTTTCATAGCCGCCCCAGCTGAAGCCCATGCCGAACAACTGCATGCCGTCCAGCATGGCAGCGACGCGCTCTTCCGCGAAAGGTTTCAGCACCATGCCGAACAGGCCGCTGGAGCCGGTGAAATCACGCTTCCAGACCGCATGTCCAGGATGATCCGGCATGGCCGGATGCAGGACGCGGTCGACCTCGGGCCGCTGCTTCAGCCAATTGGCCAGCGTCAGCGCGGTCTGCTGGTGCTGCGACAGCCGCACCGCCATGGTGCGCAGGCCGCGCAAGGCAAGATAGCAGTCGTCCGGCGAGACCGCGAAGCCCATGCCGTGAACGCTGGCCTTCACCTGCTTGTAATGCGCGTCCTTCATGGTGATGATGCCCATCATCACATCGGAATGGCCGACGATATATTTCGTCGCTGCATGGATCGAAAGATCGACACCGTGCCGGAACGGCTTGAAATAGAGCGGCGTCGCCCAGGTATTGTCGAGCAGGACGAGACAGCCTTTCGCATGTGCGGCTTTTGCGATTGCTGGAATATCCTGGATCTCGAATGTATGCGAGCCGGGGCTTTCGAGAAAGACAACCCGGGTATTGTCCTGGATGAGATCGGCAATGCCCGCACCGATCATCGGGTCATAGTAGGTCGTGCTGATGCCGAATTTCGCCAATTGCTGATCGCAGAAGGTGCGGGTCGGCTCATAGACGCTGTCGACCATCAGCAGGTGATCGCCGGCTTTCAGGCAGGCAAGCAGGGCGCCCGCCACGGCGCCGAGGCCGGAAGGCAGAATGACGGCCCGGTCAGCCTCTTCGAGCTCGGCCACGGCGGATTCCAGCGCGAAGGTCGTCGGGGTGCCGTAGCGGCCGTAATAAACCGTGTCGAATTTCTGCCGGCCACGCTCACGCATTTCACGCACCGTCGGGTAAAGTACGGTGGAAGCACGGTAAATCGGCGGGTTAACCACACCGCGATTGACCTCTGGGTCATTGCCGGCATGGGTGAGGATGGTACGGTCTTTACGCGGCGCTTTCGCCATGGTGGATATCTTCCCGGTTGTCCGAGATTACTTGTAGCACTCGGAGTCTTTATGTAAAAGTCTGAGGTATCCGCCTGTTCCGGCTGGCAAAAACTAGCCATTGAAAGGCAAATGCTGGCGGATCAAAAATACAGAAAAATACAGGGAAGGAATGAACATGCGACGAATGAAAACAATTTTGGCATATACGGTCGGCGGCGCCTTGCTGACCGGCTTGGCCGTGACGGGCGCCGATAACGGCTCGATGCTGCCGATCTCCTTCATCGCCAAGGCTCAAGCGCTGGCTGCGGGCGGGCCGACGCTTGGGAACGTCAAGAAATACGGCAAATTGCGATGCGGCGTGAATACCGGCCTGGCGGGCTTCGGTGCGCCGAACGACAAAGGCGAATGGGCTGGTCTCGACATCGATATGTGCAAGGCGGTCGCCGCCGCGATCTTCGGCGATGTGACCAAGGTCGAATACAAGCCGCTCAATGCCGAACAGCGTTTCACTGCCCTGCAATCGGGCGAAGTCGATATGGTGTCGCGTAATTCGACCTGGACGATGTCGCGCGATACGCAGCTCGGCCTCGATTTCCCGGCGGTCAATTATTACGACGGCCAGGGCTTCATGGTGCGCAAGGAAGCTGGCGTGAAGAGCGCGCTGGAACTGAAGGGTGCCACGGTTTGCGTGCAGGAAGGCACCACCACCGAGAAGAATCTCGGCGATTATGACAAGACCAACAACATCGGCATGAATCCGCCGGCCAAGTTCAAGGACAGCGACCAGGCGCGCGGCGCCTATGACGAAGGCCGTTGCGATGCCTATACGACGGATGCGTCGGGTCTCGCGGCCGAGCGCACGGCGTTGAAGAATCCCGACGACAACATCATTCTGCCGGAAATCATCTCCAAAGAACCGCTTGGCCCCGCCGTGCGCAACGGCGACAGCCAATGGGGGGATATCGTCCGCTGGTCCTTCTATGCGATGCTGATCGCCGAGGAGAAGGGCATCACCCAGGCCAATGTCGATGAGATCAAGTCCAGCTCCCAGGATCCGGAAGTGCGCCGCATGCTGGGTGTCGAGGACAAGATGGGCGAGGGCATGGGCGTCAGCAACGACTGGGCCTATAACATCATCAAGCAGGTCGGCAATTACAGCGAATCCTTCGAACGTAATGTCGGCAAGAATTCGCCGTTGAAGCTGGAGCGTGGTCTGAACGCGCTCTGGACCAAGGGTGGTCTGCAATACGCACCGCCGATCCGCTAACGGCGCGATCGACAAGCCAACGCCCGGCGCATCCGCGACCGGGCGTTGGCGCCTATGGTGTTTCGTTGAACGTCCGTCTCAGCGGTGGAGGGGACCATGGCAGATATTGCCAAACCGGGCCGGCATGATCGTCAGGCGGCGACTGCCTGGTGGCGCGATGAGCGTATCCGCGGACTGATCGCCCAGGCGATCACCTTGCTGATCGTGGTCGGCGCGATCGTCTTTCTCATTCATAACATGATCGTGAACCGGGAGGCGCAGGGCCGGCCGTTCAGCTATAGTTTCATGGACAACATCGCCGGGTTCCCTCTGTCGATGTCGTTGATCCCGGTAGACCTCAATTCGACCATCACGCGGATCATGGTCGCCGGCATGCTCAACACCATGGTGGCGGGCGTTGCCTCGATCATCCTGGCGACGATCGTCGGCTTCCTGATCGGCGTCATGCGTTTGTCGCCCAACTATCTCATCTCCCGCCTCGCCGCCGTCTACATCGAAGTCTTCCGTAATATTCCGCTGCTGGTTCAACTCTGCTTCTGGTATTTCGGCGTTCTGAAACTGGTGCCGAACCAAAAAAACAGTCTCAATCTTCTCGACGCGTTCTTCCTGAATGTGCGCGGCTTCTATCTGCCGCGCCCGCTGCCGCAAACTGGCTTCGGCTGGATCATCGCCGCGCTGGCCGTCGGAATCGTCGGTGCGCTCCTGCTGAGGCGCTGGTCGCGGCAACGCCAGATGGCGACCGGTGAGCGTTTCCCGGTTCTCTGGACCGGCATTGCGCTGGTGGTCGGCTTGCCGGTGCTCGCCTGGCTCGCCGTCGCGATGATCTACGGTACCCCGCTCAACTGGGAATATCCGGTTCTCAAAGGGTTCAATTTCCAGGGCGGCATCGTTCTCCTGCCCGAGCTGACTGCCCTGGTGATCGGTCTCAGCATCTATACCGCCGCCTATATCGGCGAGATCGTGCGCGGCGGCATCCAGGCGGTCAGCCACGGCCAGACCGAAGCCGCGCTGGCATTGGGATTGCGGCGCAGCTGGACGCTCCGGCTGGTGATCATTCCCCAGGCCCTGCGTGTCATCGTGCCGCCCTTGACCAGCCAGTATCTCAATATCCTCAAGAACTCGACCCTGGCGGTCTTCGTCGGCTATCCAGATTTCGTCTCGGTCTTCACCGGCACCGTGCTCAACCAGACCGGCCGCGAAGTCGAAGTCGTCATCATCACCATGATCTTCTATCTGGCGATCAGCCTGACGATCTCGCTCTTCATGAACTGGTACAACAAGCACATCGCGCTGGTGGAAAGGTGAGGGCCCGGCCATGATGGACACCTCGAATGTGCCGACCGGCCCCCGCGAAAACCCGGAACTGGAGGAAATTTCGCCGCCCATGACGGTGGTGGGACCGGTCGCCTGGCTGCGCGCCAATCTCTTTTCCAGCCCCTTCAACACCCTGCTCACCATCCTGGCGGTGCTGTTCCTGGCCTGGGTGGTGCCGCCTTTCATCCGCTGGGCCTTCATCGACGCGACCTGGACGTTTCCCCAGGAAGTGATCGAGGGCGTGCGTGGCCCCAACCGCGGCGACTGTACGGCCAGCGGCGCCTGCTGGATCTTCATCCAGGCCCGGATCGGCCAGTTCCTCTTCGGCTTCTATCCGGCTGATGAGCGCTGGCGCGTGGTGCTGGTCTTCATCCTCACTTTCGGCGCGGTCACCGGCATGCTGATCGAGCGGATTCCGTTCAAGAAGCAGAATGCGATCTTCCTGTTCCTGATCCTGCCGATCCTGTCCTTCTGGCTGCTGCTCGGCGGCCTCGGCCTCGAAGTGGTGTCGACACGGCTCTGGGGCGGCTTCATGCTGACCCTGGTGATCGCCTGTGTCGGCATCGTCCTTGCCCTGCCGCTCGGCATCCTGCTGGCGCTCGGGCGACGATCCGACTTGCCGGTGGTGCATCTGCTCTCGGTGATGCTGATCGAATTCGTGCGCGGCGTGCCGCTCATCACCGTGCTCTTCATGGCCAATGTGATGCTGCCGCTATTCCTGCCGCCGGGCACCACGATCGATCCGCTGCTGCGTATCCTGGTCGGCTTCACCGTCTTCACCGCCGCCTATCTGGCGGAGGTGGTGCGCGGCGGCTTGCAGGCGATTGGACGCGGCCAGTATGAGGGGGCCGCGTCGCTCGGTCTCGGCTACTGGTCGATGATGCGTTTGATCATCCTGCCGCAGGCCTTGCGGATCTCCATCCCGGCCATCGTCAACACGATCAACGGCGCTTTCATGGACACGACGCTGGTCGCCGTGGTCGGTCTCTATGACTTCCTGAACATCGTCCGAACCGGATCGCGCGATGCCAACTGGATCGGCACGGAAATCGACGGCTTCGTCTTCTGTGCCGCCATCTACTGGATCTGCTGCTACGGCATGTCGCGCTACAGCATCTCGCTGGAACGCAAACTCGATACCGGCCATAAGAAACGCTAATCGCGGAGGCGACTATGAGTGCATCTGCAACCGCCCAGGCTCTGCCGACCGAAGTCCAATCCACCGATGTCATGATCTCCATGACGGATGTGCATAAATGGTACGGCCAGTTCCATGTGTTGAAGAATATCAATCTCTCGGTTCATAAAGGCGAACGGATCGTCGTCTGCGGTCCCTCGGGTTCCGGCAAATCCACCATGATCCGCTGCGTCAACCGGCTGGAGGAGCATCAGCGTGGCAAGATCGCGGTCGACGGCATCGAGTTGACGCGCGATCTCAAGAATATCGAATTGGTGCGCCGCGAAGTCGGCATGGTGTTCCAGCACTTCAACCTGTTCCCCCATCTGACGGTCCTGGAAAACCTCACCTTGGCGCCCGTCTGGGTGCGCAAGCTGCCGAAGAAGGAAGCGGAAGACGCGGCGATGCATTATTTGGATCGCGTGCGGATTCCGGAACAGGCCAGCAAATATCCCGGCCAGCTTTCCGGCGGCCAGCAGCAGCGCGTCGCTATCGCCCGCTCTCTCTGCATGAATCCGAAGGTCATGCTGTTCGACGAGCCGACTTCCGCGCTCGATCCCGAAATGATCAAGGAAGTGCTGGATGTGATGATCGAACTGGCGCGCAGCGGCATGACGATGATCTGCGTCACCCATGAAATGGGCTTCGCGCGTACCGTCGCCAACCGCGTTCTGTTCATGGATCGCGGCGAGATAATCGAGCAGAACGAGCCGGAAGCCTTCTTCAACAACCCGCAATCGGAGCGGACGAAGCTGTTCCTCAGTCAGATCCTGCATCACTGATCGCGGCAGCTTCGCCACCATCTGCCACGGCGGCTGCTTCCGGTTTCGCTCGGAAGCGGCCGATCGACAGGCCATCGATCGGCGTGTCGCTGCGGCCATCGACGATCAGCTCGCTGAGCACGGCGCCCACGGCAGGGCCAAGCTGGAAGCCGTGGCCGCAGAAGCCGAAGGCATGGAACAGGCCGGGATGGGTCTCGCTGGGACCGACGATCGGCGAGCCATCCGTCGTATAGCCATCGACGCCGGTCCAGCTGCGGATCACCGGCAGATGCGCGATCATCGGCACCAGCCGTATCGCCATGGCGGTTGCCTGGCGCGTGACTTCCGGCAGTGGACGACTGCGGGTAAAGGCTTCATTGGCACGGCCTTCGCCACCGCCGAACAGGATATTGCCACGCAGGGTCTGGCGCAGATAGAGATCGCCACCGATCACGCCGAGGACCGGCTTGATCCGATAGGGCGCCGGCTCCGTCACCAGGACCTGAGGCACTTCCGGCCGCAAGGTGACGGGTTCGTCGAACCAGCCGGAAATAGTCGCTGCCCAGGCGCCGGCCGCATTCACCAAAACCGGGGCGGCGAAATGCCGGCCGTCATTGATGCGGAGATGAAAATGGCTGTTCGCATACCAGGCTTCGGCCACCTCGGCGAAGTCGTGCAGCACCGCGCCGGCCACCTGCGCGGCCGCAGCGAAAGCCGGCGCGACCAAGCGCGGATTGGCATGGCCATCTTCTGCGCAAAAGGTCGCGGCGATCACCGTATCGCCGATCCAGGGATGCGCCTGCTTCAACGCGGCTTTGTCGAGGAAATCGATGGCGAGGCCCAGCTCGCCGGCGGCGGTGCGATGGGCTTCCAGGACCTCGATATCCTCGGGCTTGCGTGCCAGGCGCAGATGGCCGGTCTGGATGAACTCGCCATCGATGCCGATCAGTTCAGAGAGATTGCTCCAGATTTGCCGCGCGCGGCGCGACAGGGGAATTTCCGCCACGGCGCGGCCATGTTGCCGGACGCCGCCGAAATTGATGCCGCTCGCCCGGATGCCGGGCTGGTCGCGCTCCAGCAGGATGACGGACTTGCCACGTTTGGCGAGATGCAAAGCGGTCGCGCAGCCGACGATGCCGCCGCCGATCACCAGCACATCCGCCTTGATCTCGTTGCGCCCGCCGATCATTCGGCGGCCTCGCCGCTCGTGTTGCTCGCCAGAGCCGAAACCGGAATCGGCTTCACCGGCGCCTGGCTACGCAGGCGGCCGACGCTGTCGATGCTGACACCCAGTTGCTCGGCCATGATCTCCGCTGCTGCCGCGCCACAGAGCCGGCCCTGGCAACGGCCCATGCCGAGGCGGCAATAGGCCTTGGCGCGGTTGAGGTCGCGCGCGCCGAGCTGGCCGCAGACGCCACGAAAATCACCCGCGGTGACGGCCTCGCATCGGCACAATATGACTTCGTCGCCGATATCCGCGGCACAGTCCTCGGGAAAGGGGAAAGCGAGTTCCAGCGCCTGCCGGTAGCGCTGCCAGCGTTGTAGCTGGCGCAGGGCCGCATTGGGGTCGAAACCCTCGAAACCGAGGCCGCGATCCGACAGGACAGCGGCGGCGGCAAGCTTGCCGC
>SSEL01000034.1 GCA_008012315.1 Rhodospirillaceae bacterium
CCCCGACCCTCCCCCGCAAGGGGGGAGGGAGATGTTGGACGAGCTGGCTTGTTGCCGCAGGCCTGCGATGATCATCAACAGAGTTGCTGGCGATCTTTTGTCATCTGCGCTCTGCGTTGACCGCTACCTTCGGATATCCGTGATCTTCACGCCTGCTCGGCATAGGCGGCGAGGTTGCGGTGCAGGACGGCGAGCATTTCGTCGCGCAGGGGATCGCGCGAGCCGCGGGCCCAGGCGGCGGCGAGGGGGAGTTTGTTCATGGTGACGGCGCCGCTGGGTTTCAGCGGGATATAGCGGACACCTTTGGTCGCCATGCGCGCGGTCCAGCGCGGCACGATGGCGACGCCGAGTTCCGCCGCCACCAGGTTGACGATGGTCTGTTTCTCCTCGGCAAGCTGGGCGATCTGCGCCTGCAAGCCGGCTTCGGCGAAGAGCTTGATGGTGAGGTCGTGGCTGTGGGGCCGCGAGCGGCGCTCCGGCACGATCAGCGGCTCCTCCGCGAGATCCTCGATCGACAGTTTCTCGCGCCGCGCCAAGCGATGGCCCTTGGGCACGGCGACGACGACGCTTTCATAAAAGAGAAAGAAGACGTCGAGCGCCGCGTCCGGATGCTCCGGCGGCCGCACAAAAGCGAGGTCGAGCCGGCCGGTGAGCAAGCGCGGCAGCAGGCGGATGGTCTTGTCCTCCAGCAACTGCACGGTGATCTCCAGATGGGCTTCGCGAAAATCATGCAGCAGCATCGGCAGCAGGCCGGCGGCGGCGCTATCGATGGCGCCGACCCGCAGGCTGGTCGCCTGGCTGCGGCCGCGCGCCCGGAACCGCGCCGCCAGCCCATCGGCCTGGTCGAGCAGCTGGCGCGCCTCGTCACGCAAGGCGGCGCCATCCTCGGTCAACGCGACATTGCGGGTGGTGCGGGCGAGAAGACGGGCGCCGAGATCCTCCTCCAGCAGCCGGATATGCCGGCCAAGCGCCGAAGGCAGCATGCCGAGACGCTGCGCCGCGCGGCCGAAATGCAGGTCCTCCGCCACCGCCAGGAAGCAGCGGAGCTGGTGCAAATCCATCGATCAATTCCTCCCGGCGGGCCTGGGTTTGGCGGGCAAGGTGTCGCGTGGCGGGAGATTATATCATTTTTTTGTATAAACCCATGGCAATTGAGGTCGCGGCATTTTCTCCCCTAGGTTTGCCAACTGCTTCCCGGCAGGGGAGCGACGAGACAAGAAAAAATCGCGTGTGTCGTAACAACCGGGGAGGCAGCATCGTGTCCAAGTCGCCGACATCCGAGTCAGTACAGGCCGATATGAAGCAGGCCGATATGGAACAGGCTGACGCGTTGCAGGCCGGTGACTTGCAGTCCGGCGGCTTGCAGGAACGGGTCCTGCGCAAGGTCTCCTGGCGCATCGTGCCCTTCGTGATGCTGCTCTATTTCATCGCCTTCATCGACCGGGTGAATATCGGCTTTGCGTCGCTGACGATGAACCAGGATCTCGGCTTCTCGCCCTCGGTCTTCGGTTTCGGCGCCGGCATCTTCTTCTTCGGCTATTTCCTGTTCGAGGTGCCGTCGAACCTGATCCTGCACAAGATCGGTGCGCGCATCTGGATCGCCCGGGTGATGATCACCTGGGGTCTGATTTCCGGTGCCATGGCCTTCGTCCAGGGCAATGCGAGTTTCTATGCGCTGCGCTTCCTGCTGGGCGCGGCGGAGGCCGGCTTCTTCCCCGGCATCATCCTTTATCTCAGCTATTGGTTCCCGGCGCGGCGCCGTGCGGCGGTGACGGCGATCTTCATGGCGGCGGCGCCGCTCTCGACCGCGCTCGGCTCGCCGGTTTCCGGCGCGCTGCTGCAGATGCATGGCCTGCTCGGCCTGACCGGCTGGCAATGGCTGTTCCTGATCGAAGCCGTGCCGGCGATCCTGCTGGGCTTCGTGGTCCTCATCATCCTCACCGACCGCCCGGAAAAGGCCATGTGGCTGAAGGATGAGGAACGCAGCTGGCTGGTCGCCACGATGGTGGCGGAGCAGAAGGCCAAGGGCGCGCAGGCCAGCCACAACGTATGGCGCGGCCTTGCCGATATCCGCGTGCTGGCCTTGTCGCTGGTTTATTTCGGCACCTCGGCCGGGCTCTATACGCTCGGCATCTGGGCGCCGCAGATCATCAAGCAATTCGGCCTGTCCGCGCTTTCCATCGGCTTCCTTAACGCGATTCCGGCCGTGATCGCCGTGGTGGCCATGGTGGTGTGGTCGCGCCATTCCGACCGCACCGGCGAACGCACCTGGCATGTGGTCATCGCCTGCCTGCTGGCGGCGGCCGGGCTGGCCTTCGCGGGCTCGGCGAGCGGCGTGATCGCGGTGCTGATCGCGCTAACCTTGGTCAATATCGGCATCAGCTGCGCGAAGCCGCCGCTCTGGAGCATGCCGACGATGTTCCTCTCCGGCCCGGCGGCGGCGGCGGGCATCGCCACCATCAATTCGCTCGGCAATCTCGGCGGTTTCGTCGGGCCCTCGATGATCGGCTGGATCAAGGAGGTGACCGGCAGTTTCCTCGGCGGGCTCTATTTCGTCGCCGGCTTGCTGCTCCTCTCGGCGGTGCTGACCCTTGTGCTGGCAAAAGCGGACCGCAAGAACGGCACGGCGCGGCCAGGCATGCAGCACCGGGCTACCCAACATTCATGAAGACCCTTGATTCAAGAAGATCCTTGCGTGACGGAGATCATCAGATGCGTGAATATGCGATCGCCACCATCCCGGCGGACGGCATCGGCCCCGAAGTCATCGCCGCCGGCACGCAGGTACTGGAGAGCCTGCAGCAGCGGCTGGGCGATGTGAAATTCCATTTCGAGACCTTCGACTGGGGCTCGGCTTACTACAAGAAGTACGGCGTGATGATGCCGGCCGACGGCCTCGAGACGCTGAAGAAGTTCGACGCCATCTATTTCGGTGCGGTGGGGGCGCCGGATGTGCCGGACCACGTGACGCTCTGGGGCCTGCGTTTGCCGATCTGCCAGGGCTTCGATCAATATGCCAATGTGCGGCCGACCAGGATCCTGCCCGGCATCACCTCGCCCTTGCGCAATGTCGGCCCCGGCGATCTCGACTGGGTGATCGTGCGGGAGAATTCCGAGGGCGAATATGCCGGCCATGGCGGCCGCGCTCATCGCGGCCTGCCTGAGGAAGTCGGCACCGAAGTCGCGATCTTCACCCGGATCGGCGTCACCCGCATCATGCGCTACGCCTTCAAGCTGGCGCAGTCGCGGCCGCGCAAGCTGCTGACCGTCGTCACCAAGTCGAATGCGCAGCGCCACGGCATGGTGATGTGGGACGAGATCGCCGCCGAAGTGGCGCAAGAGTTTCCCGATGTTACCTGGGACAAGATGCTGGTCGATGCGATGACGGTGCGCATGACGCTGAAGCCGCAGAGCCTCGACACCATCGTCGCCACCAACCTGCATGCCGATATTCTGTCCGATCTTGCCGGCGCCTTGGCCGGCAGCCTCGGTGTCGCACCGACCGCCAATATCGATCCGGAACGCCGCTTCCCGTCGATGTTCGAGCCCATTCATGGCTCGGCCTTCGACATCACCGGCAAGGGCATCGCCAATCCCGTCGCCACCTTCTGGACGGCGGCGCAGATGCTCGATCACCTCGGCGAGGCGGAAGCCTCGGCGCGGTTGATGCGGGCGGTGGAGCGCGTGACGGGTGCCGGCATCCTGACCCCCGATGTCGGTGGCAAGGCGACCACCAAGGAAGTTACCGCCGCAGTGATCGATGCCATCCACAGCTCGAATATCTGACGCGGATATCAATGGCCACGGTGCGCCCTGGCCATCGCACCCGGCGGTGACTTCCCATCGCCCACCTTTCGGCCTTCGCATCGGTGCAGCCCTCCGATGCGACCTCATCCCGGCGCCAGCCTCCCCCAACCTGCGCCGGGATGAGGAAAGGGGCTCGTGAAAATCCAGAGCCCCTTTTCATCGTGTGAGGCAGATAGATTTGGCAGCTAGATTACGCTAGTAATAGCTGTAAAGCAGCACATTGGGGGCTTATGAGCGGATCAGTTGGCCGAGCACCAGCGTGGCACTCGCTACTCATCGGTGGCTTAGATGTTGGTAGCAAACCTCGCAGCAGGAGTGAGTGGGAGCAACGGTTCTCCTTTTGGCAACGCCCAGCTAGTGATACTGAGGAAGCGAAAATAGAGACAGCTAGTCGACGAATAAAACGCGCGCTAGAAAATGATCAGGCCGTAAGGCAGCTTGATTGGACGATTATTCCGCAGGGAAGCTACAGAAACAACACAAATGTCCGTCTTGAAAGCGATGTGGATTTTTGCGTCAGGCTGAATAGCGCGTTTTTTTTTGAGGGCCCTCCCAATTTCACGTTGCAACACGCAGGGCTTTATCCGCTCGCCTTTAGTTTTGGTGACTTTAAGCAGGCCATTGCTTCGGCTTTGATAGCAGAATATGGGAATATGGCCGTTGATGTCGGGGAGAAGGCCATACATCTGAATAAAGATGATATGGGGCGTGTGAGTGCCGATGTAGTCCCAGCATTTACCTTTCATCGCTATAGCACGGCAAATACTGTGCTTGGACCACCACGCATTGAATGTTCAGGCATTGCATTTGAGCTTCCAATTTCTCGGCGCATTATTAACTTCCCTGAGCAACATTATGCAAACGGATGCGCTAAGAATGATCGCACGCATCGTCGCTTCAAGCGTGTTGTTCGCATACTTAAGCGTCTCCGAAATCACATGTTGGACAATACAGGCGTCCCTCCCCCTGTTAGGGATGCAGCTTCGAGAGCCCGTTCGTTTTTGATCGAAAGTCTGGTGTTTAATTGCCCAGACGCGGTCTTCAACAGCGATTCGATTTATGAAAATGTTTGTGAAGTTCTTCATTATTTGAATGATGTCTTCAATCCACCATTCAGAAGATCGTTGCTTGCAATACCGGAAAGCCAATATTGGACGGAGGTGAATGGAATCAAAAAATTATTTGAGTTAAATCAAGCTTGGTCTCAGAACGATGCAGCTTCATTTGTCGTCGGTGCTTTGGCGTACATGGAGGCGTGACTTGCATCAACTATTAGCTCGAAAAACAAAAATTTGGATCATTGTTGGACTCGCAGCAGCAATAACGTGGGCGGCAAATCAACTTGGTTGGCCGCCATTGGGAACAGCAGCTTTGGTAGGTTTCGTCGACTTCGTTGTCCTCGTGCTGCTAGGGCAGACTTGGCCGATAGTCACGTGGGTTCCGTGGGTTCCTCGACCTGGTTGGGCGAAGACCAACCTTTCCGGTATTTGGACAGGAACTCTAATATCGAATTATAGAGACGTGGTAGATAATCCACTCCAACCAATCGACGTTGAAATGCGCGTGCGTCAAAGTTGGCAGGAAATAAGTTTCACTCTTCGCAGCAATTCGATGAGCGGTCCAAGCCATACTGTAATTCCAAGCTTCGACGTTCAAAATCAAGAACTCATCTTTCGGTATTTTTACACGACAGAGCCGCTTAATGCCCAAGTTGCTTCCAACCCTCCGCAGCGGATTGGAGCCGCGATAGCGAAGGTTGATCTCGCGGACCCAAATGCGATCTCGATAAATTATACAAATGAACGTGGGACGGGCGGAGACATCCTCTTAACTCGCACTCGGAGAAAGAGATTGCAGCGGAGAGCATAACAAGCTGACGACAGTTAGCGACACAAAGAGGCATGACAGCGCTGTCATGATGAGCGATAGTGGGGCGCAGTCGCATCGGCCAGTTTCGTTCCGGTCTTCGCTGATGCGCCATATCGCGTGAATTGCACATGACAGGGAGCCGTCGCGGCCAGTGCGGCGGCAGGAAGAATATGCATCGTTACCGCCGCGCCAAGATCGTCGCCACCGTCGGGCCCGCCAGTGCATCGCCGGAGATGCTGAAAGCCCTGTTCCTGGCGGGGACGGATACCTTCCGGCTGAATTTCAGCCACGGCACCCATGAGGACCATGCCAAGGTGCATGCGGCGATCCGCGCCTTGGAGCAGGAGATGCGCCGGCCGATCGGCATCCTGCAGGATCTGCAGGGGCCGAAGATCCGCATCGGCACGGTCAAGGACGGCAAGCTGTCCGTTGCGCCGGGCGAGCGCATCCGCTTCGTGCTGTCGGGTGCGGATGGCGGCAAGGAGGCGATCCCGCTGCCGCATCCGGAAATCTTCGCCGCCGTCCTGCCGGGCCATCATCTGTTGCTCGATGACGGCCGCGTGCGGGTGCGGGTGGTCGGGCTCGGCGCCGATCATATCGATGCGGAAGTCGAGG
>SSEL01000001.1 GCA_008012315.1 Rhodospirillaceae bacterium
AAATATCCGATCGCGCAGTTGATGCAGGCCTGCCGCGATTACCCGACGCTCAGCAATGCCCGGCGCATCACCTTCGAATATGTGATGCTGAAAGGCGTCAATGACAGCCCGGCCGATGCGCGCGCCTTGGTGAAGCTGATCAAGGGGATCCCGGCCAAGGTCAACCTGATCCCCTTCAATCCCTGGCCCGGCGCACCTTACGAGCGCTCGACCGATGCGGCGATCAATGCCTTCAGCGATATCGTCTTCAATGCCGGCTATGCCAGCCCGGTCCGCACGCCGCGCGGCGAGGACATCATGGCGGCCTGCGGCCAGTTGAAGAGCGAAAGCGTCAAGCTGCGCCGCTCGGCCCGCGACGCCGCTGCTTAACTCGACCTGTCAATTCAGGCAATTGCGCCGGACACCTCGCCCCGGCCCAGGCCGGCGAGCTTGTCCGGATTGCGCATGATATAGATGCCGGTGGTGCGGCCCGGATCGTCATAGGCGAAGGAGACCGCACCGATGGTCACGCCGTCCTGCTGCAGCAGGATGCCGCGCCCCGCCATTAAGTCAGCGATCACCCATCGCTACGGCCGCCAGTACTGCCGCAGCGCCCGGGCGATGAAATCGAGCACCGCCACCTTGCGCGTAACGCCGGGTGCAGATCGTGGTCAGCCAGGCCGAGGGGTTGCCGATCTTGCGGCGGTCGGTCCTCTGCCATTTCAAGAACGTGTCTTGCACCGCGTCTTCCGTGTCGGCCCGCGAGCCCAGGATACGATAGGCCGACCCCAGCAATCTGGGGCTGGCATCGGTGAAGAATTCCGTCGCCACGCGATCAGGCATGTCAGTGCCTCTTAGTGCCTCGATACCTTCCGTTGTTCCCACAGCTTTATCATGCCGGGCGGCTCCGTCAGCGGGCGATATCCCGCTCGATGTGCAGCAGTAGAGTGGCAAACCAGGCAACAATACCAGATGATGGATGCCCGTTTGCCGGCCCTTCCTCCCATAAGACGATGGACGAGGTCTTTTATGACGCTTCACCGACGATTTTTTCGCGCCTCACCCGTAAGTTTTTCTTGCAGAAGCGTGAAAATTCATCAGGCGACCCTGTGAGTTGCACTGAGCTAGGCTTTGGCATGAGCAGCGAGGAGTAAGGCAATGAACAGGATCGTATCGGCGGACAAGCCTTTGGACCGATCCCCGGAAGAATGGCGCCCGGAAGACCAATCCGCGACGGCCTGGTCGCTGAATGACATCGTCTCGGAATTGCGCCACTCGCGTGAATCCGCCAATAAGATCCGTCATCGCGGCGAGGTCCGCGAATTGCCGTCGCGCGCCGCGGTCGGCGGGATCGTCGACGATCTGGCGGCAGCACTTTTCCCGACCCATTACGGCCGGCCGGATCTCAGCGACGACAGCATCGATTTCTTTGTCGGCGACCGCCTGCATAACGGCCTTGCCGCACTCAACGAACAGGTCCGGCGCAGCCTCTCGCTCGGCCGCGAGGCCTGCCACAAGGCGGAGACGCTGACGGCAACCGAAGCAGTGCAATGCGCCGGCGAGATCACCGCCGCCTTCGCCCGCCAATTGCCGGCGATCCGCGCTTTGCTGGTCAGCGACCTGATGGCGGCCTATAACGGCGACCCGGCGGCGACCAGCATTTCCGAGCTGCTGCTCTGCTATCCCGGCATCACCGCGATTATCCATCATCGCCTCGCCCATGCGCTGCAACGCCTGGACGCGCCCTTCATCGCCCGGCTGATCGCCAGCATCTCGCAATCGGCGACCGGCATCGACATCCATCCGGCAGCACAGATCGATGCCGGCTTCTTCATCGATCACGGCACCGGCGTGGTGATCGGCGAAACCGCCATTATCGGCCGCAATGTGCGGCTCTATCAGGCCGTGACTCTGGGTGCGCGCAAGCTGCCGGCCGACGAGACCGGGGCTCTGGTCAAAGGCGGGGCGCGTCATCCGATCATCGAGGACAATGTGGTGATCTATGCCGGCGCGACCGTGCTCGGCCGCATCACCATCGGCCGCGATTCCGTCATCGGCGGCAATGTCTGGCTGACCCAGAGCGTGCCGCCCGGCAGCATCATCACCCGGGCGAAAAGCAGCCATGGCGACATGCATCTGATCAGCCTGGGCCTGCAGGACGGCAGCGGGATCTGATCGGCGAAGGCGCGGCGACTATACGCCCCGCCTCAGATGCGCTTGCTCATATGCACGAGGAAGCCGCCCTTGAACGGCGCCTCGCGGTCGATGCCATAGCCCAGCCGGCGATAAAGCGCGACATTCTCCACGAACAGTTTGTTGGTATAGAGCCGGATCTCGCCATGGCCGAGCGATCGCGCCAGCTCTTCGGCATGCATCGCCAGGCGGCGGCCATAGCCACGCCCCTGGAAGCCCGGCGCGACGGCCAGATTCTCGATCAGCAGATGATCCGCCGCCGGAATGGTTTCGACCAGTGCTGCCAGCCTGTCGCCGACGAACAGCAGGTCGATCAGATGCGCATGCACCGCCCGGTCATAATCCGCCGTCATCGGCTTCGGTTCGCGGCCCAGCACCGGCAGCCATTTGGCATAGGCCTGATGCGTCAGCGCCGAAATGGCCCCGGCATCGTCCGGTGTCGCGCGTCGTAGGGTTTCGCTCTCGGTCATATCGTGGCGGATGATAGCCAGGCCGCGCGGCGACGCAAGCCGCGCGGCCCAGGCCTCATTCCGCCGGGCAGGCTGCCGCGACATGCCGGGGATTGCCAGTCTGGCGGCGATCCAGCGCCAGCGCCCAGAATGCGACCAGGATGGCAGCCAGCGGCACCAGCGCGGCGACCCAGGTGACGGCGCCGAGCCCCAATTTGCTGTCGATCACCGCACCGCCCAGCCAGGCGCCGAGCGCATTGCCGAGATTGAAGGCGCCGATATTGAAGCTGGAGGCCAGGCTCTGGCCCGCACCCTCGGCTTTCTTCAGCACCCAGATCTGCAGCGGCGGCACGGTGGCGAAACCGGCGGCACCCAGCAGGCCGATGAAGACAATGGCTGCGATCTTGTCATGGAAGGCAAAGGTCATCGCGCCCAGAATCAGCGCCAGGGCCAGCATGCTGCCGAGCAGGGTGGGCAGCAGGCGCCAGTCGGCCAGCCGCCCGCCCAGCAGATTACCGACCACCAGACCACCACCGAAGACCAGCAGGATCGGCGAAACCGCGCTGTCGGCGAAGCCGGTGATCTGCGTCAGCAACGGCGCCACATAGGTGAAGACGGTGAAGACACCGGCAAAACCGAGAACGGTGGTTAGCAACCCCAGCAGCACCGGGCCCCGCAGCAAGGCGCGGAAATCGGCAGCGAGGTTGATCGCTTCCGGCACCGTTTTGTCGCGCGGCACGAAGAGGCCGATCACCACCAAAGCGACCGCGCCCACCGCCGTCACCGCCCAGAAGCTGGCGCGCCAGCCCATGGCATGGCCGAGCCAGGTGCCGAAGGGCACGCCGAGGATATTGGCGACGGTCAGGCCGGTGAACATGATGGCGATGGCGGAAGCCTGGCGCTGCGGCGCGACCAGACCGGTCGCCACGACCGAACCGACACCGAAGAAGGTACCGTGGGCAAAGGCGGTAATGATGCGGGCGGTCATCAGCCAGCCATAGCTGGGCGCCAGGGCACAGCGCGCATTGCCCAGGGTGAAGATCACCATCAAAGCCAGCAAGGTGGTCTTGCGCGGCAGCCGCGCCGTCAAAGCGGTGAGCAGCGGCGCCCCGGCAACCACACCCAGGGCATAGCCGGAAATCAGCAGGCCGGCGGCAGCAATGGAGACATGGAGATCGCTGCTGACATCGAGCAGCAACCCCATGATGACGAATTCCGTGACGCCGATCCCGAAGGCACCGGCAGTCAGGGCGTAAAGAGCGAGTGGCATGAGAAACCTGTTTGCCTCTGCAAATGGTGAAATCGCAGAGAAAGTGGATGTGCCGATGATTGTGGACTAGTCTGCGCAAAGGACAATCATTTGTGAAATGAAGTCACGAAATGGCCCGTCTCGACGTCAATCGCTTTGGAGAGATGGAGGTTTTCGCCCGGGTGGTGGAACTGGGCGGCTTTTCCGCCGCCGCCCGGGCCTATCGGATGACCCCCTCGGCGGTCAGTAAACTTGTCGCCCGGCTCGAGGGCAGGCTCGGCGCCCGGCTGATCAACCGCTCGACCCGGCGCCTGGAGCTGACGCCCGAAGGCGCCGCTTTCTACGAGCGCAGCATTCGACTGCTTGCCGATCTCGACGAGGCGGAACGTGCCGCCGGCATCAGTGACGTGCCCTCGGGCCGGTTGCGGGTCAATGCCAATGTCCCCTTCGGCCGGCAGATCCTGTTGCCGCTGGTGCCGAGATTCCTCGATCTCTATCCGGCGGTAAAGGTCAATATCGTGCTGACCGATACGGTGATCGACCTGCTGGAAGAGCGCACCGATGTGGCGGTCCGCGCCGGGCCGCTGAAAAGCTCCCGCTTGGTCGCCCGTAAGCTCGGCGCAACCCGCATGACCATCGTCGCCGCACCCGGTTATATCGAACGCCACGGCCTGCCGGGCAAACCGGCCGACCTCGCCAGGCACAACCTGCTGACCTTCTGCTATGCCCGCACGATCGAAGGCTGGCCGCTGATCGAGAATGGCGCGCCCATGACAGTGACGCCGCGCGGCAATAGCCAGATCAGCGATGGCGATGCCTTGCGACATCTGGTCCTGGCGGGTGTCGGCCTCGCCCGCCTCGGCGCCTTCCAGGTGCGCGAGGATATCGCCGCCGGCCGGCTGGTGCCGGTGCTGGAAGACTGCAATCCCGGCGACACCGAGGATATCCATGCGGTATTCCTCGGCCAGAACGGGCCGCTGCCCTCGCGCGTCCGCGTCTTCCTCGATTTCCTGGCCGAGCATGTGACGCTCGGCTGAGCTCAGAGCGCCTGGTGCTCCGCCAGCCGCGTTTCCTGCACCAGCGCATTCGCGGGCGGCAAGGGCGCCTGCAGCAGCGCAAGAATATCGAGCCCGCCAGTCTCGCCCAATGTGCTGGTATCGCCTTTCTTGCGCGGCTTGTTGCTGCCGGTCGGCTTCATGCCTTTGAAATCGGCGAGCGCGCTGAGGTTCTGGGCACTACGTTTCAGCAGCAAGCGGAAGGCTTCGACGCGCTGCCAGGGCTGCGGATAGGCGGCGATGATCTCAGCCTGGTTATAGGCCAACCACATCGCCGCCGCGGCACTGACATGCGGTGTCGCATAGGAGGTGCCATCGCCGAAATCATAGGTGAAGACCGACTCGCTGGAAGTGCCGCCGTTTCCTGCGGCGACACCGAGACGCCAGACCGGATCGGCCGGCCCCCAGACATCGATGAAGCTGCGGAACCAGGTGACGGATGTCTTGCGCGCCCCGCCCCGGCCACTGCCGGAGGCTTCTTTCTGGAAATAATCCTGATAGATGCTAAGCGGGCTTTCAATCGACGCCTTGCGGTAGCCGCCGGCAGCGATGGCGCGAAAGAACTTGCCGGGATAGCAGGGCTTGTCGATGACCTGGCCGCCGGCCGCGATCACGATGACGCCGCGCTGATAGGCATAATCCACTGCCGCGCCGAGCGCGTTGTGCCAGAAGGTGGCGACCAGCGGATAGCCCATGCTGATCGTGATGACCTCGCAACTGCGCTCGTCGATCGCGTGATAGATCGCCCGGGCGATATTCGATTGTTCCTGCTTGGTGCCGAGCAACACGTCATCGGCCACGCGATAGGGAATGACCGGCACTTGGGCCGCGACGCCTTGGAACTGTCCCGGCAAGGCGCCTGTCAGGACACTCAGGGTACGTGTGCCATGGCCGCCATAGGTGGCGCTGTTCAAGGGGTCGATCGGCGGCTGGCCGGATTCCATGAAATTATAGCCGGCGGCGAGATCGACCCAGGCGCCGAAAAGAGGATGCGGACGGATGCCGGTATCGAGATGGGCGACATTGATATCGCGCCAGAGATTGCTGCCATTCTTCGCTGCCAGGGCATTCAGCGCCTCGCGGGCACGCACCTGTTTCAGCGACCAGTCTTTATCGGGCTTGGCCATGACAGTGTCCCCCGTATGGGAAATCCCCTATCGACGGCCGACAGGATAGCATGTCCGCCGACGAAATACGCTTTAAGGTAGATTAACGGGACCGCGAATGCGTGTTGCCGCCGGATCGCCCAGGGATTAGCTTCCGGCACAACAGCGGACGGCCCGGCCACCGCCGTCACCGAACTGGAACCATGCGATTGACTGCACCCATGCGCCCCGCCTTCCTCCGATTTAGCCCCGCCGCCATAAGCTGCTGCACGGCATTGGCGTTGCTGCTGGGCACGGCCACCCTGCCGGCCCGTGCCGAGGTGCTGCTGCCGGAACAGCGGGACGGGCCGGCCAAGGAGGATATGGAGCAACAGCAGCAACTGCCGCGTGCGACGCCGGCGCCGGATATCGCGCCCGGCAAGGACATGGCGGATTGCGTGGACAATGACGATGCCCAATTGCGCATCGTCGCCTGCACCCATGCGATCGAGGGCAAGCAGGTGAGCGGCAATGACCTTGCGGCTGCCTATTACAACCGGGCGATCGGCTACACGCTGCTCAGCAAATATGATGCGGCGATCAAGGATTTCGGCGAGACGCTGAAATTGAAGCCGGGCTTGCCCGCGGCTCTGGTCAATCGCGGCACGACGCAATTGCGCGCCAACCGGCCGATGGCGGCCAAGCAGGATTTCGACGCCGCTTTGGCGAAGGATCCGGATAATGTCGATGCCCGCTATCTGCGCGCCTGGGTTTCCGCCAGCCAGGGCAAGGACCAGGATGCCATCGCCGATCTCAGCACGCTGCTGAAGACGCATCCGGATCACCTCGATGCCTTGCTGGATCGCGGCGGCCTCTATATCCGGGCCGGTAAATTCGACGATGCGATCGGCGATTTCACCGCCATGCTGAAGCTCGATCCCAAGGCCGCGGCCGGTTATTACAATCGCGGCCGGGCGCGATATGCCAAGGGCGACTATGCCGGTGCGGCCAATGACTTCTCCAGCGCCATGAAAGTGCGCGACGACAATCCCTATGCCGCCTTGCGGTTGAACCTGGCGCGCCAATTCGCCGCCCATCTGCAGAAGAAGGGCAAGGCCGAGGGCGATCCGGCGGCGTTGAAAGCGGCAGCCGCCAAATTGCTCGATGAGCAATGGCCGGTGCAGATCGTCCGCTATTTCCAGAACAAGGCCGATCCCAAGTCGATCTTCGCGCTGATCGACAAGGATTATCCGATCCAGGGCCCCGCCTTGCGCTGCGAGGTCAATTACTATCTGGGCCAGGCCGCCTTGCTGCGCGGCGACCGCAAGGCCGCGGTGGATTACTTCAAGGCCGCCGTCGCCACTGGCAGCACCTCGACCATCGAATATATCGATTCCAACCTGACGCTGAAGCAGTTGGGCGCCTGAAACGTCAACATTAGACCGCCGATGGACCGGAGACAGAGCCCCCGCCCCATCGGCTTCCAGAGCGCGATGCTTTCAAGTTGAAGCAGTCTTGCTTCAGCTTGAAAGCTGAATCGCCCTCTACCTATTGAATAGAGGCGGATTCGGCTCTAGGGTCTAGCGGCGGCAGGCGATGAGCAGGAAGAATGGCCGTTGCTGCTCATCAGCCCAGCTCGGCTCAGCCGCGATCTGAGCTTCGCTGGGTGACCATTCCTCCAGATGCTCCAGCATCAACCCCCGGTCCAGCAGCAGGTTGAGATAGGTCGCGATGCTGCGGTGCTGCTTGATGACGCCCTCGGCCAGCCAGTTGGTGGAACGCGGCCCTTCATCGAGATAACGCTCGACCGGCCAGACCTTGCGACCCTCGGCATCGGTAATCCAGCCGGGATTGCCGGGGGCCGTACAGATCGGATGCTCGACCGAGAAGACCAGCCAGCCGGCCGGGTCGAGCACAGTCGCCACCTGGCCGATCAGACGATCGAGATTTTCCAGATAATGAAAGGCAAGTGAGCTGTAGATAAGGTCGAACGGACCCGGCGCGGCGCCATCGCCCCGGTCCATGGTGTCGAGATCGACGGTTTCCAGATCGGCGCGGCGATAGGTGACGGCGGGGTCGGCGGGGTCCGTCCGGGCCCGCGCCAGCATGCGTTCGGACACATCGAGCCCCCACACCCTGGCGGCGCCCGCCTCGCGGGCCCAGCGGCAGAACCAGCCGAAGCCGCAACCGAGATCAAGCACCCGCTTGCCCTTGAGGTCAGGCAGCAGGCGCCGCAGCGAAGGCCATTCCGGCGCCCCTCCCAGCCCCTGCAGCGAGCGCGGCAGCTGGCTGTAGCCGGCGAAGAAGCCGGGATCGTCATAGATATTCTGAGTCATCGATTGTCCTCTTTACTACCGCGCGGCCGGCTTATCACACAGCCGGCGCATCGCAGGCGATGCCACCCTGTCGCGGTTAAGGTCATGCTAAAGCTATTGAGAATGAGCACGCTGCCGGGCGCGCGCCATCATGCCCGGAACGGGCGGCGCGGAAGGATAGGCGATATCGTGCGGGTGGTTCGGTTCTTGTCGTCACGGCCAGGATAGGTGTTTTATCCGGACCCGGCAAGATCGTGGGCTCGGGCTCTCCGCCGCATCGCCCCGGATCGCTGTCCAGTCCTTGCCTGGACCGGCCATTTCCCCTAATTTCCGCCCGGTTTTCGCCGGATCCCGATCCCGGCAGTCTCTTTCCACGAGGAAGCGTTATGGCCCGTGACATCAAGAAAGTCGTGCTCGCTTATTCCGGCGGTCTCGATACCAGCGTGATCCTGAAATGGCTGCAGGAAGCCTATGGCTGCGAGGTGGTGACCTTCACCGCCGATCTCGGCCAGGGCGAGGAACTGGAGCCGGCCCGCAAAAAGGCCGAAATGCTGGGCATCAAGGAGATCTTCATCGAGGATCTGCGCGAGGAATTCACCCGCGATTTCGTCTTCCCGATGTTCCGCGCCAATGCCCTCTATGAAGGCCAGTACCTGCTCGGCACCTCGATCGCCCGGCCGCTGATCGCCAAGCGCCAGATCGAGATCGCCAAGCAGACCGGCGCCGATGCCGTCGCCCATGGCGCCACCGGCAAGGGCAACGACCAGGTGCGGTTCGAGCTCAGCTATTATTCGCTCAATCCGGATATCAAGGTCATCGCGCCCTGGCGCGAATGGGACCTGACCAGCCGTACCAAGCTGATCGAATTCGCCGAGAAGCATCAGATTCCCATCGCCAAGGACAAGCGCGGCGAAGCGCCCTTCTCGGTCGACGCCAATCTGCTGCATTCCTCCAGCGAGGGCAAAGCGCTCGAGGATCCCTGGCAGGAGCCGGAAGAGTTCGTCTATCAGCGCACGATTTCGCCGGAAGCCGCACCCGACAAGCCGACCTATATCGAGATCGGCTTCGAGAAGGGCGATGCCGTTTCGATCGACGGCCGGAAGCTGTCGCCCGCCGCTTTGCTCACCAAGCTCAACGAATTGGGCAAGGAGAATGGCATCGGCCGGCTCGACCTGGTCGAGAACCGCTTCGTCGGCATAAAGTCGCGCGGCGTCTATGAAACGCCCGGCGGCACCATCCTCTATCACGCTCATCGCGGCATCGAGAGCATTACGCTGGATCGCGGCGCGGCGCATCTCAAGGACGAGATCATGCCGCGTTATGCCGAACTCATTTATAACGGCTTCTGGTACAGCCCCGAACGCGAGATGCTGCAGGCCCTGATCGACAAGTCGCAGGAACATGTCGAAGGCACCGTGCGGGTGAAGCTCTATAAGGGCCATGCCAATGTCGTCGGCCGCAAATCGCCGAAATCGCTCTACAGCCTGCGCCATGTCACCTTCGAGGACGATGCCGGCGCTTATGACCAGCGCGATGCCGCCGGCTTCATCAAGCTCAACGCACTGCGCCTGCGCCTGATGAAGCGCGATAACGGCTGAAGCGCTTCGAGTTCATTTCCGCCTTAGACTGGCCGGCCTGGCGCCGGCCAGTTTTTTATTGACCGAAACGATGACGTCCATCCTGCCTTCCGGACAGATGTTGCCGCTCTCTTCTATAAGATAGAAAGCGATTCAGCTTTCCGATCAACGCAAACGTGCTTCAAATCGAGAGCCTCGCGCTCTAGACTTGCGGCGAATCAGGGTTGGAAGGCTGCATGCAGCGTTATTCAGTCATCGACGACGTACCATCGCCGCGCATACGGCGGCTTTATGAGTATTGGATGACGCAAAAGGGCGGTCGCGCGATGCCGTCGCGGCAGGATATCGACCCGGCGGATATTCCCGCTTTACTGCCCTATATCATCATGACGCGGCTGGAATACGCGCCGTTCCGGGTGCGCTATACGCTGGTCGGCACGCGTTGTGTGGAAAACGGCGCCTTCGATTACACCGGGCATTATCTGGACGAACTGTATTTCCGCACCGAGCACGATACGGATTGGCATGAGGTCTACAGCTTGCTGTCACGCGAGAAGCTGCCGATCCTCGGCCTCTGCGAGGTGAAGTTCGATAACGGCCTCCTGAAACCCTATGCGATCGCCATCTTGCCGCTGTCGAGCAATGGCGAGACGGTCGATCAGACCATCGCGCTGGAAGACCTGGAATTGGAGCCGCTGGAAGCGATGCGGCGGCCGCCGACCATCCGGACCGGCGAACCGCGCCGCTGATTTTGTAGCTGGCGATTATTCCGGCAGCTTGACGCCGCGCTGGCGGCAGGCCGCGACCAGCGTGTTGCGGAGAAGCAGGCCGATGGTCATCGGACCGACGCCGCCCGGCACCGGGGTGATGCCGGCGGCACGCGGCAGCGCCGTCGTATATTCCACATCGCCCACCAGCTTGCCCTTGCCGTTGACCTCGATCCGGTTAATGCCGACATCAATGACGGTGGCGCCTTCCTTGATCCAGTCGCCCTTGACCATTTCCGGCCGGCCGACGGCAGCGACGACGATATCGGCGCGGCGCACTTCGCCCGGCAGGTCCTTGGTCTTGGAATGCGCGATGGTGACGGTGCAGCTTTCATTCAGCAGCAATTGCGCCATCGGCTTGCCGACGATATTGGAGCGGCCGATCACCACCGCATGCTTGCCGGCGAGATCGCCCAGCCGGTCCTTCAGCAGCAGCAGGCAGCCATAGGGCGTGCAGGGCACCAGGCCCTCGCCGCCGGTCGCCAGCTTGCCGGCATTGACCACATGGAAACCGTCGACATCCTTGTCGGGATCGATGGCATTGATGATCGCCTGGGGATCGATCTGCTTTGGCACCGGCAACTGGCAGAGGATGCCGTTGACGTTGGGGTCCTTGTTGAGCTTGTCGATCAGCGCCAGCATCTCCGCCTGGCTGGTGGTATCCGGCAGCTTGTATTCGAAGCTGGCCATGCCGGCCGCCTTGGTCTGTTCGCCCTTGTTGCGCACATAGACCTTGCTGGCCGGATCCTCGCCCACCAGCACCACGGCGAGACCGGGGGTGAAGCCGTGCTTTTCCTTCAGGAAGGCAACCTGCTCGGCAATCTTCATGCGGAGCTTTTCCGCAAAGGCCTTGCCGTCGATGATTCTGCTGCTGTCGCTCATGCTGCTCCCCGTTCTCTCTCGCTGTTCAATGATCTCGATTAAGCCAGCCGGCGATCCGCGCCGCCAACTCCTCGGGCTGTCCGCGAATCTCCACCAGCTTGCGCCGGTCGGTTGCACCACTGACGACCGAAATGGCCGTTTTAGCGACACCCCATTCCTTGGCCAGCAACGCGATCACTGCCGCATTGGCCTTGCCGTCTTCCGGCGCGGCCGTGACGGCGACTTTCAGCACCGGCGCGCCATCGGCATCGGCCATGATGTCGCCGATCGCCGTGCGGCGCGCCTTCGGCGCGACCTTGAGGCGCAGCCGGATGCCATCGGCGACCGGCTGGATCAGGCCGCTCATGCCAGATCAGAAGCCGGCTACCAGATCGTAGCGGATGAAATTATCCAGGAATTGCAAAACCAGGATCAGGATGATCGGCGAAATGTCGAGACCGCCCAGATTGGGCAGGATCTTGCGGATCGGCGCCAGGACCGGTTCGCAAAGAGCGGAGGTCACCCGGCCGACGGCCACGACCACCTGATGGCGCGGATTGACCACGTTGAAAGCCGTGAGCCAACTCAGCACCACGTGAACCAGCAGAACGACCGTATAGAGCGTGATGATGGTGTGAACCAAAGAAACCAGGGCGATCATAACCGTCCAAGACCCTTCCGCCAGGTTGCGCTGCTGCCTATATGGGGCAAAAACCGCTTCCTGCCAAGGTCTTGCGCCGAGACGGGCTTCAGGCGACCCCGCGCCGTCAACTGCCGATTCGGCCGGAAAACGGCGAGAAGCGGCTTGACAGGCGCCCCCCGCCGCAACCATATTCCCGGCCGTCAACCGACGCGTGGGCCCGTAGCTCAGTTGGGAGAGCGCCTCGTTCGCAATGAGGAGGTCGTCAGTTCGATTCTGATCGGGTCCACCAAATCCCCACGGTCAAAATCCTCGCGTCGCCAGATCTCACAGTGCCGTCTCACCGCCCCCGTATGCGGTGATAGATAAACAGCAGCAGCAAGGCCCCGAGGACCGCGATCGCGAAACTGCGCAGATCGAAACCGCTGATATCACCCAAGCCGAACAACGTGCTGATGAAGCCGCCCAGCATGGCACCGGCGATGCCGATGATGATGGTCAGGATGAAGCCGCCGGGATCCTTGCCCGGCATGATGAGCTTGGCGACGATACCGGCCAGCAGGCCGAAAATGATCCAGGCGAGAATCCCCATCTTCCACCCCTTCGCGTCAGGAAAGATCGGGCCAGCATACGCCACCCCGCCGGCCAAGCGTCAATCCTTGCCATAACCATACCGTTCACATCTGCGTGGCGCTACGACCGGAGCGTTCAGATGCGGCGGTCGGGTGCAGCGGCCGGGTGTGAGGATCGATCATGGCGGCTAGCGCAGGATTTTCAGCAGCAGCCGGGCGATGCGCGGCATCATCGTCGGACGCAGCAAGCGTCGATCATAGCCGGCCATGCGCCGGTCTTGCTCCGCCAGGCAAAGGCGCATGAAATCAGCCTTCGACGGCCGTTGCGCCATCATCGCTCGGCTGTCGCCCAAAAAATTGGCTTTTCCGGCGCCCAGAGCCGTGCCGGCCTTTTCCGGCGCGCTTCTCCGCGCTTTCAACCGGCGCATTTGCAACCCGGTGGTCATCCGCGCCAGGAACTGTTCGGCCACGGCGGCGAGGCATTTCGCCACGAAAAGCGGCTTGCGCCAGAGCGGCAGATTGGCCCGTCGATAAGCCACCCAGTTGACGAAGAACATGATGTGCCGGGCTTCCTCCTGGATCACCGGCTCGAAAGTATCGACCAAAGGCTGCGGGAAGAAGCCGGAGCGCCGCGCCAGATCGAACAGGCCGAAAGCAACGAAGGAGTTGATGCATTCGCCGAAACCAGTGCGCAGAAAACCCCATTCGGCATCGGTTTTTTCGGCGAATGTAACCTCGGCATCGACCGGGATAGCGTAGAACCGCAGCATATGGCCGAGTACATGGCGATGACGGTCTTCTTCGAAGGCATTGAGGCTGAGTGCCTCGCGGATCAGGTCGTCTGCGGTTTGATTGGCTTGGGCCTGCATGCGAAACGCGGCGCGCGCCTCGATCGAGACCGCCGTGTCCCAGAAGGGCAAGCCGGTCAGGCGCTCAATCGTCACGTCGTCGAGTTCCGGCCAGGCGATGACGGCGGGTTTATAGGGATCGAAGGTTTGCAGGAGCAGGCCACAAAAGAGATCGCGGTGCGATTCAGAGCCGATCCGGATCGCTGCGGGCCGGGGAAAGAGCCACGTATAGCGATCCGCCACAACGGTATGTTCAGTCATTATTCCGCCCTCCACCGGCGGCATAAAAAGATTGAAGTCAATTCGTCCCCTGAACGCCAATCTGTATGGCCATTTCCTGTACGTTACCTGTCAGAGAGTTTCTACAGGCCTCAAAACCTATATATCCGACTTTCTTCGCTTTGCACGGTTACGGCCTTTCAGGTGGCCAGGCCGGCCACTGTAAAGCCGGCATCTTCGATGGCGAATTTCACTGTGCTTTCCTGGCTTTGCACCGTGTCGACCATGACCGTGCCTTTAGCGAGATCGACCTCGACCTTGGCGCCCGGCAAAGCCGCGCCTAACGCGCGCTGAATAGCCGCCACACAGCCGCTGCAGGTCATTCCGGAGACAGCAAGCTTAAGCATCGGAACATCTTCCTTTGTGGTTACGGTCCAGATATGGAGGCTCCAACCATGTCAAGGTCAAGGGATGCCTTTCGCGATCGACGGACTTGACCTTCCAATGATTGGAACCTCCATCTACACTGACATGGAGGTTGCCATGCAGACACGTGCCATCGACAGACCGCCCGCCCGCCCAGTCGACCAGCCCGTCGGCCCGCCTGTCGCCAGGCAGATCGATATCGGCATCGACGGCATGACCTGTGCCGCTTGCGCGGCCCGGATCGAGAAGGCCCTTGCCAAACTTCCCGGCGTGGGTGCGGCCAATGTCAACCTCGCCACCGAGACCGCCCGGGTCAGCGGCGATTCCGGGCTCAGCGAAACGGCTATCGCCGATGCGATCGTCCGAACCGGCTATGGCGTGCGACAGCCGCAGGTGCGGACCCCATCCACCGATCCTGCGACATCCGCCGACACCATCACCGTCGATCGCGAGATCGCCCTGCTGATCGGTGGCGCCATCCTCACCTTGCCCTTGCTGCTGCCGATGCTGACGCCTTTGTTGCCGGCGACGGTTGCCGATGCGCTGACCGTGCCGCTCTGGCTGCAGGTCGGTCTTGCCACCGTCTTGCAGATCGGCCTCGGTGCGCTGTTCTATCGCGGCGCGTGGAAAGCCCTCCGCAGCTTTAGCTCGAACATGGATGTCCTGGTCGCCCTCGGCACCAGCGCGGCTTATGGGCTCAGCCTTTATCTCGCCTTGCCGGCGCTTTCCGGCGATGCGCAGCACGCGGCACATCTGCACCTTTATTTCGAATCCGCCGCCGTCATCCTGGTCCTGGTGCGGCTCGGCAAATGGCTGGAGCGGCGGGCCAAGAAACGCGCCTTGTCGGCGCTCGACGCCTTGAAGGCACTGCGACCCGAGACGGCGCGGGTCAGGCGCCAGGGTCAAGAAGCGGATGTGCCGCTGGCTTTGCTGCGGATCGGCGATATCGTCATCGTGCGGCCGGCCGATCGCCTGCCGGCCGACGGGAAGGTGGTCGCCGGCCAGAGCGCCGTCGATCAATCGCTGCTGACCGGCGAGAGTCTGCCGGTCGATGTCGCGCCGGGCGACCGTGTCATCGGCGGGGCACTCAATGGCAACGGGCTGCTGGAAATCGAGGTGTCCGCGCTGGGCGCGCAATCGATGCTGGATCGCATCCAGCAGATGATCGCCGATGCCCAGGGTGCCAAAGCACCGATCCAGAAACTGGTCGACCGCATCAGCGCCCGCTTCGTCCCTGCCGTTCTGGTGATCGCGTTCTTGGCCCTGATCGGCTGGCTGATGGCCGGCGCCGGGATCGAGATCGCGATCCTCAATGCTGTCGCCGTGCTGGTGATCGCCTGTCCCTGCGCCCTCGGCCTCGCCACGCCGACCGCGATCATGGTCGGCACCGGGACCGGCGCCAAGGCCGGCATTCTGATACGCGATGCGATTGCGCTGGAAACCGCCCAGCATGTCGATCGCGTCGCCTTCGACAAGACCGGCACCTTGACCGATGGCAAGCCGCAGGTCACCCGCCTCGTGACCGCCGATGGGGTCAGCGAGGCGGAAGCCTTGCGCCTGGCCGCCGGCCTGCAACGCGGCAGCAGCCATCCCTTGGCGGAAGCCGTGCTGCATCTGGCGGCGGAACGCGCCATCGCACCGGCCGATGCGGCCTCGGACGAAGCCCTGCCCGGCCGGGGTATCGCGGCCAGCATCGATCAGCGCCGTTATCTGCTGGGCAATGGCCGCTTGATGCAGGAGCACGGCCTGGATGTCGCCACCCTATCGGGTGCGGCCGGCGCCACCCGCTCCTATCTCGCCACGCTCGATCCGCAGCCGCGCCTGCTGGCGGCGCTCGATTTCGCCGACGGGCTGCGGCCCAGCGCCAGGCCGGCCATGGCCGATCTCCAGCAGCTTGGCCTCACCTCCCTGCTGCTGACCGGCGACAATGCCCGGGCGGCGGAAGGCATTGCCGGCGATCTCGAGATCACCGAGTGGCGGGCCGATCTGCTGCCCGGCGACAAGATCGCCGCCATCGAGGCAGAGCGCAAAGCCGGCCGCCACATCGCCATGGTCGGTGACGGCATCAATGATGCACCGGCTCTGGCAGCGGCCGATCTCGGCATCGCCATGGCCAATGGCACCGATGCGGCCGTGGCGACGGCCGGCATCGTGCTGATGCGCAGCGATTTGCGCCTGGTGCCGGCGGCGATCGATCTGGCCCGCGCCACCGGCCGCAAGATCAAGCAGAACCTGCTCTGGGCCTTCCTGTTCAATGCGCTCGGCATTCCGCTGGCAGCCTTCGGTCTGCTCAATCCAATGATCGCCGGCCTTGCCATGGCGCTCAGCAGCGTCTTCGTCGTCAGCAATGCCTTGAGCCTGCGACGCTGGCTCGCGACAATGAGGGTGAACTATGCGCACGATCGGTGAGGCGGCGAAAGCCTCCGGCGTATCCGCCAAGATGATCCGCCATTACGAATCCATCGGCCTGTTGCCCAAGGTGCAGCGGACCGGCGCCGGCTACCGGCTTTACGACGAGAGCGAGGTGCATGCCCTGCGCTTCATTCACCGGGCACGATCGCTCGGCTTTCCGCTGGAGACGATCCGGCAGCTATTGGCTTTGTGGCGCGATCGCCGGCGTTCCAGCGCGGTGGTGAAGAAACTCGCCACCGCCCATGTCGCCGATCTCGAAACCAAGATCACCGAGATGCAGAGCATGGTGAAGACCTTGAAGCATCTCGCCCATCACTGCCACGGCGACGAGCGGCCCGATTGCCCGATCCTGGAAGACCTGGCGGGCGACAATGCCAATGCGGAGACATGCCGGCATCTGTGACGGTAGCCAGCGGACGTCTTGCCAAGCTGGCGAAGCCGGTTATGGTGCGGCATGACCGCCACGGGCCAAACTGACATCTCAACCGCTTTGCCGATCGAGCCGCTGCTGCCGGAAATCCGCGCAGCGCTCGCGGCGACGCCCAATCTGGTGCTGGAAGCACCACCCGGCGCCGGCAAGACCACCCTGGTGCCGCTGGCCCTGCGCGCGGAAGCCTGGCTGAAAGGCGGCAAGATCATCATGCTGGAGCCGCGCCGTCTGGCCGCGCGCAGCGCCGCGCACCGCATGGCAGCGCTGCTGGGCGAAGAGGTCGGCGAGACGGTCGGCTACCGGGTGCGCCTCGACCGCCGCATCGGCCCGAAGACGCGGATCGAGGTGGTGACGACCGGGCTGTTCCTGCGCCAGCTTCAGGCCGATCCGGAATTGCCGGGCATCGCCGCCGTCCTGTTCGACGAATTCCACGAGCGCGCCATCGACAGCGACCTCGCGCTCGCCTTCTGCCTGGAAGCGCAAAGCGCCCTGCGGGACGATCTGCGGCTGGTGGTGATGTCGGCCACCCTGGATGGCGGCGCCATCGCCAATCTGCTTCCCGACGCCCGGCGCCTGGCCAGCGAGGGCCGCGCCTTCCCGGTCGAGACACGTTATCTCGGCGATGATGCGGGTACGCGCATCGAAGACCGCATGACCTCGGCGATCCGCCAGGCCTTGGAGGAAGAGACAGGCGACCTTCTTGCCTTCCTGCCGGGCACGGCGGAGATCCGGCGGGTCGAACAGCGCCTCGAGGATCCCGGCTCGGATCGCCTCGTCCTGCCGCTCTATGGCGACCTGCCGCTGGCGGAGCAGGACCGCGCCATCCGCCGCGATCCGCAGAGCCGGCGGAAGATCGTGCTGGCGACCTCGATCGCCGAAACCAGCCTCACCATCGACGGCGTCCGCGTCGTGGTGGATAGCGGCTTGCGCCGCGTGCCACGTTTCGATCCGGTGAGCGGCATGAGCCGCTTGGCCACGGCCAAGGTCTCGCAGGCAGCAGCGACGCAACGGCGCGGCCGCGCCGGCCGCACCCAGCCCGGCATCTGCTACCGGCTGTGGTCGGCGCAATCCGAGCGCGCCTTGCCGGCTTTCGAAACACCGGAAATCCTTGCCGTCGACCTCGCACCCTTGGCATTGGAGCTTTCGGTCTGGGGCATCACGGAAATCGAGACGCTGAAGCTGCTCGATCCGCCGCCGGCCGCGGCACTTGCCCAGGCGCGCGACTTGCTGACCGAGCTGGAAGCCATCGACGATAAATGGCTGGCCACTTCCCATGGCAAGGCGATGGCGGCGCTCGGCGTCCATCCCCGCCTCGCCCATATGATGGTGCGCGCCAGGGAACGCGGGCTCGGCGCGCTGGCCTGCGATATCGCCGCCATTCTCAGCGAACGCGATCCGATCAAGCGAGATCGCCAGCACGGCCCCGCCGATGCCGATCTGCGTGACCGGCTGGATGTGCTGCAGGAGCGCGACCGGCATAGCGCGCAGGTCGACCGAAACCTGCGCGAGCGCATCCGGCAATCGGCCAAGGACTGGCGCCGACAGCTTGACCTTCCATCAGATGCGGCGGCCTCGCGCGATGCCGCCGGTGCCGTGCTGGCGCTGGCTTATCCAGACCGGTTGGCGCAGAAGCGCGGGCGCACGCCGGACGGCATGGAGAGCTTCCGCCTCAGCAATGGACGCGGCGCGGTTCTCGCTGCATCCGACCCGCTCGCGACCCAGGAATTCCTGGCGATCGGCGCGCTCGATGGCGACAAGCGTGCCGCGCGCGTCTTTCTGGCCGCACCGATCTCGCTCGATGAGATCGAAGCCGATTTCGCCCATGCCATCCGCGACGAAATCATCGTCGCCTGGAATCCGCGCAACGAGACGGTCGACGCGAAAAGCCAGCGCCGCCTCTGGTCGCTGGTGCTGACGGAAAAGCCGCTCGCCAACCCGCCACACGCGCAACTGGCCGAGGCGATGCTGGCCGGCATCCGGCAGATGGGATTGGCTTCGCTCCCCTGGACAGCGGATCTGCAGACCCTGCGCGCCCGCATCGCGCTGCTGCGCAAGCTAACCGATCCGCGCCATAGCTGGCCGGATCTATCGGACGAGGCGCTGCTGGAAAGCCTGGAAACCTGGCTGTTGCCCTATCTGGACGGCAAGACACGACGCGCCCATCTTGCCAATCTCGATCTGCGCGACGCCTTGCTCTCGGCGCTCGACTGGCAGCAGCGCCAGGCCCTCGACCGGCTCGCCCCGACCCATCTCGACGTGCCCTCGGGCTCGCATCTGCCGCTCGATTACGACAGCGGCGAGGTGCCGGTCCTGGCCGTGCGTTTGCAGGAGATGTTCGGCGCCACCGATACGCCAACCATTGCCGACGGCAAGGTCCAGGTCTTGCTGCATCTGCTCTCGCCGGCGCGGCGGCCGGTCCAGGTGACGCAGGATCTCAAGAGTTTCTGGGCCAATGGCTATCGTGCCGTGAAGGCCGATCTCAAGGGCCAGTATCCGAAGCATTACTGGCCGGACGATCCGCTGATCGCCGAGCCGACCGCGCGCGCCAAGCCGCGCCCGCGTTGACGGCGGTCGTTACGGATTAAAGTCCGCCCACCTCAAGATTGCCGGTTTCGCCCGGCGGATTGGTGAAGGGCGGAAAACCGTGCAAGGCGCGGGACTGCGCGAAATGATGCAGTGCCCAGCGCGCCGATGGAAAGGCCAGATCGTCCCAGGGAATCTCGTCGAAGGTGAAGAGACCGACTTCCAGGCTTTCCGGCCCGGGCGCGATCCGGTCGTCGCTGAGATGCGCACGATAGATCAATTGTACCTGACTGATGCGCGGGATGGTGTAGATCGCCAGCAGTGAATCGATCTCGATCCGCGCCCCGGCCTCTTCCTGCGCTTCGCGCACGGCGCCGGCTTCCGGCGTCTCCTGCAATTCAAGATAGCCGGCCGGCAGGGTCCAATGTCCCCGGCGCGGATCGATGGCGCGACGGCACATCAGAATGCGGTCGCCCCAGAAGGCAACGGAACCGACGACGATTTTCGGGTTTTCGTAACTGACGAAGCCGCAAGTGAGGCAGACGTCGCGCTCCCGGCCATCGCCTTCCGGCACCTGGCGGCTGAAATTGATCGCTTTTTTCGTGTCTTGATCCGGCATCGCGCCAGTCTGGCGAAGCCAGATCATTCACGCAAGTGCCCTGGCGAAGCCGGATCGTTCCCGCAAGTGTCCTGGCAACGCCGAAGCATTCACACAGGGCTTCTGTCGAAGCGGGACCACAGGTCGGGTTGTCTTGCCCGCATCGGCCGCTATGATGCCGGCAAGACGCCGTTCACCTTCACCGAACCAATGAACAAACCAGCACGCTACAGCGAGGATTTCGGCTCGGTCGCCGCCGCGCGCCGCCAGGGAGCATTGGCTGCCCTGGCCATGCCCGCCGTGGTGCTCGGCGCCAGCTATCTCGGTTTTGGCGCTTTCGTCCGGCAGAGCGGTCTCACCTTGCCCCAGGGCGTGGTTTCCAGCGCCACCGGCTGGGCCCTGCCCGGCCAGATCGCACTGATCGAAATCTATGCGGTGGGCGGCACTCTCTTGAGCGCCGCGCTGGCCGTCATCCTCACCAATGCCCGCTTGCTGCCGATGGTCGCCAGCCTGATGCCGGTGCTGCGGGCCGGCGAAGCGGGACCGCCGCGTTTGCGGCACTACCTGATCGCCCATCTGATCGCCATTACCGGCTTCGCCATCGCCATGCAGCGTGCACCGCAGATGGTGCCGGCGCAGCGCCTGCCCTTCTATCAGGGTTTCGGCATAACGCTCTGGCTGACGACCCTCACCGCCACCATTCTCGGCTTCTTCCTCGCAGGCATGGTGCCGCTTTATGTGACGCTGGGCTTCGTCTTCCTCAACCCGCTTTATTTCATGCTGGTCTTCATCGCCGATCTGAAACACCGGCTGCGGGCTTTGGCGCTGGTTTTCGGCACCTTGCTGGGGCCGGCCTTGCATCTGATCGATCCCGAATGGGGCTTGCTCGCCACCGGCTTGATCGGCGGCACGGCGGCCTTCCTGATCGACAATATGCGGCGGCGGCGCGGACGAGGCTGGCGTCAATGAATGCTATTTGGCTGCCCTGGCTGTTTCTATTGGTCGGCGCCGTGGCGACCTATGCCTGGCGCGGCCTGGGCGTCATGCTGTCCGGCCGCATCAATGCCGATAGCCCGGTGATGCGATGGGTGGCGGCGGTCGCCTATGCCCTGCTGGCTGGGCTGATCGTCAGGATGATCGTTCTGCCGGCCGGCGCACTCGCCGCCATTTCCCTGGTGGATCGGGTAGGTGCGGCAGCCGTCACCGTCATCGTCTATTTCCTCGCCCGCCGCAGCATCATCCTCGGCGTTGGCGCCGGTGCGGCGACGCTCATTCTGCTGCTTTATCTGCGCAACGGTGTTTGACGGCGATCGTACCGCCGCAACCCCGTCACCATTTCCCTCGCCGCCATCTCTACGCATTGCCGGCGAAGGCAAGCCCGTTCAGCAGAACGATGCTGAGGATGATGAGCGATAGATGGAATGTTCGGCGCGACATCATATGTGGCATGACAAGAACCCCTTCTTCTCAGTCGAAACAGGTTCCGGCTCGCGATGCGGAAAGTTACGCGCGGGTCCGCCTCCGGCGATATGACGCAGGTCACGTTGCACCAAAAAAAAGTCAGCCCGCGCAGTCGGTTAGACAACGCGGGCCGTTAAATTAATCAAGATGAGTTAGTTTGAGTCTTCCGTCATAGGACCGGCACACCGGGGTGCCGGGTCCAGAAATTGTCGGTCCTGAAAGTGTCAGTCCTGCAAGGCGGCGACGCCCGGCAGCGTCTTGCCTTCCAGCCATTCCAGGAAGGCGCCGCCCGCCGTCGAGATATAGGTGAAATCATCCGTCACCCCGGCATGGGCCAGGGCCGCCACCGTATCGCCGCCACCGGCCACCGAGAGCAACTGCTTCGCCTTGGTCAAAGCCGCGGCTTCGCGCGCCACCGCCACCGTGGCCCGGTCGAAGGGCTCGATCTCAAAAGCGCCCAGGGGACCGTTCCAGACCACGGTCTTGCAGTCCTTCATCCGGGTGGCGATATCGGCCACCGATTTCGGTCCGGCATCGAGGATCATCATCTCCGCCGGCACCGCCGCGACATCCACCGTCTTGTTGGCCGCACCCGCCTTGAATTCCGCCGCCACCACGGCATCGACCGGCAGCACGATGGTGCAGCCCGCCGCTTTCGCCTTGGCGACGATCTCCCGCGCGGTATCCGCCATGTCGCGTTCCGCCAGCGATTTGCCGACTTCGATGCCATTGGCGAAGAGGAAGGTATTGGCCATGCCGCCGCCGATCACCAATTGATCGACCTTGGCGACGAGATTGCCGAGGAGATCGAGCTTGGTCGATACCTTGGCGCCGCCCACCACCGCCATCACCGGACGCTGCGGCTTTTCCAGCGCCGCCGCGAGGTGATCCAGCTCCGCCTGCATCAGGCGTCCGGCCGCATGGGGGAGCAGATGCGCGATCGCCTCAGTGGAGGCATGGGCGCGATGGGCACAGGAAAAGGCATCGTTCACATAGATATCGGCCAGTGCTGCAAGCTGCCCGGCGAATGCCTTGTCATTGCCTTCCTCGGCAGCATGGAAGCGCAGGTTTTCCAGCAGCAGCACATCGCCGTCCTTCAGCGTCTGCACCGCCGCTTCCGCCGCCGGGCCGACGCAATCATCGGCGAAGGCGACCGGCTTGCCCAAGGCGGCCGAGAGCGGCTGCACCAGGGGACGCAACGAGAATTCGGGCGCACGCTTGCCCTTGGGCCGGCCGAAATGCGACATGACGATGACCTTGGCGCCCTTGGCCGCGAGGTCGCGCAATGTTTCGGCACCGCGATCGATGCGGGTGGCATCGGTCACCTTGCCGTCCTGCATCGGTACGTTGAGATCGCAGCGCACGATGACGCGCTTGCCGGCGACGGCGAGATCCTCAAGGGTCTTGAACTTTGCCATTTTGTTTCCTCATAGAGCGTTTTCGAGCGAAGTGGGCACCGGTTCGCATGAAGAAAAGGCGATCTCATAAAGCTCTAGCGCCCGAACATGCTGGCGGCTGATCTGTCACAGGCCATGGCAAAAGGCAAGACAAGGAAATGCGAGCAAAAAGCCGCGCAACCGCCCGCTTCTTGGCGATCCGGCGGCTTTTCCCTATGGTACCGCTAACGGCTTCCACCGGAAGGCAATCGTCGAGGAAAGCACATGGCCTATGGCGCGGCCCTGATCACCGGCGCTTCCAGCGGCATCGGCGCGGCTTTCGCCCATGCCCTGCCCCGCGCCACCCATCTGCTGCTGACCGGCCGGGACCGCGACAGCCTGGCGGCGCTCTCCGCCGAACTCACCAGTCCCGGCCGCGAGATCCGCACCGTGATCGCCGATCTCGCCACCGCCGAGGGGCGCCAGGCGGTGATCGGCGCGGCCCAGGCCTTTCCCGTCGACCTCATCATCAACAATGCCGGACTGGGGCGTCTCGGCCGGGTGATCGACAATGTCGCCGAGCGGGAATCGGAAATGGTGCTGGTCAATGTGCTGGCCCCGGTGGAGATCGCCCGCGCGCTTCTGCCCGGCATGGTGAAACGCGCGCAGGCGGAAAGCCGCCGCTGCGGCGCGATCTTCGTTGCCTCCACCGCCGCCTTCATGCCGATCCCCTATTTCGCCACCTATGCCGCCAGCAAGACCTTCCTGCTGCATTACACGGAAGCCTTGGCCGAGGAAGTCAGCCGCGAACCGGTCGACATCCTGGCGCTGTGCCCCGGCGCCACGGCAACGCAGTTCTTCACCCGCGCCGGCATCGACCGGCCGGCCTTTTCCAGCATCCACAGCGCCGAGCGCGTGGCCCGCGAAGGCTTGCAGGCCTTGGGGCAGAAGCGCGTCCACGTGGTCGGCCCGGCCAATTACATGACCAGCCTGGTGAGCCGCTTCCTGCCGCGCGGCCTGGTGACCTTCGCCGCCGAACGGGTGATGCGGGAATGGAAGTGATCACCGCTGCGATCATCGGATTTATCAGGACATTGACGAAGGCGCCGCCGCCGGTTTCTGATCGGATGGTGTCTCCCTGCCGCAGGACAGTCGCATGACAGTGCAGATCGGCGTCGTACAAGCGGAATCGCCGGGCTGGCGGAATGCCGGCCGGCAGACTCCCTTTGCCTTGGGACGCCGTCATGTCGCGAGCGGCTTCGGCCGCGTGCCGCCGACCTTGCTGATCCTGCTATCGATCCTCAGCGTTCAACTGGGATCGGCTTTGGCGACGGTGCTGTTCTCCAGCCTCGGCCCCGCCGGTACGGCGCTGCTCAGCACCGGCTTCTCCGCCACGATGCTCAGTCTAGCGATCTGGCTGCAGGCCGGCCGGCAACTCGCGATGCCGCCAGATAGCGCCTTGCGCTGGACCTTGCGGCGGCATGGCCTGCTGATCCTGTTCTTCGGCATCGTTCTTGCCGGCATGCTGCTGCCCTTCTTCCTGGCGCTGCAATACATTCCGCTGGGGATCGCCTCGACCATCGCCTTCCTGGGGCCGCTGGTGCTGGCGGTGCTCACCTCGCGGCGCCTGCTGCATTTCCTCTGGATCGGCATCGCCGTCATCGCCTTGTCTTGCTGACGCCGGATATCGGCACCGATCTCGATCCGCGGGGCCTCGGATTCGCCGCCCTCACCGGCCTGGCCTGGGCCTGTTTCGTGCCGGTCAGCAAACAGGCCGGCCGCCTCTTCCCTGGCATTCGCAGCCTCGCCTTAGGCATGTGGACGGCGACCGTCCTGCTGTTGCCCTTCGCCCTGGCGGAAGGCAGCCTGTTGCAGGCCGGCCTGCCGGATCTCGGCGGCGCCTTTGCCGTCGCGCTGCTCAGCACCGTCCTGCCTTGCGTGATGGAATTCCAGGCATTGCAGCGCCTGTCGGCCCGCAGCTACGGCATCCTGATGACGCTGGAGCCGGCCTTGGGCGCGCTGGTCGGCGCAATCTTCCTGAGCCAGGATCTCGGCATGCGCATGCTGATCGCCATCATCTGCGTGACCGTGGCGGCCATGGGCATGACGCTGTCGGAACGACAGGACGACCGCTGATGGCGAATTGACGACCACGTATCCCTTGATATGAGCCGGGAGGATGAGATGACCATCCAGTATCGACATCGCGGTGCAACCCGGTTTTGGATCGCCGCCTTGGGGTGCCTAGCCCTGGCCGGGATTCCGGCTCCATCCTCGGTCGCGCAGGCGCAGGATGCCGGCAAGGTCCTGCCGCTGCCGGCCGCTGACCGGCAGGAGATCGAGAAGCTTCTGGGCAAGGGCGTTATCGGCGACGCCTTGCCGGCAAAGCCCTTGCCGCCGGCCGAACTCTATATGACCGGCATGCAGGGGCGGATTTCTTATCTGATCCGCGACGAGAAAGGCCGGACCAAGGACGAGGCGCATGAATTTGCCAAAACGGCGGGCGCGACGCCGGAGAGCTGGGATTACCGGATCGGCAAGGATCGCCGCGCGATCTTTACGAAGACCGCCGATGGCGGCCTGGTCACCAGCCTGGAATACGATCTCGACAAGGAAGTGGTCTCGCAATTCACCCCCGGCGAGCCGTTGATCCTGACCGGCCTCAAGCCGGGTGACAGCCGCCGCACCACGATTCACGTCAAGGTCGCCGATATCGACGATCCGACCGATGTCGATTACGACGGCGCGCTCGATGTCACCTACAGCTATCTTGGCCGCTACCGGGTCACGGTGCCGGCCGGCAGTTACGATGCCGATCTCATCAAATGGACCTATGCCGGCGAAATCGGGCCAGCCACCATCAAGACGGCGCAATATCGCTTCGTCGCCGAGAAGAACGGCATGGTCGCCATGGTCGAATGGCGCGATATCTCCGCCGTGCTGATTTATCACGACAGATCGCGGCAGGGAAAACTGCTGACCGCCGCCAAGTAGCGCATTTTCGCGAGTCGACGAAACGCTAAAGCCCTGACCGGCCAGCGCCGCTATTGCGGCGCGGCGACGGTGAGATAAGCCGCGGTTTTCTCTTCATTGGGTCCGAAAGGCCCGGGCACCTTATGGGAAACCGGCGTCAGCGATTTCAGATAAGTGGCGAGGGCGACAGCATCCTTGGCGTCGAGGGCGCTGTAGGAGCGCCAGGGCATGGCCGGCGCCAATTCGCGACCATCGGGCCGGATGCCCGTCGTCACGGCGGCGATGATTTCGTCCTTGCTCCAGTTGCCGAGGCCGGTTTCGCGGTCCGGCGTCAGATTGGGCGGAAAGAACACCCCCATGCCCGGCACCTCGAAGCCGATCTCCGAACCGGCCAGCGGCGTTTTCAGATTCGGCTGCGGGGTGAAGGCACCGGTATTGTGGCAGCCGCCGCAATCCATGATCCGGGCGAGATACTGCCCACGCTTGATCTGGTCATTTGCCCGAGCTTCCGGTGCCGCGACCAGTGATACGGCGATCAATGAAACGGCGATCGATGACAGCGATGCAGACAGAAAAGCGCGCGATAGGCTGGTGCCGCATTTTGTAACGGTCATCTTGGTATCTCCCCCCGACAGATCAGCGATCATGGAACGGTCTCACCGCGCCGGGCAAGCGGTTTCACCTGCGGCATCCTAATCAACCCGGTCGCGCCGGTGAAAGAGACGACGCGGCCTCTTGTGCGGCCTATCACATAGGCGAAACGTCATATAGGATCGGACCGGGTCGCCTTGCCAGGACGAGCACGCACGCGCCAAATCGTCATCTTGAAAAAAATCCACGCGGATCAAAGTTATAAAGCTGACGAGCAGAAAAATGCCGCCGCCTTTAACCAAACATTTGCACAGCGGCGCGAAGAATGGGACGATCCGACGCGATGGCGATAGCCGGATGGTCCTAACGAAGGAGGCCGTTCTACCTATGTCGATGGCAGTACGGCAGGACTTGACGGCGCGGCCCTGGCTGACGGCTTATCCACCCAACCTGGATTGGGCGGCGCCGATTATGCCGCAACCGCTCTATCGCCTGCTCGATGACGCTGCCGCCCGTTTCGGCACGCGTCCCTGTATCGATTTCCTCGACCGTCAGTTCAGTTATGCCGAGATCAAGTCGCTGTCCGACCGCGTCGCCAAGGGATTGCAGCAAAATGGCTTGCGAGCCGGCATGCGACTCGGCCTCTTCCTACCCAACTGCCCATATTATGTCATCTTCTATTATGCGGCGCTGAAATGCGGCGCGACGGTGGTCAATTTCAACCCGCTTTATGTCGAGCGCGAGGTCGAACACCAGATCGCCGATTCGCGGACCGACATGATGGTGACGCTGGATCTCCATTCGCTGGTCGACAAGCTGGAGGTCATGCTCACCAAGACCCGGCTGCAGGCGCTGATCCTCTGCCCCTTTGCCGACAGCCTGCCTTTTCCGAAAAATCTGCTGGTGCCGATCGCCATGTTCCGCGATCTCGCCCGCATCCGGCGCGACAAGCGGCACGTCGCTTATGCCGATCTGGTCGATAATGACGGCGCCTATGCCCCGCCCGTCATCGATCCCATGACGGATATCGCCCTGCTGCAATATACTGGCGGCACGACCGGTGTCCCCAAGGGTGCGGCGCTCAGCCATGCCAATGTCTATGTGAACGCCCTGCAATGCCGGGCCTGGTTCGCCAATGTCAGCAATGAAAGCGCCCGCGTGATCGGCGTCCTGCCGCTGTTCCATGCTTTCGCCATGACCTGCGTGATGAATTGGTGCCTGACCATCGGCGGGTTGATGATCCTGTTGCCGCGTTTCGATGCCAAGCGCCTGCTCAGCACCATCCACAAGAAGCGGCCGACCGCCATGCCGGCGGTGCCGACCCTGCTGACCGCTTTGCTGAACCGCACCGATCTCGGCGATTACGATCTCCGTTCGCTGGAATTCTGCATTTCCGGCGGCGCGCCCTTGCCATTGGAGGTGCGCAAGGCCTTCGAGGCGAAGACCGGTGCCCGCGTGGTGGAAGGCTATGGCCTCTCCGAAGCCTCGCCGGTGACCTGCTGCAATCCGGTGCACCGGCCGGGCAAGACCGGCTCGATCGGCCTGCCGCTGCCGCTGACCGATTGCCTGATCGTGTCGCTCGACGATCGAGTGACACCGGTCAAGCCGGGCGAGGTCGGCGAGATCTGTTTTCGCGGTCCGCAGGTGATGCTGGGCTACTGGAACCGTCCCGAGGCGACCGACGAGGTCATCACCGATGGCCTGCTGCATACCGGCGATGTCGGCCATATGGATGAGGAAGGCTTCGTCTTCATCACCGACCGGCTGAAGGAAATGATCAATGCCAGCGGCTACAAGGTCTATCCCCGGGTCGTCGAGGAAGCCATCTACCAGCATCCGGCGGTGAAGGAATGCGCCGTGATCGGCGTCGGCGACCCCTATCGCGGCCAGACCGTGAAGGCTTTCGTGTCCCTGAAGACGGGGCAGCAATTGACCGCCGATATCCTGCAGGAATTCCTGACGCACCGGCTGTCGAAGATCGAGATGCCGAAGCTGATCGAGTTCCGCGCCGATCTGCCGAAAACCGTGATCGGCAAGATCCAGAAAAGAGTGCTGATCGAGGAAGAGAATGCCAAGAGCCGGCCGGCAGGCGCGGCTGATCCAGACCCGAACAAGGAGACGACATCATGACGGAAGCGGTGATCGCGGGTTATGTCCGCTCGCCCTTTCATTTCGCCGGCAAGGGCGCTTTGGCCAGGTTGCGGCCGGACGATATGGCCGGCGCGGTGATTCGCGGCCTGGTCGAGAAGACCGGGATCGATGTGAAGGATGTCGAGGACCTGCTGGTCGGCTGCGCCTTTCCGGAAGGCGAACAGGGGCTGAATGTGGCGCGCCTCATCGGCTTCATCGCCGACCTGCCGCAATCGGTGGCCGGCGCCACCATCAACCGCTTCTGCGGCTCCTCCATGCAAGGCATCCATTCGGCGGCCGGCGCGATCGCCATGGGGGCCGGCGATGTCTTCATTTGCGCCGGCATCGAATCGATGTCGCGGGTGCCGATGATGGGTTTCAATCCGCTACCCAATCCGGCGCTCACGGAGCGCCTGCCGGCCGCCTATATTTCGATGGGCGAGACGGCGGAGAATGTCGCGAAGAAATACAAGCTCGACCGCCGAGAACAGGAAGAGCTGGCACTCGGCAGCCATCAAAAGGCCAGTGCTGCCCGTCAGGCCGGCAAGCTCACCGACGAGATCATTCCCGTCAAGATCGGCAACGAGACGGTCAGCATCGATGGCTGCATCCGTGACGAGACCACATTGGAAGCCTTGGCTGGCCTGAAGCCGGCCTTCGACCAGAAGGGCAGCGTCACCGCCGGCACCTCCTCGCCCCTGACCGATGGCGCTTCCGCCTGCCTCGTCACCTCGGCGGATTACGCCAAGGCGCATGGCCTGCCGGTCCTCGCCAAGATCCGTGCCATCGGCGTCGCCGGCTGCGCACCGGAGATCATGGGAATCGGCCCGGTCGCAGCCACCAGGAAGGCACTGAAGCGCGCCGGCCTGACCATCAAGGATATCGACATCATCGAGCTGAACGAGGCCTTTGCCTCCCAGGCTTTGGCCTGCATGCGCGATCTTGAGATCGATCCCGCCAAGGTGAATCTCGATGGCGGCGCCATCGCGCTGGGCCATCCGCTGGGCGCCACCGGGGCCCGCATCACCGGCAAGGCCGCGGCTTTGCTGAAACGCGAAGGCAAGCAATTCGCCCTCTCGACCCAATGCATCGGTGGCGGCCAGGGCATCACCACCATCCTGGAGGCAGTCTGATGGCGGCTAAAACCGGTGTGCCGATCCGCAAGGCCTGCGTAATCGGCGCCGGCGTGATGGGCAGCGGCATCGCCGCCCAGATCGCCAATGCCGGCATCCCGGTCCTGCTGCTGGATATCGTGCCGAAGGAGGCGACCAACCGGAACGCCATTGCCGAGGGCGCCATCGCCAAACTGCTCAAGGCCGATCCCGCCCCGTTGATGTCGAGCGCCGCAGCGAAACTGATCACCCCCGGCAATATCGATGACGATCTCGACAAGCTCGCCGATATCGACTGGATCGTCGAAGCGGTGATCGAAAAGATCGAGATCAAGCAATCGCTCTATCGCAAGCTGATCGACAAGCGCCAGCCGGGCTCGATCGTCTCATCCAACACCTCGACCATCCCCCTCGCGCAATTGACCGAGGGCCTGCCCGAAGCTTTCGCCCGCGATTTCTGCATCACCCATTTCTTCAATCCGCCGCGCTACATGCGGCTCCTCGAAGTGGTCGGCGGCCCGAAGACCGATCCCGCCCAGATCGCGCGCATTGCCGCTTTCGGCGATATCGCGCTCGGCAAGACGATCGTGCGCGGCAAGGATACGCCCGGCTTCGTCGCCAACCGCATCGGTGTCTATTGGATGCAGGCGGCGGTCATTCACGCCCTCGATCTCGGCCTCACCGTCGAGATGGCTGATGCCATCATGGGCCGGCCGATCGGCGCACCCAAGACCGGCATCTTTGCCCTGCTCGATCTGGTCGGGCTCGATCTCATGCCGCATGTCGATGCCTCGCTCGCCGCCTCCTTGCCGGCGGGCGATCCATATCTCTCGATCCGCCGCGATTTCCCGCTGCTCACCAAGATGATCGCCGATGGCTATACCGGCCGCAAAGGCAAAGGCGGCTTCTACCGGCTGAATACCGAAGGCGGCAAGAAGGTCAAGGAATCGATCAACCTCAAGACCGGCGCCTATGCCCCGTCCACCGCCGCCCGGCTCGAGTCGGCGGATGCGGCCAAAGGCGGCTTGCGCGCTCTCGTCACCCATGCCGATGCCGGCGGCCAATATGCCTGGCGCGTCCTCTCCGGGATGCTGAGCTATGCTGCCTCCCTGATGCCGGCCATCGCCGATGACATCGTCGCGGTCGATCAGGCGATCCGCACCGGCTTCAATTTCAAGCGCGGGCCCTTCGAGATGATCGACGAACTGGGCGCCGCCTGGTTCGCCGATGCCTTGCGCAAGGAGAACCGCCCGGTGCCGGATTTCCTGGAGACAGCTGCGAGGGCCGGCAGTTTCTACAAGGTGGAGAACGGCCGGCTGCAGCATCTCGGCCTCGACGGCAGCTATCGGCCGGTCGAACGGGCCGACGGCGTGCTGCTGTTGCGCGATATCAAGCTGGCCGGCAAGCCGATCCTGAAGAATGGTTCGGCCAGCCTCTGGGATATCGGCGACGGCGTCGCCTGCCTGGAATTCCACAGCAAGATGAACGCCATCGATCCCGACACGCTGACACTGATCAAGCAGTCGCTGGATCATGTCGGCAAGAACATGAAGGCGCTGGTGCTGCATAACGAGGCGGATAACTTTTCCGTCGGTGCCAATATCGGCCTTGCCCTCTTTGCCGCCAATATCGCCATGTGGCCGATGATCGACGATCTGATCGGCCAGGGTATCGCCGTCTACAAGGCGATCAAATACGCACCTTTCCCCGTGGTGGGCGCACCCAGCGGCATGGCACTGGGCGGCGGCTGCGAGGTGCTGCTGCATTGCTCGGCGATCCAGGCCCATGCGGAAACCTATATCGGCCTGGTTGAGGTCGGCGTCGGGCTGATCCCCGGCTGGGGCGGCTGCGCGGAAATGCTGATCCGCTATCAGCCGCAGAGTGCAAAAGAGCCAAAAGGCCCGATGCCGCCGGTGGCCCTGGCCTTCGAGACCATCTCGCTGGCCAAGGTGGCGAAATCGGCGGCGGAGGCGAAGCAATTGCGCTTCCTGCGCCGTGATGACGGCATCACCATGAACCGCGACCGCCTGCTGGCCGATGCCAAGGCAAAGGCGCTGGCATTGGTCGCCGCCGGCCATCAGCCGCCCAAGCCGGCGGAACTGCGCCTGCCCGGCCCCAGCGGCAAGACGGCCCTCACCTTGGCGGTGGACGGTTTCGTCGCCCAGGGCAAGGCGCTGGCCCATGACCGCACCGTCTCCTTGACCTTGGCGGAGGCCCTGACCGGCGGCACGACCGATATGACGGAGACGATCGGCGAGGACCAGGTCAACAAGCTCGCCAAGCAGGGCTTCATGTCATTGCTGCGCACCGAGCCGACGCTTGCCCGGATGGAGCATATGCTCAGCACCGGCAAGCCGCTTCGTAATTGATTGCGGAAACTGATTTGCGGAATTGAGGGAGCACCGGAATGCCTGCTTATGAAGCGCCCCTGCGCGATATCCGTTTCGTGCTGAACGAGGTGCTGCGGATCGACACGTTCAGCAACCTGCCGGGTTTCGCCGATGCAACGCCGGATGTGGTGGATGCGATCCTGGAGGAAGCGGCGAAATTCTGCAGCGGCGAATTGCAGCCGCTCAATCAGTCGGGTGACGAGGAAGGCTGCCATTTCGACGACGGCAAGGTGACGACACCAAAGGGCTTCAAGGAAGCCTATGCGAAATTCGCCGAGGCCGGCTGGATCGGCCTGCCCTGCGATCCCGCCTATGGCGGCCAGGGCCTGCCCAAGGTGATCAATTTCGCCGTCGAGGAGATGGTCTGTTCCGCCAATCTCTCCTTCGGCATGTATCCGGGCCTCAGCAACGGCGCCTATAACGCCCTGCATCTGCACGGCACCGAGGAGCAGAAGAAGCTCTATCTGCCGAAACTGGTCAGCGGCCAGTGGTCGGGCACCATGTGCCTCACCGAGCCGCAATGCGGCACCGATCTCGGCCTGATCAAAACGCGGGCGGAACCGCAAGCCGATGGCAGCTACCGGATCACCGGCACCAAGATCTTCATCTCCGCCGGCGAGCATGACCTGACCGAGAATATCGTGCATCTGGTGCTGGCAAGGCTGCCCGATGCGCCGGCGGGCATCCGTGGCATTTCGCTGTTCGTCTGCCCCAAATTCCTGCCCGATGCCGCCGGCAAGGTCGGTGAGCGAAACAAGCTCGCTTGTGGCGCCATCGAGAAGAAGATGGGCATCAAGGCCTCGGCCACCTGCGTCATGAATTTCGACGGCGCCCAGGCCTGGTTGGTCGGCCAGAAGCATAAGGGCATGTCGGCGATGTTCACCATGATGAACTTCGCCCGCCTCGCCGTCGGCATCCAGGGGTTGGGTGTTGCCGAAGCGGCCTATCAAGGGGCCGTCACCTATGCCAAGGAGCGCCTGCAGATGCGCAGCCTCGGCGGCGTCAAGGCGCCCGACAAGCCGGCCGATCCGATCATCGTGCATCCCGATGTGCGGCGCATGCTGCTGACCCAGCGCTCGATCACCGAGGCCTGCCGCGCCTTGGCCTATTGGGCCGGCATGGAGCTGGATATCGCCGCGCATCATCCGGAAGCCGAGCGCCGGCAGGCGGCGGATGATCTCGTTGCCTTGCTGACACCGATCGTGAAGGCCTATCTGACCGATCACGGCTCGCTCGCTGCCAATCTCGGCGTGCAGGTTTTCGGCGGCCACGGCTTCATCCGCGACTGGGGCATGGAGCAGTTGATCCGCGATGCCCGCATCACGCAGATCTATGAAGGCACCAACGGCATCCAGGCGCTGGATCTGGTCGGGCGCAAATTGTCGGTCGGCACCGGCCGCCTGCTGCGCCGCTTCTTCCATCCGGTGACGGCCTATCTGGAAACCGCCGCCGCCAAGCCGGCGCTGGCGGAATTCGCATTGCCCACGATCAAGGCCATGGCGAAACTGCAGCAGGCCACTGCCTGGCTGGCCCAGGCCGGCTTGAAAGACCCGGAGGAGGCCGGCGCCGCGGCGCATGACTATCTCCGCCTCTTCGCGCTCGTCGCTTTGGGTTACATGTGGTGCCGCATGGCGGAGGTCGCGTTGTCGAAACAGGAGAGCGAGGAGCGCGCCTTCTACCAGGCCAAGCTCGCCGGCGCCCGCTTCTTCATGGCCAAGGTCATTCCGGAAACGAATCTGCTCTTCACCACCATGACCTCCGGCAAGAATGCGATGATGGCCGTTCCGGACGACTATTTCTGAACATGGCTTGTTCTGCGATGCGCCGGTGGCGCCTTGCCGGCATGTTGCCGCTGCCTATCTTGCCAGCGCTCGCCTTGCCGCTGCCTCCAGGCGCAGCCATGGCGCAAGAGACGACTCTCGCTACGCCAGTGCCGGACCGGCAATTGCCATCCGATCAGGCATCGCCGGTCGATCTCGCCGGCTATCAACTCGGCATGAGTCTCGACGCGTTCAAAACCCTGCCGCTGATCGACAAGGCGAAATATCCGAAGGCCCGCGTCCTCTGTTCCGGCGACCCCGAATTGCAGCAATCGACCGAGCTCGGCACCATGCGGCAGATGCCGGATGAACGCGCCGCCAATATCATCCGCTGCAACATCTTCCGGCCTGATCCCAGCAATGTCTCCTGGTGGTCGTCCTTGCCGCCGATGCGTGACGGCAGAACCGCGAAAGAGAGCAAGTATTATTTCGCGGCGGTCAATGGCGCCTATCGCCTGCTCTTCGCGCAATCGAGCTGGCCGCAGGACATGCTGCAGCACATGCTGGGTGAATTCGTCGCCACTTACGGCCCGCCCGCCGGCCCAGGGCAGCAGCGCCGCGACAGCCTCCGCACTTATGAGACGCGCTCATGGCAAACCGCGCAGACCTGGCTGGTGCTGGACTATAAGACGGACAAGGCCGCCCGGGCCTTTACCGTCACCGTGGTCGACCCGTTTCTCGATCGGACGGTGCGGGCGCGCGGTTTCAACAGCCGGGATACATTGCTCTATTACTCGACTTTCGTGCATATGCGCTGACGTCGAGTCCCGTGCTGCAGCGCCATATCACCGTTTGATCACAGCTTTGTAACACGCCCGCCAAGGGTGATGTGACATAGCTGTTTGAAAATGGGGACAACCAGCGAATCACTACTATGAAGTTCACTTGGCGGCGGAACGTGCCATTGCCACTGGCGTTGTCTTGCCCAGAAGGGTGCTGCATGCAGCGCCTCGGCAAAACAAACCATGGCGAAACAAAAAAGGCATCGACACATGCTGCTAGAGCATTTTCGAGCGAAGTGGGTACCGGTTCGCGTGAAGAAAATGCGGTCTCATAAAGAGACAGAGTCTTCCCGCGTTTCAAGGAAATGCGGAAAGGCTCCAGGGCGAAGGTTGTTGCAAGGCCGGCCAGAGCGAAGCGTCACGTTACGAACCTTAACTTTCTGCGCCGCCCTGTTTTCCGTGTTTTCGGCCGGTCACGCGATGGCGCTCACCTTCGGCGAGCCGGCTGGCAGCCGCGTCGAAAACAGATCCCTCTCCATCGATTCGACGCTGACCGGTACCGGCGACAGGGACAATCTGATCGCGGCACCACTCGATATCAGCCTGGATGAATTCAAGACGATGCGATTCATCGACCGGGCCAGGTATCCCAAGGCCCGTGTCATCTGCTCCGGCGATGAAGCGTTGCGGCAATCGACCGCCCTCGGGGTGATGCGTCCATTGCCCGACGAGGCCGCCGCCGGCATCATCCGCTGCAATGTCTTTCGCCCCGATCCGGTCAATCTGAGCTGGTGGACGCCGATCGTGCCAAAGGTCAATGGCGCGCCGATCAAATCGACCAGCTATTTCTTCCTGCCCGACGACAAAGGCGACTATCATCTGCTGTTCGTGCAGGCAGTTCTGCCGGACAGTGTTCTCGCCAGCACTCGCGCGCAGTTGCTCGATGCCTATGGCATACCAAAGAAGCGCGGTGAGCCCGGCCTGGTGACGGAAAGTCTGTGGACCGAATCCTGGAAGGCCGCCGGTATCTGGCTGCTGCTGGACAGCCGCAAGCACAGCTTCCGCCGCGACTTCACCGTGACCTATGTCAATCCCGACCAGATCGATGCGGCGGCGGCGCGTGGCTTCGCCAAGACCCGCAACATTCTCTATTACTCGGTCCATACCCATTACCGGTGATTGCCCGTTCTGAGAGGCGGCCAGCCCGCCTCTCTCATTCCGCTATTCATCGCGCTCCCTGCCGCACAACCAATCCGCTCAATTGTGCGCTGGGTCACAGGCAATCCATCCGATTGGATTTATACCTGCCGACATGCAAGCGGCCTGGGGCGTTTCGGTACTGACGCCGGCCGGCAACTTTGGGTGCGGCCGGCGCAAGCCGGGCGGGCCCGCCGGCGGGCATTCCCGTCCCCAACGGCCCGCCGGCACCTTTCCAGGCTCGCAAGCCTCCTCACAAAGCTGCCCGCAATTTCCCGAAATCGCCGCAAAGTCGTCAGCAGGTTGTCAAATATGGCGCATAGGATTGCCAACGATAATGGCTCAATGGATTACGTGAGCGATCACCGGCGTGGTGATCCAGGCCATAAGAGGCGAGGGATGCTGCCGAAATATATTCCCGACCTGTTTCAGCCGATCACCCTGGCCGTCGAAGGCTGGCGGGGCTGGGCGCGGGTGCGGGTGAGCCTCGGCTATCATGTCTGCCGCTGGGTGCAACATCAGGGCCGGCCGGCCAACGACAATTGATGCCGGTCTTCTAGCCCCGCCTTCCCGTTACCGGCACACTCATTTGCTGAATTTGGCCGCATCCGGATGGAAGACGTCATCCGGATAGGGATACCACCAGGACTGGATCGTCGGCTGATGATCGACGATCACCATCTTCGCCTGCCGGAAAGCGTTCAGGCCAAGCCGCCCCAATTCACGCCCCACCCCCGACAACTTCCAGCCGCCGAAAGGCAAGGCGTCATTGTCGATCAGCGGGTTGTTGACCCAGACCATGCCGGACTCGAATCGTTCCGCCGCTTCCATCGCTTCATCCAGCCGGGTGGTGAAGATCGATGCGCCGAGGCCGAAACGTGAGCGATTGGCGAGGGCCAGCGCCTCGTCGAGATCGCGCACCTTGCAGATCGGCGCCACCGGCCCGAAGACCTCCGATTGCATGATCGTCATTTCTGGCGTCACCCCGGTCAGGATGGTCGGCTCATAGAACCAGCCGGTATTGTGATCGGCCGGAATGCGGCCACCGCAAGCGACCCTGGCGCCCTGCGCCACGGCCTCATCGACCAGGCGCATCACCTTGGCGCGGGCTACCTCGCTGACCAGCGGGCCGATCTCGGTCCGGCCGAGGCCATTGCCGATCCGCAGCATTTTGGTGCGGCGGACGAATTCCGCGACGAAATCGTCGTGTATCTTCTCATGCACGAAGAAGCGTTCCGCCGAGGTGCAGATCTGCCCCGAGAGATGAAAGGCCGCCGTCACTGCGCCGGATGCAGCGACATCCAGCGGCGCCGACTCCATCACGATCATCGGATCGTTGCCGCCGGCTTCGATAACGCAGGGCTTCATCAATTCGGCGCAAGCGACATTCACCCGCCGTCCCGTCTCCACCCCGCCGGTGAAGGCAACCACATGGGTATCCGGCGATTGGATGAGCGCCTGGGCGGTTTCGCCGCCGCCGGTGACGCAGGAAACCAGGCCCGGCGGCAAAGCCCGGAAATGCTCCATGAATTTCAGCGTGCAGAGGCTGGTCGCCTCGGCCGGCTTCACGATCACCGCATTGCCCGCCGCCAGCGATGCCGCCACCGTCCAGCACATCAGCAGGATCGGGAAATTGAACGGCATGATGTGAACGCTGACGCCGTAGGGGAAATACTTGGCATATTGGAAGGAGCCGATCTGCGTCGTCCCGGCGACATGGCCGCCATCGTCGCGCGCAAGCTCCGCGTAATAGCGGAAGATCGGCGCGACATTAGCAAGCTCGCCCATCGCCTAGGCATAAGGCTTGCCCATTTCCCGCGTCATCAGCTCGGCGACCGGCCGCAGATTTCCCTCGGCGATGGCATTAGCCACCTTATGCAGCAGGGCGGCGCGGGATTTGGCATCGACCCGCGTCCAGTCTTTCTGCGCCACATTGGCCCGGGCGATGACCGGCGCCAGATCCGCAGCCGCCATTGCGGCAATCCGGCCTTCTGTTTCCAGCGTCGCCGGATTGACGATATCGAGCCGCTGCCCGGCCGGCGCGGCGACGAACGCGTTTTCCAGGAAGAGCTGCGCGGCGAAAGGGTCGAAGCTGGCCATGACCGGTGCCGTCAACGGATCATATAGACCTTGCGCACCGTCTCATGCACCCGGCAGGTGCCCTTCCAATCCTGCGGGAAAAAAGCGATGGTATCCGGCGTGATCTCGATCACCTCCCCCGATTCATGTGTATAAGTGCAGCGGCCCAGCAGGAAGTGGCAGAACTCGTCGCGCGTCACATGGCAGTTCCAGAAGCCCGGCGTGCAGACCCAGATCCCGGTCTCGTTCTCGCCATCGGGTCCCTTATGCAGCAGCACGCCCGAGGTCATCGACTGCCCCTCGATCATGGTCGGGACCGGCCCCCAGTCCTTCAGCTCGGTGACATCCTTCGGATTGCGGATGACGGGTGTCGGCATGATGGTACTCCTATCGCAACATATAAGCGTTTCGCATGGTCTCATGGACCGTGCAGATGCCGGTCCAGCCGGCGGGGAAATGCACGCAGGTGCCGGGCGTCACCTCGATCACCTCGCCATCGTCGCGCACATACGTGGCACGGCCGGCGATGAAATGACAGAACTCGTCACGGGGGATCGAGAGCGGCCATTTGCCCGGCGTGCAGACCCAGAGACCGGTTTCCGGCGAATTGCCGCCGACTGACGGATCGGGCCGCTTGAAGAGCAGCCGGCCGCTCGATTTCGACTGGCCTTCGACGCAATCCGGCTGGTCGCCCCAATCGGCGAGATCGTCATAGGCCAGCGCATCGTGAATATGCGGCGCGCTGGAATTGAGATGCGCCGTCATGTCAGGCCTCCGCGACTTTAAAGCTGCCGGTCGTGGCGATCTCCGCCAGGATCTGCGCCGCCTTCTCGGTGCCTTTGGCTGCCTGCATATGCTTGGAAACCGCCTGCAGGCGCGCTTTCATCGCGCTGTCCTTCAGCAGCCGGTCGATGGTGCCGGCAAGCTGCTCCTCGGTCCAGGTATAGCGCGGCAATTGCTCGCCATAGCCGGTGTCGTGGATGCGCGCGGCATTGTCGAGCCCGTCCCAGCAGAACGGCATGATGATCGCCGGCTTGCCGAAATACAGCGCTTCGTTGAAGCTGTTATTGCCGCCGTGATGAATGAAGAGATCGACATGGGGGATGACCGCCGGCTGCGGATACCATTTCTCCAGATGCACATTGGCCGGCACATCCTTGTATTCGCCGATATAGTCGCCGACATTCATCAGGAAGCGATAGGGCAGCTTGGCGAAGCTGGTCAGCAGCCGCTTATAGAGATCGACATCGGCCGCACCCAAGGAACCGTAACTGACATAGACCAGCGGCTTGTCGTTATTGGCCCCGAAGGTCGGCACGGTATAGCTGCCTTCGTCTCGCACGCAGCCTTCGAGAGATTGGAAACGCGCCGGATCGAGCGGATGCCGGCGCTTGAAGGCGAGCGGTTTCGGATAGAGCAGCAAGTTCATGCTCGGCGAGGCTTCGAAGAACTGGCCCAGCGGATAGGGATCGTGGCCGACCGTGCCGAGGAACTTGTTGAAGCGATCGTGAACCGGCTTCACCAGTTCCAAAAAGCGATTCTCGAAGGCCTCGAAGCCGGCCTTGTCGTTCTCGTGGCAGCCGGAGAGATGTGGCGGGATATCCGGATCGGGAATTTCGTTTTCCGAGCAGGAGATGATCCGCACCCAGGGACAGCCGGCCCGCTTGATCGCCGGGAACAGGATCACGTTATCGACCGCCACGAGGTCCGGCTTGATGCGCTGGAGATGTTCATTGAGTCCTTCTTCGGCGATGATCGCCGAATCGACGATCGCTTCCCAGACCGGAACCACATAGGTTGGCAACTGCTCGATCGGCGAGAGGCGGAAATGCGGCTGTTTCTCGGCGATGAAATTGGCCCAGAATTTCGCGATTTCCTCATCCGACATGCCACCCGACATGTCGACCAGGTTTTCCTCGAAGCCGTATTGCTCGAAGACACCCTTGAAGCCCTTGTCGCAAACGAAGACCGGATTATGGCCCTGCGCCCGCAAGGTCTGCGCGATGCCGACGCAGTTCAACGCGGGGCCGAAGGCCGCCTCGGGAAACAAGACGATGGTTTTGCCACTCATATTATTCCTCCTAATCCGCCAGCAAACGGGCCTGGGCGCCGGGCCAGTCGCACCATAGCCTTTGTCCCGTCGTAATGTCTCGTGTCAGATCGTGACCGGCCGTCAGCCGCGCGATCAGCATCTGGCCGGTCGCGTCCAGACGCAGATGCACGATCAGATCCTGGCCGAGATAAGCCGTGCCTTCGACCGCGCCGGGCAAGGCTGCCGCGCGTGCCTCGGCATATAGGCGCAGCCGTTCCGGCCGGATCGCCATGACCACTTCCACACCTTGCGGCAAATCCGATCGGTTGGAAGCCTGGAAGACACCCAGCCCCGGAAGCGCGACGCCATCGGCCGTGACCTTGCCCGGCAGGAAATTCATCATGCCGATGAAATCGGCGGCGAAGCGATTGACCGGCGCCTCGTAAAGCTCGCGCGGCCGGCCAAGCTGCACGATCCGGCCCTGCCCCAGCAGGGCGATGCGGTCGGCCATGGTCAGGGCTTCTTCCTGGTCATGGGTGACGACGATGAAGGTGATGCCGGTATCGCGCTGGATGCGTTTCAGCTCGATCTGCATCTGTTCGCGCAATTTCCGGTCGAGCGCACCCAAGGGCTCATCGAGCAGCAGCAGTTTCGGCCGCTTGATCAGCGCCCGCGCCAAGGCGACGCGCTGACGCTGCCCCCCGGAGAGGCGATGCGGCTTGCGATCGGCGAGAGCGCCGAGCTGCACCAGTTCCAGGGCCTCGCCGACACGGCGCTTCAGGCCGGGACCGCGGACACCTTCCATCTCCAAGCCGTAACCGATATTGCCGGCCACCGTCATATGCGGAAACAGCGCATAGGATTGGAACATCAGGTTGATCGGCCGGCGATTGGGCTTGATCCCCGTCATGTCGCTGCCGGCCAGCCGTATTTGGCCCCGATCCGGTGTCTCGAAGCCGGCGATCATCCGCAGCAAGGTGGTCTTGCCACAGCCCGACGGCCCCAGCAACGCAAAGAATTCGCCCGGCGCTATACGGAGCGTCAGGTCATCCACCGCCGTGATGGCGCCGAAGCTCTTGCTGATCCCGTTAATCTCCAGCAACACGTTTGCGTCCATCATTCCACCTCGCGGCTGAGGCGCTGCGAGAGGAAAACCAGCATGAAACTTACCCCCATGACGATGGTGGCAGCGGCATTGATTTCCGGCGTCACGCCAAATCGAATCATCGAATAAATCTGCATCGGAAAAGTGGTGGAGGCGCGGCCCGCGCCGGCGGTGAAATAGGCGATGATGAATTCGTCGATCGACAACGTGAAGGACAGCAGGGCGGCGGCGATGACCCCGGGCGCGATCACCGGCAGGGTGACGCGGCGGAAGGTGGTGAACTCACCGGCGCCGAGATCGATCGAGGCTTCGATGATCGAGCGGTCGAAATGCTTGAAGCGGGTTCGCACCACGGTGCAGACGAAAGCGATATTGAAGACCGCATGGCTCAAGATGATCGAATGCAGGCCGAGCGTCATATGAAGCAGCGTGTAGAACGAGAGCAACGCGATCGCCAGCACGATATCGGGAATGATCATCGGCGCCGTCACCAAAGCCTCCAGGGCGCCCGACGGCCGCCCTTCCTCCAGGCCCATCGCCAGCAGCGTGCCGATCACCGTCGAGATCGCCGTCGAGCTGAAAGCGACGATCAGCGAATTGCGCACCGAGGCGAGGATCGCCTCGTTCTGTATCAGTTTCGCATACCAGTCGGTCGAGAAGCCGGTCCAGGCAGTGGGCAGGCCGCTGGCATTGAAGGACAGCACGACCAGCACCACGATCGGCCCGTAGAGAAAGAGATAGACGAGGCCGAGATGCGCCGTGAGCCAGGTTTTGACGGGATCAGCCCTCATGGCGCAATCTCCCGTTCGCGGTTGACCAGCCAGGCCTGGGCGCTGAGCAGGAGCATCATGATGGCGATCAGGATGAAGGCCAGCGCTGCGCCGAAAGGCCAGTCGCGGGCGGTCAGGAACTGGCCGTAGATCAGATTGCCGAGCATCGCGCGCTGCTTGCCGCCCAGCAAATCCGGCGTCACGAAATTACCGATCGAGAGCACGAAGACGAAGATGCAGCCGGCGGCGATGCCGGGCAGTGTCAACGGCAGCGTGATGCGCAGGAAGGTGCGCCAGGCGCCGGCGCCGAGATCGGTCGAGGCTTCGCGCAGATCCGGCCCCAGTTTGGAAATCGAGCTGTAGAGCGCCAGGATCATGAAGGGAACATAGCCATAGACCAGGCCGGTGATGACGGCGAAGTCGTTATAGAGCAGCGAGAGCGGCGTATCGATCACACCGAGATCGATCAGGCCGCGATTGATCAGCCCCTCGCGGTTGAGCAGGACAATCCAGGCATAGGTGCGAATCAGGTAATTGCTCCAGAAGGGCAGCATGATGAGGATCAGCAGCGGCATCTGCCGCCGTTTCGCCTGCAGGGCGATGAAATAGGCTGCCGGGTAGCCGAGCAACAGGGCGATCGCGGTCGCCGTCAAGGCGATCCGCACCGAGGCGAGGAAAATACGCAGATAGAGCGGATCGATGGCGCGGCGATAGTTCTCGAGCGTGAAGACATAATCGATCCCGCCATAGATGCCGCGTTCGAAGAAGCTATGGACGAAGATGATGCCGCAGGGGATGACGAGGAGCAGCGCCAGCCAGCCGAGGCCAGGGGCCAGCATCACCGCACGTCTGCTCAAGACCATTCCCTGAACCCCCAATACCCAAGCGGAGAATTGCGCCCGGCCGCGCACGGCCGGGCTTGCCGGCGATATGTCAATTCGACGCGGTGATTTCCGTGACCGTCTTCGAATAGAGCTTCATCTCCTTGCCGAGATCGCGCAGCTGTTCCTGCTTGACGAGATCGGCCGGTGCCATGCCGAGATTGGGATAGGTATCGACCAGCGTCTTGTCGAGCCCGGCCATCGCCTTTTCATTCGGCACCTTATAGAGCGTGAGCTCGGCGACCGATTCATGCACATCGGCTTTCAGGATGTAGTTGATGAAGGCCAAGGCGGCGTCCTTGTGCTCGCTGGCGGCGGTGACGACCATGGTATCGACCCACATATCGCTGCCTTCCTTCGGCACGACGAACTTGATCGCCTTGTTGTCGGTGATGCCGTAATTGCACCAGCCGTCCCAGGCCTGCACCAGCGAGGCTTCGCCCGAAACCAGCTTGGAATAGAAGGTGGTGTCGTCATAGGCGAGCAGGTTTTTCTTGGCGCTGATCAACAGCTCCTTAGCCTTGGCGACATCGGCTTCATTGGTGTCGTTCACCGAATAACCGAGCGCCTTTAATCCCGCCGCCATCAGCCAGCGATCGGTGGCCAGCATAGTGATCTTGCCCTTGAGATCGGCGCTGGGCTGCAGCAGATCCATCCAGCTCGTCGGTTCCGTCTTCACCAGGTCGCTGCGATAGCAAAGCCCGGTCGTGCCCCAGGTATAAGGCACCGAGAAACTGTTGCCCGGATCATAGGGCAGCTCCTTCGCCTGGGCATAAAGATTGGCCAGATTCGGCACCTTGGCGGCATCGATCGGCGCAATCAGATCGAGCTTGTGCAGGGCTTCGGCGAAGGGACTGGAAACGAACAGCACGTCATAGCCCTGGCCGCCATTGGCGGTCACCTTGCCCATGATCTCTTCATTGGTGGCATGCACGGACATTTCCGCTTCGATGCCGGTCTCCTTGGTGAAATTCGCCAGGAGGTCCTTCGGCATATAGCCATCCCAATTGGAGATGACGATCTTCTCGGCAGCCGAAGCGGCGGAGGCCGAAACCAAATTCGCAATGGCTGTCAGCGGCATCGCCACGATAGCCGCCGCACTGAAGCCGCGCAGCGCGCGGCCGATCAAGGTCTTCATCATGACGTCTCCTCCAGAGCCTCGCGGCTGTTTCCCTCCCGGCGGAAGGGTTGCCGTTTGTTCGGCAGGCGGCTTCTCCACCTTACCGTTTGCTGACAAGTGTATGATTGAAATGAAACGACGCGCAATAGTTTCATCGGAAGGCGCCAGTTGGCCTTCCGCCGGTTGTCCCGAGGTTGCGCGGTGTCAGTAGCCGGGCGGCGTGGTCACCCAAAGCACTGTCGTCACTTTGGCGCTGCCATTGACGAAACGATGGGGCTGGGTGCTCTTGAAACGGAAAGTATCGCCTTCCTTGAGCAGGAAGCGCTCATCCTCGATGAACAGTTCGAGGGCGCCACTGAGGATGAGGCCGGCCTCCTCGCCGCGATGGGTGTAGTGCTCCGGCCCGGAGGAACCGCCGGGTTCCAGCGTCACCAGCAGCATCTGCAGGGCGCCCGGCGTGGTCGGAGTCAGCAACTCCTTCTGCAGCCCGGTATCGCCGAGATGCAGCATCGGCCTGGTCTTGCGCCGGACGATGTAGTTCATTTCCTCGGCCGGCGGCAGGTCGGTTTCCTGGAAGAGATCTCCCACCGGCACTTGCAGCACCTCGCTGAGCTTTTTCAGCGAGCGGACGGAAGGGGAAGAGACGCCACGTTCGATCTGGCTGAGATTGCCGATGGAAAGACCCGTGCGCTCGGCAAGCTCGGTCAGGGACAATTCGCGCCCCTTGCGCAAGGCTCGCAATTGCCGGCCCAGCCAGAGATCGGCCGCCTTGGTCGCGGCGCCTCCCCTGGCACCGCTGGTTGCACCAGCGGCGGCACTGCCCGCATCGCCATTCCCCGCGGCGCCATTCGTGGCGCCCTCAGGCGGCAAGGCGGACTTTGTGATCCGGTTGCGTATGCGGTCGTTGGTTTCGCGGCCCATCGCGCGCCTCCTCGGTTTCCTGGTAGCACAGGGGCGCCAGGGCGACAATCATCTGTTGCAGCCTTCAGCCGGGATCCGGCGTCCGCCATGCAACCCTGGAAGCCGGGGAAACGGCCGGATCGCGGAGCCGCCGGCGTCCTTCCATCCGCCTCGCCCCATCCGCCTCTCCCGGGACGTGATCTTCCTCACAAATGGCTCGTTCCGCCTGATGCAGCGACGTTTCCAACCTGCTAGAGTGCCGCCGGGTTAAGAACCATGAAGGCGACATGAAGAAGGCCTGGGATGTCCTGATACCGGCTCTGATCCTGCTGATCGCCCTGGCGATACGCTGGATCGATCCCTTGCCCGTCGAATATCTCCGCAATGTGACGTTCGACAGCTACCAGCGACTGAAGCCGCGCATCTACAATCCCGATCTGCCGGTCCGCATCGCCACCATCGATGAAAAGAGCCTGAAGCTGTTCGGCCAATGGCCCTGGCCGCGCAGCCGCATGGCGCAGATCATCGACCGGCTGGCGGAGCTTGGCGCCGCCGTGGTCGGGGTCGATATCCTGTTCGCCGAGCCGGACCGCACCTCGCCCGAAGCGGTGATGAACCAGTTGCCGGATACGCCAGCGCTGCGGACCGCCCGTCAAGCCCTGGCGCAGATGCCCGACAATGATGCCGTCTTCGCCGATGCCCTGCGCAAGGTCCCGGTGGTGCTGGCTTTCGCCTTGCAGAACGCCGATCCTCACCGGCCGCAGGAGAAGCCCGCGCCGATCGGCGGCTTCGTGTTCCTCGGCGACGACCCCCGGCAATTCGTCACCTCCTATCCCTATGTCGTCCTGCCCTTGGCCAATCTGCGGGCGGCGGCGGCGGGGATCGGCGTGGTCAATGCCGTGCCCGATATCGACGGCATCATCCGCCGCATTCCACTGGTCCAGCTTTACCGGGACCAGCTCGTCCCCTCGCTGGTGGCCGAAGCGTTGCGTCTGGCCGGCGGCGGACCGTCTTATCTCCTGCGCTCCGCCAAGACCACGAGCGAAGGCATCGGCTCGCTGCTCGGCCAGGGCGTCGGCGCCATGCGGATCGGCAGCCAGTTCACCGTGACGACCACGGGCAGCGCGGAAATGCTGCTCTACGATACCGGCACCAAACCGCAACGCTTCTTTTCGATTGCCGATCTCATGGACCCCGCCTTCGACCGCAGCCAGGTCGAGGGCCGGGTCATCCTGGTCGGCTCGACCGTCGAGGGATTAAAGGACAGCAAGCCCAGCCCCATCACCCGCGACATGTCGGGGGTGGAATTCCATGCCCAGACCATCGAGCAGGTGCTCGCCACCAACCTGCTCGGCGAACCGCAGCTCACCCGGCCCTATTGGGCATTCGGCGCCGAGCTTCTCTATCTGGCGCTGACCGGCATCCTGACCATTTTCATCCTGCGCCGGCGCGGCGCCCTGACCGGCCTGCTGCTGGCCGTGAATGTCCTGGCCGTGGCGCTGGCCGGCTCCTGGTATCTCTTCAGCCGGCAGCATGTCCTGATCGATCCGATCTATCCCGGCCTGGTGGTGTTCCTGATCTTCGTCGCCGGCACGCTCGCCAATTTCGTCCGCACCGAAAGCGAGAAGCGCCATGTCCGCAACGCCTTTTCGCTTTATCTCTCGCCGGTCATGGTGGATCAGCTCAGCCAGAATCCGCAGCGCCTCAGCCTCGGCGGCGAGACCCGCAATCTCACCGTCATGTTCTGCGACGTGCGCGGCTTCACCAAGATTTCGGAAAATCTCGATCCGCAATCCCTGACCCAGCTCATGAACCGCTTCCTGACGCCGATGACACGCAGCATCCAGGCACATCAGGGCACTATCGACAAATATATCGGCGATTGCGTCATGGCGTTCTGGAACGCGCCGCTGGACGTCCCGCAGCACGGCCGCCAGGCGCTGATGGCGGCGTTCGAGATGCGTCGCGCCTTGCATCACCTGAACCTCACGCTGAAGGCCGAGGCGGAACATGGCGGCAAGAGCGTCGTCGAATTGCAGATCGGCATCGGCCTCAATAGCGGGCCCGGCTGCGTCGGCAATATGGGGTCGGAGCAACGCCTGACCTATTCGGTGCTCGGCGATACGGTCAATATCGCCTCTCGCCTGGAGGCCTTGTCGCCGCGTTACGGCGTCGATCTGGTGATTGGCGAGGAAACCGCCGAAGCGGCGCCGGATTTCGCCTTGCTGGAGCTGGACCAGGTACGGGTCAAGGGCAAGCAGGAGCCGGTCCGCATCTTCACCGCGCTCGGCGACCGGACCATTGCCGATAGCACCGAGTTCATGAAAGTGCGACTGACCCATGACGCTTTGCTGACCGCTTACCGCAATCGCGACTGGCCGGTGGCAATGGCGGCACTGGAGACTTGCCGCGAGGTCATGCCGGCCGGCATGGCGGCCTTCTATGATCTCTATGCCGAACGCCTGGCGGAATTTCAGCACCGGCCGCCGGCGCCGGATTGGGACGGCGTTTACATCGCCCGCAGCAAGACCGGATGAAGCATTCTCAATCATGGGATTAGGACCGACACACCGAAGCCGCCGGCGGCCGGAATTCGGTCCTTGTTAAATGCACCGTAATGCCACAACCGGCATTTGCCGGCGGCGGCGACCCCCTTAGAGACGGATTCACGTCTTTGATGGAAGCATAATGCTTCCATCAAAGACGATCGCGCTCTAGGCTGTCGGCGAAACGAGGGGGCTTTGATGTCGACGATTGGCCTGACTATTTTCGGCCTGACAGCGCTGCTGGCGCTGACCAGCCTGCTGCCGCCGCTGGCCAGCCGGATGCGGCTGCCCTATTCGGTGCTGCTGGCCATCGTGGGCTGCGGGCTAGGTCTGATTTCCACCGCCCAGCCCCTGGCCCACCGCGTCGTCCTGGATGATTTCGTCGTCGCGCTGCGGCATCTGGATATTTCCGCGGAAACCTTCCTCTATGTCTTCCTCCCGGCGCTGTTGTTCGAAACCGCCTTGTCGATCAATGTCCGGCGGTTGCTGGACGATATAACGCCCATCATGGCCATGGCGGTGGTCGCGGTGGTGATCTGCACCTTCGTGACCGGCTTCGTTCTCTCCGCCGTTTCCCCGTTCAGCCTGCTTGCCTGCCTGATGCTGGGCGCCATCGTCGCCACCACCGATCCCGCTGCCGTCGTGGCGATCTTCCGCGAGATCGGCGCACCGCGCCGGCTGTCGATCCTGGTCGAAGGCGAGAGCCTGCTGAACGATGCCGCCGCCATCGCCATCTATGTCCTGCTGATGGGAGCGCTGCTGAAAGGCCAACCGATCAACGGCTTCACGGCAATCGGCCAGTTCCTCTTCAGCTTCATCGGCGGGGCGCTCTCCGGCTATCTGTTCGGCCGCTTCACCTGCACGCTGTTCGCTTTGGTGCGCGGCTGGCCGACCGCCGAGATCACGCTCACCATTTCGCTGGCTTATCTCAGCTTCCTGCTGCCGGAGCACTACCTGCATGTTTCCGGCGTCGTTGCCTGCGTCGCGGCGGGCCTGACCATCGGTTCGGTCGGCCGCACCCGGATGTCGCCCAAGACCTTCGAGCAATTGGACGGTGCCTGGGGCCAGCTCGGCTTCTGGTCCAATTCGCTGATTTTCCTCCTCGCCGCCATGCTGATCCCGCAGACCATGCGCGACCTGACCTGGCGCGATGTCGTGATGATCCTGACGCTCTATGGTGCAACGCTGGTGGCGCGCGGCATCACCGTCTTCGGCGTGCTGCCCTTGCTGCGCGGCATGAATCGCAATGGCGATATCGGCGGCGGCATGAAGGCCGTGATGTGGTGGGGTGGCATGCGCGGTGCCGTCTCCCTGGCCCTGGCCCTCTCCGTCACGGAAAATCCCAGCATCGATCCGGCGTTACGCCGTTTCATCGCCATCAACGTCACCGGCTTCGTCCTGCTGACCCTCTTCATCAACGGCACCAGCCTGCGCCTGCTGATGCAGGGTCTCGGCCTCAACCAGCTCACGGCGCGGCAACGCGCGGTCAAGGATCGCAGCCTCGCCATGGCGGTCGAGGAAATCCGCAACCGGATCGTCGACATCGCCGATCGCGAAAGGATCGACCGCGAGGTGATCGACGAGGTGGCCGGCGATTACAGCCAGCAGGTCACCGCCAATCAGGCGGAACAGGGCAAGCGCGGCGATCTCAGCCCCGAGGATCTGCTATCGGTCGGCCTGACCGTGCTGAGCGCCCAGGAAGACGAGCGCTATTACAGCAATTTCAAGGCGCAGATCATGACCCGGCATATCGCCGAGCGGCTGCTGGCACAGACCGCCCGGTTGCGCGACGCCGTCCGGGCCAAGGCCAGCGTGGGCTATCTTAGCGCCGTCGAGGAAAGCCTTCGCCTTACCCGACGGTTCCGCTTTGCCCTGCGGCTGCACCAGATCACCGGCATCGACCGGCCGCTGGCCGCGGCCCTGGCCGACCGGTTCGAGGTCCTTCTCAATCAGCGCATCGTCCTCACCGAGCTGATCGCCTTTGCTCGCCGCCGCCTGACGCCGCTGATCGGCGGCGAGGCGGTCACCGCTGTGATCGAGCTGATCAGCGACCGTCTGGTCAAGGTCAGCGCCGCCTTGCAGGCCTTAAAACTGCAATATCCCGATTACGCCCTTGAATTGCAGCGGCGCTATCTCGGCCGCATCGCCCGGCAGATGGAGCTGGACAGTTATGAAGACCTCGCCCAGCAAGCGATGATCGGCGGCGAGGTCCTGTCGGAATTGCTGCTGGATACCAAGCGGCGCTGGGCCGGCCTGGACGACCGGCCGCGCCTCGATACCGAATTGACGGCGACCCAGCTGATCGCCCGGGTGCCGATGTTCCATAATCTCGGCTCGTCGGCGCAGGCGGAAATCGCTCATCTGCTGCATCCGCGCCTGGTCATCCCGGACGAGGTCATCGTCCGGGCCGGGGAGCGTGGCGATGCCATGTATTTCGTCGCTTCCGGCGCGGTCACGGTGAAACTGCCCGGCCGCAGCATCGAGCTTGGCAGCGGCGATTTCTTCGGCGAGCTGGCCTTGCTGCGGGGCCAGCCGCGCAATGCGGATGTCGTTGCCCTGGGCTTCTGCAAGCTGCTGGTCCTGTCCGCCCGCGACCTGCAACCATTGCTGGCGCGCGACCGGCAATTGCGGGACCGGATCGAGACCGTGGCAGCCGAGCGCCTCGGCACGGCGCTTAGCCGCAATTAAGCCCATAGATAGAGGGGGCCTTTTACCATTCCGGGGCATTGCGTTAGCGCTCACAATGGAGGGCGCTATATCCGTACGGTTATAGCCTCTAGCTTGGCCATTATTGCCGGTGCTATAAGCGTTGCATCCATTCGCCGTCGACCGGGGACTGGTCCCGGCAAGGCGGTTATGCCAAGAGGAGATGTCAGGCATGAACCTTGAAGATGCACGTAAGCTGGACAAAAAATCATTTCATAAATACGCGTCCAAGCTGAAGTTCGAAACCCGCCACTTCATCGACGGCAAGTTCGTCGAGGGCAAGAAGGGCAAGAAATTCGAGAGCATCAATCCGGCGACCGGCGAAGTCATCGCCGAAGTCACCCGTGGCGATGCCAGCGATGTCGATCTTGCCGTCAAGGCAGCGCGCAAGGCCTTCAAGAGTGGCGTGTGGTCGCGCATGGCACCGCGCGATCGCATGGCGATCATGTATCGCTTTGCCGATCTCATCCGCGAGAACGCCCTGCAATTCGCCCTGATCGACACGCTCGACATGGGCAAGCCGGTAATGGACATGCTGAATTCCGACGTTCCGGCTTCGGCTTTGACCTTCCAGTTCTTCGGCGAAACCATCGACAAGATGGAAGGCGTCGTCACCAATACCGCCGCGACCGAATTCCAGTACATCCTGCGCCAGCCGCTCGGCGTCGTCGGCTGCATCGTGCCGTGGAACTATCCGCTGATGATGGCCTCCTGGAAGATCGCCCCGGCGCTGGCCGCGGGCAACAGCGTGGTCCTGAAGCCGGCCGAACAGTCGCCGCTCTCGGCCAATCTGATGGCCAAGCTGTTCATGGAAGCCGGCGGCCCGGCCGGTGTCTTCAACGTCGTGCAGGGTCTCGGCGAGGAAGTCGGCAAGGCGCTCGCTTTGCACATGGATGTCGACAAGATCGGCTTCACCGGCTCGACCGAGATCGGCAAGCTGATGATGGTCTATTCCGGCCAGTCGAACATGAAGCGCGTGACGACGGAGACCGGCGGCAAGACCCCGCAGATCATCACCGCCGATGTGCCCGACATGGACATGGCGATCCAGTATGCCGTCAACGGCATCTTCGGCAACCAGGGCGAGGTCTGCAATGCCGGCTCGCGTATCCTGGTCGATGCCAAGATCCACGACGAATTCGTCCATAAGTTCCAGGAAAAGGCCAAGGCCAGCTTCCTGCCGGGCGATCCGCTGGATCCCTCGACCACGATGGGCCCGCTGGTCGATAAGGGCCAGCAAAAGCGCGTGCTGGGCTATATCGATATCGGCAAGAAGGAAGGCGCCAAGCTGGAATTCGGCGGCGCCGTGCCGAAGGGCCTGGAGAAGGGCGCCTATGTCGCCCCGACCCTGTTCAGCGGCGTGAAGAACAAGATGCGTATCGCCCAGGAAGAAATCTTCGGCCCGGTCGGCGCGGTCTTGCCGTTCAAGAAGGTCGAGGATGCGATCGAGATCGCCAATGATTCGATCTACGGCCTTGCGGCCTCGATCTGGAGCTCCGATGTCAATCTCGCCCACAAGGCGGCGCGCGACATCGAGGCCGGCGTCGTCTGGGTCAACTGCTTCGACCATGGCGACATGACCCAGCCCTGGGGCGGCTTCAAGCAGTCCGGCATGGGCCGCGACAAGTGCCTGGAGACCCTGCTCACCGTCACCCAGACCAAGTCGGTCTGGATGCATCTCGGCTGATCGCCAGGCGGTCGTTCGAACGAGCGGTCAAGCGAAACGGGGCGGGGCCTGCGGGTCCCGCCCTTTTTCGTCATCCCACTCGAAGACGGAAGCGCTCTCGTCAAGGAAACCGCAATGGATAGCCATATTTCCCCGGTTCAGTTGGAAAAGGCCTATCGGCTGATCAATCACGGCCCGACGGTGCTGGTTTCAGCCCGTCATGACGGCACGGACAATGTCATGTCGGCGGCCTGGGCCTGCGGGCTGGATTTCGACCCGCCGAAACTGACCGTGGTGCTGGACAAGAGCACCAGGACGCGCAGCCTCATCGAACAAAGCGGCGCCTTCGTCATCCAGGTTCCCACGGCGGCGCAACTGCAATTGACCCAAGCGCTCGGCACCACGAGCATGTTCGATGCGCCGGACAAACTGGAACGCTTCGGCGCGCGGCTGTTCCAGATCGACGGACACGACCTGCCCTTCGTCGCGGGATGTTCGGCCTGGCTCGCCTGCCGCCTCATCTCCGAACCGCATAACCAGCAGACTTATGATCTGTTCATCGGCGAGGTCGTGGCGGCCTGGGCCGATAGCCGCGCCTTCAAGGACGGCCGTTGGCACTTCGAGCGCGCCGACCCGGCCTGGCGCAGCCTGCATCATGTCGCCGGCGGGCATTACTATGCGATCGGCGAGGCGTTATCCGCACGGGATGTCGAGCAAGGGTGACGCATCTGCTCTTCACCTGAGGACATTCCAGTCGACCCGGCCGTCGATGCCGTCGAGCCGGCGAAAGTTGGAAACCTGCCAGACCCGCCAGGGCCTCGCCCCCGAAATGCGGCTCGACAACGAGGCTCCTCAGCCAGAGCGGCCGGTCGAATCCACGGCTTACGGCAAAATCACGATCGAACTCTTCCGTCAGATAGAGCGCGACCGGCTTGCGGTAATGGATCTCGACCCGCTCGATGAAAGCGGCCAGCTCGGCCTGCAGCGCGCCGGGCGAGATCCGGCTGGCCCAGTTTCCGCCATCTTCCAGATCGACCGCAGGCGGCAGCGCGTCGGCTTCGACGGGTACGCTGGCGATGAAATTCGCCGCCTGGTCCGCGCCCGACCGGCAGAGGGTGAAGAAATGATAGGCGCCGCGCTTGATGCCGGCGTCGCGCGCGGCGAACCAGTTCGCGGCGAAGCGGCTGTCCCGGTGGTCGCCGCCCTCGGTCGCCTTGATGTAAGCGAGGCCGACGCCTTGCACCGGCAGCTTGCGCCAGTCGATGCGGCCTTGGTGATGGGAGACGCGCAAAGCGATTCCGTCTAAAACGATCCGGCTCTAGAAATAGCGTAAGCCCGAAAAGCCACAAGGCCCTGCCTGCACGTGCTCGGCGACGTCTCATTTGCGCTCTGGATCGATAGCGGAACGGAGCGTCGATGGTTAGCGGGGAGGATGGCCGCAATTGGGCGGTGTCGCGGTTTTCCGGTGACGGCTTGAAAGTGGAATTGCGCCGCCGCCTGGAAAAGCAAACGGCTCCAAAAGCAAACGGCCCCCGATGCCGGGAGCCGTGCTTTATTCTGAGGTCACGGGATCAGATGGCGAGGCGGCTGCGGCCGTTTGCGTTGGCGGCGCGACGATGACCCCTCCGTTGTCTGTTGGGCAGATTGGGCGCGGCCGCGGCCGTGGTCAGCAAGGCCGGCTCGCCGCTGTGGATATGGCCGATCTCGCCGCCCGTCGCTTGGCCCGGCTCCAGGATTCCATCGCGCAGGGCCGCAACCTGCAGGCGGTGCGGCCGATTCTCGCCCGGCATGACGAAGCCGTAAGGCGTCGCCGGCACGAAGCCGAAGCGCTTGTAGTAATCGATGTCGCCGACCAGCAGGACGAGGCCGTAGCCGAGGCCGGCGGCCAGTTCCAGCGTCTTGAAGGTGAGCGCCCGGCCGATGCCTTTCCCGGCGAATTCCTGGTCGATGCTGAGCGGGCCAAGCAACAGGGCCTGGGTGGCCGTGCCGCCATCCGTCGGATTGACCAGGATCGGCCAGTAGCGGATCGAACCGACCAGGCGCTCACCGGCGAAAGCTGTCCAGGAGAGATCGGCGACCGGCTGCACGCCGATACGATACTGGTAGGAAGCCTTGTCGAAACGGCTGGCGCCGAACACCGTGTCGAGAAGGCCTTCGACAGTGGGCGCGAGATCGGGAGTTTCGGGCTTAAGCAGATACATTGTCCAGATTCCTTCAGGTAAGTAAGTGACACTGCGTTTAGTGACCACTGCCGAAACTGGGCGTTCGGCTGCCTACCCGTCGGGTTCCCGGCCTTTAGAAGGCCTTCCCGGCGTCTCGAGCACAGCCGACCGCCACGCTTCGCAGCGCGCGGATCGATCGTCGTCGGAGACGTAAGGTGGACATAGGGCGACTCTGTCGCTGTTGCTGATGGCGCGGACGATACAGAATAACGGGGTGGGGGTCCATAAAAAATCCGAGGGAATTTGCCCCCAGGCGATAAATTTTTGCCCGCGGCGGTTTCATAAACCGTTCCATGAAACGTTGGGTGCAATCGGCAGCCGGCTCTCCCTGCGCCTGGGTTGAGGCGCGTCCCGGCACCGGGCCGGGCGGAAGGCGGGCAAAGAAAGCGGGGGAGCCGGACTGGCTCCCCCGCACAGTATTCGCGATCTTCGCCCGGTTTAGAGGGTGAAGACCCAGTTGGTGATGAGCACCACCGCCACACCGGCAGCCAAGGTCAGGTAAGGCAGCATGCCTGCCTTCCGTTCCATCTTGGCCGAATCGGTGATGCCCAGATCTTCCAGCATGCGCGGCGGAAACTTGCCCTTATCCTGCACATAGTGGCGATAACAAAAGACCGGAATGATCATGGCCGCCATGATCAGCCCGCACCACAAGGCGATCGGGTTCCAGACCTTCGCACCGGCCCCCATGAAGGCGGCGTTGACGAAGGACAGCACCGTGCCGGCGGCCAGGATCAGCGTCGGGGCCTTGTAGGGCCGGCGCACATGGCCGTTATCGATACGATGGATCCAACCGGAATTGAGGTTGAGGAAGTTGAAGATGATGTAGCCGCAATTGGACACCGCCAGGATGAAGTAATAGGCGGTGGCATCCGACGACGCGAAGGACAGCAGGATCATGTTGAAGACCAGATCCGTCCACATGGCGTTGGTCGGCGCGCCGTTGTGATTGACGCCGCTGAGATAGCGCGGCAGCCAGCCATCAACCGAGCCCTGATACAGGGTGCGCGACGAACCCGCCATCGCCGTGATGATGATCAGGATCAGTGAAGCGATCATCAGGAAGACGAACAGCGTGTGGATGAAATGTCCACCACCCACCATCATCGCCATGGCTGACGCAACACCGGTGCCGGCGACGATGCCGCCATCCAGCATGCCGGTCAGGCCCAGGTAACCCTGGAAGGTGATCGGCACCAGGATGAAGAGCAGCAGGCAGAGCAGACCCGAATAGAAGATCGCCTTGAAGGTATCCGTATCCGGATTCTTGAACTCGCTGGTGTAGCAGATCGCGGTTTCAAAGCCGTAGGTCGACCAGGCGGCGATGAACATGCCACCCAGCATCAACGTCCAGCCGGCCGTGTTCCAGCTCCCCGGCTCCGGCGCATAGGGCACCGCGAGTGGCACGAAGGGCGTGAAGTTGGCCGAGTTGAAGTTGCCGTTGAAGAACGGGATGATGCCGACGATCAACAGCGTGATGACGATCACCAGCCCGACCACCGTCTGCACCTTGGCGGTGCCAAGGATGCCGCGATGCTGAATGGCGAAGGCCAGCAGCATCAGAATCGCGCCGATGAAGAACGTCCAGTTGATCGAGACATCGACCAACCCGCCGATATTGGCGGTGAAGAGCGTCCAGTTGTGGATCGGCATGAGCGCGGCGGTGGCCGCTGCCGCATCCATCGTCTGGCCGGCCGCCGTCGCCTGGGCGATCAACGCCTGCACCGCTTCGGCCGTCGGCGCCGGTTCCATCAGGTCGAGGATGTAGCCGGCTGCGATGGCGGTGCCCAGCGAGAGCACCGGCGTCCAGGCAAACCAGTTGCACCAGACCGAGAGCGGCGCGATGAACTTGCTGTAGCGTACCCAGGCAGCCGCACCATAGACCGAAGCACCGCCCGATTTGCTGGGGAACAAGCCGGCGATTTCGGCATAGGTGAAGGACTGGATGAAGCCCATGCACATCGAGATCGCCCAGACCGCGAAGGCCGGGATACCGACTGTACCGGCGATACCACCGATCGAGAAAAGAACGAGTGCAGGAACGCCGCTGGCAACCCAGAACGCCCCTTTCCAATCAATTGTCCGGTGCAGTTCACCCTGCCCGGCTGTCTTTGTTTCACTTAAAATCGCCATTTCCCCCTCCCAGGTACTGGAAAAGCGTTACCTGCTTATTTACCGGTTACGAATGCTCCATCTTATTGGCCGGCATCTCCCCCGATGCCGTTGTTGCCGATGGAGCGGTTGATACCGGGTGATGGAAAATCACCCAGCGGACACGCGCCCATTTGTAGGCATCCATGATCGAGAGGGCATAAATGAACAGCCCACCGGCATAGCGGCCCACCAGAGAAATCTCGGGCGTCGAGAGATGATAGGTGACATAGCCAAGGGCGATCATGGTGAAGACAAACAGCAAACCGCGATTGGCTTGATTGTTCAGCACCTGACCGACGCCCGGCAAAACCATTGCCACCGCCAAAATCAAATAAGGATGAAACGGCGGCTTCGGCTTCACGGCCGCTTGCTCCGCTTCTTTCTGCCGGTTTGATGACACGGCGTTATTCTTCCGTTTTTGCGTCAAGCGTTTCTCCCCACGCTCACGCGTTCACCGCGATGCGGCATGATGGGCGAAATCGCCACACCAATCCACATATTTTTTAACGCATTGGCTCATCATTGGCACACACGTCATGACTGTGACTCCGATGCTTTGGACTCCGGTATGTTCGATGCCAGTGCCGTTGCAACGTCACGATGAATCGCAATCAATCGATCGAGCAGATCTTGCAGCACGTCCGGTGCCAGGACCGGATTCTCGAAATCGGCCTGGCGCAGCACCTGGTAATGCAATCGGTCTGCTTGGCTGGCCTGAAACACCAGCCGCACGCCCTTCGCCGTCAGCAGCATTTCCTTCGCCTGTGGCTTGTCGAAGAAGGTCATATGCGGCGTCAGGATCCTGGATGCCGGCAAGCGCGCCGGATCGTCGCTGTGAATCGTGGCGTCCTTCGGCCAGCCAGGCGGCAGATCGACGCGATGCGGCAGATCGTTGGAGGGCGAGAAGAATTCGACATTATGGGCGCGCATCAGGATGTCGAGGGTCGGCATGCCCGGCAGCGGCGCCATCAAGCTGACGCGCAGCCACAGACTCGGGACCTTGCGCACGGCAATATGATCGATGATCGCATCGATATGCACGCCATGGCCGCCATAGCGGCCGGTAAGTACGGGATAATCGAGATCCTCCTGGCGCAGTTGCGGCGCTTCCAGCAGATCGAGGCATTGCGAGAACAGGACGCCGCGCCGCGCTTTCAAGCGCCGCCGGTCGCGGCGATAGATCCAGCCGAGCGCGATGGCCGCGGCGACAACCAGAACAATCAGGATAATCGTTTCGCCCGTCGTCATCGGCGCTTTAACTTGCCTTGCTTCAGTTCAGTCACTGGCGTCATCTCACAATCGTGACCGGGCAATGGGCCAGGGCAACGATATCGGCCGCCACCGATCCCAGCAGCAGACGCTTCGCCCCGGTCAACCCGGCGGAACCGGCAATGATGTGGTGATAGTTGTTCTTCTCCGCATAGCTCACGATGGCGGCGGCGGCACTGCGGCCATGAACCCGTATGCAGGTCAGATGTTGCACATCCTGCTGCGTGGCCACGCTGAGCGCCGAGAGCAATTCGCGCTCGGCCGGCAGGTCGCCGGCCCGCAAGCGCTTTTCGTCCCAGACCATTGGATGCTGTTCTTCGGCACCGGCAATGACGGTGAGAAAAGCCAGGTGCTGCTGCTGCGACCGCGCGAGTTCGACGGCGTAGACAACTGCCTTTTCCGATATTGCCGATCCGTCCGTTGCGCAAAGCAAACCCGATGTCATCATTCCTACCCCCGCTCGATAAGCGCCGTTTTATAGGAAAACCGGCCGATGGTATTGTCCATCGGCCGGTCTTAACGGGCCGTTACCAAGCCGGGCCTGCCCTTACGCTCTTTTAAACAAGCCCTTAACCATACCGTCGGTCGGCGCCTCAGTATCCCCGAGGCCGCGGCCAGGCCATGGTGAACTGGTCGCCGCGCCGCACATATTTGTAGCGGTGGAAGACGAACCAGATCGAGGCCAGGATGTAGAACATCATCATCGCCAGAAGCTGTGCACCGAAGCCGAGGAACACGGCGAACAAGGTGGCAACGCAAAGGATGAAGAGGACGATCGCCGGGATCGGGTGTCCGGGATGGACATAACCCCGCTTGATCGTGCCCAGCGGCCATTTGCGGCGAAACTTCATGACATTGATCGGCATGAAGGTGTAGCCGAGCAGGCCCGAGAGGATCGAGAAGGTGATCGTCTGCGCCAGGAGCCCGGTAAAGCCGAAAGCGACGGCGATCGGGATCAGGAACAGGATCGAGCGGTAGGGCGTGCGGTATTTCGGATGTACCGCCGAGAACCATTGCGGCAGATAACGGTCACGGCCCATGGAGAACCAGGCACGCGAGGCGTCATTGATGCAGCCATTGGCCGAGGCGGTCGCCGAGAACACCGTGGCGACCCAGAGCAGCACATGCAGGAAGGTGCTGCCGCTCATCTTCGAGGCGTCATAAAGCGGCGCCAGCGCCTGTCCCAGATAGTCCCAGGGCAGCATGCCGGCACAGATCCACCAGGTGAGCGCGGCGGCGATCAGCAGCGTGATCATGCCGGTCATGGTGCCGAGCGGCAGGGAGCGGCCGGCCGAGCGGACTTCTTCCGCCGCCTGACAGGTGCCTTCGATCCCGAGATAGTACCAGATGCCGAATTGGAACGAAGCCAGCACACCCATCCAGCCATAAGGCAGGCCGGGCACGTTGGAAAGTTCCGGCAGCGGCTGGATCGCCAGCATTTCTGCGTGCTGCGTGATTTCACCCGGCGAGAATGGATGTACCCCGACCCACAGGATAATGATCGACACGAAGGCGACGGCGGTGATCAGGAAGTTCACCGACAAAGCCATGAAGACGCCGCGATAATTCAGGAAAGCGAGTGCCGCGACCATGAAGAAGACGAAGGGATGCGGATCGACCCCGGGTCGTCCCAGTTCCTCCGCCCCCATCGTCACCAGATCACCGATCACCAGCACGTCAGCCGCTTCCAGCATGGTATAGGCCATGACCAGATAGAGGCCGACATTGAAGGCCATCAGCGGCCCCGTCGTGTGCTTAGCCTGGGCATATTGCCCGCCGGCCGCCGCCACGGTGGAGGTGATTTCCGAATCGATCATGGCGACGCAGGTGTAAAGCAGGCCGACCACCCAGCAGGCGATCAGCGAGCCATAGGCGCCACCTTTCCCCACCGAGAAATTCCAGCCCATGAATTCACCGACCAGAACGATGCCGACGCCCAGCGCCCAGACATGGGCGGGACCCAGCACCTTCTTCAGGTTGATGACGCTCGGCGTTGTTTGATCGGCCGCTTGCTTCAAGGCAACATCCGACATGTCCTATCTCCCGTTCCGATGTTGCTCTTGCTGCACGGCCAGCTCGTCAATGCCTTCCTGCGAACTGGTCAGCACGTCTTCGCTGAAATGCTTGCTGACGCGGATGGCATCAAGCACCATCCACAGAACCAGCAAACCCGCCGCGATCCAGGCGGCATATTGCAAGATATCCCAGAAATCCATGATGTCTCCCCTCGCCGTCGATTGGCGATGACGATCTCTATCGGTCGAACTTTTCCGCGATGACTTCCTTGTATTCCTTGTCGGAATAGACCAGCAGGAAGAGGAAATAGCCGATGATGACGGCGGCCGTGAGCAGCAGCATCGACCAGTTGAAGCTGTAATCGAACCACTGGGTGATCAGCGCCGCGGCACTGTTCACGTCATAGCCGAGCGCTTCCCATTGCTTCTGCATGGTGGCGTTCTGGCCGAGATTTTCCCAGGTCGCGCCGGTGAAGGTGACCGTGCCGTCGGCAGCGGTTTCCTGCGTCACGCCCGCCGGCAGGATAGTGCGGGTCGATGCCCCCGCAAGATTGAAGACCAAGGGCACCCAAAGGGCCAGGAATACGGCGATCAGGACCAGCAACGCGTCGATGATCTGGCCCACCACGCCTTGTTTCGGCGGTTGGTATTTGGCTTTAGCCATGGAGTCTCCCCCTCCCGAGTAAAAGTCATCCTGACCCGCGCCGGCGTCACGCCCGCAGCATCAGGCAATCGGCAGAGACGGCCCGCTCACTGATGGCGGGCTTCGTCGAGATGCCGAATGTCCAGTTCGTAGATGAAGTTTTTGTCGTGGCTGTAATGCGAGATCATCGCCAGGATCGAGGCCGTGTTGAACAGGCCCAGAATGACGGCGGCGACCGCGATGACGACCCGCATCGTATTATCGGGGATCAGCGGATTGATGCTGAAGAATACGAAAGCGAGCACAGCCCACAGAACCACAACGAACCCAAAGGCCCAGAGCTTGTCGCGCCGAAACATAGCGTCGATCCGGGCTTGCATAGATTCAGCCATTTGGCGGGTCTCCCGTTATAGACGCAAGTCGCCGTATTCAGCCGAATACAGCTCCCGCGTCGATCCTCTCAGACACTCTTAGTTCTTCTTTGGCCGTTAATCGGCCATTACGTGTTGTTTACCACATTGAAAACTTTTTTAATAGGCTGAAACTTCTTAACAATAATGCATCGACCAAAAGCGGCATGCATTAGACCGAAATCGTCAGGACTCTCGTTTCAGCGGCCGGGCCAGGAGCGCCTGGACGGCCATATCGATATCGATCCGCCCGCGGAGAATATCATCGACCGCGCGGCAGAGCGGCATCTCCACCTGCAACTGGCCGGCAAGGGCAACGACGGCGGCGGCGGTGGTGACGCCTTCGGCCACGGTATGGCGTTGCGCCAGGATGTCGGCGACCTTGCGCCCCTCGCCCAGTTCATGGCCCAGCGAGGTATTGCGCGATTTCAGGCTGCAGCAGGTGAGGATGAGGTCGCCGAAACCCGCCAGCCCCATCAGGGTCTCGCTGCGCCCGCCTTTGGCCAGCGCCAGCCGGCTGACCTCCGCCAGGCCGCGCGTGATCAAGGCGGCGCGGGCGTTTTCGCCGAGGCCGCGGCCGATGACGATGCCGCAGGCGATCGCCAGTACATTCTTGGTTGCCCCCGCGACCTCGACGCCGACCGGATCAGACGCGCCATAAGGACGGAAAGCGGCATGGCTGAGAGCCGCCATCAATCGCTGGGCGACGGCATCTTCCGACGCGGCGATCGCCACCGCCGTCGGCAAGCCGCGCGCCGCCTCCGCCGCGAAACTGGGGCCTGACAGCACGGCGATGCGCTGGCCCGGCAATTCCTCCGCCGCGATTTCGGTCATCAGCCGCCCGCTGCCAAGCTCGATTCCCTTGGCGCAGATCACCAGCGGGCTGGACGGCGCAAGATGCGGCCGCGCCGTGCGGCAGAAAGCACGGAAATATTGCGACGGCTGCGCATAGAGGACGGCATCGGCCACCAAAGCAGCAGGAAGGTCGACGGCAATTCGCAAATCCGGCGGCAGGACGACACCGGGCAGATACCGGCTATTGGCGCCCTCGCGTCGCATCGCCTCCGCTTGTTCAGGGCGGCGCACCCAAAGCTGCGTCGCGCGGCCGGCACGGGCGGCGATCAAAGCCAGCGCCGTACCCCAGGCACCGGCTCCGATTACCGAAAGCGATTTTATATCGGTCATTGCCGTCGCATCCTGATGATTACTGCCTCGCCGCATCGCGCGCCTGTCATCGCCGCCTCGTCAGGCCTTCCTGCTTGGTCCGGCCCCGTCTCGGCTGTAGTCTGCCGCCCGGCGAAGTGCAAGATGGTTTCAACCGATGTCGTTTCTTTCACGTGACGTGCGGCTAACGCGGTGCGGCAGAGCGGCCGGCCTTCGGAAGCGGCTGATGCCGGTGGCTCTGAAGCGGCTGATCCCGGCGGCTCTTTTGCTGCTGGGCATGGCGCATGAACCGGCGGCGGCGGGTGACGCCGCCACAGCGCCCGCCAAAGCCCCCACCCCTGCGCCGGGCATGGCATCGCTGACCGTGGCCTTGCCAGCCGGCGCTGCACCGCGGACCATCGGTTTCTACATGGCGCAGGCCGGCCATCTGTTTGCCGATGCCGGGCTCCAGGTCCGCTTCATCGCCGCGACCGACCGCCCGCCGGCGCAGATGCTCGCCGACGGCAAGGCCGATCTTGCGGTCGATATCATGTCCACCGCCTTGCGCCTGCGCGAGGACGGGGCGCCGATCCAGCATATCGCTCAATTCTTTCAGCAAGCCGGGCAGGCGCTTTACTGCCGCCGGCCGATCAAGACGCCGGCCGATCTTTCCGGCACCAGCATCGGCATCTGGCTGGGTCATCAGGAAAGTTCCTTCCATGCCTGGATGAACCGCCTCAATATCAGCACCTTCGGCGAGGAGAACGGCGTCACCCTGTCGCAACAGGCCGACGATCTCCATGCCCTGGCCGATCATCGCCTGGATTGCATCACCTCGACGACCTATCTCATTCCCCGGCAGATGAAGATCGCCGGTCTCAAGCCGAAGGATCTGACGGCTTTCCGCTACGAAGATCTCGATGTCGCGACGCTGGAAGATGGCCTCTATGCCCGGGCCGAGGATCTGCGTGATCCGGTGCGGCTCGATCTCTTCGCCCGCTTTTTGGCGGCATCCCGCCGCGGCTGGCGGCAGTTTCACGATAATCGCGGCGCGGCGCTCAGGCTGCTCGCCCGCCTGCCGGCCGATACCGATCTGCAGGCGGCAAATCAGACCGGAACCGAACAGGCTGAAAAGACCCCCGGCAGGCCGGCCGACAGCCGGGCCGGCATCGATCGCGGCGCGCTGGCGGACAGCCTGAAAGCGGTGGATGCCCTGCTGCATGCCGATAACAAGCCGATCGGCAAGCTGGATCCGGCCGCCTATGATCGCAGCATCAATGTGCTGCTCACCGGCGCGCCCGACCCGGTGCTGACCCGCGCCCCGGCCGGCGCCGTCAGCGATGCCGTCTGGCAGCGTCTCGGCGCCATCGACCGGCCGGAAAAATAGCGTTGCCGGCCCGTCGCCGCTTTTGCCAGATCGCACCGCCTCTGCTATAACCCCCCTCGCCCGCGTCCCCGTAGCTCAGCAGGATAGAGCGTCGGTTTCCTAAACCGCAGGTCGGAGGTTCGAATCCTCTCGGGGACGCCAATTCCACAATCTGTTCACGATGTTGGGCGCCTTGGCAATGCGACTCGGGCGGCCGCTAGTGAAAGCGCGACGAGTGCCGGATTGCTTTTGCGTCGTTCCAATGTTGCAGCCTGGCGATTGGCCCGACGCCGGGCGCTCTAAAAAGATGAAAATCCGTTTCCACGATGAAATTTATATAACGCCTCGGCAGGAAGGATGGCCCGCGCGGCGAGACGCCGTGTACGGATATCGGAGAATTGATAAAACAGACCAAGGTATTCTTATCATAGCCAACAGTGGACACTTTGCTGACGTCAGACGGCAATATCATGCGATTTACAAGGAAACGCGGCTCCCTTTTCCACGTGTAAAAATCAAGGTCGCCGCCCGCCGAGGTGTCGCCAGCTTCACGCATATAGAACAAGCCGGCCAATAATGTCTGCCGCTTGTCGACATGCGGTGTTTTTACGGACGATGTTTCACGGCTTGGCGTATTGATGACGAATTGGCACTCTAAACTGATATCCCTTTTGCCACTTGTGCCCCTGACGCCGACATCGAAGCCGGCTAACGGCTTTCCGATCCGCTTTTCAAGATTCGGATGCATCGCTCTAATCGCATCGCCGAACACCCGGACCAGCTCAATCCAATAATCATGGGAGGTATGTTCGGCGAAAAATTTCCGCCAATTCGAAGGGATCGCGTCGTGATTTAAGACATCTCGCGCGCCGAGGCGAACCGCTACATTGTCCGCGGTACGCTGTCGGCAATCCATCACCCCTTTCACGGGAAAGCTCCCTGACAAATCCTCGTACGCTTGGCTTGGGAGCGCATTCCGCACAACGACATGCGGAAAGGGATCTCGGACAACGGAATGCAGGTCCACCGCCTTGAGAACATTGTCTGCCATTGGACGGTCCCTTCTTCATGAGACGCGGACTTCACCTGAGCGGACTATTAGTTCTGCCTGAGTTTGCCCCTTGCCCAGCGCTACTGCAAATGTGAAACGCAAAATTGAGAACCCAGATGCGGAAATCGCTGCCGCCGATATTGACGGAACGAACTTCAGTCGCCATTCGGCAATCTTTGGATATCGCAGTTTATCGTAAAGGTCTCGGCTGATGAAGGCGAAGCCTGCGAAGCTTCCGGCTGCGATCCCTTTTCGAATTAAGGAGCTTTCCGAAGCTGACGAACCAAAGCCGGTAGCGGGGAATGCCGAATCAGATAAGCCACTGAGACGTTCGGCGGCCGTCTTGGTAAAGTGATCTGCGTCGACATAAAGCGGTGTTCCGTCGATTGCGATATGACAGCCCTTTTCTTCGCAGAACACCGGCGTAGGATCGATTACCGTGCCGCCAAACCGGATTGCCTCTTGTTTCAAGATAGCCAATGCCCTCTGTAGATCATGTACCGTTTCAAGGCTTGGATTTAGGTCGGGCGTTGGCTTCCTCAAACCAGCCTTCACCAGCGCATAGGGACACCATGTCTGGGTTCCGGCACATCCATCACAATGACGGCATGAATGTTTCGTTTGCACAGCTCATCGAGCGTCTGATGTAGGGACGCGCGGACCTGGCTGGGAGGATCGGCGATTTTATAGGATGCCTTATCGAAGAAGAGGTCTTCTCAGCCATATTCTGCGCTGAGCGCTTCTTTAGACCATCGCGCGACCGGGAAGTTATGGACGAGCGCTTGCCTGGCCCGCTCCGCGGATCGAGACGGTTTCCCAACCGGCAGAGAATGGGTTATCATTTGATTCGGGTGCTGCCCGCGCCTCCCCCCTCCATCGGGAAAGTATCTGTCATGCAGGGTGCGTTGAAACGCTGAACCGACTGTTCGAGCATGCAGCATAAGGAGGGGTTGCGACCATCGCTCGCAATGGGAGGTTCTTTCGATGAAACTGTCTGCACCCCTCTATCAGTTGAAGCGCAACGCAAGGCTCCTGTCACGCGACGCGGCTATTCCGCTGCACGACGCGCTTGACCGCATGGCGGCTGAAGAAGGCTTCGGCAGCTGGAGTTTGCTTGTCGCAAAACGCGCCGCATCCGGACCGGCGAGCAAATTGTTCCCCCGGCTGCAGCCAGGCGATCTCGTCCTGGTCGGTGCGCGCCCGGGCCAGGGAAAAACGCTTATCTGCCTGGAACTTGCCATAGAAGCCATGAAGGCCGGCCATCGCAGCCTGTTCTTCACGCTGGAATATACGAAGAGAGATGTTTCCGAGCGGTTCCGCGATCTCGGTGCTGACCAGGCCCGGTTCGAGACGCTGTTCACCGTGGACTGCTCCGATGCCATCAATGCCGGCCATATCATCGAGCGCATGGGCGCGATGCCACGCGGCACCCTGGCGGTCGTCGATTATCTGCAACTGCTCGATCAGCGGCGGGACAGTCCATCCCTGATGGCGCAGATCCGCGCGCTGAAATCCTTTGCGCGCGACAGGGGGCTGATCATGGTTTTCAGTTCCCAGATCGATCGATCTTACGATCCCGCCATGAGATCTCTTCCCGATCTCGGCGATGTCAGGCTGCCCAATCGCTTGGATTTGACCCTGTTCAGCAAGGCCTGCTTCCTGAACGGCGGGGATGTTCAGTTTCGCGCCACCGGCTGACGGCGCTCCTGCCGCCTCCTGCGCTTCGCGCGTCACGGCTGCGAATGTGCCCGCGCAGATAAAAGATATTCGGTAACTTTCCTTTTATTTTCAATAAATTATAAGCGAATAAATTTGTTATACAGCGCATGATCGTGATACCCCGGTCGAGCTGTTTGGCCAGTCGCGCCGAATAAGCGGGGGCATCATCATGCATGGACAGGCACGAGCCGCAAAAGACGGTGTGTGGTTCCGGCAATATCGCTGGGAACTCACCGCGCTCGCCGTGATTGCGGCACTGGGTATTTTCATCGGCTGGGTGACACGGTCGGTACCGCCGGAAGCCGATGACGTGCTTTCCGCCTTGCATGAATATGCAGCACTCTCCGGCGATTCCGCCTATGGCCCACCGCCGGCCATGCCGGCCGAGATGACATTGGGGGAGGTCGCCGCGCGCACCAGGGATGTGCAGCTTCTAAGCACGGAACAGCAAGGCGATCATTGGTTGGCGAATGTCGATCTGCTGACGACCTGGACCAATAACGAATTCATTCATCTCGAATTGCAACTCAAGCTGCGCCAGAAGGGCGTGAGCTGGATCATCACCGACGCCCGCCGCATCTGAGGCTGTATGGCCCCTTGACCGCCCGCATTTACACGATGCCCAGGGCCGTTTTACGGTTTGCGGCAGCGGCGCGCAGGATGCGATCGGCGATCATGCCGATCAAAGCCAGGCTGAGGCCGGCGATCACCCCCATGCCGGGATCGTTCTTGCCGAGGCCGATATAAATCTGCTGGCCCAGGCCGTCGGTGCCGACCAGCGAGGCGATCACCAGCATGCCCATGGCGAACAGGATCGTCTGGTTGATGCCAAGGAGGATTTCCGGAAAGGCATTGGGCAGTTTCACCTGCCAGAGAATCTGCGACCTGGTGCAGCCCATCGCCGTCGCCGCTTCGATCTGCGCGGCCGGAACCTGGCGCAGGCCGTGCTCGGTATAACGGATCGCCGGCACCACGGCGTAGAGGATGATGGCCAGCAAGCCGGTGAAATCGCCGACACCGAAGAACATCAGCACCGGGATCAGGAAGACGAATTGCGGAATCGTCTGCAGCGTATCGTTGACCTGCCGCAGGACCGCCGATGCCCCATCCGATGCAGCGCCCCAGATACCAAGCGCCACGCCGATGACGATCGACAGGGTGACGGCACTGGCGCAGAGATAGACGGAGATCATCGCCTGCTGCCATTGCCCGGCGAGCAGAATAAAGACCTGGCTAACCAGCGCGAAGATCGCGACCGGCCAGCCCCCGCAGCGATAGGCGCAGGCGGTAACGAGGATGACGACCGCCAGCCAGGGCATGCCGGTCGTGCCGACATAGAGGAAGCAGCCGATGACGAAGATCGCCGTGCCCGCGGTCATCGAGCGATAACGGGCAGCTGCCAGCGCAGCCGCCGCGAGCAGGGTCCAATAGGCGGCGATGACCGGCGGGGTCAGCGCGAAGCCCCAGCTGAACGGCGTGACGACGCGTTCCAGCCCGATCTTGACGGGCAGGATGGCGAAATACAGCAGGCTTGCCTTCAACCCATTAAGGAAAACGGCATAGGTCGAGGTCACATAGGCAAGACCGGCATTGATGGATTCGGACAAACCCATCAGTCGGCCCTGCGGCGTGATCGACAGCCGGGTCATGAGCAAGCTGCAGATCGCACCCAGCATCACGGCACCGATTGCCGCGAAGAGGAAATCGCGGCGGCTGAGGCGATGCGCCTGGACGGCCCCACCCTGGGGACCACCACCTTGTGCGGCATCGCTTTGCCCGGCCAGCCCCAGGGTGATGCGGTCGAGCGACATCGCCAGCAAGGCGATCACCAGGCCGGATAAGATGCTGTCACCGAAATTCGCCCGCCTGATATTCGACAGGACCTCCCAGCCGATATCGTTGAAGCCGCCGATGATCGCCGAAATGATGATCATCGCGAAAGCCGCCATGGTGGTCTGGTTGATGCCGAGCTTCAGCTGCGGCATGGCCGAGGGCACGTCGACCCACCAGAATTGCTGGCCTGGCGCGCAGCCGCAGATCAGGCCGGCCTCGCGTATGTCGGACGGTACGCGTTGCAGGCCCAGCAGCGTGTTCCGCACCATCGGCGGCGCGGCGAAAACCGCGCTCGCAATCAAGCCGACCACCGGGCCGAAGCCGAAGAGCAGCAGGATGGGAATGAGATAGGCGAAAGTCGGGATGGTCTGCATCAGGTCGAGAACCGGATCCAGGATGCTGCGTACCGTGAAGTTCCGGTAAGCCCAGACGCCGAAACCAAAGCCGATCACCGCCGCCAGCAGGATCGCAATAGACACCAGGGAAAGGGTATTCATGCTTTGCGTCCAGTAGCCGGCAACCCAGATGTAAAGCAATGTGAAGAGGGTCAGCATCAGGCTGCGCCAACCGGCGGCCTGCCACGCGATCAGGGCGGATAAAAGGATGAAGACCGGCGCCGGTACCCAAGTGAGAAGCTGCTGCAACAGATCGAGCGGCCAGGTCAGGACGAGGCTGACGACCCGGAAGAACGGCTTGGAGACATCGACGAAAGCCGCCATCGCCGCGCCGGTCCAGTGGGATAGGGGCATGACCCAGTCCGCCGGATAGGCAGCCATCCATGGCACCAGGGAACGCGCCAGGATGGCAAGGATAACCGCCGCGCCCAGCAGCAGAAACGGCGCCGGGTTTTCCGCCATCCCGTGCCGCTTCAAGAGACGACCTTCATATGGCCGCCCGGGAGCTGGCCGCGACCTGAGGGCGTCCCGCCTCGCCGTCCCAGTATTTGCAGGATGCGGTTGAGCGTGACGATGCCAACCGGCCTGCCATCGGTATCGGCCACGGTCGCGGCACTGAAATCATTGCCGAGGCTTTCCATGACCTGCTCGAGATTGGCGCTTGCCGCGACCACCGGCCGGGCATTCGGATGATCGCCCGGGGACGGTAACGGCTCCAGGATATCAGCGGCATATTGCACCCGCGCGATCGGCACATCGGCGACGAACTGCGCGACATAGTCATCGGCCGGATTGAGGACGATCTCCTGCGGCGTCCCGACCTGCACGATGAAGCCGTCTTTCATGATGGCAATGCGGTGAGCGAGGCGGACCGCTTCCAGCACGTCATGGGTGACGAAGACCACCGTCTTGCGCAGCTGTCGCTGCAGGCGCAGGAACTCATCCTGCAATTGCCGGCGGATCAGCGGATCGAGCGCGCTGAACGGTTCGTCGAGGAACCATAATTCCGGCTGCACCGCCAAGGAGCGGGCGATGCCAACGCGCTGCTGCTGGCCGCCGGACAATTGGCGCGGATAGGCGTCTTCGCGCCCGTCGAGTCCGACCAGGCGAATCATCTCGTCGGCCCGGGCATGGCGCTTCGCCAAGGCGACGCCCTGCGTCTTCAACGGAAACGCGACGTTCTCGCGCACCGTCAAATGCGGCAACAGGCCGAAATTCTGGAACACCATGCCGATGCGATGCCGGCGGATCTGGATCAGTTCCTTCGGCGAGGCCGCCAGCAGGTCCTGTCCGTCGAGCAGGATCTCGCCGGCTGTCGCATCGATCAGCCGCGACAGGCAGCGAATGACGGTCGACTTGCCCGAACCGGACAGCCCCATGATGATGAAGATCTCGCCTTCCTCGACCTCGAAGGAGACATCGGCGGCGGCGGGAATATGCCGTTCGTCGCGCAACCGCCGGGCAAGCGCCGGCGGATCGATCCGATAGCCCGCCGTGTCGAAATAGACTCCCGGCCGGCGGCCATAGACTTTCCAGAGATTGCGGCAGGCGAGCTTGATCATCCGTCGATGGACCTAGAATCGGTAATACTGCGTCTCACGCGGCGCATAGATCATGTAATACTGCTTGAAATGATCCAGGATATGCCAAGTGGTGGTCTGGTCGCGGGGGATGAAGAACAGATCGCCGGGCGCGAAGATATCCGCGCGCCCCGCCGCATCGACCAGCTTCAGCCGGCCTTCGATCACGATGCCGAGCTCATCATAAGGAAAGCTGATCGTTTCTCGGAACGGCGTGCATTCCCAGAAACCGACCTGCACATTGCGTTCGTCATTGTTATAAAAGAAATGGCCCTGCTCATCGGCCCGCCCTTCATCGATCCATTCGGGCTTGATGAAATCGGTTTTGACCAGCGGCAAGGTCCGATGCGCCGAAGGCTGCAACCGGATGAAACCCTTCAACGCATCGGACATCGGTCTTGTCTCCCCTCGGATATAAGCAATGCTACTTCTGCGCGGCATCGATCCAGGGTTGCCAGACCGCCTGATGCTCGGCAATCCAGCGATCCGCGACATCTTCCACCTTCTGGCCTTTGCTTTCGATCTCGTAGGAAAGTTCCATGTCTTCCTTGTTGCCGATCTTGAAAGCCTGGATGAGCTTATAGGCTGCGGGCCACTTTTCCTTCATGCCCGGCCAGACCACCTTGACGATATCGCCGGCGGCCTCGCCGCAATCATAGGTCTTGTCCGAATTGGGACCCCATTTCGGATCGCTGTAGCAAGGATCGGCATATTTCGGCAGGTCGACGACCTTGAGGTCGAGCTCGACGAAGATCGGATGCGGCCACCAGAAATAGACCAGGGCCGGCTTGCCGCTTTTCACCGAGGAGCGCAGCTCGGACAGCATGGCGCCCTCGCTGCCACCGGAGACCGGCTTGAAGTCGATCCCCAGCGATGCAAGCCGGTCGGCGGTATGCATGTTGCCCCATTCAGGCGGAAAATCGACCAGGCGGCCCTGCGGCATGGTCTCCGGCGTGGCGAAGGCATCGGGGCATTTCTGCAGCGCCTTGTAATCGGGCAGGCCGGGGCACAGCTTCTCGGCAAAGGCAGGATAGACCCAGCCGCCGCCGCCTTCGAGACCGGTGCTGCCCAGGCTTTCCAGCTTGCCGCTCTGGAGCATCGGCTGGAACCCTTCGCCGACATTGACTTCCCAGATTTCCATGGAAGCGGTGAGTTCGCCGGCCGAAAGCGGCGTGAGCTGCGCGGTATAGCCCGCCGTCACATAATCGACGTTATAGCCCATCTTCTTCAGCAGCCGGCCGGTGATCTGGGTCAGCAGGTTCTGGCTCGTCCACTCGTTCATCGCCAGCTTGATGGGATCCGTCGATTCCGGAATGGTGGCGGCCGCAGCCTGTCCGGCCTGCAGCGCCAGCGACGCCGATCCCGCAATCAGAACGCAACTCAGCCACCGCCGCATGAAAGCTGCTGGATTTTTCATCTTACTCTCCCACGTTGCGTTGGTTTTTAGATAGCAGCTGGCGAACCCGATGACGGCAACGACGTCGAGCGGGCGTTAGTCATTGATCCGTGGTCCCACGGGATCGGCGCGATATGGCTGTTTCAGCCTAGCGGCGAAAGTCTGACATCGGGGTGGGCGCTTTTCCATGGACCCTTTAGGGCCCATGCCGTAGCCTGCCAAAAAACCGCATAAGCGGCGCGTGTAGCCAGTTCGCGGGGGGACGGATGGCCGGGAAGGACGAGCGGGGTCTATATCCGTTGCTGACGCAACTCGGCATGGTTGCCGAGCGCGCCGGCGATCCGGTTTTCTACCGCGATCTGCTGATGGTGCTGGGATCGCATCTGCGCGCCGATCTCGCCATGGTGATGCGCTATTCCCGCCATCATGCGCCGGAATATCTCATTCACGATGGACTTTTGCCCGGCCATATGGAGTTTTATCTGCGCGGCCTCTATCGCGTCGATCCGATCTATCGGCTGTGCCGCGATGAAAATGGGCGCGGCGTGAAAGATCTGACCGAAGTCAGCACGCCGGCCGAGCGCGCGGGCGACTATTTCAATATTTTCCTGCGCCTGACCGGCATGGCGGACGATCTCGCCTTGCTTTTCCCGATCGGAGGCGACGCCTCGATCGGTCTCGTCTACGAACGCAAGTCGCCGTTTCTCAAAACTGAGCTTGCCGCGATGCGGGGATTGTTCCCGTTGCTGGAAAGCCTGCACCGCCTGCACCAGAAGCTGAGCGAGGCGCAGCTGCGGGCGACCATCCGGCAGATCGGCGATATCGACGAAATGACCCGCAGCCCTGCCAAGCCTGGCCTGCCGCCGATCGATTACAAAACCGCTTTGGACGGATTCCTGCGTGATAAGCTGACCCCGCGCGAGCGTGACATCGTGCGGTTGATTCTGGTCGGGTATCCCAATGCCAAGATCGCCGAGCGGCTGGAGCTCAGCCTGAACACGGTGAAGAATCACAAGAAGCGGATGTACCTCAAGCTCGACATCACCACCGAACGCGAGCTCTTCCTCAATTTCGTCAATTTCCTGTTCCAGGACATCTGATGTGGCGAGATCCAATGGACCCGATAGGGTCCATTGGCTTTGCCCCGGCAATGCTCAATCCTCCGTCAAGTCGATCGGCTATCGCGGCCGACAGGTTGAATGGAGTGACCTTTCATGAGCCTACAGGCCCAACTCGAATCGTATTGCACGGCCTTTAACGACCGTAACCTCGATGCCGTCTTGTCGCTGTTTACCGAGCAGGCGCTTTTCGAGATGCCCTTGCTCGGCCAGCGCCTGATCGGCAAAGGCGAAATCGCCGCCGGCTTCCGCCGCATCTTCGAGGTGAGCCAATCCGCCACCATCACCCTGTCCGCCACCAGGGAATCGAACCAGGTCGCCATCGCCGAGGGCAAAATGGTGGCGAAACTCCATCGCGACAAGACACCGGTCGAACTGCCGCTCGCCATGACGCTGGAGGGGCGAGGCGGCGAGATCGCACGGCTGTCGACCTATCTCGATGCGCGGCCCTATCGGCTCTGGGCCGACGGGCCGATCTTCGCCGCCACCAATTCTGCCGCCAATCAGTGAGCATGCCCATGTCGACGACCTATACTGCCGGGACTTATACCGCCGGAGGGGCACTCCGCGCCTATTGCGACGCCTTCGAGCGGCGCGCCGAGGCGGATTTCGCCGATCTCTTCGCCGAGGATGCGATCTTCGATCTGCCGCTGCATGACGGCCGGATCATCGGGCGCCAGGGCATCCTGAAGGAAATCCAGGTCGCCCTGAACGGCTTGAAGAACATCCGGGTCATTCTCGATCACGTCATCGAAAGCGGATCGCAGGCTTTTGCCGAAGGCATGCTTCATGCCGAACATATCGGCATTCCACCCCATGTCGATGGCACGCCGATGCGGCTGGATTTCAAGTTCGTCGCCATCGTCGAGGTGAAGAACGGCAAGGTGACGCGCTGGTCGGAATATTTCGATACCAAGCCGCTGAAACCGCGCGAGCGAACCCATCTTTATCCGATTTCGCGCCGCTCGCCTTATTGGGACGGTGCGGTGGCGGCCGGCGTTTCCGAATTCATGGTCTATAACCACACCTACTTCCCGCTGATCTATCATCACTCGCCTTCCGAGGAATACACGGCTTTGACCGAGCGCGTGACGCTGTGGGATGTCGGCTGCGAGCGGCAGACCGAATTGCGTGGCCCTGACGCGGTGAAATTCGCCCAATACCTGACGACACGAGATCTGTCGAAGCTGAAGGCGGGTGATTGCAAATACACGCTGGTCTGCGATCCGGATGGCCGGATCATCTGTGACCCGGTCCTGCTGCATCCGATGAAGGATGTGATCTGGCTGTCCCATGGCGATGCCGATCTCACGCTCTGGGCCAGGGGTATCGCCCTGCATGGCGACTTCGATGTCGCGGTCTGCGAGCCCGATGTCGCGCCGCTGCAAATCCAGGGACCGAAAGCTTTGGAGATGCTGCGCGACCTCGTCCAAGCACCGCTCGACGAACTCGGTTTTTACAAATGCACGCTGACCAAGGTAGCCGGCATCGATGCCGTGGTCTCGCGGACCGGCTGGAGCGGCGGTCTTGGCTATGAGGTTTTCCCGCTCTCCAGCAGCCGGGCCATGGAGCTTTGGAACAGCCTGATCGCTGCCGGCGAACCGCATGGCCTGATGGTCACCGGGCCGAATGTGTTCCGTGCCGTGGAAAAGAACGTCACCGATACGGCCTACCACTCGAATTCCGACATGAATCCCTATGAGGCCGGTCATGGCCGCCTCGTCGACCTCGAGAAGGGCGATTTCATCGGCCGGCAGGCGCTGCAGCAGGTGGCCAGGGAAGGGGCCAAACGCAAGACCGTCGGCCTGCTGATCGATGGTGAGCTACCGCTGCTCGAATGGTACTGGCCGATCACCGACCGGCGCGGCAATCCCGGCGAGGTGCGCTGGGCGGTTCATTCCTTCGAGCTCAAGCAGAATATCGCCATCGCCATCGCCGATGCGTCGCTGGAAGTCGGCGACAAGGTGACCATCCGGCATCAGGCAGGCAGCAGCGAGGCGACGGTGACTTCCCTGCCCTTCGTCTGAGGCAATTCACGCATTAAAGCCGATCCGGGCGGCATGCCGGCATGCCGCCCGATTGGCGTCCAGGCCAGTACGAATGGCCAGCGGCGATGAAAAATGCTAAGCCTGCCGGGCTTATCAGTCACAGCCAGACGCATCGCCCGCATGACGCAACCCGGCATTCAGCAACAGGAAAATGCTTCGGCAAGCCGCGATGTCCTGCACGGGGATGCGGACCGATCCGCCGCGCCGCGGGTCTGGCTGCTGACCGGCTTTCGTGCCGGCGACAAGGCGCAGATGCTGGCGCTGGCCGAAGCCTTGGGCTGGCCCTTCACGGTCAAGCGAGTCGCCTATCGGCCCTACGAACTCGTCACCAATATTCTGCTGGGCCCCAATCTTGCCGGGATGAAGCGCCATGAGTCCGATGCGTTGACGCCGCCCTGGCCCGATCTGGTGATCAGCGCCGGCCGCCGCAACGAGCCGATCGCCCGATGGATCAAGGCGCGATCCGGCGGGCGCACACGCCTGGTACATCTCGGCCGCCCCTGGGCCGAGTCGCGGCATTTCGATCTGGTGATCACCACGCCGCAATATCATGTTCAGCCACGCGACAATGTACTCTGCATCGCCGCACCTTTGCATCAAGTGACGGCAACGCGGTTGGGCGCCGCGGCTGAACGCTGGCGCGATCTCGTCGCCCCGCTGCCGCAACCGCGCATCGCCCTGCTGGTCGGCGGCAGCAGCCCGCCTTACGTTTTCGATCCCGAGATGGCTGCCCGCCTCGGCCGGGTGGCATCGGCGATGGCGCGCCAGTCTCGCGGATCGTTGCTGGTCTCGACCAGCCCGCGCACCGGTTCCGCAGCCACCGCCGCCTTGCGCGACGCCATCGATGTGCCCTGCCAGTTCTATGCCTGGCAGGCCGACCCCGAGACCAATCCCTATCTCGGCTTCCTGGCTTTGGCCGACGCCGTCATCGTCACCGGCGACAGCATGTCGATGGTGGCCGAGGCCTGCGCCACGGAAAAGCCGGTCTATCTCTTCGATATGGGCAAGGGCTGGAGCCGGATGCGGGCGGATCCGCCGGCCGTGCCGGAGTCAGTGCCTTGGGCCGAGCACGTCCGGCCGAAGCGGGTTTTGCATTGGCTGATCGCCCATTGCCTGCCACGGCGGGTCCGCCGCGACATCCGCCGGATCCTGCGGGCGCTGGTGGCCAATCAGCAAGCGTCGTGGCTAGAAGAGGAGAGCGGCTCGGATCGGCAGCAGCAGCCGCTCAAGCCGTCAGCCTCGACCGACCTGCCGCGTGCCGTCGCCGGCGTGAAGGCACTCTTCGCGATCCCCGCCGAGAGAAATTCGGCCGGCGACTGATCCGGCCGGCACCGCAGCCGGTCCTCAGGCCGCCGGCTGCAGGACCTGTGCCGGCGGGCGGCGCAGCAGATCCAGCGAGTCGTGGCGAATGTGGTTGAGCCGCATTTCCTCGCGCAGCTGTGCTTCCGTCACGATGCCGGCATCGAAGCATTCGCGCAGCAGGTCGAAGAAGAGTTTTTCCTGATCCGGATCGGGATGCGGCTGATAGCGGCCCATCAGGCCGTAATCGCCGAACAGCTTGCGCCGCGCCCGCATCAACCAGGCCCAGGGCGGGAAGAAGACCACCCGGTCGACCGGCGAGAAATCGACCTTCAGCCCGGTTTTCCAGGGCTGCGTCTTGCGCTTGGTGTTGTGCACCATCTTGGTCGCCGGGGTCAGGCGATCGAAATCGTTCCATTCATTTTCCAGCGAGCCGATCGTGTCCTGCCGTTCGGTGGCGAGGCCGGTCCATTCGATGTAGTCGCGCTTGAGCTCAAACATCTCATTGAACTGGGTTTCGACATGCCAGTGCTTCAGCTTGGCGCAATCGAGCACCATCACGCTGGTCGCATGTGCCTTTCGCGCGCCGCGGGCACGGCACAGGACCGCCTTGCCCTGCATGTCGCGCGACAGCAATTCGCAGATATCGCCGACGGCGAAAATATCGGGATCGATCACGACGGCCCGCCCCCCGATAGCCCATCAGTTCCGGCGGCATGAAGCGCAGCGGCGTGAAGGATTGCAGGTCGTCATTGCGCCAGATGCGCTTCATCCCGTCGCGCAGATAGACCTTGTTTTCCTTCGCCCGAAAAAAATCGTGATCCTCGAGATGCATGATCTGCACGTCGAAAGCATCCGGCGTCGCCGAATTCCGTTTCAGCGCATGCGCCGCGACCAAGGCGCCAACCAGTTGCTTACGGTTGGTTTGAATGAAGACGCAAGGTTTGGGTTCCACCATTTCCGCCATCCCAGTCCGGTCCATCATGATGCTTTGCGTTCGGTCGTCGGCGATGCATCATTGCCATAGCCGAAGACCGGATCGAGATTTGCGGCGACATAGTCGTCGATCTGCCGCGTTTGCGCGTCGTCGAAGTAATCGTGATAACCGCCGATCTTGGCGCGGCGCACTTTGTAGGAGTTGGTATCGCCCTTCTTGCCGGGGGCCAGGCGCTTGCCCGACAGCCAGGACCTGGGCCGTTCCTCCAGCTTGCGCATGTTCTCGAAGGCGGCGAATTCCACGCTCTGGCTGATCTCGCTCTCGGTCGGCGACTGCTTCATCCAGTTCAGCATGCGCTGCATTTCTCGGTTGGGGTCGCGCCGCATATCCTCATACCGCACGATGAGCACGTTCTTCATGCGCGGCAATTCCTTGGCCCATTCGTTCAGGAACCGCACCGCGCGCGGCAAGCCGGCATCGGCATGCAGGACAAAGTCGGCAACCGATATATCCGCGCCATGGGCCGGATATTCGTTCAGCACCTTCTTATGCGCCGGCATGCGATGCTGCCATTGGAAGAATTGCGAGACAGAAACATCGGCGGGATGGCGCACCAGCAGGATCGTCGGCTTGTCATAGAAGGCCACCTTGGTCGAGCCGGCGCCCGTATAGTCCCGGATATAATTGTCATGGGTGAACAGGATCTTCGGAATCGCCTTGTTCTGGCTATGCAGGTTGTCGAAGTAAATCAGGCTATGCGTGGGGAGGTTATGCCGGAGCTGGAAGAAGCGCGACAGCATGACATTGAGCCAGGTGCGGCCGCTTTTCCCATAGGATACGATCGCGTAGTCCGACGCCCGCAGCCTGAACGTATCCTCCCGGCCCCGTGCGCGCCGTCGGATCAGCCGACGCCGTTCGGCAGGCGCCAGCGCGGCGGCGGCCATGACGATTTCGCGCATCATGCGATGTAATACCCGTTCGATCATCTTAACTCCCCGCGGCCGGTGTCGCGGCCGCGTCCTGCAACAAACCCCGCCGTCGATCACCCGACGGCGTTCCCACCGGCATCCCGGCGATTCTCTCTAATGCAACGGTTCCTGGCAAGGGCGATGCTTTCCGGCAGGCCAGCTAAGGCTGTTCGACCAGCTTGGCGATGCGGCCCGCAACCCGTGCCAGATCATCCGGCGGACGGCGCCCACCGTCCCTGAACGGCTCGCCGAACCAGACTGCCAAGCCATCCTCGACCAGCCGCCGGTGCACGGCCGTCAGGTCGCGATCATGGCCGATTGCAGCGAAGCGCGCCATCCAGTCCGCCAGCTTGCGCCGCCAGCGGCGCGCCGCCTGGCTTGGCAACAGCCCGGTCAGCCGATGCGCCCAGCGGCTGGCGCCGCCTGTTTCCGAGATGGGATAAATTGCCATTGGCCGGCCAAGACGGGCGATCTCCATCAGCATCGAAAGGCTGTCACTGGTCACCACGAAACGCGCGGCGAGGCCAAGCAGGGCGCGGTAGGGATTATGCAGGCCATCCGCCCGCCAGGGATAGAGCACGGCGCCACGCGGCAACTCACGCTCCAGCACGGCGATCGCTTCCGCTGGCGTGCGGCGGCTGGTGGTAACGACCAGCGAGCCGCCCTGCGTTGCCGCCAGCTTTCCAAGATCCTTGGCAAGGCGGCTTGCCGCCGCCGCATCGAACGGCACCGAGCCGGTCTGTCCGCCCACCAGCACGGCCGTCAAAGGCTGCGGCAGGGGCGCGAAGATATCACGCCAACGATCGGCCTCGGCAGCGATCGCGGTTTCGTCGATGCGTTGCAGCGGATAATCGATGCGCATCAGATTATCGCCGCGACAACGCCGGTAATGACCTGCCAGAACCGCCAGATCGAAACGCTCGATATGCCGCTTCGGCAGGCCGATCAGCACGATCTTGCTGCGCCCGTCCTTGCTGCTCCGGTCGGCTGATCCGGCGGCAGCCTGCGATTGCTCCTGGATCCAAAGTGCCACCATCGACATGCGCCGCCCGCTGGTGATGACCAGATCCGGCCAGGGCGCTTCCAGGCTGTCGGACTGGGCCGGATCGATATGATCCAGCGAGGCGGTGACCTGCGGCTTGCCGAGAACATAGGGCTCGCGCACCTGGAGGCGCTTGATCTCATAGGGCCAGGGCAAGGCATCGGCGACGGCGCGGACCTGGGCATTGTCACCGGCCTTGTCGGCCAGGATTACCCAGATGCGCGGTGTCTGTCTGGCCTCGCGCGGTACGGCGGTCGCGAAATCGACCACTGCATGATCGGCACCTTCGCCGGGGCGCGCTGCCGGGGCTTCCGCCGACAGGCCCATCATCCGCCGCACGCGCCGGACGGCCTGCTGCAGATCGTCCATCGGCACCATATTCGCTACCTTGGCATCGGCCGCCGGAAGCTGCGGCGGATCGGTCAGCCATTTGGCGCGGCCCGACCTGATATAGAGATCCTGCACCCGGCGGATGTCGCGGCTGCGGTTGAAGCGCTGGGCCGGCCGGCCGATCCACCAGGCATAAGGCAGCCCCAGAATGCCCTGGTCCAGCAGTTGCGACAGGCGCCACCATTGGCGCACCCGCTTGTCGCGGCCGCGCGGCCCGTGCATCGCTGCCGGACCGCCGCCGAATTCGAACATATAGACCGGGCGATGCGCGTGGCAGGCTTCGGCCAGCATCGACATGCTGTCCGCCGTGACGATGAAGGCGTCGGCCAGGGCCAGGAAGCCGTGATAGGGGTTCTCGTCGTCATTCGCCCGCCAGCGGTAAAAATAGCAAGGCCGGTCGATCGCGCGCTCCAGCGCCGCCATCGCCCCACGCCCGGTCCTGGCGCTGGTGCAGACCAGAAGAGAGGCGCCCATGGCGCGGGCCAGCGCGCTCGCTTCCCGGCCCAGGCGTCGCGCCGTCCGGCGGCTGAAAATATAGGGGCCGCTGGAACCGCCGACCATCACCGCCAGATAAGGCGCAGCCAGCCCGCTCAGGCGCGGCACCCAGATTTCCGCTGCTTCATCCAGGCGCTTCGGCGTCACCGGATGCAACGGGAAATTATTGTGCAGCACATTGGGATGCGGCGGCAGGCGGAATTGCGGCGTCGTCACCACCAGATCCAATTCGGCCGGCGGCGTCCAGTAGCGGCCGAGCACGACGATCCGGGTGCGCCCCTCCGATTGTCGGCGAATCCACTTGGCCGGGGTTTCATTCTGCCGGCCGGCCATGATGATAAGGTCCGGCCAGGGCGGCGTCAGCGGGCTCGAACGTCGCTTATTGAGGCCGATCATCGTCACCGCCCCCGGCAGCGCGAAGAACGCCTCATACCAGTGATATTTGGTTTCCTTGACGGTGAACGACCAGCCGAGCGCGCGCGCCAGTCCCAGGCTTTGCGCGTGGTCCCCGGCCCGATGGCATTTCAGCACCCAGACCGTGGGTTGCCGTTCGACGTCCGGGTATCCGCCGGGATCGGCGTCGGACATGCGTTGGATGGGATTATAGGCTTTGGCTTCGTTGTCGGCTTGGTCGAGCATTCACCGGCCGAGCGTCAATTGCGTCATGGCCTGACGGTCCTCCCCCCGGACACCACGGCAAAGATGATTGGTGGCGGCGATCGCGATGAAAGCGAGCAGCAGGCCGACCGGCAGATCGATCAGGTAATGCCAGCGCGAGGCCACCGATTCGATGACGATCCAACAAAAGGCGATTGCGGTGACCGGTGCAACCCAGAGGCGCGCCCTGATCGCATAATACAGCATGATGAAGGACGCACCGACATGGAGCGATGGCATCGCGGCGAGGGGCTGGGCGAAGAACTGCCCGCCATGCTGTGCGATCCAGGCCGCGCCGCCGTCCCGCACCTGCTGGTACACATCATACATATGCAGTTCGGCATCGGTCGCCGCCTTGTTGACGCCCTGCTCGTAGATGAAGGGGCCAACGGCCGGCCGCACGAAATAGGCAAGCGGCCCAAGCATTTCGAAAATCAGCAGGGCCACCATGTTGTGGTAGTGCCACAGCCGGCGGCCGAGCGCATGGGCGAGGAACGACAGGACGAAGATCGCCATAAAGGCGGCCTGGTACCAGACGTCGACCGCCGGGAGGAACTGGCCGATACCGGTACGCAGCGACATGAAGAGATCGACAACCGGCCGCAAGGCCTGATCGATCGCAAAGTATTCCTGATCATGCAAGGATGGGTTGATGACCGGAATCCACATCTTCATATTGAAGTGGACATAAATGACGCCGATGAAGATGCCGAGCAGCAGGTAATCGTTGACGGCATGGGCGCCGATTTCACGCCAGGTTTTTTTCTCGGCACCGACGAACCGCGCCATGACCTGCAGGATCAGATACCCCAGAGCGGCGGCGATCGGTGGCACCCAGTAATTCGTCTTCAGCCCGGGGATATTGCCCGGCATCGGCACCGTGAAAGGAATATTTTCCAAGGTCGAGATCGTTACGGCAATGGCGACAAAACCCAGCACCATCAGGGGAACGAAGGCCAAACCACTGAGCGGCAGAAATCTCCAAACGGGCTGGGGAACAGCCAAAGCCATCGGCGCCACTGCGCTACTTCCTGATTTTTGCCGACTCAGCACATTTGGCCTCTTGCTCAATCTTACCCTTGGTCTGACGGCAACGGCTCGCGGACCGCATGCCATCGATGGCATGTTTGCAAAGACGCCGGTCGCCAGGCATCCCTGCAACTTGATTCGTTACCACGCCATCCGGTTAACCATGATGGATGGCGCAGGAGCATATCATTCCCTTTACCCCATCTGCCCCCGTAACGCCAGCGAGCGCCCCCATCGAATCATTATCAATTCGGGTCACAACGAGGCGTACCGCAGTTTGCATGACATCAACATTACGTCTTCATACTTTCCGCGAACTGACCACCCCCAAAACAACCCAGGATGGGAAAACGGATCGGTGAACATGCAAACGCCCATGTCCAATTACAACAACAATGCGTCACCATTGTGACATCACGAAACGGTGACCCCAAATTGGCAACGGCGCGGGTGAACGTGTCGCGGCGGGCCTGCCGTCACCTGGGCAAATGAGGGAGCGAAGCTTTGCAAACGACAACATTAACGAATTCCCCGCCCGCGCCCGGCACCCTCAATCCTTCCATCGGCGGCTTACATTTCATTGGCCGAGCGATCGCCCCGCCGCACCGCCATCTCCATTGTTCCTGGAATGTGCGCTCGCTCACGCAGCTCTCCCCCGTGACACTCTTTCTCAGTCGGCAATAGCGATACGGTGGTAGGATGTATATCCAGTCCGCCGCATCGGAAGCCGGAGATCGTGACATGCGTTCGCTCGTTCCGGGGCTCTTTGCCGTGCTGCTCATGTTGAGCGCCTGCGCATCACGGCCGGATATCACCACCGACTACGATCACAATACGAACTTCTCCCACTACCGCAGCTTCGCCTTTGAGCCGAAACTCGGCAGCGAGGCTGCCGGCTATACCAGCCTGACAACCCAGCGGATCAAAGCCGCCACCCAGCGCGAAATGACGGCGCGTGGCTATGTCTATGACGAAGCCAATCCGGATCTCCTTGTGAATTTCTCGGCGAAACTAGAAGACAAGGTGAACGTTACACAGACGCCGGTGCCGATGAGCTACTACTACGGCTATTACGGCTACCGTGCCGGCCTTTACGCCCCTTGGCCCGGCTACGCGCTCGATACCAATGTCGATCACTACACCGAGGGAACGATCAATATCGATCTCGTCGACCGGCAGCGCCGGCAGATGGTGTGGGAAGGCGTGGCCGTCGGCCGCCTCAGCGAGGGCAAGAAGCAGATACCGGAAGAGAGCATCAACCAGGCGGTCACCGATATTTTCGCGCAGTATCCCTTCCGACCCGGCGGCACGGCCGCGCAATAGACAGGCATGTCATCTAGCGACACATCACCGCATGATGCGTGATGTGATCGGACATCGATAGCCATGAGGTCGATAGCCACGGTGCTGCAGAGGATATTGACGGCGAGGGTCACGCCCTGCTCGCCCTCGAAGTCGCATCATTTCGAATGACACGATCTCAAGAAGCTGTCGGAAGAGCTATCAAACAGCCGATGCTCGCCGCAGTCCGCTTCACCGCCGGAAACGGAGCATCTGCGCACTATTTTATGCCTGTGTGAAAGCGTGGCAAGCGCGGATTTCGGCCCGTGGGCGGGAAAAGCCGCAAATTGTGGGGCGATTCAGCGCCGTTCAATCGTCACCATGACGTGACCGACCGATGCAACTTCAGTCAGCTTTCGCGGTTATCCCTCCGGTCATGCGGTACTGCAAACGGCTAGGTGGGCGCGCTGAGGGAAAGGACAACCGCTTCTCTATATTTCGTGCTTAAGCCCGATCGGAGGATTCAGCCCGTGTGATTTCGTGGTAAGATGTATTAGCGACTCGCGATTTAGATTGCGCCTTTGAGTGACGCAATCATCTTGAAACTGCAGAGCAGCAACACCTTGTTAGTAGAGATGGTGTTGAATAGGACGGTCGCATCACAAGTTCATCACAGGGGAACGAAGCGCAAGAGCAGTATCGGGGAGTGCATCGGCGCTACAGCCTTTGGAGGCTAAGAGATGGCGGAACAGAAGGACGGATTTGCCGACATCATCGGCAAGGACCACGCCAAACGCCAGGAGCAGCACTGGCAAGGAAATCTTCTCGCTTACCTGGATCTGCTGCGTGAAAATCCCGGCATACACAAATTGGCGCATGCGCATCTGCATGATGTGGTCATGCGGTCCGGGATCAGCAAAGCCGACGAGGCCGATGCCGCGCGACAGGCGAAGATCTGGGGCGGCGAACCGCCGACAACTTATGAATTCTTCAAGAATGACTTTTTCGGCATCGAAGATGTCATCGAAAAAGTTGTGCATTACCTGCATGCGGCTGCGCTGAAGGGCGAGGAAAGCCGCCAGGTTCTGTATCTCATGGGCCCGGTCGGTTCCGGCAAGAGTTCGCTCGCCGATCGGTTGAAGGAAGGGCTCGAACTCGCCGACCCGATCTATGTCATCGACGGCTGCCCGATTCATGAAGAACCGTCGCATCTGATTCCACGCCATCTGCGGCGCGAATTCGACAAGATGCTCGATGTGCATATCGAAGGAGAGCTCTGCCCGGTCTGCCGCTATCGGCTGGAGCACGAGTTCAACGGCCGGTACGAGGAAATGCCCGTAACGACGATGCAGTTTTCCCGCAACCAGCGGCGCGGCATCGCCGTCGTCCCGCCGGTCGACCCCAACAACCAGGACACATCGGTGTTGATCGGCTCGGAAGATATTTCTAAGCTCGACCGTTATGCCGAAGGCGATCCGCGCATTCTCGATCTCAACGGCGCGTTCAATGCCGGCAATCGCGGCTTGGTGGAATTCATCGAGGTCTTCAAGAACGAGACTGAATATCTGCATGCCATCATCACGGCGACGCAGGAAAAATTCGTGCCGGCGCCCGGCCGCCACGGCACGATCTACACGGATACCGTGATCGTCGCACATTCCAATGAAGCGGAATGGCGGAAATTCAAAGCCGATCATACCAATGAAGCGATCATGGATCGCATCGTCGCGATCCGCGTACCGTATAATATGCGCCTCAACGAGGAAGTGCGGATCTACGACAAGATCTATCGCCGCTCCGGCTTCCGCACCCATATCTCGCCGCATACGATCGAGATCGCGGCCATGTTCGCCATCCTTACCCGCCTGCAGCCGTCGGCGAAATGCGATCTGCTGACCAAGCTGAAGCTCTATAACGGTGAAGAGGTTGTCGAGAAGGGCCATACCAAGAAGGTCGATCTGGCCGAACTGAAGGAAGACGCGAAATCCGAAGGCATGAGCGGGATTTCGCCGCGCTTCGTGATGAAGGCATTGGACAGCGCCCTCACCCGCCATCCCGAAGGCATCACGCCGATTCATATCCGCGAAGTGCTGATCAAGATGGTGAAGGAAGCCGATCTGCCGGATGATACGCGCAAACGCTATCTGGAATTCCTGCAGGATACGATCCACAAAGCTTATCTGGAGATTCTGGAACGCGAGATCACCAAGGCCTTCGTCTTCGCTTATGAAGAACAGGCCGAAACCCTGTTCCAGAATTACCTCGATCACGCCGAGGCCTATGTCAACAAAACCAGGGTCAAGGATCGCAATACCCGTGAGGAACTGGAGCCGGATCTCAGCTTCCTGAAATCGATCGAGGAGCAGATCGCCATCATCGGCTCTTCGGCCGAGGGTTTCCGCCAGGAAGTGATCGCCTATCTCTGGTCCGCCAATCGCCGCGGTGAAAAGGTCGGCTATTCGAGCTATGAGCCGCTGAAGGAAGCCATCGAGAAGAAACTGATGGGCTCGGTTCGCGATATCAGCCGGATCATCACCAAGACGCGGACCCGGGACGAGGAGCAGAAGAAGAAATACGAGGCACTGGTCGAGAATCTGCTGGATAGCGGATATAACGAGCATTCCGCTGAGGTGGTGCTGAAATATGCAGCGAACCATCTATGGAAGGATTGAGCGGACTGAGGACAGGTGCATCAGCCCTAACCGATGGCGGGATGAGCGATGACGACCGTTTTCAGAAATTACTCTTCCAGCGAAGCCCTGCAATCCGACCGCAGTTCCGGCGATCGTCTGCGGCACCGGCAGAAGGTGCGCGAAGCGATCCGCGATAACATCGCCGATATCGTCGCCGAGCAATCGATCATCGGTCGCAGCCGGGATACCATCATCAAGGTGCCGTTGCGCGGCATCAAGGAATACCGCTTCGTCTATGGCGATAATAGCGGCCGCGCAGGCCAGGGTAACGGCGACAGCCAGCCGGGCCAGGTGGTCGGCCGCAATCAACAGGAAGGCGAAGGCATCGGCAAGGCCGGCGACCGGCCCGGCGTCGATTACTACGAGACCGATGTCACCCTGGAAGAACTGGTCGACATGATGTTCGAGGATCTGGAATTGCCGGATCTCGAACGCAAGGCTTTGCGCGAGACGATCAGCCACAGCGCCACCAAGCGCAAGGGATACCGCAAGGTCGGCATCCACGTGCAACTCGATAAACGCCGCACCGTGCTGTCGCGCATCCGGCGCAAGGTGGCGACCGGCGCGGAGAGCGACGAAACGGCGGAGCGGCCGGAAGCCGGGCCGCCGGAAGGACGGGCCCGGTTTCCCTTCATCCAGGGCGACCTGCGTTTCCGTCGTCGCACCGAGGACGTGGATTACGAATCGAATGCCGTCGTCCTCTGCCTGATGGACACTTCCGGCTCGATGGATACGATGAAGAAGTATCTCGCCCGCAGCTTCTTCTTCCTGCTCTATCAGTTCGTCCGCACCCGCTATCAGCATGTCGAGCTGGTTTTCGTCGCCCATGACGCGGAAGCCCGCGAAGTGAGCGAGGAAGACTTCTTCCACAAAGGCGAATCCGGCGGCACGCTGATTTCCTCTGCCTATGCCAAGGCCCTGGAAATCATCGACCAGCGCTATCATCCGTCACTGTGGAACGTCTATGCCTTCCATTGCTCCGATGGCGACAACATGTCGAGCGATAATCCACAGGCGCTGAAGCTGGCGGCAGAACTCTGCAAGACCTGCAATCTCTTCGGTTACGGTGAAATCAAGCCGCATGGCGGGTATCACGAGAGCGACGCCATGATCTCCGTCTTCCGCGACCTGGAGGCGGAGAATTTCCAGGCGGTCCGGATCGGCGACAAGAGCGATATCTGGGCCGGCTTCAAAAGCTTTCTCACCAAGGATAAGGCGACGGCGAGCCCGACGGATTGAAAGCCGGAAGCTGAAAAAGGAGTCCGGACCATATGGCGGCAGTTTGGGACATTCGCGATCTCGAATATTGGGACGCGCGCATCCGGGAAAAAGTTCAGGAATTCGGCCTCACCTGCTATCCCCAGGAATTCGAGCTCTGCGATCATACGCAGATGCTGAGCCTGATGGCCTATTCCGGCATGCCGTCGCATTACCCGCACTGGTCCTACGGCAAATCATTCGAACGCCAGAAGACGCTCTACGATCACGGCGTTTCCGGTCTGCCATACGAGATGGTGATCAACAGCGATCCCTGTCTTGCTTATCTGATGCGCCAGAATTCGCTCGCCTTGCAGATCCTCACCATCGCTCATGTCTATGGGCATAACGATTTCTTCGCCAACAACTTCACCTTCAGCCATCTGCATGCCGGCTTGGTGGTCGAGACGTTCAAGAACCACGCCAATCGCGTGCGCGGTTATATTGCCGACCCATCTATCGGCCAGGAGGCGGTCGAGCTGGTGCTGGATGCAGCACATGCCCTGTCACTGCAATGCCGACGTAATCCGGCGATTCGCCAGCGCAGTCCCGCCGAACAAAGACGCGCCGCGCTGGAAGCCGCCGGGCCGTCACCCGATCCGTTCCAGTCGATTCACAAGCGCCCCGGTTACGAGGTGCCGGAACTCAGCCGCATCCCGCTGGAGCCGGAAGAAGATCTGCTGGCATTTCTCCGCGACTATTCGCCGAAACTGGCGGATTGGCAGCGCGACTTGCTGGCCATCGTGCATGAACAGACGCAGTATTTCATGCCGCAGATCGAAACCAAGATCATGAATGAGGGCTGGGCCTGTTACTGGCACCGCACGATCATGAACAGCCTCGACCTGCCGGCCGATCTGCAGATGGAATTCATCATCCGGCATAACCAGGTGGTGCGGCCGATTCCCGGCGACATCAATCCCTATCACCTGGGGCTGAAAGTCTGGGACGACATCGTCCGGCGCTACGACGACCCCACGCCTCAGGAGATCGAGGAGTTCGGGAAGCCGGATCGCAGCGGTCGCGACGCGATCTTCCAGATACGCGACGTCGACCGCGATGTCTCTTTCCTGCGTCGCTTCCTGACCCAAAAGCTGATGCGGGAGATGGATATGATCGAAGTCGAGCCGGAAGGCGATGACCTGGTCGTTTCCCGCATCTCCGATGAGAACGATTGGCAGCATGTCAAACGCACCCTGCTCTCTTTTATCGGCATGGGCAGCACGCCGGTGATCCGGGTGATCGATGCCGATCACAGCGGCAACCGCACCCTGCTGCTGCGGCATGAATATGATGGCCGCGAACTGCTGCTGGATTACGCCGAGAAGACCCTGCGTTTCGTACATCAGCTCTGGGGCCGCCGGATCGATCTGCAAACGATGCTCGATGGTCGCGAGGTTTGCCTCTCCTGGGACGGCCAGGATTTCATCCAGAACTGAGCCATATGATATGCGGCCTCAGTCGGGCGTATTTGCGAAGCCCTGCTGCAGCCCCTGGTGGAGTTCCTCGATCGGCCCCTTGAGCCGGCCGGGCTCCGGCCGATGCACCAGCCAGCCATTCACCTGCGTGGTGAAATCCGCGATCTCCAGCACCTGCAGCGATTTGCGCAACGGACTTGCCTGCAGCACCGTCGATGTCGTGATGCCGATGCCAAGGCCGCGTGCCACCAATGAGAGGCGCAAGTCCGGGCTCAACACTTCGATCGCGATATTGAAAGGCAGATCGGCATCTTCCAATGCACGGCGGATAGCGCGGCGATAACCGCAGCCGCCCTGGTTGAGGACCCAGGGCAGATGCGCGATCTCCCGCAATGTCACGCGCTTCGGCAGGCCGAGGCTGTGCGGCGCCACCACCAGCACGGGATGCCGGCTGAGATGGCGGCGCGCCAGATGCTCGGGCGGGTCCATCTCCTCGGGCACGAAGACGGCCGCGGCATCGAGGCCGTTATCCTCGATCTGCCGCACCAATTCGCCGGACCAGGCGGTGGTGACATGCATGGTCAGTTTCGGATACCGATTGCGCAGGTGGTCGAGCGGTGAGGCCAGCGCGGCATCCGACAAAAAGGGCGTCAGGCCCAGCCGGAAGGAGCCGGTCACCTCCCCCGCCGGCGTCAGGTTGCGGCGGAATTCACCCACCGAATGGGCGACCCGGCGGCCGAGCTCATAGGCTTCCCGGCCGGCGGCGGTCGGCTTCAGCGGCTTCGATTGCCGGTCAAGCAGCTCGACCCCCAGCAATTCCTCCAAATTCTGCACCCGCCGGGTGACGCCGGGTTGGGTCAGATGCAGGCGCTGGGCAGCGGAGACGATGGAGCCGGTCTCCACCACCGCCAGGAAGGCATCGATGTCCCGTGTGTTCATGCTTATCTCGCATAAAAACAATAAAGATAATTTAATAGTATTATATTGTGTCAGCCGCTACCTCTCAAGGCAGTTCAGCTTGCAAAGGATTCCCGACAATGGATGGGCAATTTCCCGACCCCGCGGCAGGGATCGCCGTGGAAGCCATGCCGGCCGCGGCGGCCGGCATCGGCGGCAACCGGGCGGTCTCGACCTGGTTCTTCGCCATGGCCGGGGCGGTCGTGGTGCTCAACCTGTTTTCCGCCCAGCCGCTGGTCGATGTGATCGGGCCGGCGATCGGCCTGGCGCCTAGCGCCTATGGCCTGGTCTCGATGCTCACCCTCCTCGGCTATGCCGCCGGCCTGATCCTGCTGGTGCCGATGGTGGATCTCACCGAGAACCGCCGGCTCATCCTGCAGATGCTGGTCGGCGATGTCCTTGCCTTGACGGTCGCCGCTTTGGCGCAGCAGTCCTGGATCTTCCTCGCCGCCAGCTTCGCCCTCGGCATGACCATGAGCGTCATCCAGATGCTGGTCCCGCTGGCCGCGTCGCTGAGCCCGGAATCCCAGCGTGGCCGCGTGGTCGGCAATGTCATGAGCGGCCTGATGCTCGGCATCATGCTGTCCCGCCCCTTGGCCAGCCTGATTGCCGAATATCTCGGCTGGCGCAGCGTCTATGGCCTGTCGGCCATTGCGGTGGCGCTGCTGGTCGTGGCACTGACCTTGCGGCTGCCGCGGCGGCGCCCGGCGCCCGGTCTCTCTTATGCAGCCTTGATCGGCTCGCTCTGGACCTTGATGCGATCTGAGAAAGTGCTGCGCCTGCGCGCTGCCACTGCGGGCCTGTGCTTCGGCAGCTTCAGCCTGTTCTGGACCGCCATTGCCCTGCGCCTGCATGCGGCCCCCTTCCAGCTATCGGCCAATGGCCTGGCCGCCTTCGCCCTCGCCGGTGTCGGCGGGATCGTCATGGCGCCTTTGGCCGGCCGGCTCGGCGATCGTGGCTGGGGTGAAGCCGCCGCCGTCATCTCCGATCTCCTGGTCATCGGCGCCATGGCCCTGGCCTGGCTGGCCGGCAGCGATGGTCTCGCCAGCCATCCGGCCTGGGCGCTCGGCCTCATGGTGGCCGCGGCTTTGCTGCTCGATCTCGGCGTGGTCGGCGACCAGACGCTGGGTCGGCGCGCAATCAATCTGCTCAATCCGGCGGCACGCGGCCGGCTGAACGGCCTTTTCACCGGCAGCTTCTTTATCGGCGGCGCCTGCGGCTCGCTGGCGGCAGGTGCCGCCTGGGTCTGGGCCGGCTGGAGCCTGATCTGCCTGCTGGCGATCCTGGCCGGCGCGGCCGCCTGCTTGCTCTCACTCCTGGATTGGTTCGGCACCAAAAGCCGGTCGGTGCGAAAAATCGGCTAGTGGCCTCCTTGACCTCCGACTGTATTTCGATATATCTAATTCACGATATATCGAAATACAGTCGGAGGTTTGGATGTTTTGGCATCATTCCCACAAAGATCCTTTCCAAAAAAGTGGCGAGCAGCGCCATGCGCGCGACGGCTTTGGCCGCATGTTCGGCCACGGCCATCACCATTTCGGCGGCAAGTTCGGCCGCGGCCGCATGGGCCGGTTCTTTGAACACGGCGATCTGCGCTACGTCATGCTGCAGCTGATCGCCGACAAGCCGCGCTACGGCTATGAAGTGATCAAGGAGATCGAAGAAAAACTGCACGGCGCCTATAGCCCCAGCCCCGGCGTCGTCTACCCGACCCTCACCCTGCTGGAAGAACTCGGCTATGCCTCGGTCAGTGCCGCCGAGGGCAGTAAGAAGCTCTATGCCATTACCCCCGAAGGCACCGCGTTTCTCGAGGCCAATCGCCCGACGGTCGACAACATCTTCAACCGCATGGCGGAAAACCGTGCGGCCCATGGCGGCGCGCCGGCGCCGCAGGTGTTGCGGGCGATGGAGAATCTGAAAATGGCCATCCGCCTGCGCTTCATGCAGGCACCCCTCACCGAAGAACAAATCCGCCGCGTCGCCGCCGCGATCGATGCCGCTGCCCAAGACATCGAAAGGATCTGAGATGACAGTATCGACCGACCAGACCGCCAATCAATCTGCGGCCCAACAGCCGGCCATCGCCGCCTTCACGTCGGAAGCCCGCATCGCAACCGGATCCGCGACGCGCTATCTCGGCCAACTCTGCAAGCATTTCGGCCATAAGGTGCCGGCGGCGCTGGAAGGCGATCACGGCTGGATCGCCTTCGATTTCGGGCGCTGCCATCTGGCGGCAAGCGACAGCGAACTCAGCCTGCACAATGCCTCGGCGACAGCCGAAGACCTGCAACGGCTGGAACAGGTGATCGCCAGCCATCTGGAACGCTTCGCCTTCCGGGAGAAATTGCAGATCACTTGGCAGCGTTGAGTAACCGGCTTAAAGGACCGCGAAGACCGGGGGCGTTATTTACGCTTGGCCGGCCGGCGCGGTCCGGTCGTTTTGCAGCGATAGCGTCAGCAAGGTCAGAATGACCGTCACGACGCCGACGCCGAGATAAAGCGTGTGCAGCTCACCGAACAGCGTCTTGCTGTAACCGCCCAGCAGGTTGCCGGCGATGCCGCCAAGACCGAGCATCACATTGCCGAAGCCGAAAACCATGCTGGAAAAGGGCAGGGCGATCATCCGGCTGATATAGGCCGGCAACAGGCCATAGATCGCGCCATAGCTGATGCCGAAAGCGGCGGCCGCGACGAAGGGCAGCCAGCCGACCGGATAGAAAGCCATCAGGAGCGCTGCCAACATCAGCAAGGCCAGCGTCACCATGATCGCGCGTCGGATGCCGATACGGTCAGCCAGAAAACCGAGGATGGCGCCACCCGCCGCCGCCGCGAGGCCGAAGATCGTCCAGAGCAGACCGGTCGCCTGAATCGAGAAGCCGAGCTCGTTTCTGAGATAGGCCGCAAGATAGGTCTGGAACGGCATGTAAGCGACGCTGATGAAAAACATCATCAGCAAGAGCAGCAGGACCAGCCGGGATTTCAGCAGCGTCAGCGCACCACGCAACCGTACTTTATTGCCGGCCGTCGATACGGCTTGCTTGGTGAGGACGCCAAGGCGGCCAAGAACGATCGCACCGACGACCACCAGGGCCAGCGTACCCAGACCCATGGCCAGCCAGACCGATCGCCAGCCCAAGGCCACCAGCAGGGGAGGGACCATCATGCCGTTCACCATCGCGCCATAGCCGCCGGCGCTGGAGAAAATGCCGAAGACCATCGCCCGGCCGCGTTCGGGAATGTAACGGCTGACCACCTCGACCGTCGGGACCCAGATCGTCGAGGCAGTGGCGCCGAGGATCGTCAGGCCGATGCCCAGGACCCAAACGCCTCGCACCATCGACAGCAAACTCAAGGTGACGGCACAGATGACGATCGCCAAAAGAACCAACCGCCCGCCGCCGATTTTCGGCGTCAAGATGCCGGCGGCCAGCGCGGCGATCATATAGCCGGCCTGCGCGGCACCGGAGATCAGTCCGACTGTCGTATAGCTGATGCCGAGTGCCGCCTGCATGTCCGGCAGCAGAACCGGAAAGAGATAGAGGCCGAGACCATAGGCGGCCGCCAGATAACAGGTGAAGAAAAAGGTGAGCAGGACGGCCAGCACGCCCGTCCGTTGCAATCTCGCCGTAGCAGCCACCGGCATAACCTCACCTTGCGACAGTTTCGGCCACAGCTTAGCCGCAAGCCAAGCGCCCCGGTAGAGGCGGAACCGACGGGAAGCGGTTTTACCGCGACACGAATGCCAGGCCTGCGCAGTAGGCCCGTACCACAACCCGCCTCAGGAAATCCGCAAACCGGTTTCCGGATCGAACAGGCTGGCGCGGGACATGTCGGCGGCAAAGCGCGCAGTGCCGCCGGCCTGCTGCAGATCGCCGGGGCGCAGCCGCGCGGTGACCTGGTCGGCGCCCAGCCGCAAGGTGCCCAGGGTATCGGCCCCGGTCGGCTCCAGCACCTCGACCTGCGCCTCGAAGGACGCAAGATGCGGTGCGGCCGCCGTGCTGCTATTTGCCAGTGTCACAGTTTCCGGCCGGATGCCGAGAATGACCGGCCGGTCGATCCGCGCCTCAATAGCGGCATCCGCCGCCGCCAGATTAGCCGCTGCGAGCGGCAGGAAACTGGCGCCCGCCGCACCGGTCTTGCTGAGAATGCCGATCCGGCCGTCCTGGCGCCGCAGCTCGCCGTGAATGAAGTTCATGCCCGGCGAGCCGATGAATTCGGCAACATAGAGATTGGCCGGGCGCTCATAGATTTCCTGGGGTGCTGCGAATTGCTGCACCACGCCGTCGCGCATGATGGCGATGCGCGAGGCCAGGGTCATCGCCTCGATCTGGTCATGGGTGACATAGACGATGGTGGTGCCGAGGCGCTGATGCAGCTTTTTCAATTCGGTGCGCATCTCCACCCGCAGCTTGGCGTCGAGATTGGAGAGCGGCTCGTCGAACAGAAACACCTTCGGATCGCGCACCATGGCGCGGCCGATGGCGACACGCTGGCGCTGTCCGCCGGACAAGGCAGCCGGCTTGCGATCGAGCAGGTGATCGATCTGCAGCACCGCCGCGACCTTCTCGATCGCCCGCTGCCGGTCCGCCTTGGCGACGCCACGCATCTCCAGGCCGAAGCCGAGATTGCGCGCCACCGTCATGTTGGGATAGAGCGCATAAGACTGGAACACCATGGCGATGTTGCGGTTCTTCGGATGCACCCGCACGATCGACTGGCCGTCGATCAGCACATCGCCGTCGCTGGGCTCGATCAAGCCGGCGATGATGTTGAGCAGGGTCGACTTGCCGCAACCGGATGAGCCGAGCAGGACCAGGAACTCGCCATCCTCAAGATCGAGATCGATGCCTTTCAGCGTCTCGACCGGACCGTAGCGCTTCTTGATGCCCTGCAAAGTCAGTGTCGCCATAACCCGTTCGATCCCTTTCGTCTCAACTGGCGGCGTCGTCGCGCCGGGGCAGGGTGGAGACCGCGCGCGAGGCGACATTGACGCCGGCCGCGAGCGCGGCATCGATATCGGCACCCTGCGCCATCGCCGCCAGGTAACCGGCATTGAAGACATCGCCGGCGCCGATCGTATCGACCGGCGTCACTTTCGGCGCCGCCACCCGCACGATCCGGCCGAGATGCTGGCCCATGGCGCCGGCCGCGCCAAGCTTCACCACCAGCCGCGCCGCCGACGGCAAAAGCCGCCCGATGCGCTCCAGCGCCGCCTCGACCGTCTGGGTGCCGGCCAGCGAGGTGATCTCCACTTCATTGACCAGGAAATGCGTGCAATAGGGCAGCCAGGCCCGCGTCATGGTCAGGATTTCCGGCGTCCAACCCTGGATCGGCCAACCGGTATCGAGGGCAATCTCGACATCATGTGCCAGCAGCCAGGTGAACAAGGCGGCATAATCGGCGGTCAGCCGCTCGGTCAGATAGCAGCCGGCCATCAGCGCGATGCCGCCGCGCAAGGCCTCGATATCCAGGCAGCTTTGCACCTCGGCGAGACTGAGCAGCGGGATATGGCCCGGCATGGTGAAGAAGGTGCGCTCGCCATCCGGATGGGTGACGCCGACGGAAAAGGTCGTCGCCGTCTGCTCGACCGGCCAGGCCGCGCTGTGGATGGCAAAGCTTTCGCGCAGCCAGGCGCCGAAATGATCGTTGCCGGTATTCGCCGCGAGCTGGAACGGCACGCCCATCGCATCCAGCGCCAAGGCGGTGTTGCCGACCGCGCCGCCGACCCGGATCTCGCCGTGATCGACCATGATCTCGGTGCCGGGACGCGGCCAGGGCACGGCAGCACCGATGATGATGTCGGTATTGACGTTGCCGATGAGGGCGAGGGGACGCATGGCCATATCCGCCGGTTCTTTCCGCTTACTCGACCCGCGTGACCTTGCCGCTGCGGATCGGCGTGCCGACATCGGCGACGCGGCGGCGGGCGATCTCGATGACCAGGCGCTGCGCCGGTGGCAGCAAGGCAAGATTGGCGGCGAGGTCCCTGGCCTGGCCGACACTGACCTGCAAGGCGCCGGACTTGCTGTCCTGGCCGCTGGCATCGATCAGCACGGTCGGCGAGCCGGCCGCCACGGTCTGCCGCGCGAGGTCTTCGCACAGACCCGCCGCCGGCTCATCGCCGCGCACCACCACGACGCCCACCTTGGGACCGAGGATTTCCAGCGGCCCGTGGCGGAACTGTCCGCCCTCCAGCGCATAGGCCGGCATGCGGGCCAGTTCCATCGCGCCCAGCGCCGCACCTTCGGCCAGGCCGCGCAGGCCGCGACCGGAAAAGACGATGGTCTCGCAATCCTGCAGCTTGTCAGCGGCGGCCGTGATATCCGGATCGATCGGCGCCTGCAGGATCTGCAACGCCGCGGCGGGATCGACGCCCAGTTCCGCCAGCACCCGCTGATGCAGGGCAAGGCTGATCAGCAGGCTGCGCGTCGCCGCAAAGGCCTTCTCCGACCCGCCCGCGCCGATCAGCGAGGGGCAGGTCCTGGCCAATGTCGAGCCGCCTTCCAAAGTCAGGCCGAATACATCCGCCCGCGCGCCGAAGCTCTCGAACAGGCGATGCACTTCGGCGGATTCGCCCGATTGCGAGGTGACGATGACGGTCGCATCGGCCAGATCGAGCGGCGTATAGAGCTGTTCGGACAGGGTCAGCGCGAGGCACCGTATGTCCTGCGCGCGGTAATCCGGCTCCGCCATGCGGTTGACCGCCTGCGAGCCGCCCATGCCGAGCAGGATGAGGCGCCTGGTCCGCTTGACCGAGGCGGCGATCTGCGCCGCGACCTCGCCATTGGCATGATAGGAGTCCAGGGCGTCACGATGCTGTTTCGACATTTCGTGATGGAGGGCGGCGAGGCCGGCCGGGATGGCGGCGTCGGCGGTAGGCGTGGTCATGATCTATCCTTTCACACCGCCGGTGGTCAGACCGGCGATCAGGGATTTTTGCAGGAAGAAGCCGATCAGCACGGGCGGCACGGCGGCCAGCACGCCGGCCGTGGCGATCAGCCCGTAATCGGAGACACGGCCGCCGGCGAGATCGGCGATCGCGACGGGCAGGGTCTTGGCCCGCTGATCGGCGGTGAAAAGCAAAGCATAGAAGAATTCGTCCCAGGCCAGCAGGAAGGCGAACAGGCCGCCGGTCGCCAGAGCGGGACCGGCGAGCGGCAGGGTGATGCGGCGCCAGATCTGGTCCAGCCGCGCACCATCGATCATCGCCGCCAATTCGATTTCCTGCGGGATATTGTCGAAGCTGCTTTTCAGCAGCCAGGTGGTGAAGGGGGCGAGGATGCTGAGATAGACCACCGCCAAGCTGAAGACCGAATTGAGGGCGCCGAGCGCGGCGAGCGCAAAATAGAGCGGCACCACCAGCGCCACCGGCGGCAGCATATAGGTGGCGACCACGGCATAGAGCGCCAGCCGTTGCCGGCCCGGCGAGCGTGACACCGACCAGGCCCCCGGTATCGCCACCAGCAAGGCGCCCAGGGTCGCCATGGTGGCGACGGCCAGGCTGTTGCGCATCGAGGCGAGGAAGGCTTCGCCGGCACTGTTCTCGGCCACGGTCAGCAGTTCTACATAGCGATGGAAGTCGATATGACGAGGCATCCAGCGCAGCGGAATGGTGGTGAGATCGTTGGTGGTGCTGACACTCATGATCAGCATCCAGAGGATCGGCGTCAGCAGGAACAGCGCCAGAAGCAAAGCGCAAAGATGCACGAAGAAGCTGAGCCAGGGATTTTGCCGTTCCATGCCGGGCGCTCCGTACCGCTTATTTCAGCTCGCCCTGCTTGCGCAGGATGGTGACATAACCGGCGATCAACAAGGCGCTGATCAACACCATGATGAGGGCGATCGATCCGCCGAGGCCTGCCTGTTGGAACGAAAAAGCCTGCTGATAGACCAGGATGCTGATCGTCTTGGTGCTGTTGGCCGGGCCGCCGCGGGTCATCACCCAGATGATGTCGAAGACCTTGAAGGCCTCGATGATCCGCAGCACCACGGCGACGGTCAGCGGACCGATCAGATAAGGCAGGATGACGGCGCGGAAACGCGACCAGGGGCCTGCCCCGTCGATCACCGCCGCCGCGCGCAATTCGCGCGGCACCGATTGCAAGGCGGCCAGTGCAATCAGCGCCACCAGCGGGAAATTCTTCCAGACATCGGCAAGGCAGATGGCATAGAGCGCACTGCCCGGTTCGCCCAGCCAGGAGCGATAGGCATCGATCAGGCCAACTTGGGTGAAGAGCGCATTGAAGGCGCCGAAATCGGGATTGTAGATGAGGCGCCACATCGTGGCATTAACCACCGTGGGCAGCGCCCAGGGCAGGATCATCAAGGCGCGGACGATGCCGCGTCCGTGGAATTTCTGATCGAGCAGCAGGGCCGCCAGGAGGCCCAGCAGGAATTCCGCACCGACCGAAATCAGCACGAAGCGAATCGTCGTCCAGACCACCTCATAGAAGGCCGGCGCCGCCAGCACACGCTGGAAATTGGCCAGGCCCAGCCAATGCACATCGCCGCCCAGCAGTTTCGCATCGGTGAAACTGACCGCGACGGTCTTGGCGAGGGGCCAGCCGATGATGAAGGTCATCAGAGCGAGCAGGGGGGCCAGCAACAGCCAGCTCCGCAGACTCATCCAATTTCCATTCATCATCGGCTGTCCAGTGGAGCCCAGAAACTTACAACCCGCAACTTACAACCCGCCGCCGGCCGCATCGGCCGCCGTCTGCAGGGCATCAGCCGGCGAAGCCGATTTCAGCAGCGCCGTATGGATCGCCTGCTGCAGCTGCGTCGAGAGCTGCTGATAGGTCGGCGTGGTCGGCCGCGGGAACATGATGCCCAGCGACTGCTTGGCTGCCGCCACCAGGCTTTCCTGGCCCTTGGTCACCGCCGGGTCGCTATAGGAACTGGCCCAGATCGGCAGGCTGAGCTTGGCATATTTGTTCTGCACCTTCTGCGAGGTCATGAAGACGATGTATTTCCAGGCCTCGTCCGGATGCTTGCTGGTGCTGGTGATGCCAAGACCCATGGAACCGTTCACCGCCGAGGCCTTGCTCTTGCCCTCGATGCCCGGCGCCGGCACGACGCCGACCTTGCCGACGATTTTCGATTCCTTCGGATCGCCATTGGCCATGTTGTACATATAGGTCCAGTTGAGGGCGAAGGCCGCATCGCCGCTGGAGAAGACGCGGCGCACATCCTCTTCCAGATATTCCTTCGAATGCGGATTGGTCAGGCCCTTATCCGTGGTCTCCACCATGTATTTCAGCGCATCGACACCGCCATCGGTCTGGAAGGCAGGCTTGCCGGAGTCGTCCAGGAACTTGCCGCCATAGGCCGCAACCAGGGTCGTGTAGTCGCAGATCGCCGCTTCCGCCTGGGCCCAGCTCCAGACGATCGGGAATTCGACCAGCTTCTTTTCCTTGATGATCTCGGCCTGCTTCTCCAGCTCGGCCCAGGTCTTGGGCGGATGGGCGATACCGGCCTTCTTCAGGATCTCGGTGTTGTAGAAAAGATATTTGGTGTCGAGGATCCAGGGCATGCCATAGCGATGGCCCTTATACTCGACCGTCGTCCAGGCGCCCGGCAGGACACCCTTCTGCATCTCCGGCGTGATCTTGTCGGTGACATCGACCAGCACCTTGTTCTCGGCGAATTCCGCCGGCCAGATCACGTCGAACAGCACCACGTCATAGCCGCTGCCGGCGCCCTGGGCGAGAGTGGTCTTGTCGTGCAGGCCTTCATAGGGCACGAATTCCGCGTTCACCTTGATGCCGGGATTGGCCTTTTCGAAATCCGCCGTCATCGCCCGCACATCGGATTCGCTGTAAGCCGCCTGGCTCATGAACAAGGCGTTGATCGTGGTATCGGCAGATGCGCCGTGACCGATCATCTGGCCGCCGGCCAGCAGGCCGCCGCCGATAACCGCTTGCATGATCAGTGATCGAACTTTTCCTGACATCCCTTCCTCCCAAGCTGCGCCGCGCCTTTTCGGCCGGCGATTTGCACCACCATGATCGGCCTTGCCGCGAAAGGCGCTTGCATCGCCTTTCGAATTAAATCAATTTGTTTGAATTAATGAGTTTCCGGGAATTTGTCCAGCCTGTCAATCCGGGGCGGCATGACCGAAGGGGAGCGAAGCAGGGGTGACACGGCGGATCAACGCGACGGCGGGGACCAATCTGGGCGGCGCCAGTGCCCATAACCGCCGCGTCGTCTTTGATGCCCTGCGCCTGAACGGCAGCCTGTCGCGCGCCGAGATCGCCCGGGCGACCCAGCTCACCCCGCAGACCGTCAGCAATATCATCGACCAGTTCGTGGAAACCGGCCTGGTCGCTGCCGATGCGCCGATCCGGGGCGGCCGCGGCCAGCCGGCGACGCCCTATCGCATCGTCGCCAGCGGCGCCTATTCGCTCGGCATCCATATCGACCGCCATCAGATCCTCGGGATCGGCGCCGATCTCAGCGGCCGCACCCTCAGCCGGCATTGCCACCGCCTGCCCAAAGGCGGGCCGAAAAAGGGCTTTGCCATTCTGCTCGATCTCATTGCCGCGATCCGCCGGGACATCGATCTCGCCGCCCCGCCGGGCGCACGCCGGCTGCTCGGCCTCGGCGTCGCCATGCCGGGACCGTTCGGCCTGTGGTCGGATCCGCAGCATCCGCCGGCCGATACCCTGATCGATCCCTGGGTGATGCGCGAATGGCATGAATTCCCGCTGACCGAGCAATTGACCAGCGAAACCGGCCTGGAAGCGGCACTGCAGAACGATGCCGGCGCCGCGGCCATGGCGGAAAAGATGTATGGCGCCGCCAGCGGGCTCGATCATTTCGTGCATCTCTATATCGGCTACGGCATGGGCGCCGGGCTGATCATCCAGGGCGAGATCTATGCCGGCACGGCCGGCAATGCCGGCGAGATCGGCCAGCTACCGGCAGCCGGATTCGGTGACGAGGAGTCGGAGGGCGCAAAGACGCTGGAGCATTATGTCTCCGTCCTCTCCGCCTGCCGCGCCCTCGATCTCGATCCCGGCACCGCCAATCTCTTTCCCAAGCTGGAAGCCTTGCTGGCGGCGGGCGATCCGCGCCTCGATGCCTGGACGGTGCAGGCCGGCCGCCATCTGCGTCAGGCGATCCAGATCGTCGAAGCTTTGTTCGATCCCCAGACGGTGGTGGTCGGCGGACAATTGCCGCCGGGCCTGCTGCTGGCGATCACCCGCCATGTCGAGCCGCTGCTCTCCTCGGTCTCGCATCGGCCCGGCCGCTCTTTGCCACGCTTGACGGTCGGCACCGCCGATCTCTGGGTGGTCGCCCAGGGTGCGGCCATGGAGCCGATCTCACGGACTTTCGATCCGCAATTCCGCGCCTTGCTGAAATCGGCCTGACAATCGGGCGTCAAGCAGAGGCCGCACTCTCCCGGGCGGCAAACGACCGGCCGCTTTCGTCGAAAAGATAGACATCTTCGGGATTGGCGGTGAGGCGCAGCTCAGCGCCGCGCTGGATCTCCAACCCACCCGGCAGCTTGGCGATGAGCGGCTGATCGGTCTCGATATCGAGATAGGCAAGCTGCACCTCGCCAAGCTGCTCGATGTAATTGAGCCTGCCCTGCAGCAGGACATCCTCACCGTTGCCGGCAATGCGCAGGTCTTCCGGCCTGACGCCGAGATTGACCGTGGCACCCGTCGCCGTCTCAGGTGTCTTGAGCGGTAGCTGCGCGGTCATGCCGCCCGCCAGCTTGACCGAGGTGGGCGCACCGGCCCGTTCGATACTTGCCGGCAGGATATTCATCGCCGGCGAGCCGATGAACTGGGCGACGAACAGATTGCACGGCTTCTTATAGAGCTCCATCGGCGTGCCGACCTGCTCGATGCGCCCGTCCTTCAGGACGACGATGCGGTCGGCCAAGGTCATCGCCTCGACCTGATCATGGGTGACATAGATCATCGTCGTATCCGGCATCGCGTCCTTGAGCTTGGCGATCTCCATGCGGGTGGCGACGCGCAACGCCGCGTCAAGATTTGACAGCGGCTCGTCGAACAGGAAGACCTGGGGATTGCGGACGATGGCGCGGCCGATGGCGACGCGCTGGCGCTGGCCGCCTGACAAGGCTTTGGGCAGGCGGTCGAGATATTTTTCGAGCTGCAGGATCTCCGCCGCCTGGCGCACCCGGCGGTCGATCTCCGCTTTGCTCTCGCGGGCGATCTTCATGCCGAAGGCCATGTTGTCATAGACCGTCATATGCGGATAAAGCGCATAGGATTGGAACACCATGGCGATGCCGCGCTTGGAGGGCGGCACATGATTGACCACATCGCCGGCAATGCTGATCGTGCCCTCGGTGATCTCCTCCAATCCGGCGATCAGGCGCAGCAGGGTGGACTTGCCGCAACCCGACGGCCCGACGAAAACGATGAATTCACCGGACCCGATCTCGAGATCGATGCCCTGGAGGATCGTCATGTTGCCGAACGATTTCCGGACCTGCTTGAGGGATAGATCAGCCATGATGTTTTCCTGAATGTGCCGGATTGTTATCTATGCCGTATTCCGCGCGACCGTCATTCGGCGGGTCCGCCCGGCTTCAATTCCGACAGCCAGCGGGTGACGGCGCCCGGTGTCTCGTTGCGGATTTCCAGATCGTTGCGCCGCCGGATCGCCGCCCGCACCAATCTGGCGCCGAGATAGCGAAAAGGTTCCGGCGGCAGCTTACCACGCCGGCCGATACCGACGAGGCCGCTGGCGCTCCAGCGATCCTTCCGCTCCAGCACCAGGCTGGCAAGGATGCGCCCGGCAACCGGCGTCTGGGCGATGCCGGTGCCGTTGAAGCCCATGCCGAAGACGATATTGGGGTGACCCTGCAGATGATCGAAGACCGGCACATGTTGCGGCGTGCAATCGATCGGACCGGCCCAGTCATACGCGATCTTCACCTCGCGCAGGCTGGGATAGACCCGGTGCAGCTCGCGAACATTATCGCGCCCGTGTTGCGGGCTGCGGTTGAAGCTGGCGCCGAAATCGCCTCGGAAGGCAACATTGCCGCTGCCCCGGCCGAAGACGACGCGGCCTCTCGGCGTGCGCTGGTAATAGAGCACATGGGCCTGTGAATCGCAGATCGAGGCGCCATCGCGCCAGCCGATCCGGTCGAGCAGATCCGGCGCCTCGGCGGTGGCGATCACCTGGCTTGCGACCACATAGAGATGGCGGCGCAATTCGGGCAAGGCGGAGAGCCAGGCATTCGCCGCCAGCACCACTTTCTCCGCGCGCGCCGTGCCGCGCACCGTGCGCAGGGTGCAGATCCGCCCCGGCACGATATCGATGACCGGACTGCGTTCATGGATGACGACGCCGCGGGCAATCGCCAGATCGCGCAGGCCGATCGCAAGTTTTGCCGGATGAACGGTACCGGCATGCGGCTCGACGATGCCGGCATAGGAGGCCGAGGAGCCGGTACGCTGCTCGATTTCCTCGGCGGTCAATTGCCTGAACCGTTCCGCACCGGCCGCCTCGGTCATCGCTACGGCGCGCGACCAGGCGCCCTCCTGGGCTTTGGAGCTCGCCGTCCACAGCCAGCCATCGAGCCGCAGATCCATGTCAATCATGCCTTGCTGCTGGAACTGTTGCAGCTCGCCGATCGCATCGACCGTATCGGCGCAAAGCTGCCGCGCTTCCGCCGCGCCGACCACGGCGCTGATCTGGTCCAGTTCGGCGAACCAGGAATGGACCTGACCGCCATTGCGGCCCGAGGCGCCCGAACCGCAAAGATCGGCTTCGAGAATGACGACACGCATCTCCGGCGCGAGGTCGCGGAGACGCAAGGCCGTCCACAGCCCGGTGAAGCCGCCGCCGACTATGGCGACATCTGCCCGCACCTCGCCCTGCAGGCTTTCGGTCACCGCTTGCGCCGCGACATCCTGCAGCCAGAAGGACCGGTCGCCCGGTGCCGCGACGGCTGGCTGCCGCAAACGAAAGCTCATTGCCTCATTCCTCTTTCCGGTCGATGTAATCGGCGTATTTGCCGAGCAGCCAGCCGGGGATCGGGCGCGGCGGCTGGGGGAATCCGCCGAGATGCAGGCAGGTCTGGGCAGCGGCCGTCGTCGCTTGGTCGAGCGCTTCGGCCGGCACCCGTTTCTCGCCGATCAACGCCGCCAGAAATGAGGCGATGAAACTGTCGCCGGCCCCGCAGGTATCGACGACATCGATCGGGACGGCCGCGACATGACGAATGGCATCGCCGTCATGGAAGAAGGCGCCGCGCCGGCCGCAGGTAAGAACCACCTGCTGCGCACCGGCCTGACGCAGGGCGTCCAGCAGCGGCTCGACCGGTTCATTTTCATCCTCCGGTCCCGACGCAAAAACCAAGGGCACGCCGGACAGCGGCAGCGCCAGATGTGCGGTCGAGACATCGATGCTGAAGGGAGCGCGCGCATCCACCAGCCGTCGCACCAGATCGGGATTGGCGTTGGTGCCGAGATGCACCCAATCGGCGGCGGCGATTTCCTGGTAAAGCGCGGCTGCCGGCATGTAGCTTTCACCGACACCGAAGGATTCCAGCAGGAATTTCCGATCGCCGGATTCTTCGCGCAGCAAGGTGACGGCCGTGCCGCCGGGACGGCGTTCGACATCCGCCGCCGAGAGGCCGAACCGGGTGACTTCCGCCAGCAACATATCGCCTTCCGGATCGTTCCCCACCGCGCCGAAATACCGCGCCGGCCAGCCGAGGCGCCGCCATTGCACGGCGACATTCAGCGCATTGCCGCCGACGGTCATGAAATCCTTGGTCAGATAGACGTCGAGACAGTTGTCGCCGACCGTGACGAGCCTGGGCGATGCCGTGTTCATGTGCTCACCGCCCGCGATCGAGATAGGGCTCGATGCCGGCAAGGCAGCGCTGCCAGGCCTTGACCGGATCCAGCGCATAGGATCCGTCACCGAAGGGCTCGAAGGTGAGCTTGCCGGCATAGCCGTGTGCCGCCAGCTCCATCATATATTGGCCGAGCGGCAGGTTGCCATCGCCCCAGACCAGATGGCCGGCCGGCTTGCCATCGACCACCTGGACATGCGCCAGCCGGGCGCCAAACAGGCGGAAATAATCCGCCACCGTATCGCCTGCCGCAGCCATGGCGACGGTATCGAGGACGACATCGATATTATCGGCGCCAATCTCGTCCAGCATGCGGCGCACACCTTCGGCGTTCAGCAGGATATTCGTCTCGACCCGTTGCAGCGGCTCGAGCAGGCAGCGAATGCCGTTGTGGCCGGCATAAGCGGCGATCTCGCCGATCGCATCGACCGACCGCTTCCAGGCCGAGTCCTGTGGTTCCGTCTCATAGCCGCGGCCGGAGGTGAGGAAGAGATAGCGCGCACCCAAAGTGGCGCAGATATCGGCGCCACGGCAGAACCGGTCGATGCTGGCGCGCCGCAGCTCGGCATCGCCCGAGGCGATATTGATCGGATAGAGCACCTGTTCCGGAGTGAAGCACAAGGTGGAGATGCCATTATCCGCTAGCACGCGGCGGACCCGCTCGATGCGGGCCTCAGTCGCGTGATAGAGATCGAGATGCTGGGCAGTCCCCCATAATTCGATCTCGCGCAGGCCGAAATCCCGCAGCACCTCCACGACCTTTTCGAAGGGGAAATGTTGGAAGCTGAAATTGGCGCCGATCAACTGGCTGGATGCAAGCTGCTGCATGAACCTCCCTTTCGGAAAACCGCTATTTGCCGATACCGTCGGACAGGCCGCGGATGAAATAGCGCTGGGCGGCGAAGAAGACGATCACGATGGGCAAGGCCGAGATCGTCATCGCCGCGAAGACTTCGGCGTAATTGGTGCCATGCGTCGCCATGATCGAGGTCAGGCCGACGGGCAATGTCTGCGCCCCGACGCCACTGGAAAAGATCATGGCGAAGAGATATTCGTTCCAGGCGAAGAGCACATGCAGGATGACGCAGGAAACGACGATGGGGCGGCAGAGCGGCAAAGTGATGCGCCAGAAGATCTGCCCCTCGCTGGCGCCATCCATCACCGCGGCTTCGTCGAGGTCGCGCGAAAGATCGAGCATATAAGCGCGAATGAGGAAGGTGCTGAAGGGCACCCGGAACGCCGTGTAGAGAATGATCAGCGCCCAATAGGTATTATAGAGGCCGAGCGCCTGCATCATCCTGACCAGCGGAATCACCGCCACAGTCGGGCTCAGCATGAGCCCGCCCAGCACGAAGCCGACGACCAGAGGCTTTGCCGGCATCTTCGTGCGTGTCAGGCCGAAGGCGGTCCAGGCGCTGACCAGCACCGTGCAGAGACCGGAGGCGACGGTCACCAGGAGGCTGACGGACACATAATCGCGCACCCCCTGGTTCCAGGCCTGGACATAATTCGCCCAGGACCAGCCGATCGGCAGAGCAAAGGGATTGCCGAAGATCTGCGCATTGTTCTTGAAGCCGTTCAGCGCCATCCAGATCAGCGGATAGATGACGACGATGCCGAGACAGATCAGGAAGGCATGCAGGAAGGTCTTGCTGATGACAGCCCAGACATTCATCCGGGATGCCGGCCGGAGAGGCCGGATGGCAGACAGCTTCGTCAAAACTGCACCCTCCGCCGCCTGGTATAAAGAAGCTGGGCGATGCCGGTCACCATGGTGACGACGAAGATCACGCCGGCGATCGCCGCGCCATAGCCGAAATTGTTCTCGATGAAGCCCTGCTGATAGAGCCAGGTGCCGAGGACCTGGCTGCTGTTATTGGGGCCACCCGCCGTCATCACCATGACCTCGTTGAAGACCTGGAAGGCGCCGGTGATGGTGATGATGATCATCAGGCCGGTCATTTCGCGGGTCAGGGGAAAGGTGATGCTCCACAGCCGCCGCGACGGGCCGGCCCCGTCGATGATCGCCGCGTCATAAAGCTCACGGGGAATCTTCTGGATGGCGATGGCGAAGAGCAGCGTCGAATAGCCGAAACCCTGCCACTGGCTCATGGCGATGATGGCATAGATCGCCGTCTTCGGATCGCCCAGCCAGGGTTTCACCAGCGCATCGAGGCCGACCGATCTCAGCGCCGCATCCAGCAGGCCGATCTCCGGCTGGTAGATGAAATAAAAGAGGAGGCCGGTCACAGTGATCGAGATCGCCGAGGGGACGAAATAGATCGCCCGCCAGAACCGGCGCAGGCGCTCCGAGCCGAGGCCCTCGATGATCGCCGCCAGGAGGAAGGCACCGAACACCTGGAAGACGATGGAAATCACCGCATAGAGGCTGTTGTTCCAGAGCGATGTCCAGACCACCGGATCATGCAGGAGACGGTCGTAATTCGCCAGCCCGACATCGCTCACCTCGCCGGTGAAGATATCCTGGTCGGTGGTGCTGACGATGAAATTGTCGACGATGGGGTAATAGACGAACCAGCCGATCAGGATCACCGCGACCGCCACCCAGCGGAACGACAGCAGATTGCGCAAGCGGGATCTGGGAGTCCCGCTTGCGCCCTGGCCAGTCGCGGCGCCGTAGGTCACAGCACCGCTATTAACCCCGGTTACCGCCATTGCGTTAGCGACAGCGCGTTATTTCTTCGCATCCGCTACGGCAGCCTCCTTGACCTGGTCCATGACCTGTTCCGGGCTCATCGATCCGCCGGACAGCGCTTGCAGGCTGGACAGCCAGGCGGCCGCCACGCGCGGTGAATTCGCCGTATCGAGCCAGGGCATCAGATAGGAAGCCGATTTCAGGACCTTCAGGCCATCGACGAGCGCCGGGCTCATATTCGCTTCGGACGCCCCACCGACCGTTGCGCTGGGCTGGCCGTAAGGCGGCGCCGAGAGAACCTGGCCATGCTCCTTCGAGGTCACGAACTTCATGAAGTCGATCGCCAGCGGGATATTCTTCGAGGCGGTGTTGATCATGTAGCCTTCGGGGGCACCTTCGACCGCTTTCGGATCACCCTTGGCGCCCGCCGGCACCGGCAGGACGAAGAACCCGAAATCGGCCTGCTTGAGCGCGGAATCCGGCCCGGCGCTCTGATCGAATTCGATGATCTCCTGGTAATACATGGCCGACTTGCCGTTGCTGAAAGCCTGCAGGGCCGAGGCATAGGATTCGCCGTTCATCGTCGCGCCATTGGTGCAGCGATCGGCCAGTTCCTTGAACTGCGCCAGCGCCTCGACATAACCGGGATCGTCGAATTTCGCGGTCTTCGGATTGAAATCGCGTTCCAGCGTCTCGCGCGGCACGTCATAGGCCAGGAGCTGGCCGATGAAATGCACCACCGGCCAGGCTTCCTTGTTGCCGAGGGAGATCGGCTCGATGCCGGCCTTTTTGATGGTGTCGCAGCTCGACAGCAACTGCTCGAAATTGGCGGGCGCGCTGAGGCCGAGCTTGGAGAAGATCTGTTTGTTATAGCCCATGAACTTGGCATCGAGATAAAGCGGGATGCCGTAATATTTGCCGTTATACTGGAAGGCCTGCACGGCGGCCGGCACCAGCGACTTGCCCCAATCAGTATCGGGGCCGATCACCTTGCTGAGATCGACGGCACGATTGCCGCGGACGAAATTGCCGCCCCAGCTGCCGGTCCAGGAGAAATAGACATCGGTCAGCGAATTCGAGGCAACCAGCGTCTTGGTCTTGCCTTTGACGCTGTCATCGCTCTCCTGGATGAGCTCCACCTTCACGCCGGGATGGAGCTTCTCATATTCCTTGGCGAGGTCGATGAAATACGGCGACAATTGCTGCAGGCCGAATTTCGTCAGCACCGACAGGGTGCCGCTGTACTCGACCTTGGCGGCGGGATCGGCCTCGACGGCCTTGCCGGCGCTGTAGCTTTTGCCGGCCGAGAGACCGAATGCGGATGCCGCAGCCACCGTCAATGCAACGGCTTGTAATGAACGCTTCATGAGCAAATCCTCCTGTAGAGTTTCTTAGTATTCGACGCGTTTGTAATAGCGCCGCGTCGTCAGCGGATGATTGCGCAGCACCTCGAGATGAGCGCTGAGGCGTTCCAGCAGGGTGGCGAGCACGATCTGGGAAATCAGCCCGCGCACCTCGGTGGATATGCCCGGCAGTTTGACATCGGCGGTATCGAGGATGCGGACCTTGTCAGAGTAGCGCTTGACGAAATTTTCCACCCGGTCGCCCAGCGGCCGCGTCGCGTCCTCGCCTTTGAACAGGAAAACACTGACGCCGGGTTCGACCAATTCCAGCGTGCCGTGGAAGAAATCCGCCGCATGCACCGGGCGGGTGCGGATCCATTGCATCTCTTCCAGGATGCACATGCCGTAATAATGCGCCTCCGGCCAGACCGAACCGGCACCGGTGAAGATGTGATAGGTCTCGTCCTTGATGGTCGCGGCAAGCTCGGCGGCCTTCGGCTCGAAAGCCTCCTTGGCATCGACCAGCAGCTTCGGCAGCTGCTTCAGTTCGGCGACGATCTTGTCATAGTCGCCATAGTCACCGCGCTCGGCCAGCAAGGCCAGGACGATCAGCAGGGTCTGCAGATAGAAGGATTCCGAGGATGTGTCGTCTTCGGCGAAATTGGTGAAATTGAAATCCGATTCCTGGGCCAGCGGCGTATCCTTGTGGCCGGTGAGCGAGATCGTCCGGACACCGCGCTGCTTCAGGAAGGAGAGGAGCTGCACGCTTTCCTTCGTCGTACCCGACAGCGAGGGGATGACAACGAGCGCTTTCTGATCAAGGCCGGCCGGCGGATTGAGCACGACCTGGGCCGGATATTGCCAGCTCACCGGAAAGACGGAATGGCGCTGGGCCAGTTCGATCGCCGGCAGGGTCAGCAATTGCACGCCGCCGGTGCCCATGAAATAGAGCCGCTCAACACCCTCCGACAGCAGCTTGCGCATGAGCGTCCGAACATCGGCGGCGATCGCCACGGCGCCGCTTTGAATGCGCATGAAGCGGTCCTTGTCGAAATTGAGCATGTGATCTTCCTCATTATCGCTGCGGCGGGGCATCCCCCGGCCCGGCACACAGTTGGTGCAAAATAGCCATGTGAGATCGATCTCATATCGGCCAAATCCCGTGTGAGATCGATCTCACAGTAAGGTTAGGCGCGATGGCCGCGGCTTGGCAAGCGGATTTAGCGGGCTGCCGGCGAAAAGGCCCTGCTGACCTCAGCGCTTCTTCGGATGGGAGACCGATCCGCGCACGATCAGCCGGGTCGGGAAACGCTTGAGCCGGGGGGCGGCTTTCTTGCCGGCGAGCCGTTCGAGCAGCATTTGCGCCGCCAGCGGCCCGATCTCCGCGATGGGCTGGGCCATGACGGTGATCTGCGGATCGGTGAAAGTGGCAAGGTCGAAATCGTCGAAGCCGACCAGCGACACATCCTGGGGGATCGACAGCCCCATCGACCGCAAGGCCAGGAGCGCCCCTTGCGTCATCAAGCTGTCGACGGTGAAAAGCGCCGTCGGGCGGTTGCGGCGGGTGAACAGGCGAATGGTCGCTTCGATCGCCTGTTCGACGGTCGAGCGCGACACGCCGATCAGCGACTCGTCGAGCTCGATGCCATGCGCCTGCAGGGAATGCTGATATCCGGCCAACCGTTCCTGCGCCGTGAAGATGCGGGAATCGTCACGCAGCAGCGCGATGCGGCGATGGCCGTTGGTGACCAGGTAGTCCACCACCTCCCGCGCACCACCTTCGTTATCGACCAGGACGCTGTCGCAGCGCGCATTCTCCGCAACGCGGTCGATCAACACGATCGGCGCGCCTTCGCGGGCGAGCTGCAAGATATGCTGGTTGTCGGTCGCCGAGGTAGGCGCCAGGATGAAACCGCGCACGCTGAGCGAGCGCAGGCTTTCCAGAAGCTCTCGCTCCTGCTCGACATCCTCCTCGCTGCTGGCGATCAGCAGGTTGTGGCCGTGTTTCCTCAGCTCGACCTCGAGGTCGTGAGCGATGCGGGCGAAAAAGGGATTCTGGATATCGCCCGGCAGATAGCCGACGATCGGCAACTGCCCGCTGCGCAGGGCCTGGGCCACCCGGTTCGCGCGGTAGCCCAGCGCATCGGCTGCCTCGATGACGCGCAACGCCGTCTCGTCGCCGACATAGCCATAGCTGTTCAGCGCGCGCGCCGCCGTGGCACGCGACACATTCGCGGCGGCGGCGACGTCCTTCAGGGTGACCCCCTTGCGTGTCAAAGTCCTCATCCTCCCGATGCCCCGGGCCGCCATCCGAGGAGCCTATCCTGTTTGGCATCGACCCAGGGTTTTGCCACATCTTCGCCAGGTTTCAAACTGCAAGGCCGGGCCGTTCGCATCCGTGGGTGCCATTTAGTTTCCAGCCGTCGGGAGGCCGTCGGCAGAGCAACATTCCGCGTCTGTTGAAATGGCCCCGGAAGTGCTACAAGGCCATCCCCGGCGGGGCGCAGTCGATTAACGTTGCGGCCCTGACGGCAGGATGGAAATTTCCGCCACGATCAGAATTGCATATCGATGTTCGCCTTGATTTCCCGGGACCAGGTAAGGTCCGCCCGCATCCATCAATTATACGATTACTGGTACGAAAAATGCGCCGGCCGGGCCGTTCCGGACCGGTGCGACATCGACCCTGCTGAGCTGACGAGCCTGCTGCCTTACCTGCTGATCGCCGAAGCCGAAGCCCAACCGTTCCGCATCTTGTACCGGCTGGTCGGCACCAAGGTGGTCGATATGAACGGCGCCGAATTCACCGGACTCTATCTCGACGAGATGACCGGTGAGCAATACAACTATATCGACCGGGGGACAGAGGCCTATCGGCATGCCTGGTCGCAACAATGCCCGGTCTACGGCATCTATGACTGGCCGGCCAAATCTGGTGCCATCTATCTGGTGGAATTCTGCATTCTTCCCGTCACCCGGGCTGGCAGCGCGGGGCAGTTCATCGCCCTGGAAGATTGGCAGATCAGCGATGCCGAGCTGCCGTGCCATGATCCGCCACTGCCCTTCATCACGCCGCAACGCCGGGCGGAAGATCAATGAAATAGCCTGTCCGTTGCGGATCAGGCCATTTTCACCAGCCGGTCCTCGGGCAGGGTCACGGTGGCGGTGAGGCCCTTGCCCGGCGCCGTCTCGATATCGAGCCGGCCGCCATGCAGATCGACGATGCGCTGCACGATCGCCAGGCCGAGCCCGGTGCCGCCGACCTTCTTGGTGTAGATATTCTCGATCTGATGGAATGGTTCGAGGGCGCGCACCGCCTGCGCCGGCTCCATGCCGATGCCGCTGTCCTTTACCTTGAGCGTCGGCTGCTGCCCCGTGACGCCGCAATTGATTTCGATGCGCCCCTCATTCGGCGTGTATTTGATCGCATTGCTGACCAAGTTCGTGAGCAGCGACCGCAGCTTGATCCGGTCGCCGCGCAGCTGCAGGTCGGGCGATACCTCGCAAATCAGCCGGTGCCGCCGTTGCTCCAGATCGCGGCGGCAGATATTCGCGACCTCGTGGCAGAGCTCGGCGGCATTGACGACGTCATTGCTGATGTCATTGGCGTTGGCCGCCAGGGCGGCATGCTCGAGTACGCCGTTGATGAGATCGAGCAAGGCCCGCCCGGCATCGTGGATGATCGATAGATATTCCTGCGACGTCTCATTGGCCGGCACTTGGTCCGGCGCGCGCTGCCGCAGCAGATCGGAAAAACCGATGATGGCATTGAGCGGCGTGCGCAGTTCATGGCTCATATTGGCCAGGAACTCCATCTTGGCGCGGCTCGACGCCTCGGCCTGCTGCTGTGCCTGATGCCGGTGCTCGGATTCGAACAGCACCGACATCAGCGAGGCGATGGCGATGCAGAAATTGATTTCTTCCGGCTGCCAGCTGCGATCGGCCGCGCTGCGTTCGATACAGAATGTGCCGTAGTCATGGCCATAAGCGGCAATGGCGACGCAGAGGAGGGCGCCGATATTGGTGCCGCTGTAATAGCTGTCGCTGAATTCGCGGATGCGCGGATCGCTGGTGACATCGTTGACGATGACGACCCGTTCCTTCTCCAGCGCCGCGCGATAAACCGGCATATCCGCAATCTTCATTGCTTCCAGCGGTTCCTGGGTCAAGGTGCAATAGCGGGCGATGCAAAGGACATGGCGGCGGTCTTCATCCGGCACCCAGACGCTGCAGCGTTCGACCTGCAGGCCCTTGGCGGCACCCTCGCAGATGCGGCTGAGCGCGTCGGATAGCGGCATCCCCGCCGGCTGGCCGTCCTTGAGGATCTCGATCAGGGCGGCATTGAGGCGCTCCTCGCGCTGCCGGCGCTTCTGCTGTTCCGCCGATTCCGAGATGCGCTGCAATTCGATCGCCGCCCGGTCGGCAAAGAGCTCGAGCAGGCTGAGCGCGTTATGCCCTGGATCGAACGGCAGGCGGCGCAGGGCGACCATCAGCCCGATCGGCCGGTCGCTTTGATCGCGCAGCATGACGCCGGCATAACCACGTATGCCCATGTCGGCCAGCATGTGATCGTCGGGAAAGAGCCGCTGGACGTCATCGGGAATGAAACAGGCGCCACCTTCGATAGTGTTGGCGCAGGGCGTCCCGTTCAGCGCATAGATGATCTCCACCGACGGGTTTTCCATGCCGGCGAGGCTGACGATGGTAACCAGGCGTTCGGGCGCGCCGGCTTGCGCATGGTTCTGGGGGGCGATGCCGAGGCGCCCGATCATCAGGTAATCGGCCGGGATGAGCGGCGCCAGGGTTTGCGCCAGGCGATCCAGATAGACCTGCTTATGGGCGCCGGAGAGCTGGTCGCTCAAACGACGGATCAGGGTCGCGGCGTCATCGGCGGTGTGGTCCATGCCCAACGCTCCTATTCTCTTCACTCGCCGCGCAGCGGGGCGGTCGCCGGCCGGATGACCGTGTCGCGCCGATGCCGGGCGAATCGACACGAGGCGAATCGAGACCGGGCGAATCGCCCTGGGACCAGGCGACGCCGCCGAGACGCCGGCCGGGCGGACCCATGATGCACCTGCGTTCCGGCTCTGGCCGGCTTGACGCCGCGTCGATAGATCGGTGGCATAATCAGCTTGGGGTCATTCCCTGTTCGGGTCATTCCGGGGAACTTTTCTTCCGGGCAGCAAATCGGAGCGCAAAATGGGCAACCATGTCAATTACCTCGGTCAGCCGATCGGATTCCCGGTGCCGGATTGGACCGCCAGGCCGAGGCCGCCGCGCAGCGCGGTGGAGGGCCGGTTTTGCCGTATCGAGCCGCTCACGGCGGATCGCCACGCCGCCGATCTCCACGACGCCAACCTGCTTGATCGCGATGGTGGGAATTGGACCTATCTGCCCTATGGTCCCTTCAACAACCTGGCGGAGTATCGGGCCTGGATGTTGCAGACCTGTGAAGGCGACGATCCTTTATTTCATGCCATCATCGATCTTGCATCCGGAAAGGCCGTCGGTATCGCCAGTTACCTGCGGATCGAGCCGGCTGTCGGGGTGATCGAGGTCGGCCATATTAACTATAGCCCTGCACTGCAGCGCCGGGCGGCGGCCACCGAGGCCATGTATCTGATGATGCGCCGGGTCTTCGATGAACTCGGCTATCGCCGCTATGAATGGAAATGCGACGCCCTGAACGGACCTTCTTGCGCCGCCGCCAAGCGCCTCGGCTTCCGTTTCGAGGGCATCTTCCGGCAGGCGACGATCTATAAGGGCCGCAACCGCGACACAGCCTGGTATTCAATCACCGACCGGGAATGGCCGGCCCGTAAGGCCGCCTTCGAAGCCTGGCTGGCGCCGGACAACTTTACCCCAGCCGGCGATCAGCGCCGCTCGCTCGGCGCCTTCATGCCAGCGGACTGACGGCCCTCTATCTTATTGAAGAGAGGCGGAGTCAGCTCACAAATGCAATCGCTCCAGCGTTTCCATTTGTAAGCATCCGACTCTAGCGGGTGGCCAGCGCGCCTTCCTGGGGCGCGTCGGCCGGCCGCTCGCCGAGATGGCGCATCAGATGCTGCTCCCATTTCTTGAACAGCCAGATGATGCCGTAGGTGAGGGCGAGATAGATCAGCGCAATGGTAATGAAGAGTTCATAAGGCGCGAAGGTGCGGGCGATGATGACCCTGGCGACACCGGTCAGTTCCAGCAAGGTCACCAGGCTGGCGATCGAGGTCGCCTGCAGCATCAGCACCACCTCGTTGGAATAGGCCGGCAGCATGATGCGGAAGGCCTGGGGCAGGATGATCCGCCGCAGCACTGTGAAGCGCGACATGCCGATGGCGCGCGCCGCCTCGACCTCGCCATGCGGCACGTTCTGGATCGCCCCGCGCAGGATCTCCGTCGTATAGGCGGCGGTATTCAAGGTGAAGGCGATCAAGCAGCACCAGAAGCCTTCGCGCAGGAAATCCCACAGGAAGGTGCTCTTGATCCAGCGGAACTGGCCGAAGCCGTAATAGATCAGGAAAAGCTGGATCAGCAGCGGCGTGCCGCGGAAGACATAGGTGTAGATATAGATCGGCTTGGAGATCCAGGGATTGCGCGAAGCGCGCAGGATGCCCAGCGGCACGGCAAGGCACAGCCCGACCAGCACCGACAGCACGGTCAGCTGAATCGTCAGGACGAGGCCACGGCCAAGAAGGTCGGGGAGGCTGTTCCAGATCAGGGGAAAATCGAAGCTCATGATCTTGCTCCCCTCAGATCTGCCGGATGCCGGCCGCGGCACGGCGCTCGAAGCGGTGTCGGAACACATCGGATACCGCGGTCATGATCAGATAGAGGGCAGCGGCGATCAGGAAGACCGTGAACGGCTTGCGCGTGGGATTCATGACGATGGTGGACTGGCGCGTCAGCTCCGGCAGGCCGATCACCGAAATGATCGCCGTCGCCTTCAGCAGCACCAGCCAGACATTGCCGAGGCCGGGAATGGCGAAGCGCCAGACCTGGGGCAGCTTGATGCGCCAGAAGACCTGGCCCTTGCTCATGCCGCAGGCCATGGCCGCTTCGATCTGTCCTTTGGGGATGGACTGAAAGGCACCGCGGAAAACCTCGGTGGCGAAAGCGCCATAGACGAAACCGATCACCAGCACGCCGGCGACGAAATTATTGATGTCGATCGGCTCCTCATGACCGAACAGCCGGGCAGCAATGGTTTGCAGCAGCACCGTGCCGCCGAAATAGATCAACAGCAGCAGGACCAGCTCCGGCACACCGCGGATGACGATCGTGTAGGTGTTGGCGACGAAATGGGCGACGGGATTCCTGGAAAGCTTGCCGGCGGCGCCGACCAAGCCAAGCGCGATCGCCACGATCATGGCGCAGATCGCCACCTCGATGGTGACCAGGGCGCCTTCGAACAGAAGATGGCCGTAGCCTTTCAAATCAAACATGCCGTCACCTTAAAATCCGGATGCTTTCATTTCGCGGCGACATTCCGCTATGCGGAAATCTGCCGCCCGCCGGGCAGCGCTCGCGTGATCCGAACTATATCGCGAAAACCCCGCCGTCACAGGAAAGACGGTGTCAAAAGCATCTTAAAAAGAACAGGCCGGGAAACACTGGCCGCCGGTCGTCCCAGGAACCGGCGGCCAGGTCCTTGCGTCGACCTCAGTCGCCGTAAGCGTCGAAGTTGAAATACTTGTCGTTGATCTTCTTGTAGGTACCGTCGGCGCGGATTTCCTGGATCGCCTTGCTGAATTCGTCGCGCAGCTTGGTATCTTCCTTACGCACGCCGATGCCGACGCCTTCGCCCAATTCGCCGCCGACGAAGCCCTTGCCGTAGACCTTGAAATCATCGCCGCCTTCAGCCTTCAGGATGCCTTCCTGCAGAGCGAGGATGTCATCCATGCGGGCATCGATGCGACCGTTGACCAGATCGAGATTGGCGTTGTCGGCAGAATCATAGACGACGATCTCGGAATCCTTGAAATGCGCCCGGGCATAGTTCTCGTGAATGGTCGAGCGCTGCACGCCGATCTTCATGCCCTTCAGGCCTTCGTCGGTCGGGTTGCCATTGGCATCGACGGCGATCTTCGCGTCCTTGCGGGCGACGATCACGGCCGGGGTATTGTAGTATTTCTCCGAGAAATCGATCTTCTGTTTGCGCTCGGCCGTAATCGACATCGAGGCGGCGATGGCGTCGAACTTCTTCGCCAGCAAACCGGGGATCATGCCGTCCCATTCCTGCTTCACGATCTCGCAATCCGCCTTCATCTTTTCGCAGAGGGCCTTGGCGATATCGACGTCGAAGCCCTGCAGGCTGCCGTCATCGGCGACGAAATTGAACGGCGCATAGGCGCCTTCGGTCGCGATCTTGATCTTTTCCGCGGCACTGGCAGCGCCGCTGCTGAGCGCCAAAACGGCCACCGACATCAGAATGGTAAACTTCTTCACTTACGCCTCCTTGCGATATGCGATCTTTTAGGTCCTAGCGAGCTGCGGCGCCGATCGCTTCACGGCCGGCTCGCGGACCGGCGCCAGCGCTCTATCGCGGCAGCGTCGTCCGATCCGTTGAAAATCAGAAAATGAATAATAGAGGAAGGAGCCCGCATGCATAGCATGCGGTTGCGGGATGCAATCCATGGTTGATTGCGGTGAATCGGGAGCCCCGACCATTGAACCCTAATTTCCTCCCGCCTGGCCGCTTCCTGGTTGGAATTTGGCGATCAGGCTATGTTCCGGCCGGGCCGGTTTGGATCATCCCGAACCGTGATCCTCTTCGCAGGTCTTCTCGGCTGTTCGCCGCTTTTTTTACGGCTTTCCACTTTTTATGCAACGGCGCAGGGTTACTTGCCAAGGCTAAAACCACCCGCGCCGTTCAGTCGGGTTTCGTTTCGGCGAAACGCCAGGATTCAGCCGGCGATCCGCCGGCTGAACCGGGATGGGGCGAGGCGGGGTGGACGGCTTACGACAGCGAACGGAAAGGGGGATGGAAATGGAAATCGCAGGCCAGGCCGTTTTGGTCACAGGCGGAGCTTCGGGCATTGGTGCCGATGTCGCCCGTCATTTCGCAGCGCTGGGCGCCCGGGTAACGGTTATCGACATCGATCGCGAGGCCGCAGGGGCGGTGGCAGCCGAGATCGGCGGCCTGGCGCAGGACTGCGACATCACCGACCCCGCCCAGGCCGAAACGGCGATTACGGCGGCAAGCCAAGTCCACGGACCGGCCCGTATCCTGATCAATGTCGCCGGCATTTTGATTCCCGGACGGATCCTCGGCCGAGACGGGCCGCTGGCCCTGGAGGCTTTCGCCAAGGTCATCAATGTAAATCTGATCGGCACCTTCAACATGATGCGTCTGGCCGCCGCCGGCATGGCCGGCCTTGAACCGCTGGCGGATGGTGAGCGGGGCGTTATCGTCAACACGACCTCGGTCGCCGCCTATGAGGGACAGATCGGCCAGATCGCTTATGCCGCGTCGAAAGCCGGCATCGTCGGCATGACGCTGCCGGCGGCCCGCGATCTTGCCCGCAGCGGCATCCGCGTCCTCGCCATCGCCCCCGGTCTCGTCGCGACACCGATGATGCTGACCTTGCCGGATGAGCTGCAGCAGGCCCTGGGCCAGTCCGTGCCCTTCCCGCAGCGCCTTGCCGCGGCGCGCGAGTTTTCCCGTCTGGCCCAGCATATGGTGGAGAACGTCATGCTGAACGGCGAAGTGATCCGGCTGGACGGGGCGTTGCGCCTGGCGCCCAAATAAAGCCGCAACCGGCTATCGACCCTGGCTTTCGTCCAAAATGGCATTGATCGCCTGAGCCAGCTTCACGTCGCGCTGGCTTAGCCCGTCGCAATCATGCGTCGATAGCAGGATGTCAACGCGGTTATAGACATTGCTCCATTCGGGGTGGTGATCCTGCTTGTCGGCGAGGAGGGCGACCCGTGTCATGAAGCCCCAGGCGGCGTTGAAATCCGCGAATTTGACTTTGCGGCGGATGGCATCGCGGCCATCCACGGCTTCCCATCCGGATAGGGATGCGAGCGCGGCCGACCGTTCCGCCGCTGTCAGTTTCGCCACCATGAAACCCTCCTGAATTCGTTGGACCCGTCGACTATCCGGCTAACAGACCGGCCGCCCGCATCGTTCCACATCCGCCCGGGGCGGGAAAGCGCGGGGCTGAAACATGACCCGACTCCTTCATGGCGGTCGCGCGGCAGATCAGGCCAAAATTTTTCATCTCTGCAAATGAGAATGAGTTGCAATATCGTTTAAAGCCTGTTAGGGTCTGTCTTGTTCGCGAGGTGATGGTCACGACATCGCGGTCGGCGTGTTCGGCCCACGCCGGGGTTGGCCATCACCTCGCGGCGAATCTCCGCAGTCACCGGCCGCCGGCCTTGCCATGCCGGTCTCACCCTGACGCCGGGTTGGCAACGAACAGCCACGGTCCGGCGCGATACCTGCCCCTTCCCGCAATCAGACTGGATCTCAGATGAGCCATTGCGCCAATGACAATCCCCGCAGCGATCTCGACCACGCGGCGACGGATCATCCGCAGTTGCATCAATTGCCGTTCTCGGCGCAGCTCCTGGTCTGGGGTATGCGAAGCTGGGTCACGGCATTGAAGACCGAGCAAAGCTTCGATGCATTGACGGGCGATGGTTTCGCGCAATTCGACCTGGGCTCGGCCGGCCGGTCGCTCGACGAGGTGTTTCAGATCCTGGCGGTCGCGGCCTCCCGGCCGATCGACATTCGCTGTGTCAAATGCCGGAATCTCAGTGAGGACGAACGCTTGCTCCTCGATGTCACCGCCGCCGGTCAGGCGGACAGCCATCACCTGGTCTATGCCGGCCTCAGCGAACTATTGCCGCCGGCCGCCGTGCGCAATGCCTTTCCCTCGGTCGTCTCGCTTGCCAAGCTGCTTGGTCATGCCGGCCTGCATCTGACGGTTCCGCCGCGCGCGGACTCCAGCGCGTCGCCTGGGGCAGCAGCAGCCGGGGCGGCCCATCGGGCCAGCCTGTTGCAGCGCGCCGCCCAGCGCCTGCCGGCGCATGACATGCCGGCGCTCATGCATTGACGATAACCACCGTCTCGGATCAGCGCACCGCCGCCATCGGCATCGACAAAGCGTAAGAGCGTTCCGCCGAATAGATCGCATGTTCGCCGCCGATGAAGCTGGAGAACAGCGTGAAATGCGTCACCTCGAAACGCTCGGTACGGAACAGGCTGTGCGACGCGAGGAATTGCTGCACCTTGCTGATCGGCGGATCCTTGGGATAGCTCAAGGTGACATGGGGCGTGTATTTCTGCCCGTCCGGTTCGAGCCCGGCCCGAACCACAGCGGATTCCACCTTGTCATGCAGATGCTGCAGCGCCGGCTCTTTCTCCACCCCCGCCCAGATCGCCCGGATGCGCGAGGCATTGCCGAAATGCCCGACGCCATTGAGGCGGATCGAGAAGGAGGGCACCCGGATGCCGGCCAGGGCCGCATCGACATAGTCGAGATCGCGGCCGTCAAGATCGCCGAGGAATCGCAAGGTGATGTGGAAATTTTCCGGCGGCACCCATTTGGCGCCCGGCAGGCCGCCGCACAGCAAACGCAACTGCCAGCGGACATTCTCCGGCAAAGTTAGGGCGACGAACAGACGCATCTTGCCCTCACATGGTCCCGTTGCCGCGACTCGAAATTGCGGCCGACTCGATGATAGCAGCCACCCGCCATGCTGGCCAGAAATCCGCAAACTGTCATTTTCGCGGTCGCTGTCAGCTTGGATACGGTTAATGCATCTTAAGATGTGAGGTGGCCGGGACGGTAATCAAGCCCGTCCCGGCCAAGAGAGTCGTTATGCCCTTTACCGATCGATCGATGGATCGATCAGGGAGTTCAGGGGCAGGGAATCGTGTGCTCGTGATGCAGCGCGTCGATTTCCGCCAGCAGCTCGCCGGACAGGTTGAGATCGGCGCTGGCGATATTGCTTTTCAACTGCGCCATCGTGGTCGCGCCGATGATATTGGCGGTGACGAAACGGCGGCTGTTGATGAAGGCGAGGGCCATCTGCGCCGGATCGAGGCCGTGACGGCGGGCGAGATTGACATAAGCCCTGGTCGCCGCTTCGCCGCGCGCACTGCGATAGCGCTTGAAGAAACCGTAAAGCGTCAGCCGCGCCCCCGCCGGCTCGGCGCCGTCGAGATATTTGCCGGAGAGCACGCCCATGCCGAGCGGCGAGAAGGCGAGCAGGCCGCAATCTTCGCGAATGGCGACCTCGGCGACGCCGACTTCGAAAGCGCGGTTGAGCAGGCTATAGGCGTTCTGGATGCTGGCCATGCGCGGGCCCTTGCCCTGTTCGGCCAGCTTCAGCCAGGACATCGCACCCCAGGCCGTTTCATTGCTGAGGCCGACCTGGCGCACCTTGCCCGCCTTCACCACCTCCTGCAACGCATCCAGCGTTTCTTCGAACGGCGTCCAGTCCTGGTCCTCGCCATGCTTGTAGAGCAATTGCCCGAAGACATTCACCTCACGCTCCGGCCAATGCAGCTGATAGAGATCGATATAATCGGTCTGCAGCCGCTTCAGGCTGGCATCCACCGCCGCCTGGATGTTCTTGCGGTCGAAGCGCGGATTGCCGTCGCGCACATAGGGGAAACGCTCATCCGGCCCGACGATCTTGCTGGCGAGAATGACCTTGTCGCGCTGGCCGCGCGATTTGAACCAGGTGCCGATGATCTCTTCGGTCCGGCCATAGGTCTCGCGCCGCGGCGGCACCGCATACATCTCCGCCGTATCGAAAAAGTTCACGCCGTGATCCAGCGCGTAATCCATCTGCTGATGGCCGTCGGCTTCGCTGTTCTGTTCCCCGAAAGTCATGGTGCCGAGGCAAATGACGCTGACGCGCAGATCGCTGCGCCCAAGACGCCGGTACTCCATGCGAGATCCTTTCAATGCATAACGAGATATGTGCGGTTGATTGGCACAGTCGGTTGGTCGAATTGAGAAATAGGTAAGAGATAACCGGAATGGTCGTGAAGCGGTGAGGATTAATTCACGATCGACGCGAAATCCGCAAGCCGGATCTCAGCCCGCAGGATCTCAGCCCGCACCGGACCCCGATTGGCTGGCGCCTGGCTTGTCCGCCGGCTGCACGGTATCCATCACCTTGACCAAACTAGGCAGGAGCCGCTTGACGATGATCGCGACCCCCTCGGCGTTGGGATGGATGCCGTCGGCCTGGTTGAGCGCCGGATCGCCAGCGACGCCATCGAGGATGAAGGGATAAAGCGGCAGGTCCTGCGCCTTCGCCAGATCGGGATAAATGGCGTCGAAATCACGCTGATAATCGGCGCCGAGATTGGCGGGCGCGCGCATGCCGATCAGCAGGATCGCGGTATTGGCCGCCTTGGCCTTGGCGATGATCTGCTCCAGATTGGCCCGCGCCGCCGCCGGCGGCAGGCCGCGCAGCATGTCATTGGCGCCCAGTTCCAGCAGCACGATCTGCGGCTTGTCGGCCAGCGCCCAGTCGATCCGCGCCAGCCCCCCGGCCGTGGTGTCGCCGGAAACGCCGCCATTGATCACCTCAGCCGGGCGCCCCATTTTAGCAAGAGCCTGTGCCAGTTGGACGGTGAAGCCTTCCGCCTCGGAAAGGCCATAACCGGCCGTCAGGCTGTCGCCGAAAGCCAGGATTCGCAGTTTCGGCTGGGTTTCTTGCGATCCTGCGGGCGGTGATATTGTGTCTTGTGCATAGGCCCGGCCGGCAGCCAGGATGCCGTCAGGAAGCCAGTCGAAGGGAAAACCGGTCAGGCAGGCCAGCGTCAGCAGGCATGCCAGCGACAAAAGAAAGGCCCGGACCGTCCGCATGAATATCGACTCCCTCTCTCCGCACGCGCCATCTTCCCGTCGACCCGTTCCTTCCGACCCCGCTTCGGCCACCCCCGTCCCGGCTGTCGAGCTCGCTGGCATTCAACTGACACTGGCGAGCGATGCCGGTGAGGTCAATATCCTGCGCGGCATCGATCTCGCCGTTGCGCCCGGCGAGACCGTCGGCATCGTCGGCCCGTCCGGCTCCGGCAAGACCAGCCTGATGCTGCTGATCGCCGGGCTGGAAAAGCCCAGCGCCGGCAGCTTGCGGGTCGCCGGCCAGGATCTCGCCGGCCTCAGCGAGGATCGCCTCGCTTTGTTCCGCCGCCAGGAGATCGGCATCGTCTTTCAGGCCTTTCATCTCATTCCCACCATGACGGCATTGGAGAATGTCGCCGTGCCGCTGGAGCTGGCCGGCCGGCGGGATGCCTTCGACGTCGCCCGCATTGCGCTTGACTCGGTCGGGCTCGGCCATCGCCTTACTCATTACCCGTCGCAGCTTTCCGGCGGCGAACAACAACGCGTGGCCCTGGCCCGGGCCATCGTCGGCAAGCCGAAACTGCTGCTGGCCGATGAACCGACCGGCAATCTCGATCTCGAGACCGGCGCCGTGATCGTCGAGCTGATCTTCGATCTCGCCCGCGAACATGGCTCGACCCTGATGCTGATCACCCATGATCCCGCCCTGGCAGCGCGCTGCTCGCGCATCGTGCGGCTGGCCGATGGCCGCATTCAGGAGGACCGCCCGTCGGCGCAAATCGGTCCTGCCGCCGGATCGAAAATCAGTATCCTCACGTGAGCCCGCGCCAGCATGAACGCGCTCGACATCGCTGTCTTTAAGTTCGCCTGGCGAGATCTGCGCAGCAGCCTGACCGGCGGGCTGCGCGGCTTCCGCATCTTCCTCATCTGCCTGATGCTGGGCGCCGCCGTCATCGCCGCGATCGGATCGCTGGCCGCCGGCATCGATGCCGGCCTGCGCACCAATGGCAAGGCCATCCTCGGCGGCGATCTTGAATTCCGCCTGATCTATCGCCCCGCCAGCGACGACGAACGCAACGCCCTCAATCTCGGCGGCGCCGTCACCCATAGCGAGGAATTGCGGGCGATGGTGAAGGGCGAAGCGCCGGCGGATGGCGGGACGGCAGCCAATGACGGCAATCCGGTCCTGGTCGAGGTGAAGGCGGTGGACCGCCTCTATCCGCTCTATGGCACAGCCGTCATCGATCCGCCGCAGGCTTTGCAGGCGGCCTTGGAACAGCGTGCCGACGGCCGCTTCGGCGCCCTGGTGGAGCCGACATTGCTGCAGCGCCTCGGCATCCAGCCGGGCGCCAACCTGCAACTCGGCAAGGCGAAACTGGTGGTCAGCGGCGCGATCACCCATGAACCGGATCGCGGCTCGCAGGTCTTCAATCTCGGCCCGCGCCTGATGATCTCGCCGCAAGCTTTGGCGGCCAGCGATCTCGCCCAGCCGGGCAGCCTGATCTATCACGTCTACCGGGTGAAATTGCAGCCGGGCCTCGATGCCGCTCGCTTCAAGCAACAGATGATCGAGCGCTTCCCCCAGGCCGGCTGGCGCATTCGCGGGGTCGAGGATGCCGCCGCGGGGTTGCGCAATTTCCTCGACCGTACGGCGCAGTATCTCAACCTTGTCGGCTTCTCGGCATTGCTGATCGGCGGCCTCGGCATCGCCAATGCGGTGCGGGCCTTTCTCGAAGGCAAGGCCCGCAGCCTGGCCGTCCTGAAATGCCTCGGCGCCAGCAGCGGCCAGCTCCTGACCCTCTATCTGCTGCTGGTCGGCGCGATGGCGCTGATCGGCACGGTGGCAGGGCTTGTCATCGGTGCCGTCGCACCTTTCGTGCTGGCCAATGCGCTAGCCCGCTTCGATGTGCCGATCCTGGCCGGCATCTATCTTCAGCCTCTATTGTTGGCGGCCGGGATCAGCCTGCTGACCGCCTTTGCTTTTGCGCTGCCACCCTTGCTGCGGGCGCGCCGTGTTCGCCCGGCCCAGCTTTTCCGCGCCGGCCCGGTGGAGCTGGGCGGTCTCAGCCGCTTCGATCTCGGCACGCTTGGCGTTACCGCCTTGATCCTCGCCGCGGCCGCGGTGCTGACCGCCGGCAGCTCCAAGCTCGCTGGCGGTTTCGTGGCCGCGACCATCGTCACGCTGGTCGCCTTCGCCCTTCTTGCTGGCGGTTTGAAGCGATTGGCGGATTGGAGCCGCAGGCGGCTCAGCCAGCACAGCCGGGCCCTGCGTTTTGCCCTGGCCGATATCGCCCGGCGCCAGTCGCCCACCGCCAGCATCGTGCTTTCGGTCGGGCTTGGCCTCACCGTGCTGGTGGCGATCGCGCTCATCCAGCGCAACATGCTGCGCGATCTCGACGAGACGATCCCGCGCCAGGCGCCGAGCTTCTATTTCATCGACATCCAGCCGCAGCAGGTCGCCGCCTTCGACAAATTCGCCGGCAGCTTCCCGCAAGCCAGCGAATTCGAACGCGTGCCGATGCTGCGCGGCAGGATCGTGCGGATGAACGGCGTGCCCGCGGAAAAGATCGTGCCGCCGCCCGATCTCGCCTGGGTGCTGAAAGGCGATCGCGGCATCACCTGGTCGGCGACGACACCGCGCAATGCCAAGATCGTCGAAGGCCAATGGTGGCCGGCCGATTACAGCGGACCGCCGCTGATCTCGATGGATGCCGAGGCGGCGCGCGGTTTCGGCCTCAAGATCGGCGACAGCATCGCCGTCAATGTGCTGGGCCGCGAGATCAGCGGCAAGATCGCCAATCTGCGCGAGATCGACTGGTCTTCGCTCGGCATCAATTTCGTCATGGTGTTCTCGCCCGGCCTCCTGGAACACGCACCGCAGACCTATATCGCCACCTTGCGCATTCCGCCGGACCAGGATGGCGCCTTGCTGGGGGCCGTCTCACGCGACTTCCCCAATGTCTCGGCGATCCGCGTCAAGGAAGCGCTGGCCAGCGCGATCGAGATCCTGCAGGCGGTCGCCGCCTCGATCCGCACCACCGCCGCCGTCACCCTGGCGGCCGGCATGCTGGTGCTGGCCGGCGCCATCGCCGCCGGCCGCGAGCGGCGCATCTATGAAGCGGTGCTCTTGAAGATGCTGGGCGGCACGACCGGCGATATCGCGCGCGGCTATCTCTGGGAATATGGTTTGCTGGCGGTGATCAGCGCCGTCATCGCCTTGGCGATCGGCAGCCTCGGTGCCTATATCTTCCTCACCCAGGTGCTGCATGTCGGCTGGTCCTTCCCGCCGCTGCTCGCTTTCGGCATCATCGCCCTCAGCCTTGCCGCCACACTTTCAGTCGGCTTCCTCGGCAGCTGGCGCGCCTTGCGTGCCAAGGCGGCGCCGTATTTGCGGAATGAGTAGACCGCGCCATTCGTGCCGACTAGCCACCAACGAGGCTCTCACCAACGCCGTTGGCGATGATCACCGCACATCGTGAATGCATACCCGCTTGTCACCCCGGCCTTGAGCCGGGGTCCACGGGTGAGGCCGTGTCGGATATTGATGATGATGAATCCGGCGCAACGCAGCCAACAATCTTCAGTTGCCACGGTGGACTCCGGCTCAAGGCCGGGGTGACAACCTCGCTTGCTGTCGCGAGCCTGCAATGATCCTCAACAGAGTTGATGACAAGCCAGTTTGTAGAAACAGCGTGCGATGATTGTCACGTCGCACAACCGGCTCGTCTATACCAACCTTTATCGCACAGTCGCCGATGACCGCGTCCGCCGGCGGTTGGCGGCCAGCATGTCGGTGACGGCGGGAGCATCGCTTTCGCCTTCGTGCAGCACCGCCATCAGCACCGCGCGGATCGTCTTCAGCCGGCTCTCGGCTTCGACCTTCAGGCCGAACTGATCCTTGACATAGAAGCTGTCGATGGCGCGATGGCCGAAGGTGGAGATCTTCGCGTTGGAGATCTGCAGGTTCTGGGCGGTGAGGGCGGCGGTCAGGGCATAGACCAGGCCGCGCCGGTCGCGGCCATTGACCTCGATCAGCGTATGGGTGGCACTGGCCTTGTTGTCGATCAGCACGCGCGGCGCCACCGGGAAGGCCTGCACCGCCGGATTGGCGAGGCGCGGCAATTTCGCGATCTCGGCCGGAATGCGCTGCGGCGCATCCAACATGCGGCCGATCGTGCTCGATAGCCGGGCCAGGCGTGCCGGCTTGTCGAACGGGCCGCCTTGGGAATCCTGGATCGTGAAGGTATCGAGCGCCATGCCGTTGGACAGCGTCAGGATGCGGGCATCGACGATGCTGGCACCCGACAGCGCGAAGGCGCCGGCGAGATGCGAGACCAGGCCCTTGCGGTCGGCGACATAGATCGTCACCTCGGTCATCGAGCGATAGTGATCGACATTGTAATCGACCGAGAGCGGTCGCTGCTCCAGCTCCGCCTCGCGAATGAGCCGCGCCTGGCGCGCCAGCAGCGGCACCGGGAAGGACAGCCAGTAGCCGCCATGGCCGCGCGCCAGATGTTCCTCGATCGCCGCGGCCGGCCAGTCGCTGAGCTGCGTTTTCAGATCATCCAGCATGGCGGCGATACGCGCTTCGCGGCCGGCAGTGATCAGGCCGCCGGACAGCTGCTCTTCCGTGCGATTATAGAGCTCGCGCAGCAGCTGCGCCTTCCAGCCATTCCAGGTCTTCGGCCCCACCGCGCGGATATCGCAGACCGTGAGGACCAGCAGCAAACGCAGCCGCTCGATCGACTGCACCTGATCGGCGAAATCGGCGATGGTCTTCGGATCGTCGATGTCGCGCTTGAAGGCGGTGTTGCTCATCAGCAGGTGATAGCGCACCAGCCAGGCCACGGTTTCGGTTTCCTCGGCGCTAAGGCCGAGACGCGGGCAAAGCTGCTCCGCCACCTCGGCGCCGAGAGCCGAGTGATCGCCGCCGCGTCCCTTGGCGATGTCATGCAGCAGGACGGCGAGATAGAGCACGCGGCGCGACAGCACCTGATGCACCACCGAACTGGTGATCGGCGCTTCGCCCTGCAGCAGACCGTGCTCGACCTGATAGAGGATGCCGATGGCGAAGATCGTGTGCTCATCGACCGTATAGTGATGATACATGTCGAACTGCATCTGCGCCACGATGCGGCCGAAATCGGGAATGAAGCGGCCGAAGACGCCGGCCTCGTTCATGCGCCGCAAGGTCGCTTCCGGCCCGCCTTTATCGCCGCCCGCCAGGCTGCTCTTGCGGAACAACAGGATTTCCATGAAGAGCGCATTGGCCTTCGGATCTTCGCGCAGCGGCCGGTCGATCAGCCGCACCGATTGCGCCAGCCAGTTGAAGGTGATCGGGTGGATATCGACACCGTGCCGCTGGGCAACGGCGAAGATGCGCAGCATGTCGATCGGATGGCGTTCGAAGTGTTTCGCATTCGGCACCGTGAGGCTGCCGCCTTCCAGGCCGAAGCCGTCCAGCTCGCGGCGCCGGAGACCGATCGCCGCCATGCCGCCCGGCAGGCGCAGCAGCGGCTTGCGCACATTCTGCGCTTCGACCGCGGCGCAGAAGCTGCGGGTCAGGGCGCCAACCGATTTCGCCATCAGGAAATAGTGCTTCATCAGCCGCTCGACGCCGCTGGTCCCGGCATGATCGCGATAGCCGAGCAGCCGGGCAATCTCCGGCTGGATGTCGAAATTGAGTTTTTCCTCGGCCCGGCCGCGGGCGTAATGCAACTGGCAGCGCAGGGTCCAGAGGAAGCGTTCGGCCTTGTCGAATTTGGCGGCATCGGCTTTGCCGAACAGGCCGTGCCTGACCATCTCGTCGCTGCTTCTGGCGCCATAGAAGAAGCGGCCGATCCAGCGCAAGGTCTGGAGATCGCGCAAGGCACCCTTGCCGTCCTTGATATTCGGCTCCAGCGCATAGCGGGTATTGCCGTAGCGTTCGTGGCGCAGCCGGCGCTCTTCCAGCTTGGCGTGATAGAAGGCCTCGCTTTGCCCCTGCACGATCTCCTTGCGATAGACCTTCTGGAAACGGTCGAACAGATCCTGGTCGCCCCAGATATAACGCGCCTCCAGCAGGGCGGTGCGGATGGTGAGATCGGCCTTGGCCTGACGGATGCATTCATCGATCGAGCGCACCGAATGACCGACCTTGAGGCCGAGATCCCACAGGCGATAGAGCATGAACTCGATCACCTGTTCGCAATAGGGCGTTTCCTTGTAGGGAATGAGGAACAGGAGATCGATATCGGAGAACGGCGCCAGTTCGCCACGGCCATAGCCGCCAACCGCGATGATGCCGATCTTCTCGGCGACGGACGGATTGGCGATCGGATAGACGATGCCGGTGGTGACGTCATGCAAGGCGCGGATCAGCTGATCGATCAGGAAGCTGGTGTTGCGGCCGACATCGCGGCCGGCTTCCGGCGCATGGCGATCGGCTTCGAAGCGGCGCCGGATCTCCGCCCGTCCAGCCTGCAACGCCTCGCGCAGCAATGTTGCCAGGCGCGGCTGGGCCTGGGTCGGGTCGTCTTTATCGGCCAAGGCCTGCCGCAGGGCCGTTTCCAGCGCCCGGCGATCGACGATCTGCCGCTGGCGGCTGATATCGGCGCGGTCGGCCTGGGGACGATCAGGGGGACGATCGGTTTTCGGACCGTCGCTTTCCGGCTGGCTGATCTCGTTCATAGCCGCATGTTAATGAACTCGCCGTCCCGATGCTATCCGGCTCATCGTTATCCGCCGGGAACCAGTGAGCCGCGGAAAATGGCCGGTTTTGGCCGGCGAAGCGCCGGATGGCCGGCGGATGGCGGTCAGAAAGCGCCTTGGCAGGGCAGTGCAAAAGCGTCATAACGAAGTCAACAGAATGTCGCCTTCATGCAAAAACCAAAGAAAGAGTGGCGATAAAGCAAAAAGCAGGACAAGGCAGGGAGTAATTATGGGCGAAGCAGCGCTGGTGGTGGAGGATCTCCACAAGCGGTTTGGCGAACTCGAAGTTCTCAAGGGCGTTTCAGTCAAAGCGGAAATCGGCGACGTGATCGCCATGATCGGCAGCAGCGGCTCCGGCAAGAGCACACTCCTCCGCTGCATCAACCTGCTGGAGGTTCCCGATTCCGGTAAGGTTTTTGTCAATGGCGAGTTGATCCGCATGCGCCAGCATAAGGGCCGGGCGGAGCCGGAGGATCACAAACAGGTCGACCGTATCCGCGCCTCGCTCGGCATGGTATTCCAAAGCTTCAATCTGTGGTCCCACATGACTGTCCTCGAAAACGTCATCGAGGCGCCGGTTCATGTGCTGAAAATGCCGAAGGCGGAGGCGATCGAGCGGGCCGAGGCCTTGCTCGCCAAGGTCGGCATCGGCGACAAGCGCAACCACTATCCCAGCCATCTTTCCGGCGGCCAGCAGCAGCGCGCCGCCATCGCCCGCGCTTTGGCGATGGAGCCCAAGGTCATGCTGTTCGACGAGCCGACCTCCGCGCTCGATCCCGAACTGGTCGGCGAGGTGCTGCGCGTTATGCGCCAGTTGGCCGAGGAAGGCCGCACCATGATGGTGGTGACCCACGAAATGGGCTTTGCCCGCGAGGTCGCCAATAACGTGATCTTCCTGCATCAAGGCCGGATCGAGGAACAGGGCAATCCCAAGGAAGTCTTCGCCAATCCGTCCTCGGAACGCCTGCGGCAGTTTCTCAAGACCTCGCATCACAAATAAGCACGCTGGATAGGTAAGCACGCTGGATAGGGCGGCCCCGGCAGCGGGAGCCGCCTTGTCTTTGTCATCTGGATACGCAAATTCCGTCACCTTTTGGTGGCAAAATCGGCGCGGAACTTAATCGGAACGATTGCAGACCGCGAAATAGAACGGGCTTGTGGGCCAGAAAATAAGCAAATACAATCTGTTGAGACCTATTTCTTAATACATTACTGCTGTTTTGGTTTTGTTCTGAAGTCTGCGCCCGAGTCGCTCTATGGAATCGTTGGAGATTCTTGCGCGGATCGTCGCGACTCGGACAGCGGGGGAATGATGGGCTTGGACCGACTCGAGTCGCTGATGAAGTTTCACCCCTTCACGCGGCTCAATAAATTGCTGGAAAACGTAACGCCGGGCGGCGGGAATACGCCGTTTCTGTTATCGGTCGGCGAGCCGCAATTCGCCCCGCCGGGCTTCGTCGCCGAGATCATCGCCGCCGAGGCCGGCACCTGGGGCAAATACCCTCAGGCCAATGGCAACGACGCCTTCCGCCAGGCGGTGAAGGATTGGACCGACCGGCGCTATGGCCTGCCCGCCGGCATGCTGCAGACCGACCAGCATATCCTGCCGGTCGCCGGCACCCGCGAGGCGCTGTTCCACATCGCACTCTCCGCCGTGCCGGAATATACCGGTGGCGAACGGCCGGTCGTGCTGATGCCCAATCCGTTCTATCACGTCTATGCCGGTGCCGCCGCGGCGGCCGGGGCCGAGCCCTATTTCCTGCCGGCACGGGCGGAAACCAACTTCCTGCCGGTGATTGCCGATATTCCGCCGGCGATCCTCAAGCGCACCGCCTTGGCCTATCTCTGCTCGCCGGCCAATCCGCAAGGCACGGTAGCCGATCTCGCCTACCTCAAAGCCTGGCTCGACCTGGCCCGCCGGCACGATTTCGTGCTGGCCAGCGACGAATGCTATGCCGAGATCTATCTCGATGCGCCGCCGCCGGGCACTCTCAGCGCCGCCCGGGATTTCGGCGGCAGCCTCGACCGCCTGCTGGTCTTCCATTCGCTGTCGAAACGCTCCAGCGGCGCCGGCTTGCGCTCCGGCTTTGTCGCCGGCGATGCCGCCCTGATCCGGCGCCAGGCCCAGCTGGTCAATTTCGGCGGCGTTGCCCAACCTTACCCGATCCTCGCCGCCGCCACCGCTTTGTGGCGCGACGAAGACCATGTGGTCGCCAATCGCAGCCGCTATCAGCACAATTTCGCCTTGGCCCAGGAGATCCTGGGGCCGCTTTTCGGCGAAGTGCGGTCGGCCGGCGGCTTCTTCCTCTGGCTTGATGTCGGCGATGGTGAGAAAGCCGCCGTGGAACTCTGGCGCCGGGCAGCGATCAAGGTCCTGCCGGGCGGCTATATGGCGCGGCCTGATGCCGCCGGCGACAATCCGGGCCAGCGTTACATCCGGGTCGCGCTGGTTTATGAACCCGCGGATATGGAGCCGGTGCTCAAGCGTTTGGCTGCGGTGCTGGCCGATCTCCTGGCTGAAAGCGGGCATCGGCAGGCGGGCGAATGACACGCCTGTAAGGCCGATGACATGAGGAACGGCCGGAATGGGTATGGACCCTGTTTCCGGCCGTGGACGGACGAAAGGAAGTTTGATGACGGATCACGCGCAATCGCGGTCCATGCAGCCTGCCGGTATGAGCGGCGGTTTCTGGGGCTTTCTGCAGCGGCGGCTGGCGGAGGCGGGCGGCGGCGCATTGATCATCCTCGGCCTTGCCCTGCTGCTGGCGCTGCTGACCGCCTCGTCCGGCGATCCCAGCTTCAATCGCGCCGTCGACCAGCCGACCAAGAATCTGATGGGCCCGGTCGGGGCCTATATCGCCGATTTCTCGCTCCAGGGCGTCGGGCTCGGCGTCATCGCCTTGGTGGCCGCACCTTTGGCCTGGGGCTGGCGGCTGATCCGCGACCGGGCACTGCCGCGCTGGTGGCTGCGCCTGACCCTGGTGCCGATCGCCACCTTGCTGCTGGCGCTGGCTGCTGCCGGCCTGCCGAGCAGCGGACCGGTCGCCACCGCCAAGCCCGCCGCCGGCAAGGCGGCCGATGCCACCACCACCGGCGCCGTCATCACCGTGACTCCCGCACCCTGGCCCTGGACCGCCGGTTATGGCGGTTTTGCCGGCCATCTGCTGCTCAGCGGCTCGGCCGGCCTCAACAGCGACGCGCCGGATGACCAGGCCGCGGCCCGGGCCAGCCAGGCCGGTGCAGTCGGGGCAGGGCAGGCGATCGACCGGCTGGGCGGTTTTGCCGGCCTGCTGGCGGCGCTCGGCGTCCCGCCGGTTCTTGGCTCGGCCTTAGCCCTGCCGGCGATCATCGGGCTCGTCCTGGCGCTGGTAACGCTCTATTTCGCCCTCGGCATCGGCATCCACAGCTATCTGCGCTTCGGCCGCAACGTGGCCAGCGCCGGGCGTCAGGTCGGGCTGGTGATTGAGCGCGGCCGCCGCAATCTGGCGCCCGGTCATCGTGGGACTGGCCATCGCGGGGTCGGCGATCGTTATGCCGATGACCCCGACGACGATGTGATGGACGACGACGATATCCCCCAGCATCAGCCGCCGCGCGGCGGCTGGCGCCATCGTCTGGCCGCCGCCGGACGTGCCTTGCTGGGCGGCGAGAGCAATGCGCCGCATCGCGAGGAACCGCATTTCGTCGAGGAAGAAGACGGCGAGCGGGCCTATCGCCGCGGCCAGCGTCTGGCTGGCGCATCGCCGATGGACACGGATTACCCGGATGACGCGCCGGCCATGGAGCCCTCGCTCTCCCAGCCTTCCGCCCGGACCCGCGCGCTGGTGGCGCCGCCGGCGGCCCGCGAGAAGGCGCCCGCCAAGCCGACCAAGCGTGGTTCGGTGCAGCCGAGCCTGGCGCTTGAGGAGGGCGATTTCGAATTGCCGCCGCACGATCTCCTGGCCCGGGCGACCGCCAATGCCGCCGTGCAGAAGATCAATGAGGAAAGCCTGGAGAAGAACGCCCGGCTGCTGGAAACCGTGCTGGAGGATTTCGGCGTCAAAGGCGAGATCGTCAAGGTCCGTCCCGGCCCGGTGGTGACGCTGTACGAACTCGAACCGGCTCCCGGCACCAAGACCAGCCGCGTGGTCAGCCTCGCCGACGACGTCGCCCGCTCGATGAGCGCGGTCTCGGTCCGCATCGCGGTGGTGCCGGGCCGCAGCGTGATCGGCATCGAATTGCCGAACCGCCAGCGCGAAACCGTCGCGTTGCGCGAGCTCCTCGAGGATGACAGCTATCAATCGACCCAGGCCAAGCTGGCCTTGGTCCTCGGCAAGGATATCGGCGGCGCGCCGATCGTGGTCGATCTCGCCCGCATGCCCCATTTGCTGATCGCCGGCACCACCGGTTCAGGCAAGTCGGTCGCCATCAACACCATGATCCTGTCGCTGCTCTATCGGCTTACCCCCGATCAGTGCAAGTTCATCATGATCGATCCGAAGATGCTGGAGCTGTCCGTCTATGACGGCATCCCGCATCTCCTCTCGCCGGTCGTCACCGAGCCGCGCAAGGCCGTGGTCGCCCTGAAATGGGTGGTTCGGGAAATGGAAAACCGCTACCGCTCCATGTCGAAGCTCGGCGTGCGCAACATCGACGGCTACAACCAGCGCCTGGAACAGGCCCGCAAGGCCGGCGAGGAACTGACCCGCCGGGTGCAGACCGGCTTCGATCCCGAGACCGGCAAGCCGATCTACGAGGAAGAGCCGTTCGATCTCAATCCGCTGCCCTTCATCGTCGTGGTGGTCGACGAAATGGCCGATCTCATGCTGGTCGCCGGCAAGGATATCGAAGCGGCGATCCAGCGTCTGGCGCAGATGGCCCGGGCCGCCGGCATTCACATCGTCATGGCGACCCAGCGCCCCTCGGTCGATGTCATCACCGGCACCATCAAGGCGAACTTCCCGACCCGGGTCAGCTTTCACGTCACCACCAAGATCGACAGCCGTACCATCCTCGGCGAGACCGGTGCCGAGCAGCTGCTCGGCCAGGGCGACATGCTCTATATGGCGAATGGCGGCCGGGTCACCCGTGTTCATGGTCCGTTCGTGTCGGACCGCGAGGTCGAAAGTATCGTCCAGTTCCTCAAGGAACAGGGCGAGCCGGCCTATATCGAGGAGGTCACCGCCGAAGAGGAAGGGCTGGATGGCGACGAAATGGTCGCGCCGGCTGGCGGCGGTTCGGGCGACGACCTATATGATCAGGCAGTGGCTCTGGTCTGCCGCGAGCGGAAGGCTTCCACCAGTTTCGTCCAGCGTCACCTGCAGATCGGCTATAACCGTGCCGCCAGGCTGATCGAGCGGATGGAAAAGGAAGGGGTCGTCAGCTCGGCCAACCATGTCGGCAAGCGCGAGGTTCTGGCCCGCAATATCGAGGCCGATTGAGCCGGATCCAGTGCCGCCCAGGAGCGGTTTGTGAATTAGGATTTGATTGTGAGCAGATTTGAGATCAGCCGTCGCCGTTACCTGCAATTGACCGCAGCGGCGGTCGGCAGCCTTGCCGCAAGCGGCACCGCCTTGCCGGTGGCCTGGGCCAAGAAGCCGCAGCCCGTCGCCCTCAGCGCCCAGGACAAGCAGGATGTCGCCCGGATCGAGGATTACCTCAACAACCTCCATTCGGTCGAAGCGCGTTTCCAGCAATATTCGCCGTCCCAGGGCCTGGCTTTCGGCAAGATCTATCTGCGCCGGCCGGGCCGGCTGCGGGTCGAATACGACCCGCCGAACAAGATCCTGCTGGTCGCCGACGGCATCGCCCTCAGCTATTATGACGGCGAGCTGAACAATCTCGACCAAGTGCCGCTGTCGCTCTCGCCGATGTGGTTCCTGCTGAAGGACAAGGTCGAATTGGGCGGCGATGTCACCATCACCTCCTTCAAACGCGCCCCCGGCGCCTTCGAGATCGGCATCGTCCAGACCGATGAACCGGATGCCGGCAGCGTGCTGCTGGAATTCGGCGACCGGCCGCTGGAGCTGCGCCAGTGGACCATCATCGACAAGAAGAACCAGGAAGTCCGGGTCGGCCTTTATGACGCCCGGTTCGGCGTCGATCTCGCCAACGAGCTCTTTGCCACCCCGAAGCGCAAAAGCAGGCGTAACTGACCCTGCTCCCATCCGGCTAAGCTTGCGGGCCGCGGGCATGGCCTGCGGATGCCCCGCAATCCTGCGATGGCGGGGCTGCAAGGCTGCGTCTTGGAAAGCGGGCGAGGGATGCTTACTGTCTTGGTATTACCAGCTTTTGTGGAATCCTGAGGCCGCGTGACATCATGTCGACAAAACAAGCATCAAGTCCTGTTGCACTTTCCGCCATCCAGCTGCCGGCGGATGCGCCGATCATTGCCGTGCCGATGTGCATCAAGTTCATCGACGGCCAGAACTACCACACGGTCGGCGACAAATACCTGCGCGCGGTGATCGAGGCGGCCGGGGGCTATCCCTTGTCCTTCCCGGCCCTGGGCCCGGTCCTGCCGGTCGAGGCGCTGCTCGATCACGTGGATGGGGTCCTGTTCACCGGCAGCCCCTCCAATATCGCTGTCGGCCTCTATGGCGGCGCGCCGGACCGTCCCGACAGCCCGCAGGATCCCGGCCGTGACGCCGTTACGCTGCCGCTGGTCAAGGCGGCGCTTGCCCGGAAAATGCCGGTCTTCTGCATCTGCCGCGGCTTCCAGGAGCTGAACGTCGCGCTTGGCGGCACGCTCAATACCCATATCCACGACGTGCCCGGCCATGCCGATCACCGGGCACCCCATGATGCCGATTACGATGCGATCTATCAGGCCCGGCACAATGTCAGCTTCACGCCAGGCGGCCAGTTCGCAGAGATCCTCGGCAAGGCCAAGACCATGGTCAATACGGTGCATTGGCAAGGGATTGATCGCCTGGCCGATGGGCTGGTGATCGAAGGTCAGGCGGATGACGGCGTCATCGAGGCGGTCAGCTTGAAGGACCACCCCGGCTTCGCCATCGGCACGCAATGGCATCCTGAATACAAGGCGACGGAAAATCCCGATTCAATGAAACTGTTCAAAGCGTTCGGCGACGCGGCTCGGGAATATGCTCAACAACGTCGCGCAACACGCCGGCCTGCCGCGTAATTTTTCGACCGACTCATAACGCTGTGAGTCCCGGAAAAAGTGTGGCGCAATATACTGCCCGAGATATGCGGCGGGCCTCGTTCAGATATGCGTGATCATGCAGTTTTGGCCGTTGAAAAGCGGCACGACATGCCCAAATGATTAGACAGTAAGGCCGCGACTGCAATGGTTGTGGTCGCCAATTAGCGGTCTCCCCCACCGCGATTGGCCTCCGAAAGGAGAAGGAACGCCCGGTCTTCCCCTGGCCGGGCGTTCTGTTTTCCGGAACCCTTCAGAGAGCCAGCAGCATGATGATCGTTGCGATGCTCAGCGCGCCCAGCGCCAGCATATCGATCATGCTGAGCGAAGCACGACTGGCAGCGACGGCGCGGGCTTGGCGACGGTTCGAGCGGGAAGAAAACTGGGTCATTTTATCGGTCCTGCAGCGGAGCGGTGATCCGGCGATTTGCCGGATCTCGGCATAGCCTGACGCGAATTCGGAAAGAATTCGTGAATCACCGCCGAGCCCTATCGCCAAGGCCCGATCGATACCGATGAAGGCGCTGTTTTTACCGGCACTGGCGGCTTTCATGAGATCCCGTTTGCCGGTAAGAAGGGGCGTCGTGACTGAAGTGGGAAAATCAAATGCGTCTCGTTACCTGGAACATCAATTCGCTCCGCCTGCGGATGGATCTGCTGCGCCGCCTGGTACAGGCCGAACAGCCGGATGTCGTCTGCCTGCAGGAGATCAAGGTCCAGGACAGCGAATTTCCCATGGAGGACGTACAGGCTTTGGGCTTTCCCCATGTCCTGCGCCACGGCATGAAGGGCTATAACGGCGTTGCCATCCTCTCCAAGCTGCCGTTCAAGGCGCGCGATCCCCAGGACTGGTGCAAGAAGGCGGATTCACGCCATGGCGTCGTCGTGCTCGGCGGCGATGTTGAGCTGCACAATTTCTATATCCCGGCCGGCGGCGACATTCCTGATCCGGAGCAGAACGTCAAATTCGCTCATAAGCTGCAGTTCCTCGACGAGATGAAGGACTGGTTCGCCGGCCAGAAAAAGACCCGCAAGGCGATCATGGTGGGCGATCTCAATGTCGCGCCGCTGGAACACGACGTCTGGTCCCATAAGCAACTCCTGAAGATCGTCAGCCATACGCCGATCGAGGTGGAGAAGCTGGCGGCGATGCAGCTTGCCGGTCATTGGCAGGACCCGATCCGTCATTTCATGCCGGAACCGACCAAGCTTTATTCCTGGTGGAGCTATCGCTCGCCGGATTGGGAAAAGAACGATCGCGGCCGCCGCCTCGATCACGTCTGGACCACGCCGGCGATGATGCCGCGCGTCAAGGCGACGAGGATCCTGCGCGAGATGCGCAGCTGGACCCAGCCCTCCGACCATGTGGGGGTGGTGGTCGATATCGACTAACGGGCTGGCGGAGCGGCGATTAAGGGATTAGCTGGGCAGCGACGAAGGCGCGGAATAAAGTGGCATCTGGGATGTCTTACCTTTGACCGCCTTCGGTCGTCCCCTCCAACCGCCCCTCCAAACCGTGTGGAGCTCAGGATGCCGCCCGACAAATCCTCTCCCTATGATCTCGCCGTGCTTCGTCAAGGAAAAATGCTGCGCCGGCTGGTCGGCATCGGCATCATCATCGGTGCCAGCGCACTTTGTTTCGCCGCCGTCGCCGGCTGGCTGTCGCCGGATAAGGTGACGCCGGCCAGTTTCGTCAACGGCTTCCAGCAGGCCAATGGCATCCATCCCGGGTTCCGCCGCAATCACGCCAAAGGCGTCTGCATCGCCGGCAGTTTCGCCAGCAACGGGCAGGGCGTGCGCCTGTCGAAAAGCGTGATCTTCCAGCCGGGCACCACACCGGTGACCGGCCGTTTCGCCCTGGCCGGCGGCATGCCGATGATGGCTGACGGGCCGAAAGCGGTCCGCAGCATGGCGCTGAGCTTCCGCCCCGCCAATGGCGAGGAATGGCGCACCGGCATGAACGACATACCGGTCTTTCCTTTCCCGACGCCGACGGATTTCTATGAGCAGATGCAAGCGGCGATGCCCGATCCGGCGACCGGTAAACCGGATCCGGCGAAACTGAAGGCCTTCGTCGACAACCATCCCAAAACCGCCCAGGCCCTGAAGGCGATCGGGGCCAAGCCGTTCTCCTCCGGCTTCGCCGATGCCAGCTATAACAGCCTCGATGCTTTCCGCTTCGTGAACGAAGCCGGCACCGTCACACCGGTGCGCTGGACCATGGCCGCGGTCGATCCCTTCGTGGCGCAAAATCCCGAGCAATCTGCTGCCGGCGATAAGAACTATCTGTTCGACGGCCTGGCGGCGCGGCTGAAGCAAGGTCCGGTGCAATGGCACCTGATCGTCACCATCGGCCAGGCCGACGACCCCACCAATGATGCGACCGTCATCTGGCCCGATGACCGGGAAAAGGTCGATGTCGGCACGCTCACCATCGATCACATCGCGAGCGAGGCCGACGGCAATTGCCGCGACATCAATTTCGATCCGCTGGTTTTGCCGAACGGCATCGAAGCCTCCGACGATCCGCTGCTCAGCGCCCGCTCGGCGGTCTATTCCCGGTCTTTCACACGGCGCGCCGGCGAAGACAAGACGCCCAGCGCAGTCCAGATCGACAATGCCGCGAAGGAGCCGTGAGATGAGCCAGCATCAGCCCTTTCCCGTCTTCTCGCGCCTGCTGCATTGGCTCATGGCGATTCTCATCCTGGCCATGCTTTTCATCGGCATCGGCATGGTGGCTTCGGTGACCGATTATCACTGGCTGGTCTCGATCCACAAACCGCTCGGCATCCTGATCCTGGTCCTGGCGGTCATCCGCCTGATCAACCGGCTGATCAACCCGCCGCCCGCTTTGCCGGCGGAGATGCCCGCCTGGCAGCGCTGGGTGGCGCATGCCTCGCATATCCTGCTTTATGTGCTGATGATTGTTTTGCCGCTGATCGGCTGGGCGATGCTCTCGGCGGCGGGCAATCCCGTCGTGCTTTACGGCGCCTTGCACCTGCCGGCGATCCTGCCGCATGACGCTATGCTCTACGCCCTTTTACGGCAAACCCATACTGTTTTGGCGCTATTGCTCTTCGCTCTCATCCTGGCGCATTTCGCCGCCGCCCTGCTGCATGCTTTGATCTTCCGCGACGGCGTGTTTCAGAGCATGACCACCGGGCAGCGGCGCTAGAGCATTTTTTTTCGAGCGACGTGGGACACCGGTTCGCGTGAAGAAATGCGATATCATAAAGAGATAGAGCCTTTCCGCGATTCAAGAAATGCGGAAAGGCTCTAGGGGCGTTTCTGTCGCTTAGAAGTGCAGCGGGATCACCACATTCACCGACGGCGCAGCATAGATCGGCTGCGGTTCGACATAGACCGGTTCCGGTGCAACATAGACTGGCGCCGGCGCCACTACGACCGGCCGCGGGGCGATGATCACGGGGCGGGGCTGGACATAGACGCGCCTCGGCTGGACATAAACGACGCTCGGCCGTTGATTATAGTATGCGCGAGAATGACCGCGGCCATTGTCGTGATAACCGTGTTTCCAGTTATCGGCAGAAGCTGACGAAGCAGCCAGCGCAATACCCGCGGCGAAGAGCCCGCCGAGAATCAACCGGCTGGCCGAGAAATGTCGCGTGAGCTTCGTCTTGATCGGTTTCATGGTTCCTGTCCTCGCAGAAAAACCGTTTAGCAAGGGCATCTGACCTGCCCTCCTAATACATCTAACGAAGCGCGCGTGATTTTCCTGTGACTAGTTGGTGGAAACACGGGATACAAGAAAAAGTGAACAAATGCCGGCCGGGACGCAGGGAAGCCGCCCGTCATCGTTTTATCGAGCTTTTACCGTGCGATACCGGCTGAAATGCCGCTGAATAAGCAACGCCGCCATCGCGAGATGGCGGCGCAATCACAACTTCGTGGACCAACTTGGCAGCGCGGCGTTTAGCTCGGCATCGACTTCAGCGCCTGCAGCACCCGCGGCTTCAGGCCCTCGCCCTGATGATCGGCGATATGGGCCATGATCGCCTTGCGCATGCGCGGATCCCAGAATTTGCGGATATGGATGGCGATCTCCGGCACGGCTTCCACTTCCGAATAGGAATTGAAGAAATCGCCGATCTGATTGGCCATCCGGATCAGGGTTTCCATACTGTTACTCACCGTGCCACTCCCGAAACATCGAATTGGTTAACTAAGCCGCCAGCCTTCGCTGACGATGATCAGGCTGTCGCTGCGCGCCAAAGCGATCAGCGTAAGGCCATAGCGATCGGCCAGCTCCTGGGCGAGACCGGTCGGCGCTGAAACCGCGACCAGCATCGGCAGGCCTATTGCCACGGCCTTCTGCACCATCTCGCTGGAACACCGGCTGGTGATGACACCGAAGCCGGTCGCCACGTCGATTTTTTGTCGTCGCAGGGCGCCGATCAGCTTGTCGAGCGCGTTATGGCGGCCGACATCCTCCCGCACGATCTGGACATTGCCCTCGGCATCGCAAAAGCCGGCGGCGTGCAGCGTCCGGGATTCCCGGTTGAGCACCTGCAAGGCCGGCAATTGATCCAGCGCCCGGAAGATGGCAGCGGCCGAAAAATGCCGGTCATTGGCGAGCCTCGGCAGGTCGCGCACCGCCTGGTCGATGCTGTCGACGCCGCAGATGCCGCAGCCGGTCCGGCCCGTCAGATTGCGCCGCCGTTCCTTAAGGGCGGTGAAGGCCCGGCCGGTGATGTCCAGCCGCACTTCCATGCCTTCGCCGGCCGGGCCGCTCTCGATATCCAAGAGCTCGGCCGCATCGCCGATGATGCCTTCCGACAGCGAAAAGCCGAGGGCGAAGTCTTCCAGATCCAGCGGCGTCGCCATCATGACGGCATGGCTGATGCCGTTATAGACCAGCGCCACCGGCACTTCGTCCGGGACCACGCGGTCGATCTGATGGCGGCTGCCGTCGCGGTCGACCCGAACGAGATCGAGGCGTTGCAGTCCCTGCGGCAACGCCCCGCTCGGATCGGTGCGCCGCACGGACTTTGCCTGCTTGTCGGCTGAGATCGTCACGCGAAGATTCTCCGAAAAATATCCGCGGCGGCCTATTCGGCCGCCGTGGCTTCGATGCGGCGCGTCGCTTCGCGCTGCTTGTAGTACTGCGATTGCCATTCCGACGGCCGGTTGGTCGGCCGCACCTGCACCGCCGTCACCTTGTATTCCGGGCAGTTGGTCGCCCAGTCGGAATAGTCGGTGGTGATGACATTGGCGCCGGTGCCGAAATGGTGGAACGTGGTATAGACCACGCCCGGCTGCATACGGTCGGAAACCTTGACCCGCAAAGTCGTTTCGCCGACCCGGCTGGCGATCGAGACGGTATCGCCGTCATGGATGCCGCGATCCTCGGCATCGTGCGGGTGCATTTCCAGCACGTCCTCCGGATGCCAGGCCACATTGTCGGTCCGGCGTGTCTGGGCGCCGACATTGTAGTGCGCCAGGATGCGGCCGGTGGTGAGCAGCAGCGGGAAGCGCGGCCCGACCTTTTCCTCGGTCGGGATATATTCGGTGATCATGAACCGGCCCTTGCCGCGGACGAAGCCGTTCATATGCATGATCGGCGTGCCTTCCGGCGCCTTGTCGTTGCAGGGCCACTGCACCGGGCTCTTTTCCAGGAGCTCGAAGGAGACATTCTGGAAGGTCGGCGTCAGGCGGGCGATCTCATCCATGATCTCCGACGGATGCGTGTAGTTCATCGGATAGCCGAGGGCATTGGACAGCAACATCGTCACTTCCCAATCGGCATAGCCGGCCTTCGGCTTGACCGCGCGGCGAACCAGGTTGATGCGCCGCTCGGCATTGGTGAAGGTGCCGTCCTTTTCCAGGAAGGTCGAGCCCGGCAGGAACACATGGGCGTAATTCGCCGTCTCGTTCAGGAAGATGTCCTGGATGACGACGCATTCCATGGCGCTCAGGCCGGCGATCACGTGCTGGATGTTCGGGTCAGACTGGGCGATGTCCTCACCCTGGATATAGATGCCCATGAAGGTGCCGTCGATGGCGGCATCCAGCATGTTGGGAATGCGCAGGCCCGGCTCCGGATCCAGCGTCACGCCCCAATCCTTTTCGAACTGCTGGCGCACCGCATCGGTCGAGAGATGGCGGTAGCCGGTCAGCTCATGCGGGAACGAACCCATGTCGCAGGAACCCTGGACATTGTTCTGGCCGCGCAGCGGATTGATGCCAGCGCCGTTATGGCCGATATTGCCGGTCGCCATGGCGATATTGGCCATGCCCATGACCGTGGTCGATCCCTGGCTGTGCTCGGTGACGCCGAGGCCGTAATAGATCGCCGCATTGCCGCCGGTCGCATAGAGACGCGCGGCGGCCCGCACATCGGCGGCCTTCACCCCGGTGAAGCCTTCCACCGCTTCCGGCGAATTCTTCGGATCGGCGGCGAAAGCGCGCCAGCGGTCGAATTCCGCGAGGTCGCAGCGTTCGCGGACATAGTCCTCATCCACCAGGCCTTCGGTGACGATCACATGGGCAAAGGCGTTGAGCATCGCCGTATTCGTGCCCGGCCGCAGCGCCAAATGGTAATCCGCCGCGATATGCGGGTTCTTGACCAGATCGATGCGGCGCGGATCGATGACGATCAGCTTTGCGCCTTCCCGCAGGCGCCGCTTCATGCGGCTGCCGAAAACCGGATGGGCATCGGTCGGATTGGCGCCCATCACCATGATGACATCGGCTTCCTCGACAGAATCGAAGTCCTGGGTCCCGGCCGAAGTGCCGAGCGTGGTGGCGAGGCCGTAGCCGGTCGGCGAATGGCAGACCCGGGCGCAGGTATCGACATTGTTGGTACCGAAGGCGGCGCGGATCAGCTTCTGCACCAGATAGGTTTCTTCATTGGTGCAGCGAGAGGAGGTGATGCCGCCGACCGAGGTGCGGCCGTATTTCTTCTGGATGCGCTTGAATTCGCTGGCGGCGTGATTGATCGCCTCTTCCCAGCTCACTTCCTTCCAGGGATCGGTGATCTTGGCCCGGATCATCGGCTTGGTGATGCGGTCCTTATGGGTCGTATAGCCCCAGGCGAAACGGCCCTTGACGCAGGAATGGCCGTGATTGGCCTTGCCGTCCTTGTAGGGCATCATGCGCACGACCTCATCGCCGCGCATTTCCGCCTTGAAGGAGCAGCCGACGCCGCAATAGGCGCAGGTGGTGACGACGCTGTGCTCCGGCTGGCCGGCTTCGATGATGGAGTTTTCCATCAGCGTCGCGGTCGGGCAGGCCTGGACGCAGGCGCCGCAGGAGACGCATTCGGACTCAAGGAAAGGCTGCGCTTCGCTCGGCGACACCATGGAGGCGAAGCCACGGCCGTCGATGGTCAGCGCGAAGGTGCCCTGGACTTCCTCGCAGGCCCGCACACAGCGCGAACAGACGATGCACTTGGTGGGATCGAAGGTGAAATAGGGATTCGACTGGTCCTTCGCCTTGTCGAAGTGGTTGGCGCCGTCGAAGCCGTAGCGCACTTCGCGCAGGCCGACCGCGCCCGCCATATCCTGCAGCTCGCAGTCACCATTCGCCGCGCAGGTCAGGCAGTCCAGCGGGTGGTCGGAGATGTAAAGCTCCATCACATTGCGGCGCAGCTTGGCGAGCTTGCCGGTCTGGGTCCAGACCTTGAGCCCCGCCTCGACCGGCGTGGTGCAGGAAGCCGGGGTGCCGCGGCGGCCCTCGATCTCGACCACGCAAAGCCGGCAGGAGCCGAACGCCTCCAGGCTGTCGGTGGCGCAGAGCTTCGGGATCTGGGTGCCCATCTGCATCGCCGCCCGCATGATCGAGGTGCCCTGGGGCACCGTCACGCTGTTGCCGTCGATCTCCAGCGTCACCATCGGCGTATCGGCATGCACTTCCGGCGTCACGCCGGCGGCGCAGCTGCATTTGCTGCTGCCGCACATGCGCGGTTGTTCCGGGGCCGGCGTCCCGTAATCGATTTCCTTGATCAGCATGATGAACCCTTCCGTCCGACGGTAGTTGTGACTGCGGCGGTTGTAACCGTAATGAAGGCTGGCATCTGTGGCGGCCTCATTCGGCGGCCTGGCGCGGCGCGGCGGCGCCGGGCGGCCGGTTGAAATCGGCGCCGAAATGCTTCACCGCGCTCTGAACCGGCATATGCGTCAGCCCGCCCAGGGCGCAAAGCGACCCGTCCCGCATGGTATCGCACAGATCATCGAGCAGATTTAAGTTCTTCTGCCGGTCGATTCCAGCGAGAATCCGGTCGATCACCTCGACGCCGCGGGTTGAACCGATCCGGCAGGGCGTGCATTTGCCGCAGGATTCCACCGCGCAGAATTCCATCGCGAAGCGCGCCTGGGCACCCATATCGACCGTGTCGTCGAAGACGACGATGCCGCCATGGCCCAGCATGCCGCCGGCCGCCGCCATCGCTTCGTAATCGATCTGGGTATCGATCAGGCTATAGGGCAGGTAGGAGCCGAGCGGGCCGCCCACCTGCATCGCCTTGATCGGCCGGCCGCTGAGCGTGCCGCCGCCGAACGCTTCGATGACTTCCCGCAAGGTAACGCCGAAAGCCAGCTCGATCAGGCCGCCATATTTGACATTGCCGGCAAGCTGCAGCGGCATCGTGCCGCGCGAGCGGCCCATGCCGAAGTCACGGTAATAATCGGCGCCCTGGTCCAGGATCGTCGGCACGGCCGCGAAAGACAGCAGGTTGTTGATGATGGTCGGCTTGCCGAACAGGCCCTTGATGGCGGGCAGGGGCGGCTTTGCCCGCACCATGCCGCGCTTGCCTTCCAGGCTGTCCAGCAGCGAGGTTTCTTCGCCGCAGATATAGGCGCCGGCGCCGAGCCGGGTTTCCAGATGGAACGCCTTGCCGCTGCCCTGGATGTTGTCACCCAGATAGCCGGCCAGCTTGGCCGCCTCGATCGCCCGGTTCATCTGGGCGAAGGCATGGGGATATTCGCTGCGGATATAGACGAAGCCCTTGGTGGCGCCCACCGCCAGGCCGGCGATGGTCATGCCCTCGATCAGCAGGAAGGGATCGCCTTCCATGATCATGCGGTCGGCGAAGGTGCCGCTATCGCCTTCATCGGCGTTGCAGACGATGTATTTCTGATCGGCCTCGGCCTTCAGCACGGTCTGCCACTTGATGCCGGTCGGGAAGCCGGCGCCGCCACGGCCGCGCAGGCCAGAATCGGCCACCGCCTTGACGATATCGGCGCGTTCCATGCCGAGCGCGTTCTTCAGGCCCTTATAGCCGCCATGGGCGAGATAATCGGGAATGGAGACCGGATCGGTAATGCCGCAGCGGGCAAAGGTGACGCGGTGCTGCTGCTTCAGATACGGCAGGTCTTCCGGCTTGCCGATGCGCAGGTCATGTTTGCCGCCCTGCAGGAAGCCGGCAGCGAACAGGCCATCGACATCTTCCGGCGTCACCGGACCATAGGCGATGCGGCCTTCCGGCGTCGCCACTTCCACCAGCGGCTCCAGCCAGAACAGGCCGCGCGAACCGGTGCGGGTGATGCGGATATCCGCCTTGGCCTTCTTGGCGGCCTGCTGGATGGCCTCGACCACCTCGTCGGCGCCCAGCGCCAGGGCGGTGGCATCCATCGGAATGAAGAGATCGATCGCCATGTCAGCGGCCTCCCTTCAGCTTACCGATGAGGCTGTCGAAACGTTGCGGCGTGACCCGGGCATGCAGCTTGTCGTCGATCATCACCGACGGACCGCAAGCGCAATTGCCAAGACAGAATACCTGTTCCAGGCTGACGCTGCCATCCTTGCTGGTGCCATGATAGTCGACGCCGAGGCTCTTCTTTGCATGCTGTTCCAGCATACCGGCGCCCAGCGCCTGGCAAGCCTCGGCCCGGCAGACCTTGACCACATGGCGGCCGCCCGGATGCCGGCGGAAATCATGATAGAAGGTGATCACGCCATGCACTTCGGCGCGGCTCAGATTGAGCTCGTCGGCGATCAGCGGCACCGCTGCCTCGTCGACATAGCCGAAATGCGCCTGCAGGGCATGCAGGATCGGCAACAGCGCTCCATCCAACTTCTTCTTGCCGGCAATAATCTGCCGCGCACTGTCCTGGTTCCAGGACGCTTGCGTCGTCACGGCCTTCTCTCCCCGTCTGAAAACGGTCCAAACATCGCGTTAAGGATCATCGATCACCAACTAAAGGCTTGAGGTCAAATCGAAGTTGTCACTTAATTGATAGGACTTTTCTATTACACGATGGCGCGGCTGATACATTAACGGTCGGTCTGGGTATGAGGGTCATCCAAGCCCCCGTAAGGGTAGGGAAAATTATCCATGCTGATCAAGCAGTTACAATACCTCGTGGCGCTCGGTCGCGAGCGTCATTTCGGACGTGCCGCCATCGCCTGCAACGTCTCGCAGCCCACACTTTCTGCCGGAATCCGACATCTGGAAGACGAGATGGGGGTACCGATCGTCGAACGGGCCCAGCGCTTCCGCGGCTTCACCCCGGATGGCCAGACCATCCTGGTCTGGGCCCAGCGGATCGTCGCCGATTACGAGGCGCTGCATCAGGATCTCAGCCTCGCCCGCCAGGGCCTGGCCGGCCAGTTGCGGATCGGCGTCATCCCCTCGGCCTTGCCGGTCACCTCGCTGATCACCGGCCCCTTCGCCCGGCAGCATCCGGGGGTCAATATCCTGCTCCGGTCATTGACCTCGAAGGAGATCCAGCGCGGCCTGGATACCTTCGAGCTGGAAGCCGGCGTCACCTATCTCGACAACGAGCCGCTGGATAATGTCCGGGTCCGTCCGCTCTATAATGAGAGTTATTTCCTGATCCAGTCGCGCCGCTTCGCCAAGGCCGATACCCAGACCGTCACATGGGAAGAAGCCGCCGCCTTGCCACTTTGCCTGCTGTCTCGCGACATGCAGAACCGCCGCATCATCGACAGCGTCTTCCGCAGCATCGGCCAGGAACCACGCGCCCAGATCGAGGCCAATTCGCCGATCTCGCTGATCGCCCATACCCGCAGCAGCGCGATCGCCACCATCCTGCCGCTCAGCTTCCTGTCGCTGATCAACGGCCTGCCCGATCTCAGCATGCGCCGCCTGGTCAACCCGCAGCCCGCGCCGCAGATCGGCCTCGTTTATTCCGCCCGCGACCCGGTCCTTGCCGTGGTCAAGACCCTGATCGCCTCGATCCGCCGCCTCGACATGCAGAAAAGCGTCGACCTCGCCGCCGGGCTGGGATGAGGCGGCCGGCGGTGGGCTACTTGCGGAACTCTGCTGCATGCAGGTTGGCCAGCACGATTTCCCGCCACACCCGGGTCGGCGAAATCGAAGCATCCGGCTGGTCGTAATTGCCGGAGAAGATCACTGCTGCGAGACCGGCATCCGGCATCAGCCATAGCCGCTGTCCGCCATTGCCGAAACCGGCCATCCACGGCCTGTTGCCGCCGAATGCCGGCGCCGGGGCATCGCCGAGAAACCAGAGGCGGCCGTAATGCAAGCCATCGCCCGTTGAAATCGCCGGTTTGAACGAGGCGGCGAGCCAGCTTTCCGAGATGATCCGGCGATCACGCCACCGGCCCTTGGCGATCAACATTTCGCCGATGCGGAGAAGATCACGGCTGCACAGCCGCAAACCGGATGCCGCCAAAGCTACGCCATCCCTGCCTGCTGACCACTGGAATGACGTGATTCCGAGCGGGTCGAACAAAGCCTCGCGGGCGAAAGCCGGAAGGGTCTTGCCGGTACCCCGCTCGATGAGCGCGCCGACAAGCGCAACACAGCCGCCGGAATAAATCCATTGGCTGCCTGGTTCGGCAACGATCGGACGGTCCAGGGAGAAGCGGCATCGATCCCCTGCCAGTTCCATCGCGATCTCGCTATTGGCGGGATCGGTATAGGGAAGCGACTCATCCCAGGCCAACCCCATGGTCATGGTCAGCGCATGTTCCACTTTGAGGCCCATGCGCCGGGGATCGGCGGCAAGATCGGGATATTCGGGAAACTGTGGCAGCAGCGGCGCTTCCATTGACGGCACGAGCCCGCGATCAAGCGCAATCCCGTAAAGCAGTCCGACGATACTCTTGGTCACCGAGCGGAGGTCATGGAGCACATCGGGTCCGAAAGAAACATGCCCGAGCGGCTGGCCCCAATTCTGGTCCAAGCCATCGTCATAGCGTTCGAGAATCAAGCTGCCGCCTTGGCTGACGAGCACTGCATGAAGCCCTCGCAACAGCCCGGACTGGATGCCGGCGGCTAGTTTTCGATCGACATCCGCTGAAAAACCCGGCCGGTCCGGTGTCATTGCATCGCCCCTAATGGAAACCGATCGATCATCGCTAGCAAATGGCGACCGAGCGCACAAGAACGGGAAGGGCGGCGATGCCTGCGTCTCGACTCACACCCGCCGATACATGAAATACCGCCCGGGCGCGACATCGGCGGGCAGCGGCAGGGCGTCGAATTCGGCGGCATTGATTTCGCGGTCGGCGATCAGCACGGCGCCGCTTTTGGCCAGCTCTACGAAGCTTGGCGTCAGGGCGTCGGCGAGCGCGCGGTTGGCGGCGTCGTCACCGGTGCCGCAATCGGCATGCAGCAGAACCGATGCGGCGCCGAGCCGGGCAATCGCCTGCGGCAGGGTCTCGCGGAAATCGCCGAGGAACGTCAGGTCATCGGGCGGAATGCAATCGGGATGGGCATTGATCTGCCGGTCGAAGACATAGATGCTCCGCTCCGGCAGCAGGCTTCGCAGGTGATCATAGGTGCGGCCATTGCCGAGCCCGAATTCCAGCGCATGGCCCGGTAATCCACGCACCAGGTCGGCCGCATGGTTCAGGCAGGAGCGCTGTGCCTGCATGCGGCGGATGAAACTGTCCAGACGACTCATCGATAATGGTTCTTTCTCTTGTTCTTGCTTTTAGAGCATTTTCAAGCGAAGTGGGCACCGGTTCGCATGAAGAAAATGCGAAACAATACGGAGATAGAGCATGTCCCGCGATTCAACAAAACGTGGCCATGCTCTAGTCGTGATCGGCAACCGCATCGCGTAATTGCTCTGTCGTATGTTCCAGGCGCTGCGCCAGCACCCGCATGACCTCGATGGCGATCGAGGGAAAATCGGTGATCATGCGGAAGAACAGCTCTTTGGTGATTTTCAATGTCGTCAGCGGCTCGCGGGCAATGATGGTGGCGGTACGCGGTATGTCGCAGAGAATGCCGATCTCGCCGACAAAAGCATCGCGCCCCATCTCCGCCACTTTCAGCGGGCCGCTAGGCGTGTTCACCATGACATCGGCGGTGCCGTCCAGGATGATATAGGCGGCATCGGCAAGATCGCCTTGGTTGAACAGTATTTCGCCGGGCTGATAGCTGGCCCTTTCGCTGGCGAAAGCCATGAGTTTCAACTTCGACGGCTCAACCTTGGTAAATAGCGGAATGCGCCGCAGGGCTTCGACATCGTCATGGATGCTCATCTTGCCGCTCCATCATGCGAAAATCCGTCGCTCCGAAACATACCGTTCCCAAACATCTCGTCCTCTTTTCGTCTGCACGGTCTTCCGCCGCTTGTAAGTAGGCTTGGCGACGCCTTGATGACACCGCCGAAGTTCACCGATCAAAATTCACCGGCCGAAAATCATCCACACCTTCATGCCGTGGCCGGCACCGGCGTGGTGTCGCCGATCTCCTGTTCCGCCCGCTGCTGCCGTGACGGGCCGGCCAGGTCGCGCAACAGGCTGCCCGGCTGGTCGAGCTCGGCCACCGCGCCGGCTTCCAGCACGCGTCCATCCTTGAAGACGACGGCATCCTCACAGGACCAGGCGAGGCTCGCGGTATCCGTCATCAAGACCGTCGCCTTGCCCTTGCGGTAGGCGAGCAGGCGATCGAGCAGGCGATGCTGTGTCGCATGGTCGAACAAGGCAAAGGCGTTGTTCAGGACCAGGACCTGCGGATGCTTGATCAGGGCCCGCAGCAGCGCCACTTTCTGCCGCTGCTGGGTCGACAGCTTCTTGCCGCCGGAGCCGATGTGATAATCGAGCCCGACCTGCATGACATAGGCACGCAAACCGAGATTGTCGATCACCTCGGAAATCAGTTTGCCGATCTTGGTATGGGCCTGGGCCTGACCGAAGACCAGGCGGCCGAACAGCAGGTTATCCTGCACCGAGGCGGCGGCGTTGTAGCGTTCCGGATCATAGAAATCGATGCGGGTGCGCAGCTCCGGCGGCAGGGTATCGAAGACCGCGCGGCGCGCCTTCAACAGGCGTTCTTCCATCGCCGTATCGATCAGGTTCAAGCGATGCCGCGCTTCAATATAAGGGAAGGTGAGGCCGATCAGCTTGCGCCGGTCGAGCAATGTCGCTTCACCCAGGCCGCCTTTGTCCAGCCGCTGTACCAGCTGCTGATAGGCCGGCAATTCATCGGCGGCGATGAAGCTGAACTGATCGAAGAAGGGATGGCCCGGCGGCAGGTCGGCGAAGAGTTCGACCATGGTCTCGGCGATCTGCTGGCCCATCCGCAGCAGATCATTGGTCAGGCCTTGCCGGTCGAGCAATTGCGTCAGGAACGGGCTTTCCACCAGCCGCGCATAGTCGAAACCCGTGCCGCTGGTCGGCGTGCCGAACAGCATGTTTTCGACCAGGGTCAGGTTCTTATTGTAGCGCTCGGGATCGAAAGGCTCGACCAGCGCCCTATACACCGGCTGGCGGAGGCGTTCGGCGATGGCCTGGCGCGCCAGCAGAAATTGCTGGGCGAGTTCGGGTCTCTCGGTCGGATCGATGAAGCCGCGCAGGCCGAAATGATAGACGTCGCCATCGAACTCGGCCACCGCCAGCAGATCGGTGATCGCCGCGCTCAAGCCCGCCGTATCGGTGACGCCGGCGGCCTGGTAATCGATCCAATCGGCCGTGATGTCGAGCACCGGATTGCCGGCCCGCATCGCCTCGGCGATTTCCCATTCGCGCCGCCGGTTCGATTCTTCATTGCTGCTGCTCACCGTTCCCGGCCGATGTTTCAAGCCATAGGTGATGTTCTCACGGATCGATTGCGGAAAGAGATAAGCTTCATCGCCGACATAAGAGAGATAGCGGCCAAGGGCCGCCTCCGGCAGTTCCTTGACGTCGTAGGAACCGATCCGCATCGATCCGGTGGTGGGGTCGACGAACCGCGCCAGCGTGAAGCCCAGGGCTTCCTTGCCATGGCCCATCGCCACGACGCTGCGATCCGACGCCAGCGTCAAGGTCACGTCATCGAGCAGCCGCGCGCCGCTCTCATCGATATAGCCGACATGCTGCAAGTCGATCGGCGCCACCGGCAGACTGACTTCGGCGCCGACATCCTGCCTGGTGCGATCCATCATGCCGGTGGGCGAGAACTGCTCCGTCACCTGATCGTATTTGATCTGCACGTCCTGGCGCTGCTGGTCCCAGTCGATCAATTCCTTGATCGGGCTCGGCAGGTCCTTATAGGCACCGATCGCCGCCACCAGGCTACCGATATCGAACCGCCCCATCAGCGCCAGATAACCGCCGATCAGATAGAACAGGAAGGGGGTGGTTTGGGCCAGCATGTTGTTGAGATATTTGACAAAGAATTTCCGCTGATAAAGATCGAAGCGGATCTTGAAGATATGCCCCAGGCGATTGACGATATCGGCGCGCTCGTAATTCGAAGTGTCATGCACATGCACCTCCTGGGCGCCGTCGACCACTTCGGCGATGCGGCCGGCGAGCTGCCGGGCGGTGATCTGGCGCTCGCGGCCAAGCAGCAGGATCTTCACCCGCAGGCGCGGAATGACCACGACCTGGATGGCCAGGATGGCGACGGTGACGCCGCCGAGGAAGATGCTCTGGGTGAACAGGAAATAGAGCGCGGTCAGCGCCGTTCCGCCGAGAAAGGCCGGCTGGATGAAGGCGTCGCCGATGAAGCCGCCGAGCGGCTCCACCTCATCCTTGATCATGGTGGCGATTTCCGCCTGCTTGACCTTGCGGAAATGGCTGAAGGGGAAACGCAAGATCCGGTCGAACAATTCATAACGCAGGCGACGCAGCATGCGCTCGCCGAGGCGGCCTTTTTCGGTCTGCACCCGTTGCTTCAGCCAACCGTTGAGCACGACGAAGAACAGGAAACTGCAGCAGAGCGCGATCAGGTAATCCACCCGGTCGAGCTGGAACCCATCGAACAATGTCACCTTCGGCAGGCCAAGCCAGTCATAGGGCCCCAGGGTCAGCCGCAGAAAAGGTGCGGTCGGGTTGCCCTTGAAGGCAGCGCCCTGGATGGCGTTGTTGACGATCTGTTTCGGCAGGTCCAGGGAGATGAAATAGAAGACCTGCGATATCGCCACGATGGCCAGAATGGCTAATTGGTCGCGCCAGCTATTGCGCCAGATATATTTAAAAAGATTGCGATCCATCATTGATCCGACTGCAACGGAAGCGTCACACGCCTCTCGCCGGCCTTGTCCGGCCGCGCCTGGGTTCCTAGCTTAAGGATAGGCGCTGCCTCCCGCAGCGGCAAGCATTGGAGATTAAGACCTCCAGGATGCGGTGGTTCGATCATTCTGTAAACACCAGCCTTAGAGCCGGATCATTTTAGGCGGAATCGCTTCGCAATTTTGTCTAAAACGTGATTCCGCCTCTCATCAATAAGATAGAGGGCGATTCACGTCTTTGACGGAAGTAAATGCCTTCGTCAAAGGCGATCACGCTCTAGGCATCAAACCCGCCGGTTTCGATCCCGCCATTGACGGCTCGTGGTCAAGCTGGCAGACCCTTTCCGCCCCAATTGGACCATCGAGTTAAGATAAATCTTGGCCTTTCCAGCTTGCTTGGGGACATGTCATAATCCGCCCTCCTTTGACATCAGGGGATGGCGCGTGTCGGAGAAAGCGATGAGCGAGCGTGATGCGCGCGTCCTGATCTACAGCCATGACAGCTTCGGCCTGGGCCATCTGCGGCGCTGCCGGGCCATCGCCCATTCCCTGGTCGATCAGAACAAGGATATGTCGGTCATCATCCTGACCGGCTCGCCGATCATCGGCAGTTTCAATTTTCGCGCCCGGGTCGATTTCATCCGCATCCCCGGCGTGATCAAGCTGCGCAGCGGCGATTACACGCCGCTCAGCCTGTTGATCGATATTGACGAAACCCTCGCTTTGCGCAGCTCGATCATTCAGCATACCGCCGATATTTTCGACCCCGACATCTTCATCGTCGACAAGGAGCCGCTTGGCCTGCGCGGCGAAGTGCGCCCGACCCTGGAGATGCTACGCGATCGCGGCACCCATCTCACGCTCGGCCTGCGCGATGTGATGGATGAACCGGCCTCCCTGGCGCCCGAATGGAAGCGCAAGAACGCGGTGCCGGCCTTGCGCGATCTTTATGATTCCATCTGGGTCTATGGCCTGCCGCAGATCTGCGATCCGCTGGAAGGCATCGATCTGCCGCGCTCGGTGCAGCATAAGATGAGCTATACCGGCTATCTGCAGCGCAGCCTGCCGAGCGAGCCGTCGCCGGTGACGCCGCTGCAGAAGATCGAAGCGCCGTATCTGCTGGTCACGACCGGCGGCGGTGGCGATGGCGAGGACATCATCGATTGGGTCCTGCGGGCCTATGAGAACGATCCGCGCATGCCGCATCCGGCCTTGCTGGTGCTCGGCCCCTTCATGCAATCGGAGCGCCAGGCCGAATTTCTGGCCCGCGCCGCGCGGCTGCCGCAGGTCGAGGCGATCACCTTCGATGCCCAGATGGAGACGCTGATGGACCGCGCCATCGGCGTCGTTGCCATGGGCGGCTACAATACCTTCTGCGAAATCCTCAGCTTCGACAAACGGGCGCTGATCGTGCCGCGCACCAAGCCGCGCAAGGAACAATACCTGCGCGCTGCCAAGGCCAAGGAACTGGGGCTTTGCTCGATGCTGGAAGACGATGGCGCGCGGCCCTGGCGGGCCATGGCGACGGCCTTGCGGCAATTGCCGCAGCAGGCCCTGCCGAGCGAGGTGGTGGTGCCCGGTCTGCTGGACGGCCTGCCCAATCTCAATCGCCTCGTGCAGCAGGCGCTGGAACGCTCGAAGCGGCGCCCGCAGCGCGGCGCCATCGGCAAGCCCCGCCGGCTGGCCGCGCAGCAGGCGCAGTGACCGGCCGCCGCAAGTTTCTGCCTTGAGTACCGTGCCCCGCTTGCCCGTTTCTCCCGCCACCGCATCCTTTGCCGACCGGCAAACCGGATCTGGGCGGACGCAACCTAGCATCCTGTTTCTGCTGAAAGGCTATCCGCGCCTGTCGGAGACCTTTATCGCCCAGGAGATCCGGGCGCTGGAAGAACGCGGCCTGCCGGTGCGGATCGTGTCGCTGCGCTTCCCCACCGACAAGCATGTCCATCCGATCCATCGCGAGATCGTGGCGCCGGTCACCTATCTGCCGGAATATCTGATCCAGGAACCGGGTCGCGTCCTGCGCGGCTGGTGGCGGGCGCGGCGGCTGCCCGGCTATCGGCGGGCTTTGCGCGTCTGGCTCGGTGACCTACGGCGCGATTTCACCACCAATCGCGGCCGGCGCTTCGGCCAGGCCTGTGTGCTGGCGGCGGAGATCGTCGCCGGCAGGCACGGCGATGTCCGCCGCCTGCATGCGCATTTCCTGCACACGCCGGCCGCCGTCGCCTATTACGCCAGCCTGATGACCGGCATTCCCTGGAGCTGCTCGGCTCATGCCAAGGATATCTGGACCACGCCGGATTGGGAGAAGCGCGAAAAGCTCACCAGTCTCGACTGGCTGGTGACCTGCACGGCCAGCGGCCATCGCCATTTGCAGGATCTCGCCGCCGAGCCGGCGAAGCTTTCCCTGGTCTATCACGGTCTCGATTTCCGCCGCTTCCCCTTGCCCGCGCAAGACCAGGCCGCCGCGCCGCTGTCGCCGGACAAGGAAAGGTCGGGCAAGGAAAGGCCGGGCAAGGAGGCAAGACCGCTCGTCATTCTCTCGGTCGGCCGCGCCGTGCCGAAGAAGGGCTATGACGACCTGCTCCGTGCGCTGGCGCGATTGCCGGCCGAGCTCGATTGGCGCTTCCAGCATATCGGCGGCGGGCCGGAGCTCGAGCGGTTGAAATCCCTGGCGGCGGAACTCCGCATTGCCGACCGCGTCGCGTGGCGCGGTGCGCAGCCGCAACTGGAGGTTCTCGCCGCCTATCGCGCCGCCGATCTCTTCGTCCTCGCCAGTTGCATCGCCGAGGATGGCGACCGCGACGGCTTGCCCAATGTGCTGATGGAAGCGCAGAGCCAGGCATTGCCGGTGATCGCCACCTCGATCTCCGGCGTGCCGGAACTGATCCAGGATGGCGAAACCGGATTGCTCGTGCCGCCCAACGATCCCGAAGCCCTGGCCGGTGCGATCGCCGGATTGCTGCCCGACCCGGCCCGGCGCCGGGCGCTGGCAGATGCCGGAGCGCAGCGCCTGCGGGCGCATTTCGCCATGGAGAGCGGCATCGACGATCTCGCGCGGCGGTTCGCGCCCGATCTTGGGCAGGATATAAACCAGGCGACCCTGGCGGACCAGGAAAGCGCCGCCCGGCAATCGGTTCGCTGAGATGCATCGCATTGCCTTTTACGCCCCGCTGAAATCGCCGGATCATCCGATCCCCTCGGGGGACCGGGCAATGGCACGCCTGCTGATTGCCGCCTGGCGCCGGCAGGGCGCCCAGATCGACATCCCCACCCGTCTACGCGCCCGCGTCGCCGGGCCCGATCCGGCGGCGCAGCGCCGTCTGGCGGCGCGCGCCGAAGCCGAGGCGGACAAGCTGATCGCGCATTATCGCGCGGAACTGCCGGACTGGCGGCCGCAGGCTTGGTTCACCTATCATCTCTATTACAAGGCGGTGGATTGGATCGGACCGAAAGTGGCGGCAGCGCTCGACATTCCCTATCTGCTGGCCGAAGCCAGCCATGCGCCGAAACGCGCCACCGGCGATTGGGCCTTCAACCATGCCGGCGCCGAACGGGCGATCCGCGCGGCATCGACGATCTTCTGTCTCAATCCCAATGACAAAGCCTGCCTGGCACCTTTGACCGGGGCGGCGCGGCTGGTCGATCTGCCGCCCTTTCTCGATCTGGCGGCCTTCGCGCCCGTCGCGCCGGACAAGATCGCGGGCCGCCGCCGCCTGGCAGCCGAAGCCGGCATCGATGCGGCATCGCCGCGTTTTGCGGCACCCTGGCTGCTCGCCGTCGGCATGATGCGGCCGGGCGACAAGCTCGCCTCTTACCGGCAGCTGGCCACCGCCTTGCCTGCCATCGCCGGGCGCGACTGGCATTTGATGATCATCGGCGATGGGCCTGCGCGGCCGGAGATCGAGCAGCTCTTCGCCCCCGTCGCCGACCGGGTGACCATGCTCGGTGCCAAGGCGCCCGAGGCCCTGCCGGATTGCTATGCCGCCGCCGATCTGCTGGTCTGGCCGGCCGTCAACGAGGCTTTCGGCATGGCCCTGCTGGAGGCTCAGGCCTGCGGCCTGCCGGTCCTGGCCGGCGCAGTCGGCGGCGTGCCCGCGATCTTGCGCGACGGTGAAACCGGCTGGCTGGCGCCGGCGGATGATCCGGCCGCCCTCGGCGCCTTGCTGCAGCGTCTGCTGGATGCTGATCTCGCCGCCGCCGGGCGCCGCGCCCGCCAGCATATCGAAGCGGGTCACGATATCACCGGCGCGGCGCGGATATTGGACCGGGCCTGGCATGAACTGGGGTTGCCGGCATGACCGGGCTGGTTGTGATCCGCCATGCGCCGACGCCCTGGAATCGCGCCAGGCGGTTGCAGGGTCACAGCGATATCGCGCTCGATGATGCCGGCCGTGCTGTCGCTCTCAGCTGGCGCCCGGGCGTCGCCGCCTGGAGCGGCTGGCGCCTGCTGTCCAGCCCTTTGCGCCGGGCATCGGAAACAGCAGCGCTGTTGTTTCCCGGGCAATCCCTCACCATCGAGCCACGGCTGGTCGAGATGAGCTTCGGCGACTGGGAGGGAAAGACCCTGGCGCAGTTGCGGGGCGAGAAGGGGGCCGAGGTCGAGGAACGGGAAGTGATGGGGCTCGATTTTCATGCACCCGGCGGTGAATCCCCGCGCCAGGTCCAGGCGCGCCTGCAATCGCTGCTGGCGGAGATCGCAAGCGACGGTCGCGACACCGTCTGCATTGCCCATAAAGCGGTTTTGCGGGCCCTTTATGCCCGCGCGACCGGCTGGGACATGCAAGCGAAGCCGCCGCAGAAGGTGCAGTTCGGCTGCGCCCATCTCTTCGATCTCGACGCCGCCGGCCATCCGGCCTTGCGGCAGTTGAATATCCCCCTGTCGAGCCGGACCGTCCCGGCATGACCGCGCGCGTCTTCTTCTATGTGCAACATCTGCTGGGCATCGGCCATCTGCGCCGCGCGGCAGCCATCGCCCGGGCCTTGCGCGAGGCAGGGGCGGTGGTCGATTTCGTGTCCGGCGGCATGCCTGTCGAAGGCATCGATCTTGGCGGCGCCGCGCTGATCCAGCTCCCCGCGGCCACCGCCGCCGATAGCGGCTTTTCCGCCATTTTCGATGCTGATGGCAGGCCGATCGACGACGGCTGGAAAGCGCTGCGCCGGGACCGGCTGCTGGCGCATTTCGCCGCCGCCCGGCCCGACATCCTGCTGGTCGAAATGTATCCCTTCGGCCGGCGCCAGTTCCGCTTCGAATTGCTGCCGCTGCTGGACGCCGCAGCGCAGCGCCGCGACCGCCCGCTGATCGCCTGTTCGGTGCGCGATATCCTGGTTGATAAGGGCCGCCCCGACCGGGTGGCGGAAGCCGTGGATCTGGTCAAACGGCGGATTGATCTCGTCCTGGTCCATGGCGATCCGCGTCTCGTCACCTTCGACCGCACCTTTGCCGGCGCCCCGGCCATCGCCCACCGCCTGCGCTATACCGGCTATGTGGTGGAGCAGGCGGTGGCAGCCGCCGCGACCGATCGCGGACAGGGCGAGATTTTGGTTTCGGCCGGCGGTGGCGCCGTCGGCGCGCCGCTTCTGGCCGCCGCCCTGGCTGCCAGGCCGCTCAGCCAATACCGCGACCGGTCCTGGCGCCTGATCACCGGCCGCAACCTGCCGACCGATGATGCCACGATTTTGCGGCAGGCGGCGGCGCCGGATGTCATCCTCGAAACCTTCCGGCCGGATTTCACCAGGCTTCTGCAATCCTGCCTGTTATCGGTCTCCCAGGGCGGCTACAACACGGTCATGGAACTGATCGCCGCCCGCTGTCCCGCCATCATCGTGCCCTTCGCCGAAGGTGCCGAGAGCGAGCAGAGCCTGCGCGCCGATTTGCTGGCCGAACGCGGCGTGCTCAGTGTCCTGGCGCCGGCCGCGCTGACGGCGCAAAACCTGGCCGCCGCCATCGATCGCCATCACGGTCCGGCCGCCGGTTTCGCGCTCGATCTCGACGGCGCCCGGCGCAGCGCCGGGATCCTGCTGCGAGGCGAAGAGGGGCTCTCATGACAGCGCCAAACACGCCTCCCTGGGATGCGCTTGGCGAGGAACTAGCCCGGTGGGCGGCCGCCGGCCGCGTCGCGACCCTGTGGTGGCGTGACGATGATGCCGTGGCGGCAACGCCGGCTCTGGCACGATTGCTGGAATCGGCCCGCGTGCCGCTGGCCCTGGCGGTCATTCCCGGCCTGCTGGAATCCAGCCTCGCGCCCGCCTTGCGGCACCGCCCCGATATTTTTGTCCTGCAGCATGGTTTCCGGCACCGCAATCACGAACCCGGCGGCGTCAAGAATGCCGAGCTCGGTGCCAGCCGCGGGCCGGCGGAGCTGGCTGCGGAACTGGCCGCCGGCTGGCGCAGCTTACAGGATGCTTTCGGCGACCGGGCGCTACCGGTGCTGACGCCCCCCTGGAACCGGATCGCGCCGCAGCATCTGGCGGCGCTGCTTGGCTGGGGCTATTGCGGGATTTCCGCCTATCTGGCGCGCCGCGCGGCCTGTCCTGTTGCCGGTTTGTTGCAGGTCAACACCCATGTCGACGTGATCGATTGGCATGGCGGCCGGATCTTCGTCGGCGAAACGGCGGCGCTCGGCCTCCTCACCGGCCATTTGCGCGCCCGGCGCCTGGGCGAGGCCGATCCTGACGAACCGACCGGCCTCCTGACCCATCATCTGGTGCATGACGCCGCGACCTGGGCTTTTCTTGATCAATTGCAGGACTGGCTTTCCCGGCGCGCCATGATACGGTGGTTATCGACAGGTGAGGTTTTTGGCGGTTGCCACAGGGGCTGACGCGGCCGCCTCGGAATGGACATAAGAATGCAACAACTGCGCTATCCGTTTTCAGCGCTGCTGGGAGATTATGTGCGGGGTCTGGCGGGCCTGGCCGTTTCTCTTGTGATCGTAGTCACATATGACCGCGCTAATTCGATGATCTGGCTGTTCCTCGGGTTGACGCTGCTCTTCCTCGTCTACACCATGCGGACGGTATTGCGGCAGACCACCACGGTCGCCTGGGACGATCGTGGCCTGACGGTGACGCAATGGCGCGGCTGGCGATGGGAACTGCGGCTCGACTGGGATCGACTGCAATATCTCTCGCTGCGATATTATGCGCCCCGCAAGACCAAGAAAAAGGGAATGGGATCGTTGTTGGGGCGCTTGGGCGGAAGGCGGTCGCAAGACGGCGACCGGGGGGTGGCCAGCCCGGATCAGGCCGATCAGGAGGCAAGTGCGGCGGAAGGCGCAGCCGGCCTGGGTGACGGCTGGCTGGAGCTGAGCCTGCGCAGCGAAGCGGGCAAGACAACCCTCGATTCTGCCTTGCCGCAGTTCACCGCCATCGCCCGCCGGGCCGGCGCCGCCGCGCGCCGGAACGGCCTGGATCTCGATCCCGTCAGCCGGGACAATCTCGCCGCCCTTGCCGATCTCTCCTCGGCCGAGGACCTGCAGCCTGAATCGAGCTTGGGCTGAGCGCGATGAACGGCAACCTGCTCGATATCCGCGACCTGCATATCAGTTTCCAGTTGGAGGGCGGGCTGCTCGATGTCGTGCGCGGCGTCTCCTTCCGGGTGCCGCATGGCAAGACCGTGGCGCTGGTCGGTGAATCCGGTTCCGGCAAGTCGGTCATCGCCCAGTCCATCATGGGCATTTTGCCGAAGACCGCCCGCATCACCCGCGGCGATATCCTCTTCGATGACAGCGGCAAGGGCCGCCGTCTCGTCAATATCGCCGAAATGCCGCGCGACGGCCGGGCGATCCGGCAGATCCGTGGCAGCTCGATCTCGATCATCTTCCAGGAGCCGATGACCTCGCTGTCGCCGGTTCACACAATCGGCGATCAGGTCGGCGAAATGCTGCAGCTTCACCGCAAGCTGACCCCGGCCCAGGCCGAAAGCGCGGTCGCCGATATGCTGCGCCTGGCCGGTTTTCCCGACCCGCAGCGCGCCATGCGCTCCTATCCCTTCGAGCTTTCCGGCGGCCTGCGCCAGCGGGCGATGATCGCCATGGCACTGATCTGTCGGCCGTCGCTGTTGATCGCCGACGAACCCACCACCGCGCTCGACGTCACCATCCAGGCGCAGATCCTGAAACTGATGACCGATCTGCAGCACGAATTCGGCATGGCGATGCTGATGATCACCCATGATCTCGGTGTCGTCGCCAATATCGCCGATGAAGTCGTCGTGCTCTATCATGGCGAGGTCATGGAATCCGGCGGTATCCGCGATATCTTCGAACGGCCGCGGCATCCTTATCTGATGGCGCTGCTGCGGGCGGTGCCGCGTTTCGGCATGGGACCGGAGGAACGGCTGGTGCCGATCCGGGAGATCAAAAGCGAGATCAGCGGCGTCTTCGCGCAACGCGCGGATCATCGCCCCTCGGCGCTCGGCCAATGGGCGACCCAGCCTTTGCTCGACGTCCACAATATCAGCAAGACCTTCTATATCCGCCAGGGCGGCTGGCTCGGCGGCGGCCGCAGCGCCTTGCGCGCGGTTGACGATGTCAGCTTCAAATTGCGGCGCGGCGAATGCCTCGGCCTGGTCGGTGAATCCGGCTGCGGCAAGACCACGCTCAGCAAGATCGTCATGCGCGCGCTGACGCCCGATGACGGCAGCATCACCTTCAATGACGGCGATGGACCGGTCGATGTCCTGAAGCTCGGCGGCCAGGCGCTGACCGATTTCCGGCGCCGGATCCAGTTCGTGTTCCAGGATCCCTTCAGCTCGCTCAACCCGCGCATGACGGTCTTCGATATCGTCACCGAGCCGCTGGTGATTCACGGTATCGGCACACCGGCCGAGCAGGCCGGGATCGCACGGGAATTGATGCGGCTGGTCGGTCTCGGCACGCAGCATCTCAATCGCTATCCGCACAGTTTCTCCGGCGGCCAGCGCCAGCGCATCGGCATCGCCCGCGCCTTGGCGTTGCGGCCGGATATCCTGATCTGCGACGAACCGGTTTCGGCGCTCGATGTCTCGATTCAGGCCCAGGTGCTTAATCTGCTGAAGGACCTGCAGGCGAAACTCGGCCTCACCTATATCTTCATCTCGCATAATCTGGCGGTGGTGGATTACATCGCCGATCGCATCATGGTGATGTGCGCCGGCCGCATGGTGGAGATGGCGCCGGCCGAGCGGCTGTTCCGCCATCCGACCCATCCCTATACCAAGGCGCTGCTGGCGGCGGTGCCCGATCCGTCGCTGGAACACCGCCTGGATTTCGACAAGCTGATGGAAGGCAAGGCATCGATCCCCGCAGCCTGGCCGAAGCCCTTCACCATCGACGAAACCCATCGGCCGGGCCTGGTGGAAATCGCCAACGGCCACTGGGTGCGCGCCGGCATCGATGTACGCGAGATCGCGGCATGAAGACGGGACGCAAGGCGATCGCCGCCGCCGCCTTCGGCATTGCCGCCATGATTGGCGCGGCGTTTCTGCCCGCCGTCCCGGCGCGGGCACAGCATGCCATCGAAATGCCGACCTCCTTCATCGACCCGCCTTACTTCGCCGCTGCGGAAGAGGCAGGTAAGCTGCCGCCGGTCGAGCAGCGCCTGCCGACGGTTCCCGCCATCGCCGAGACCGCGAGCCTCGGCCGCCAAGGCGGTGAGATCCGCATGCTGATGGCCAATTCCAAGGACACCCGCATCCTGGTGGCCTATTGCTATGCCCGGCTGGTCGCCTATGACCGGAACTACAGGTTGACGCCCGATATCCTGGAAAGCTTCGATGTGCTGGATGACCGGGTTTTCACCTTTCATCTGCGCAAGGGCCAGAAATGGTCCGACGGCGCGCCCTTTACCACCGAGGATTTTCGCTATTACTGGGAGGACGTGGCGAATAACCGCGAGCTTTCCCCAGGCGGCTTGCCGCGCGAATTGCTGGTCGACGGCAAACCGCCAAAGGTCGACGTGATCGATGAGACGACGATCCGTTATAGCTGGGACAAGCCGAATGCGGAATTCCTGCCATCGCTCGCCCGCGCCGCGCCCCTCTATATCTACCGTCCCTCGCATTATCTGAAGAAGTATCACATCAAGTATCAGAAGAAGGACAAGCTCGATGCGATGGTGGCCAAATCCGGCCAGCGCAATTGGGCCGCTCTGCACAACAAGAAAGACAACATCAACAAGAACGATAATCCGGATTTGCCGACGCTCGATGCCTGGGTGCTGCGGGTCAAGCCCCCGGCGCGGCGTTTCGTCTTTACCCGCAATCCCTATTATTACCGCATCGACAGCGCCGGCCATCAATTGCCCTATGCCGATCAGGTGGTCTTCGATGTGGCCGATTCCAAACTCATTGCGGCAAAGACCGCTTCGGGCGAATCCGATCTGCAGGCCCGCTATCTCGCCTTCGACGACTACACGATCCTGAAAGATGGCGAGGACAGCGGCAAATATCGCGTGCGGCTATGGGATGACGGGCGCGGCTCCAATCTGGCACTCTATCCGAACCTGACGACGGCCGATCCGGTCTGGCGGCAGATGATGCGCGATATCCGTTTCCGCCGCGCGCTGTCGCTGGCGATCAACCGCCACGAAATCAACCAGGCGATCTATTTCGGCCTGGGGCAGGAGGGCGGTAACACCGTGCTGTCGCATTGCCCGCTCTTTTCGCCCGAGATCCAGAAGATGTGGTCGATCTATGACCCCGAGCAGGCCAATCAGCTGCTTGATCAGATGGGCCTCACCCAGCGCAACGAAGACGGCTTGCGGCTGCTGCCGGACGGACGACCGATGCAGATCATCATCGATATGGCCGGCGACAGTCTGGAACAATCGGACGTGCTGGAGCTGATCGCCGATTCCTGGAAACAAATCGGCATCTCCCTGCTGATGAAGCCCTCGCAACTGGAGGTCTTTCGCAACCGGATCTTGTCCGGCCAGTCCATCATGTCGATTTCGAGCGGCGTTGATAACGGCTTTCCCACCCCAGATATGTCGCCGCAGGAATTCGCGCCCTCGACCCAGGGTCAATATATGTGGCCGCGCTGGGGACAATATATCGAGACCGATGGACGAGCCGGCGAGAAGATCGATCTGCCCGCCGCCCGTATGCTGGCGGGATGGCTGCGGGAATGGCGCATGACCGCCGAACCGACCAAAAGGCTCAATCTCTGGTTCAGTATACTGCGGCTCTGGGCGGATGAAGTCTTCACCATCGGCATTGTCGCCAATGTGCCGCAGCCTGTCGTGGTGGCGGACCGCCTCCATAACGTCCCCGAGAAGGCGATTTTCTCCTGGGATCCCGGCGCTCATTTCGGCCTCTTCAAGCCCGATACCTTCTGGCTGGACGATGACGGCCGGCCGCTCAGCCCGGTTTCCGGCAGCATCACCCAGGAATTTGCCGGTGACGCCGCTAAACCGGGCAGCAATTAGGATCGGATCGACGGAAATCATGCTGCGCTATCTGATCCGCCGCCTTTTCGTGATGATCCCGACGCTGATCGCCATCAGCTTCCTGATCTTCGTCATCATCCAGGCGCCGCCCGGCAGCTTTCTCGACACCTATATGGCTGAACTGCAGTCCCAGGGCGAGAATGTCGATCAAGGCCGCATCGAGTTCCTGCGGCATGAATATGGCCTCGACCAGCCTTTCTATATGCAATATCTGAAATGGGGGATCGGCCTGCTGCACGGCGATCTCGGCTATTCCTTCGAACATAATATGCCGGTGAGAGATGTGGTCGGCGACAGCTTGTGGCTGACGGTCATGGTGACGCTGGCGACGACACTTTTCGTCTGGGTGATCTCCTTTCCGATCGCGATCTATTCCGCGGTCCGCCAGTACAGCATCGGCGATTATGTCTTCACCTTCCTCGGCTATATCGGCCTCGCTGCGCCTAGTTTTCTGATCGCCTTGATCTTGCTTTATTTCGGCCATCTGTGGTTCGGGATCTCGATCGGTGGCTTGATGGATGCGCGATATATCGGCCAGCCCTGGAGTTGGGCGAAAGCCAGTTCGATCCTGTCGCATATCTGGATTCCGGTCCTGGTGATCGGCCTGCCGGGCACCGCCGGCATGATCCGCCGGCTGCGCGCCAATCTGTTGGACGAATTGCATAAGCAATATGTGACGACGGCGCGGGCCAAGGGACTCAGCGGATGGCGGTTGCTGCTGAAATATCCGCTGCGCGTCTCGCTCAATCCCTTTATCGCCGATATCGGCAGCCTGCTGCCGGAACTGATTTCCGGCTCGGTCATCGTCTCCGTCGTCATGTCACTGCCGCTGACGGGGCCGATCCTGCTGCAGGCCTTGCGCAGCCAGGACATGTATCTTGCCGGCTCCTTCCTGATGTTCATGGCCTTCCTGACGGTTGTCGGCGTCTTCATCTCCGATATCCTGCTGGCCATCGTCGATCCTCGCATCCGACTGGGGGGAGGAACGACGAAATGAACCAGCGCGTCGACCCCAATCCGCCTGAATCCAGCCCCCCCGAACCCACGCCACCGGTGCATTACGTCTCCACCGCGCCATTCGACCCGCTATCGGTCGAAGTGGTCAGCGCGGCCCAGGAAAAGTTCGACATGGCCTCGCAATGGCGGATGATCTGGCTGCGCCTGCGCCGTCATCGCCTGGCCGTGCTTGCCGGCATCGTGCTGCTTCTCATGTACGCCGCCATCCTGATGGTCGAGTTTCTCGCCCCCTATGGCCTCAACAGCCGCCATGTCGATCATATCTACGTCCCGCCGCAGCGGGTACATCTGTTCCACGAGGGGAGGTTCGTCGGCCCCTTCGTCTATGATCTCAATTACCGTCTCGACATGCGCAAGATGAAGCGGGTCTATACCGAGAAGACGGACTCACCGCCACGGCCGATCCGCTTCTTCTGCCATGGCGATCCCTATCGCTTCTGGGGCTTCGTTGCCGGCGACATGCATCTCGTCTGTCCGCCCAAGGACGCGGCGGGCGAAGCGCCGATGTTCCTGTTCGGCTCCGACCGCCTTGGCCGCGATATGCTGTCGCGCATCCTCTATGGCATGCGCATTTCCCTCACCATCGGCCTGATCGGCATCTCGGTCAGCTTCGTCCTCGGCATGCTATTCGGCGGTCTTGCCGGCTATTATGGCGGCTGGGTGGATGATCTGGTGCAGCGGGTGATCGAGATGCTGCGCTCGATCCCGCATCTGCCGCTCTGGCTTGCCTTGGCGGCGATCCTGCCGGTCACCTGGTCGCCTTTGCTGGTTTATTTTGGCATCACCGTCATTCTCGGGCTGATCGACTGGACCGGCCTTGCCCGTGCCGTGCGTTCGCGCCTGCTGAGCCTGCGCGAGGAGGACTTCGCCATCGCCGCCAAGCTCATGGGCGCCTCGCCCCAGCGCATCATCTTCCGCCATCTGATGCCGAGCTTCATGAGCCATCTCATCGCCTCGGCGACCCTCGCCATTCCCGGCATGATCCTCGGCGAGACCGCGCTCAGCTTCCTCGGCCTCGGCATCCGCGCACCGATCACCAGCTGGGGCGTGCTGCTGAACGAGGCGCAAAGCGTGAACGTGGTCGTGCTCTATCCCTGGCTGATGCTGCCCATGGTCCCGGTGATCATCGTCGTCCTTGCCTTCAACTTCCTCGGTGACGGCCTGCGCGACGCCGCCGACCCCTATCGCTGACAGCTCTCTCTTATTGAAGAGAGCTGGCGCGCGATCAGTCGGTGATGGCGATATGGCGAGGCTGGACGGCGACACGGCCGAGCCAGTTCCGCACCGCCGGATAAGCGCCGAGATCGAAACCGCCCTCATGCGCCACATGGGTATAGGCATAGAGCGCGATATCGGCGATCGTGAAACCCTCACCGGCGAAGAAATCGCGGCCGGTCAGATGCTTTTCCATGATATCCAGCGCGCGATAGCCGCCGGCGATTTTGGCCGGCAGCAAGGGCTCGCTCTCGACCGTCTTGCCGAGATGGGCGACCCAATGGCGCACCACCGCGATGGTCGGCTCGTGATTATATTGTTCGAAGAACATCCATTGCAGCGCCTGGGCGCGCTGCAGCCGGTCGGCCGGCCAGAGATCGCTGTCCTCGGCGAGATAGACCAGGATCGCATCCGACTGGGCGAGACAGGTGCCATCGGGCAATTGCAGCACCGGGACCTGCCCCACCGGGTTGCGGGCGAGGAACGCCGCCTGGCGGGTCGAGCCGTCATCGACATTCATCTCGATCCGCTCGAAAGGCAGGCCGAGCTTGTGCAGCATCAGCCGCACCTTATAAGCATTGCCAGAGATCGCGCTGTCATAAAGCCGGTACATCTGCTGCCTCTCCATCTCACCCGGGCCATTTCACCCGGGACTGAGAAGTACAGCGGTTCGCCCGGCGCGACAAACCAGGATTACTGACAGCTCGTCATCGTTTTTCTAACCGGCCGGCCACTTTCGCAGCTTTCAGAAAGCACAGCTTGGTGTCTGGAAGCGGTCTTTCAGCTATGAGCGGTCGATTGAAGCGGATTGACAGGGTAGGGGTAATCACTCGCACAATGCCGCGTCCGCGTCTGGCGGATGCTGTACTGGAGGCGCAAATCGAAAAGCTAACTGCTATCCTGCCGCTCTGGGTATTGCTGTTGATCGCCCTAGCCACGCTGGAGTTGATCGGCGATACGTTCGCCAAGCAATACGCCGTCACCGGTGAGATTCGTAATTCCCTGCTCGCCATCCTTTTCGTCGTCATCGGCAATCTCTGCTGGCAACAGATGCTGCGCCTCGGAGTGCCGCTCGGCATTGGCGGCGTCCTCTTTGGCGTCAGTGTCGCTCTCGGCATGCTGGTGATCGGTGTCGTCTTCTATGGCGAAAGCTTGACCCTGGCAAAGCTGATCGGGGCCGGCTTTGGTCTTGTCGCCTTGATTCTCTTGGCGCTTTAACGTTGTAACGATCTCACCAAGAAGTGCGTCTACCTTTACGGCAGATGCACCATCTTGCCCATCGGCTGGCCGCCGAGGATATGCACGTGATAATGCGGCACTTCCTGGTGGCTGTCCGGGCCGCTATTGGAGATGACGCGATAGCCGCTCTCGACGACACCGAGCTGCTTCGCCACCTTGGCGACGGCGCGCATGAAGGCACCGATTTCGGCGTCGCTCGCCTTCTCGGCAAAATCCTGGGACGAGATATAGCTGCCTTTCGGAATCACCAAGGCATGCACCTTGGCTTGCGGGCGGATGTCGTTGAAGGCGAGGACATGCTCATCCTCATAGACCTTGGCGCAGGGAATCTCGCCGCGCAGGATCTTGGCGAAGATGTTGTTGCTGTCATAGGCCATCGAACAATCCTTCCGTTATCGTCTCAATTCCGCTCGCGCGCCGCTTTCTCGGCGATGCCGGAAATGCCTTCGCGGTCCAGCAGGCGCTGCCAGACCTCGTCCGGCTTGACGCCCTGATCGGCCCACAGCACCAGCAGATGGTAAAGCAGGTCAGCGCTTTCGCCGATCAGCAGATCCTTCTCGCCGCGCATCGCCTCGATCACCGTCTCAACCGCTTCCTCGCCCACCTTCTGGGCAATCTTCGCAGTGCCCTTGCGGAACAGCTTCGCGGTATGCGAGCTGCCGGGATCGGCGCCCCGCCGGCCTTCGATGACGTCATAAAGCCGATCGAGACAGGCGCCGGTCGTTGCCGTCGCCGCCTTTTTTTCTGCGCCCATAACCACTCCCCAAACCAATATCGTCGCACCGGCCGTTGCCGGGCCGGATGCATCGGCTGGACTTATCGACCAAACCAGCCGCGATGTCTATTGCCGAACCGGCAGTCCCGCTTCAGCCAGGGCCGCTTTCGCTTCGGCGATACTATGCTGTCCGAAATGGAAAATGGAAGCAGCCAGCACCGCCGTGGCATGGCCATCCCTGATACCCGCGACGAGATGTTCGAGATTGCCGACACCGCCGGAGGCGATCACCGGCACGGTGACGGCATCGGCGATGGCGCGGGTGAGGGCGATGTTATAACCTTGTCGCGTGCCGTCGCGGTCCATCGAGGTGACCAGCAATTCGCCGGCACCGTTCTCGGCCATCCGCCGCGCGAAAGCAACAGCATCGATGCCGGTCGGGTTCCGGCCGCCATGTGTGAAGATTTCGAATTTGCCCGGTGCGCTTTCCTTGGCATCGATCGACACGACGATGCATTGATCGCCGAATTTCTCCGCCGCCTCGCGCACGAAATCGGGATTGTTGACCGCCGCCGTGTTGATCGAGACCTTATCGGCCCCGGCCAGGAGCAGCTTGCGGATATCCTCGGTCTTGCGCACGCCGCCGCCGACGGTCAGCGGCATGAAGCAGGCTTCCGCAGCCCTGGCCACCACGTCGTAGAGCGTGTCGCGATTGTCGCTCGATGCCGTGATGTCGAGAAACGTCAATTCATCGGCCCCGGCCGCGTCATAGATCCTGGCCTGCGCGACCGGATCGCCGGCATCGACCAGATTGAGGAAATTGACCCCTTTCACGACCCGCCCGTCCTTGACATCCAGACAGGGAATGACCCGCATCTTCAGCATGATGGTTTCCATTCCTCTGCAGTTGCTCCCCTCTGAGGAGAGGGACAAGACAAACTCGATCGCAAGGCTTCTAGAACACCGTCGATATTCGCCAGCACATCATTGTTCCAGAATCGCAACATTCGATAACCCTCAGCCTCTAAATAGGCGGTGCGAACTTGATCTGCATCGCTTCCCGCATGCTGACCACCATCGATTTCGATGATCAATTTCTGCTCGCGACAGACGAGATCAGCGATATATGGCCCAATCTCCATCTGCCGGCAGAACTTGCAGCCCTGCAATTGGCGGTTCCGCAGCTTACGCCACATCAGCTTCTCGGCTTCGGTCGTTCTTCGCAGTGATCGGGCGCGAGAATTTGACACGACTAACCCCTCACCCCGACCCTCTCCCCGCAAGCGGGGCGAGGGGGAATATGTGATGCCGCTCCAGCTCCCTCGCCCCTCTGGGGAGAGGGTCGGGGTAAGGGGCAAGGCCAATCGAGATGCCTACGGGTGAGCATCACGCCGCTCGCCCCAGCAACGTCAACGCTTCGCGCAGATCCAACCGGCCGTCATAGAGTGCGCGGCCTGAGATGACGCCGCTGATGCCGCCGCCTTTGCCGCGCGTCGCCGGTGCGGCTTGCAGCAAGGCTTTCAGGTCCTGGAGATTGGAAACACCGCCCGAGGCGATGACGGGGATCGACAGAGCCGAGGCCAGTTCCGCCGTTGCCGCGACATTGACGCCCTGCAACAGCCCGTCGCGATCGATATCGGTGTAGATGAGGGCGGCGACACCGGCATCCTCGAATTTCAGCGCGAGATCGAGCGCCGTGATATCGGCGGTTTCGGCCCAGCCTTCCACCGCGACGCGGCCACCTTTGGCGTCGATCCCGACCGCGATCTTGCCGGGAAAGGTCTTGCAGGCCGCGCGGACGAGATCCGGATTCTTCAAGGCGACGGTGCCGAGGATGATGCGGGCGACGCCTTTCTCCAGCCACATCGCGATCCGCGCCATGTCGCGGATGCCGCCCCCTAACTGGCAGGGAAGTTTCACGCTGGCAAGGATCGCCTCGACGGCGGCCGCATTGACCGGCTGGCCGGCGAACGCGCCGTCGAGATCGACCAGATGCAGCCAGGCGGCGCCGGCCTCGGCGAATTGCCGCGCCTGGTCGGCGGGATCGCTGTTGAAAACGGTCGCCTGTTCCATGTCGCCCTGTTTCAAGCGCACGCATTGGCCGCCTTTGAGATCGATCGCGGGATAGAGGGTCAGCTTGGTCATCTCGATACTCGATGGATAAAGACGAGAAAGCCGCTCACGGCTTCAGTGAAGGACGGGAAGCCGCTCACGGCTTCCAGGCGAGGAAATTGGCCAGCAGCCTCAGGCCGACTTTCTGGCTTTTCTCGGGATGGAACTGCACGCCGAGGAGATTGTCCCGGCCGATCACCGCCGTCACCTCGCCGCCGTAATCGACCGTCGCCAGCACATCCTGCGGCCGCTCGGCGATGAAGTGGTAGGAGTGGACGAAATAGCCGTGATCGCCGGTCTCGAGCCCGGCAAAGACCGGATGCGCGCTGCGCAGCTTGAGATCGTTCCAGCCCATCTGCGGAATCTTCAGCCCGGGATCACTGGGCGTCAGCTTCACCACCTTGCCCTTGATCCAGTCGAGGCCCGGATGGGTGCCGTATTCGACGCCTTCGGTCGCCATCAACTGCATGCCGACACAGATGCCGAGAAACGGCCGGCCGGCATCGAGCACCGCCTGGCGCAGCGCCTCGATCACGCCGGGACGGCTTTCCAGGCCCTTCTTGCAATCGGCGAAGGCGCCGACGCCGGGCAGGACGATACGATCGGCGCGCCGGATGACGGCGGGATCGTCACTGACGATCACCTCGCCGGCCCGGCTTTCGGCCGCCGCCGTGCTGAGCGCCTTGGCGGCGGAGCGCAGATTGCCCGCGCCGTAATCGATAACGACGGTGGTCACGCCTCTCCTCCGCCGCTCAGCTCAAGGAGCCGCCGAGCACACCCTTGGTCGAGGGCACGGCATCGGATTTGCGCGGGTCGATCTCCACCGCCTGGCGCAGCGCACGGGCCAGCGCCTTGTAGCAGCTCTCGACAATGTGATGGTTGTTCTCGCCGTAGAGATTTTCCACATGCAGCGTCAAACCGGCGCTCTGGGCGAAGGCCTGGAACCATTCCTTGAACAGCTCGGTATCCATCTCGCCCAATTTGGGGCGGGAGAAATTGACCTTCCAGATCAGATAGGGCCGGTTCGATGCATCCAGGGTGACCCGGGTCAGCGTCTCATCCATCGGGATGGTCGCCTCGCCATAGCGGTTGATGCCAATCCGGCCGCCCAAAGCCTTGGAGACCGCCTCGCCGATGGCGATGCCGGTATCCTCGGTGGTGTGGTGGAAATCGATATGCAAATCGCCCCTGGCCTTGACGGTGAGGTCGATCAGGCTGTGGCGGGACAATTGTTCCAGCATATGGTCGAGGAAGCCGATCCCGGTCGAGATCTCGGATTTGCCCGAGCCGTCCAGATCCAGGCTGACGCTGATCTCGGTTTCCTTGGTCTTACGCGCCACGCTGGCCTTGCGGTCCATCGCGGTCATCGGCTGGCTGATACGGCTCATCTCGGTCTTTCTCACGTCGGTCTTAGAGCCGGATCATTTTAGACAGAACCGCCAAGTGGTTCTGTCTAAAATGTGAATCCGTCTCTCATCGATATGATAGAAGGCGATTCACGTCTTTGATGAAAGCAGAATGCTTCCATCAAAGACGATCGCACTCTATACGGCAGGCCTTCGACATTCCCTTGGTTTCTAACAACCTTGTCAGATATAGGCCAGCGCTTTGGGCTGGCGGTCCGGCCCGATCCGCCAACAGTCCTATGGCAAATCAGCGGTTTGGCGCCGCAATTTCAACCCGGCTCAAAGCGGGCCTGTTTTGGCATCTGCCGGGTGTCATTAACCATTATCTTGAACCGGCGGCCCGGATCGCCTATTTCACCGTCATGTCTTATGATCCAGCGCTTTCCCCCAACAGCAATCCTCACGGTCTGGCTCCCTGGCACGGCACCACCATCCTGCTGGTGCGCAAGGCGGGCCAGGTGGTGATCGCCGGCGACGGTCAGGTGACTGTCGGCAACACGGTGATGAAGTCCAATGCCCGCAAATTGCGGCGCCTGGGCAAGGACGATGCCGTCATTGCCGGTTTCGCCGGCGCCACGGCCGATGCCCTGACCCTGTTCGAACGGCTGGAGGCCAAGCTGGAACAGCATCCCGGCCAATTGGCCCGGGCCTGCGTCGAATTGGCCAAGGACTGGCGGACCGACCGCTATCTGCGCCGCCTGGAAGCCATGATGGCGGTGGCGGACCACAATGTCAGCCTGGTCCTGACCGGCAATGGCGATGTGCTGGAGCCGGAAGACGGGTTGATCGGCATCGGCTCCGGCGGGTCCTTCGCTTTGGCCGCCGCGCGGGCCCTGGTCGATGTCGATGGCCTCGACGCCGAAGCGATCTGCCACAAGGCGATGAAGATCGCCGGCGATATCTGCATCTATACCAATCACAACGTCATTTTCGAAAAACTCTGAGTTTGCTTGGCCGTGCCTTCGGCACGGCACGGAGATCAGTCATGACCGATGCCGCTTCCTCTCACGGCTCCTTCGCGCATGGCGCCGCCAACCAGGCGGAAGCCGAGAGCCTCAATCACACCACCCCCGGCAGCCTGACACCGCGGGAAATCGTCTCCGAGCTGGACCGCTTCATCGTCGGCCAGAACGATGCCAAGCGCGCCGTCGCCATCGCCTTGCGCAACCGCTGGCGCCGCCAGCAGCTGGCACCCGAGATGCGCGAGGAGGTGATGCCGAAGAACATCCTGATGATCGGCCCGACCGGCGTCGGCAAGACCGAGATCGCGCGGCGCCTCGCCAAGCTGGCCGATGCGCCCTTCCTCAAGGTCGAGGCGACCAAGTTCACCGAAGTCGGCTATGTCGGCCGCGATGTCGAGCAGATCATCCGCGATCTCATCGAGATCGCCATTTCCATGACCAAGGAACGCATGCGCCGCCAGGTCCAGGCCAAGGCCGAGGTGCTGGCCGAGGAACGCGTGCTTGATGCCCTGGTCGGCCAGAACGCCACCGCCGATACCCGCGCCAAGTTCCGCAAGATGCTGCGCCAGGGTGAGCTTGACGATCGCGAAATCGAATTGCAGGTCAAGGATAGCGGCAATATGAACCTGCCGACCTTCGACGTGCCCGGCATGCCGGGCGCCAGCATGGGCATGATCAATCTGAACGAGGTTTTGGGCCAGGCCTTCGGCGGCCGGCAGAAGACCCGGCGCATGAACGTCTCGGAAAGCTATGCCGTGCTGATGGCCGAGGAGAGCGACAAGCTGCTCGACCAGGAAAAGGTGGTGCAGGCCGCCATTCAATCGGTCGAGCAGAACGGCATCGTCTTCCTGGACGAGATCGACAAGATCTGCGCCCGGTCGGAACGGGCCGGCGCCGATGTCAGCCGCGAAGGCGTCCAGCGCGATCTGCTGCCGCTGATCGAAGGCACCCAGGTTGCGACCAAGCACGGCCCGGTCAAGACCGATCATGTGCTCTTCATTGCCTCGGGCGCGTTCCATCTCGCCAAGCCCAGCGATCTCCTGCCGGAATTGCAGGGCCGCCTGCCGATCCGCGTCGAATTGAAGGCGCTGACCCGCGAGGACATGAAGCGCATCCTCACCGAACCGGAAGCCAGCCTGCTGAAGCAATATACTGCATTGCTGGCGACCGAGGATCTGAAGCTCGTCTTCACCGACGAGGCGATCGATGCCCTGGCCGACCTCGCCACCAGCATCAATTCGACGGTGGAGAATATCGGCGCCCGCCGCTTGCAGACGGTGATGGAACGCCTCCTCGAGGAGATCAGCTTCACCGCCAGCGAAATGTCCGGCCGCGACGTCACCATCGACGCCGATTACGTCCACGACAAGGTGGCGGTGCTCGCCAAGAACACGGATCTCAGCAAGTTCATCCTGTAAGTCCGGCGCACCCGGCAGATCGATCGCGGCTTTGCGGGAATTGTACGGCGGATGATGGCCAACGCGCTTCCGGATATCATCGCCGAGGAGCTTTCGGTGCTCTTCTGCGGCATCAATCCCGCAACATCTGCCGCCGTCGCAGGACATCACTTCATCAGCAGAAGCAACCGCTTCTGGCGCGCGATCCATCTGGCTGGCTTTACGCCGGAGGAGATCCGGCCCGAGAATGACCACACGATTCTCCAGTACCAATGTGGCCTGACCGCAGTCGTCGACCGGCCGACAGCGCGGGCGGATCAATTATCGGCCGAGGACTTCACGCGCGCCGCCGCGCAATTCGAACGCAAGATCATCCGCTATGCGCCGCGCGTCGTCGCTTTTCTCGGCAAGGCAGCCTATGTCGCATTATCCGGCCAAAGGGAAATCGGCTGGGGATATCAGCCAGCGACTTTCGCCGGCGCCGCGGTATGGGTCCTGCCCAATCCCAGCGGGCGAAACCGGGCTTTCAGCCTCGATCAACTGGTCACCGCCTATCGCCAGCTCCATCAGGCCATCAACCAGCCCTCGGAACCTTTGTAGCCTGCATTCATTTGCCGGCAGGGACCGTTCATGCGAAAACCGGCCCATCACACGGATAGAGAGATTTCCAGAGGATCAAGATGAGTTACGGCCTTTATATCGGCAGCAACCTGACCGCCGACGGCATCGCCTATCTCGCCGGTTACGGCGATGAGCCGAGCAGCCACTGGCTGGAGATATGTCCGCGCGCCCTGCATGCGGCCGGTGCGACGGTCAGCGTCGGGGTGACGCCGGAAGCCGATATGCCGGGCCATTTGATCGAGATACCGCAGGCGGAAGAGACCGCACGCAACATCCGCGTCAGCTACAGCTATTTTCGCGGCGTGCCGGCGCCGCTGACCAATGGCGGCTTGAACGAATATGGCGTTGCGGTGCGCGATATCTGGTCGACCTCGCGCGCCGAGCTGATCGCCATGACGCCCAAGGACCAGACCGGGCCGAATTATTCCGATCTCGCCCGTTTCGTCCTTGAACGCGCCCGCACGGCGCGCGACGGGGTGGAGCTGATCGGCCGGCTGATTGCCGATTATGGCTATTCGACCTATGGCGGCAATTCGCACATCATCGCCGATTCCAGCGAGGCCTGGGTGGTGATCGAATTTGCCGGCGGCAAGGGATTGTGGGTTGCCGAGCGGCTGGGGCGCGACAGCATCCGCGCCTCGCGCCCGGGCTATATCGGCGCGGTTCCGGAGCAGCCGGACGATACCTTCCTGTTCCCGGCGCATTTCTTTGAGACAGCGATCGAGCAGGGATGGCACCAGCCGGGCAGCGGCGCCTTCGATGTCAACCAGATCTATGGCGACGGCAAGGGGCCCTGGGCCGGTGCGTCGTGGATCGAGGAAGAGATGCGCCGGCGCGCGGCACGGCCGGAAAAGATCGCGCTCGAGGATGTCTTCTGGGCGATCAGCACGGAACGGCTGAGCGGCGATACCGCCGGCTATGGCCAGGTCGTGCCCTTGACCGATCCGCGCCATACGGAACTGCGCATGCTGTGGCATGCGCCGGTCGGCCCGGTCACGGCGCCCCTCCTGCCGGTCTTCATGGGACAGGATGACGTCCCCGCATCCTATGGACCGCATCGTTATCTGACTTTCGGGGAAAGCCATCGTTTCCTCGATCGCCGCAAGGAGCTGGGCGACAAGGATTCCGTCTCGATCATTTCCCAGGGCGCCGAATCGTCGCGCTCGGCGGTTCAAGCCTTCAAGCGGCTGATGCATCTCGTTTTCCAGAAGCCCGATCCGCTGTTCACCGAGATATCGGGCCATTGGCGCCTGATCGAGAAAGCGACCAATGCGGCCTTGAAGAAGACCATTGCCGCGGCGGCCGTGTTGCTCGATGCCGGGCAAAGCGAGCTCGCCCGCCATATCCTCACCGACTTCAGCTGCAACCGGCTGGAAGAAGCGCTGCGTGATTGCGAGGCGCTGGCCGAGGCGGCCTATGTCCGGCTGCGGGCGCAAGACGCGCTGAACATGACGACACAGCCGCTATCGATGCAGCAGCTTTGGTAGGTGCTACACCTCGACCGGCAGGCGCCGGCTGACGGTCCAGGCCCGTTGGACGAGAAGGCCGGCGGACCAGCCAACCGACATCATCAAGGCGAGGCTCAGGCCGGCCACCGCACCCAGCGGCTGGATGGTGAGATGCAGCAGGAGAAGCGCGGCACCGAAACCCAGCATCGAGCGCAGGGCCGTGCTTGCCAGGAGAGCCGTGGCATGGCCGCCGAGGCGTGCTTGCAGGATGGCGAGCAGGCAGGTGAAGCTGAGGGGAAAGACGGTGGCGATGCCCGTGGCCTTGGATCCCAGCGCCGAACTCGCAAGGACGATGGTGACGACGAAAGTGGCGACGGCGACGGCCCGGACCGGCAATTCGAACCACCGGCCTTTCCGCAACCGGCCCTTCGGCGCCATGGCGGTTCGGTCACGGCGCAGCAGCGCAAAGCCGGCGCCGTAGACGAGGATATTCATCACGCTGGCTGAGAGCGGTGTCCAATCGACCGCCTGGATCGCCAGGCTGGCGGCGAACCAGATAGCGATCGCGAGGCCAAGACTGTTCCAGACCGGCAGCTTCGGCGCCCGCAGACCGTAGACGATCAGGAACAGGCCGGTTGCCGCATTCGCCGCGCAACTGCTCAAGGCGCTGGCGGCGACGAAACCGGTATCATGCTTCAGTGTCAGGAACACATAGGCCGGCCCCACCGATATCGGCAGGCTCGTGATTAAAGCACCCCAGATCGGCCCGAGCCTTTCCGACAAAACGGAAGCCGCGACGACGAGCGACGCTGTTGCCAGGGCCTTGACGAGGAGGGGGAGCCAGAATTCGGCAAACATTGGGTACGACCTTCCGCCTGCCGGGCGGATCATCCGGTCGCCCTTCGACAGGACTCGGCGGCGGATGCGGATCGAGGCCGCAAGGAGGGCGGCCGGATGATGTCAGCTAGATGCAGGAAAGCGGCCGGGCTGTCAAGGAAGGCACTGCTAAGCTTCCTCGCATGCCCAGCCGCTCCATGTTCCGGGAGGCTGTCACCAGCCGGCTTCAGATCCCGCCGAGATAATCCATCTTGCCGATCTCGACGCCGTTATGGCGCAGGATCGCGTAGACCGTCGTGACGTGGAAGTAGAGATTGGGCAAGGCGAAATCGAGCAGATAGGGCTGGCCGCGGAAGGTGACATCGCCACTGCGCATTTTCAGCACAACCTCGCGGTCTTCGCTGCCATCGATCTGTTCCGCCTTGATGCCCTTCAGGAAATCCAGCGTCTTGCTGATGCGCGCCTGCAATTCGGCGAAGGTGGTTTCGGTATCGGCATAGCTCGGCACCTCGACCCCGGCCAGACGCGCAGCGCAGCCTTTGGCGGTATCGGAGGCAATCTGCACCTGGCGCGCCAGAGCGAACATATCCGGCGCCAGCCGCGCATTGATGAAGACCGAAGGATCGATCTTTTTTGCCTCGGCATGGTCTTCCGCCTTCTTGAGGATCGCGGCGAGATTGGTGAGCTGCCGGACCAGCACCGGCACCGAGGCCTGATACATCGAGATCGTCATGAACGTGTTCCCCTGATAAGGATTGAAGTCAACAAACAGCCTCAACCGCGGGCGGCGAGCAGCGCGCCCCAGACAAGGCCGATAATGATCCGATAATAGGCAAAGGGCTTGAAACCGTGCCGGCCGACGAAGGCGATCAGGCCGCGCACGATGACGAGCGCGACGATGAAAGCCGTGACGAAGCCGATGCTGATAATGGTCGCCGCATGGGCATCAAGCGGTACATTGCTTTTCAGGAGATCGAGCAGGCTCGCCCCCAGCATGATGGGAATGGCGAGATAGAAGGAGAATTCCGTGGCGACGCGGCGGTCGACCCCGAGCGCGACACCGCCCAGGATGGTGGCGCCGGCCCGCGAGACGCCCGGGACCAGCGACAGGCACTGGCAAAGACCGATGCCGAGCGCCGTGGTCCAGGGCATGCGTTCGATCGTCTCATAACGCGGTTGCGGCGCGAAACGCTCGACCCCCAGGATGGCGAAGCCCCCCACCACCAGGCTGACCACCACCACCCAGGGCGAGAACAGCACGTCCTTGATGAAATCATGCAGCAGGAAGCCGAGGATGCCGGCCGGGATGATGGCGAGGATGACCGCCAGCGCGAAACGCCGCGCCCCGGGATCGCTGCCGAGCCCGAACAGGACGCCCAGCAGGCGGCGCAGGGAGACGACCAGCACCGCCAGAATGGCGCCCAGCTGGATCACCACCTCGAAAAGCTTGCCGAGTTCATCCTGAAAGTCGAGCAGGTCGCCGACCAGGATGAGATGACCGGTGGAGGAGACCGGCATGAACTCGGTCAGGCCTTCCACAGCGCCCAGGATCAGGGCGGAGAGCAGTGTGTTATCCATGCCCAAGCCGCTTACCGGCTGGCGGTCCGCCGCGCAAGCAGGACCTTGCGTCGGGCCGGAAATATTTTCGTGACATAGCCGGGACAGGAGATTGTCAGGACAGGGTTAGCAAGGCTGGCATCGCGTCTCATCGTGGCCGGTCTCATCGCTGTCGTCTCATCGGCGCCGCAGGATGTCGAGAAAATGCGCGACCGTGACATCGTCCAGCGCCGCCATGTCGCGCGCCAGCCGGTTGGCCAGTTCCGTCGCCGCCGGGCTCAACCCGCCGGTATCGAGCGTGACCTTGGGATCGGAAAGCTCCGCCAGGTGCTTCAACTCGTCGACCTGGTCCCAGGCGAGATTGAAATAGGCGGCGACCTGCTGCACCAGGCCGGGGCTCGGCTTGCCGCGATGGCCGTGTTCCAGCGCCGAAAGATAGGCCGGGCTGACCTTGAGCGCCTTGGCCATGTCCTTGAGCTGGCGCTTCTTGGCGCCGCGCAATTCCCGCAATCTTTCACCGAAAGGGGTCATCAGCGGTCCCGTTTCAGCAGGACATAGAGCGCCCCTTCGCCACCATGCTGCGGCCGCGCATGATCGAAGGCGAGGATATAGCGCCGCAATCCCGGTTCGTTCAGCCAGCGCGGCACCGCCTGGCGCAGGATTCCCCGCGTCCGCTCGTCACCGCTGCCCATGCCGGCCAACTTCACGCCGCCCTTGCCGGTGATCACCAGCAGGCAGCGTTTGCCGGCGCGATGCGCCCGGTGGATGAAGGCATTTAGCGCATCATGCGCCTCGGCCTGGGTGCGGCCATGCAAATCGATCTTGCCGTCGATCTCCAGCCGGCCCTGGCGGAAACGGTCGGCCTGGCGCCGGTCGATGCCGACGGTCACGCCATGGCTGAGGTCATGAACCTTGGCCAGCGGCATCGGCGGCGGGGCAGGCGGCAGGACCGAAACAGCCTTTGTCTTTCCAGCCTTGCCCGGCTTCCTGGCCGCCTCGGCGGATGGTGTCGCCGCAGCGGCGGCCTGGGCTTCCATCCCCGCTTCCGCCGACCGGCGCTTACGCCGCCGCGATGGCAGCGGCTCGGCGGTCTTGGCGATCAACCGCCACAATTCCAGTTCCGCCTGGGTCGGCCGCCGCTTGCTCATGGCCGATGATCTCAGGCCTCGACGTCGAGCAGCAGGATATGCAGCTTGATCGGCCCATGGGCGCCCAGCAGCAATTTCTGCTCGATATCGGCGCTGCGCGAGGGGCCGGTGACCAGATTGACCGCACGCGGCCAATAGGCGCCGTCATCGGTCGCCGCCCGCAGGCGGGACCACAGCTCCTCATAGGTGCCGCAGAGATCGTCGGTGGTGATCAGCACCAAAGCATGTTCCGGCAGGAAGTTGAGCGTGGTCGGCGTCTCGGCGCCGGAGAGCAAGGCCAGCGTGCCGGTTTCGGCGATGCCGGCGAAAGCCACCGTCAGCGCAGCGTGATCCTGCACCGTGGCCGCACCGATCCGATGGGCGATCATCGGGTGATCGTGCCAGGGCAGATTGGCAATCGCCGGATCCGAGGCCAGCACCAGCCGCGCCGGCAGGTTCTGCGCCGCGAGATAAGCCGCCACCGCTTCCGGCACGTCTTCAGGCGAGGTCAGCATCTCGACGCTGGCCGAAGCAGCTTCGGCCATCCGGACGAAGAGATCGCGCCGGGCCGCACCGTCGACCCGGCCGCGTGCCGGCACCGGTGCCGGCCGGGCCGCCGGCGCATCCGAGGGCAGCGCTTTCTTATTGGCGCGGATCGCCGCCAGGACGGTATCGCGATCACTCATCCCCGATACCCCTTCCGATACTGGGCATGAAAGCCGCGTCTGCTCGGCGCCGGCAGATCGCGGCTGACGGTCCAGCCCTCGGCAAGCGGCACCTTGTCGAGGCGCCCCGACCGCCCGGCCCGACCCGCCAGTACTCGCCGTCCGATCCCGGTCGCCAGGCGATAGAGGCGGGGATGGCGCGCGAGAAAGGCCCAGAGCCGGAGCCCGCGCCGGACCGGCTGCGGCGCGCGATCGGGCTTTGTCGTCTTGTTGTTGAATTCCTCTTCGCGCCAGTGCCGCAGGATATCGGGCAGCGGAATCTGCATCGGGCAGACCGCCTCGCAGCGGCCGCATAATGTCGAGGCATTGGGGAGATCGGCGGCATGGTCGAGGCCGATCAAGGCCGGGGTCAGCGCCGCGCCGATCGGCCCCGCATAGACCCAGCCATAGGCATGGCCGCCGACCGCCTGATAGACCGGGCAGTGATTGAGGCAGGCGGCGCAGCGGATGCAGCGCAGCAGATCCTGCTTCGGCGTGCCCAGCATCTTGCTGCGGCCGTTATCGAGCAGGACGACGTGATAGGCGCCGGGCCCGTCATGATCCTCTTCGCGGCGCGGTCCAGTCGACAAGGTCGTATAGACCGACATCTCCTGGCCGGTGGCCGACCGCGCCAGCAGGCGCAGCAGCACCGTCAGGTCGTCAAGCGTCGGCACCACCTTGTCGATCGAGGCGAGTGCGATATGCACCCGCGGCAAGGTCTGGGTGAGATCGCCATTGCCTTCATTGGTGACGATGACGCTGGAGCCGGTTTCCGCCACCAGGAAATTGGCGCCGGTGATGCCGACATCGGCGGTGACGAATTTCTGCCGCAGCTTGGCGCGGGCCTCGCTCAACAGCGATCGCGGCTCGCTGAGATCGCGCGTCGCATCGAGATCGCGATGGGCCTGGCGGAAGGTTTCTTCCACCTGTTTCTGGGTGACATGCACCGCCGGGGCGACCAGATGGCTCGGCGCCTCGTGGCGGAGCTGGATGATATATTCGCCGAGATCGGTCTCGACCGGCTCGATGTCATGGGCGGCGAGGAAGTCGTTGATGCCGATCTCCTCGCCGATCATCGTCTTGCCCTTGGTGACGCGGCGTGCGCCGGCTTCGCGGCATATTTCCAGGATCTTGTTGCGCGCGGCATCGGCATCGGCGCACCAATGCACCTGGCCGCCATGTTCCAGCACCTTGGCCTCGAAGGCCAACAGATGGGTGTCGAGATCGGCCAGCACCCGGTCGCGCAAGTCGCGGCCGGCCTGGCGCAGGGCCTCGAATTCCGGCAGGGCCTCGACCGCCTGGCGGCGCTTTTCGATGAAGTTCACCCGCACATGGCCCAAGGCCTGCTGCAGGATTTCATTGCCCAAGGCGCGATGCGCATTGTCGACGAAACGATCGGCGGTCGACTCCATCCTTAGCGCTCCCCGCCTGTTGCCGGGCCGGTTTCCGGTTCGCCGATCGCCGGTTCATCCAGCAGGCCCGCCAAGACCTCGGCGATATGGCGGGATTCGACCTTGCTGCCCGCGCGCTTCAATTTGCCGGCCATGTTGAGCAGGCAGCCGAGATCGCCGGCCAGCAGCAAGTCGGCGCCGCTCTTTTCGATATTGGCGATCTTTTCCGTCACCATGCGGTCGGAGATTTCCGGATATTTGACGCAGAAGGTGCCGCCGAAGCCGCAGCAGGATTCGCCATCCGGCAATTCGCGGAAGTTGAGATCGCCGACCTGGCCGAGCAGGGCGCGCGGCTGCGCCCTTACCTGCATCTCGCGCAATGACGAACAGGAATCGTGAAACGTGACCTTGCGGTCGAGACTGACATCCAGCGCTTCCAGGCCGCAGACATCGACCAGGAACTGCGTCAGCTCGAAAGTCTTGGCGGCCAGCTTGCGCGCCCGTTCGGCATAACGCGCATCCTCGCCCAGAAGCTTCGGATAATGATGCGAGATCATGCCGGCGCAGGAGCCCGAGGGCGCGACGACATAGTCGAATTTCTCGAACACATCGACCACCCGGCGGGCGATCGCGGCGGCACTGGCGCTGTCGCCGCTGTTATAACCGGGCTGGCCGCAACAGGTCTGCGCCGTGGGCGCGCTCACGCGGCAGCCGGCGCGTTCCAGCAGCTTGATCGCGGCAAAGCCGACATTGGGACGGAAGAAATCGACGAGACAGGTCACGAACAGAGCCACATGGCGCGGCGTCTTATCGGCGGATGGCTTGTCGCTTGCTAAATGACCGCTCGCTGCATCTTTGGTGGCTGCGTCTTTGGTGACTGTATCGGACATCGGCTCATGTCATCGGCTGGGATTGTTAGGACCAAGATATAACGCCGCCTTTACGGCGTCACCTCGCTCAGTACCGGCTGCCGCCGTGCCGCCACATCCATGGGCAGCAGGACATAATAGCTGCCGGTATTCTTCATATTGCCGGCGAAGCGCAGGGCCTCTTCGCCACTGCCCCAGAAGATATCGCCCCGCACCGGCCCCTTGATCGCCGAGCCGATATCCTGCGACACCATCAACCGTCGGAACGGATCGCCTTTTCGCTGGCCGCCATGATCGACCGGCCAGGTGGTGTCGAGCCAGAGCGGCAGGCCGAGCGCGAGGAAACTGGTATCGACGGCGAGGCTGCGGCCCGGCGTCAGCGGCTGGCTCTGCGCGCCGATCGGACCGTCGCCCTTGATCTCGCGGAAGAAGATATAGCGCGGATTCTTCTGCATCCAGCCGACCGCTTCCTGGGGATGGGCCTTCAGCCAGTCACGCATTGCCTGCATCGAGGCGTTCTTGCGGTCGACCAATCCGGCATCGATCATCATGCGGCCGATCGGACCGAATTTCTGGCCGTTATTGCCGGCATAGCCGACCCGCTGGATGGTGCCGTCGGTCAGGCGGATGCGGCCCGAGCCCTGGACCTGCAGGAAGAAGGCATCGACCGGATCGGCGACCCAGAGAAGCTCCAGGTTGCGCCCTTCCAGCGCGCCGGCATCAATCTCCGCCCGGCTATAGGTGACCGGCGTGGTCGGCGCACGATAGAGCGGCACGTTGAAGACAGCCGTCTTCTTACGCGACCCCAGCAGTTCCGGTTCGAAATAGGAAGTGAACAGGCCCGGCCGGCCGTTGCTGTCGACCGCCAGATAAGGCTGGAAAATGTTCTGGAAATAATTGGCGATCGCCTTGTCATCCGTCGCCGGCAGATTGCGGGCGATCAGGCAAGGCGTCCGCCAGTCGGCCGGCGTACCGGCAAGCCCATCCGGGCCGAGCGGCCGATCCGGTGGTAATTTGGCGATGGCGCTGCAGCTGCGCAGCAGCGCCGGCATAACCTCGCTCAGCCGGTCCGTGCCCCAGCCGGGCATGGCATCGAAGCTGGCCGGTTGCAAGATGAGATTGCCGGGCGGCGGCAAGGCGGCTTCCGAGGGTGGCGCCGACGGCCCCATGGTCTCGCAGCCGGCGAGGCTGAGCAGCAGGCAGATCACCGCCCCGGCGCGCAACTGGCCGAGGCGATGGCGCCATGAGCCGGTGTGTTTCCGCCGGGCGGATCGGCGGTCCGCTGTCGATCTTTTGGTTTTGCGGATCGGCGATGGCTGTTTTGCCGATTTCTGCCGGGCCGGTTTTTGCGGCCCGGTTTGTTTTTGCGCCCCGGTTTGTTTTTGCGATTGGGCCGATTGCGTCATCGGCGGGAACAGCTCGCCGCTCTCCTGCTGGTGGCTGTCGCGCAGATGCGTTGTCGCCGGCGCCTTCGTCCGCGCCGGCATGCCATTCCCTGTTCTGTTCCGCTGAGTCCCGTTCTGCTGACCCGTGCTGCGACGGCTTTGCCCGCGGCGACCCGTTCCCCCGCTCTTCGTCATCGGCCCTGCAACGATCAGTGCTGCGGACTATCGGTGGCGATGAGCTGCCAGTTCGGATCGCGCGCCTTGACCTGGCGGGCAAAGGTCCAGACATCGACGATGGTGGCGACATCGCTGGCGCTGCCATCGACCCCCTCGCCAGCGCTGTCGGTGGTGACATTGATCTGCTGCGAATTGAATTTGACGGCGATACGGGCTTCCTGGCGGCTGCCTTCGCCGGCAAGTTCCGCCGAAACGATGTCATTGCTGATGATGCCGACCAGGGTCGTCGACAATTTGTGATTCAGCTTCTGCCGCTCCAGGATCGCATTGTTGAAATTGCGATAGACCTCGTCATTGAGCAGCGGTCGCAAAGCCAGGGCGTCGCCCTTGGCGAAAGCGGTGAGGATCATGTCGAAGGCGACCTTGGCGCCGGAGATGAATTCCACCGGATTGAAGTTCGGATCGGCCTTGCCGATCGCTTCCAGGCCGCGCCGGACGTCTTCCGGCAAAGCCGCAATGGCAGCTTCGATCCGGCGCTGGTCGCGCGGCAATTGCACCACATTGCCGGCCGGCCGCTGGCCGTCTTCCGGCATACGGTCCTGACCCCGCCCGGCATCGCCCCGAGCGGGATCGCCGCGGCCGGTATCATTGGCCGCTTCATTGCCCCGGCCGCCATTGGCGCCGGCATTGTCGCGGTTGGATTTGGCGAAGGGATCGAAAGAGCGCTCATTCCCCGTCCGCCGGCCAAGAACGGTATAAAGTCGCCAGCCAAGGAAAACGGCCACAATGGCGAAAAAAATCAGATCCAAGGGCATCGGCGGGTACTCCTCGCTCTCCATCGTCGGCTTTGCCGGTCCTGCCCACGTCTTCACGCTGCCGGCATCGCCGTCGGCGGGTCAGGTCTCCGTCTGCGGACGGGCTCGCTGGACCTGCCTGATAGTTTAGGCTAAGTGCTTTTCCTAACGGATTAAATAGGTAATCGACCGGGAAAGAGCAAGCGATGGCGGGGCGATCAGGCCCAGATCGACAGAAGAAAGGCCGGCGAAGGAGCGGCAACGTTCCGGCGCGTTTCCTGCCGGGCTTGATTTCGCTCGGCTTTATCCTGCTGGTGATATTGGAAATCATCGGCATCGTCTGGGTCGCCGATATCATCGGCCTTGCGTTAACCTTGTTGGCGGTGCTCGGCTCGGCCTTTCTCGGCCTCTGGCTGATCCGGCGCAGCGGGCTGGACATGATCGGCCGCCTGCGTCTCGCTTTGGCCCAGGGCCAGGAGCCCGGCCATAGCCTGGTCGACGGCGCCTGTTTCGTCATTGCCGGCTTGCTGCTGATCCTGCCCGGCTTCTTCAGCGACCTTTTGGCGCTGCTGCTGATCCTGCCGGCGACCCGCAACTGGCTGATCCGCCGGCTGGCGCGGCATTTCGATCTGCGCGCCGCCGGCGGTACCACCGTGATCTACGATGCCGAGTATCACGAAGTCGCGACGGAAGCGGAAAAGGCGGCGGAGAAGGGAGCCGCGAAGCCTGACGACCAGCCGGACCGTCCGGCTGAAGTGCTGGAGCCGCCGCATCAGCCGGGCGAGCGCAAAAAGATGGGTGGCGAGCCGCGCCGGCCGATCATCGATATCGAGGACGAGGATAGCGAATGATCAAGGATCGCGAATGATTTTGATCCGCCACGGCCAGTCCGAATTCAACGCCGCTTTCAACCGCACCGGCATCGATCCCGGCATCATCGATGCGCCGCTGACCGAGCAGGGCCGGGCCCAGGTGCGCCGGGCGGCGGAAGAATTGCGCGTCCGGATCGATGGCGGCTCCGTTATCCGGCGGCTGGTGGTCAGCCCCTACACCCGTACCTTGCAGACGGCAGCGATCCTCGCCGAGGCACTGGATCTGCCGATGGAGATCGATCCCCTGGTGCGGGAGCACGCGCTCTATCAATGCGATATCGGCACCCCGGCCAGCCATCTGGCGCTCGCCTGGCCGGCTTTGTCCTTCGGCCATCTGACGGAGACCTGGTGGTCCTCGCTGGATGAGACCCGGATACAATTGCTGGAGCGCTGCCGCAGCTTCCACCACCAGGCCGGCGCCTGGACCGACTGGCGCGAGGTCGTCGTCATCAGCCATTGGGGTTTCATCCGGGGCCTGACCGGCTACGAGGCCCGCAATGCCGAACTGGTCGCTTTCGATGTGACCCGGCAGCCCGCTATCGCCCTGTAACACGACCATCCTGTAGTACCGGCGTAACCGCCTGCCGGCTTGATCGCCCGCTTGATCGTTAGGGGTATCCGTGATAGCCCGAGCGCCAATCCAACGACCAGGTGAACGAAATGGCGGAAAATCAGGATCAGGCCAATAGCGGACAGGAAGCTAACCAGCAGCAGGAGGGCGGTTTCCCCTTGCAGGTGGTGACCCAGTATTTGAAGGACATGTCCTTCGAAAATCCCGGCGGCGTTGATTCCCTGACCAGCCTCACCGAAGCGCCAACCGGCACCATCCGGGTCGATGTCCGGGTCGATCCGAAGTCGCCGCCCGATATCGAAGTGACTTTGTTCCTCTCGGTCGAGGCCAAGGCCGGCGACAAGGTCGTCTATATGGTCGAATGCGAATATGCCGGCCTGTTCCGTCTCGGCCGCGTGTCGCAGGATGTGGTGTTGCCCTTGATCATGATCGAGGCGCCGCGCCTGTTGTTCCCCTTCGCCCGCAACCTGATCGCTTTGGCGATCCAAGCCGGCGGCTTCCCGCCGCTTTTCGTCAACCCGATCGATTTCGCCGCGCTCTACCGTGAAAAGCGGGGCGAGGTGTTGGGCCAGCAGGCGGACGGCAACCAGACGGTCAACTGATCGCCACTCCAGTTGCAATAAACGATAAGCGATCATCAGTCCTGACGGGCATTTGTCCCGGCGGGCCGGTGGTCGGCTATTGACGAACGAAAAAAGGACGCAGCCGATGCACTCGATGAATGCCGGAACGCGCCGGCCGATCTTTCGTGGTCGCGATCTCACCGCCGGGCCGGTGATCGGTTACGGCTCGCGGCCGATCAGCCGCCGCCGTTCCCGTGCCCGCAAGAAACGCTATGTCACCGTTCTCGCCGTGCTGCTGGTGGGCGCCCTGTCGGTCAGCCTCGGCTATACCGTTCTATCCTCAAGACCGGTGATCGAGGCCCAGCAGCAGTAAAGACCGCGGTAAAGCCGCGACTATTGCAGCCAGACCGCATTCTTCAATTTGGCGACGAAAGCGGCGTGGAGCTCCAGCTCCTCCGGCAGCGCCGCATGCGGCCGGGGCGGGCGGATCGCCTTGCCGCTGGCCGCCGGACTGCTTGCGACGATCAGATCGGCGCTGATCTCGACCTCGGTTTCCAGCACCAGCCCGGCCTGGCGGCCACCCAGCAATTCCAGATAAACCTCGGCCAGAAGCTGGGCATCAAGCAAGGCGCCGTGCAGGGTGCGGGCCGAGTTGTCGATATTGAAGCGTTTGCACAAGGCATCCAGGCTGGCCGGCGAGCCGGGGAATTTCTGCCGCGCCAGCTTCACCGTATCCACCGCGCGTTGCATCGGCATCGCCGGCTTGCCGATCCGCTCCAATTCGGCATTCAGGAATTTCATGTCGAATTCGGCATTGTGGATGACCAACGGCGCATCGCCGATGAACTCGACGAACTTATCGGCCACCTCGGCGAATTTCGGCTTGTCGACCAGGAACTCATCTGACAGGCCATGCACCTTGAAAGCCGCTTCCGGCATCAACCGCTCGGGATTGAGATAGACATGGAAGGTGCGGGCCGTCGGCACGTGATTGATCAGTTCCAGGCAGCCGATTTCCACCAGCCGGTCGCCGGTCAGCGGATCGAAACCGGTAGTTTTGGTATCCAGCACGATTTCGCGCGGGACGCTCTGCTGGGGCTGGTTTTGATGGGTCGCATTCATCGCGGCACCGCCTCTTGATCTCTCAAACCGATGGCAAGGACTGGAATTCAAGATGCCCGCCGAAGAAGCGGCTGGCAAGCATGGAGACGCGGGCCGGGTCACCTGTCGTAAAACAGATCGGTAACGGCGGCTCAAGATCGAATTGCCGGTAGTCGGGATGGCGCCACAGATAGGCGGTCAGGCTTTCCGCCACCCGGCGCGGCTGTGACAGGATCTCCGTTTGCGCCGGCAAGGCCGCGCGGAAGAGATGCTGGATGAGCGGATAATGGGTGCAGCCCAGCACCGCTTTCTCCGGCACATGGCCGGCCGCCGCCAGCAAGCCTGCAACATGGCCCTCGACGATGGGCGCGATCGTTGCATCGCCGGCATCCTGTTCGATCAAGCCGGCCAGCTCCGGGCAGGCACGCTGGACGACGCGTGTGCGCGGCGCGCGCTTCCGCACTTCGGTGACATATGAACCGGCGGTGACGGTTGCCGCCGTGGCGAAGACCGCCACTGTTTCGCTGGCTGAACGATCGTCCATCGGCGATCGGTCGGGTATGTCGCTGTACCAACTCGTCCGCGCGATGGCTTCCACCATCGGCACCAGCACGCCGAGCAGACGATGGTTCGGATAAGCGCGGGGCAGCCAATCCTGCTGCAGCTCGCGCAAAGCGACGGCGGCAGCCGTATTGCAGGCCAGGATCACCAGGCGGCAACCGAGATCGAACAAGCGCGTCGCATTCATCCGCGCCAGATCGACGATCTCCTCTGCCGACCGCGAGCCATAGGGCGCATATGCATGATCGCCGAGATAGATGAAACGCTGGCGCGGCAGCCGGTCGACCAGGCCGCGCAAAATCGTCAGGCCGCCATGACCGGAATCGAAAACCCCGATCGGCGATCCACGCTCGGGCTGCGACCAGAAGGGCATCAGGGAACGCGGCGCTTCTGCTGGACGGGTTTTTGCCGTTTCGTCAAATCGCGCAAGGCGCGCCGCAAGGCAAGACAAGCGGCGCGGCGGCCCAGGCCGGTATCGATGACGATATCGGCACGGCGGCGTTTTTCCGCATCCGGCATTTGCAGCTTCTCGATCTGCGCCAGCCGTTCCGGCGTCATGTTGGGGCGGGCCAGCACACGGGCATGCTGCAGGAAACGCGGCGCGGTAACGACGATGACGCCGTCGCAGCGTTTTTCGCCGCCGGTCTCAAAAAGCAGCGGGATATCGAGCACCACCAGCTTGCGCCTTTGCGCCCGGGCGCGCTGCACGAAGCGCCGCGCCACTTCCTGCACCATCGGATGCAGAATCTTTTCCAGTCGCAGCAATTCCTGCGGGTGACCGAAAACCTTGGCACCCAGCGCTTTCCGGTCCACCGCGCCGTCAAGCACCACGCCGGGAAAGGCCGCATCGATCGCCGGCACCGCCGCGCCGCCTTTCGCCAGCAACCGATGCACCGCCGCATCGGCATCATGTACCGGAATACCGATCCGCCGCAGCATGGCGGCAGCCGTCGATTTCCCCATGCCGATCGAACCGGTGAGGCCGAGGATGATCATGCGCGGCTCATCTGGCGCCGGTCATTTGATACCGGGGATATCGGCCAGCACGAAATCTCGCAAGGCCGGCGTCACTTCCGGCTCCACCTTGAACCAGGCGGCAAATCCCGGCCGGGCCTGGTGCAGCAGCATGCCGAGCCCATCGACGATGCCATTGCCGCGCTTCCTGGCCGCCGCCAGCAACGGCGTTTCCAGCGGCACATAGACGATATCGTCGACCACAGCAGAGACAGGCAGTTTCGCGAGGTCGATTTCCAGCGGCGGCTGTCCGGCCAGGCCGAGCTGCGTCGTATTCACCAGCAAAGCTGCATCAGCGAGACTGTCAGACCGGTTGTCCCAATCCTGCACAGCGATGCGGCGGTCCGTCGCCGTGTTGAGCGCTTCGGCTATTTCCGCTGCCCGCTCTCGGGTCCGGTTGAGCAGACGGATTTCCGGCGCGCCAGCATCGAGCAATGCCACCACGATTGCCCGCGATGCACCGCCGGCCCCCAATACCACCGCCGGCCCGTCACCGGCCCGCCAGTTTCCGGCGCTCGCCTGCAGATGTTCGAGAAAGCCGAAACCGTCGGTATTGTCGCCCAGCAAGCTGCCGTCTTCCTGCACCACGACGGTATTCACCGCGCCGATGCGGCGCGCCCGTTCCGTCGCCTGATCGACGCAAGCAAGGGCCTTCTCCTTATGCGGCAGCGTCACATTGGCACCGCGAAAACCCAAAGCCGGCAAGGCGCACAAGGCCGTCTCGAATTGCGATGGATGAGTTGAGAAGGGGATATAGGCGCCATCAATCCCATAATGCCGAAGCCAATAGCCATGCAGGCGGGGCGAGCGCGAATGGGTGACCGGCCAGCCGAAGACGCCGGCAATCAGCGTCTTGCCGGTCAGGGTTTCACGAGGTGGCATGGGCAGTGATTGCGACATAGACGCATCCCATTAGCTTGCAAGAAGGCCGTGTTGCCGAAGTTGCGCCAGCACAGGCAGCAAGGGCAGGCCCAGAATAGTGAAAAAGTCGCCATCGATGCGATCGAACAGCTGTGCTCCTTGACCCTCGAGCTGATAGGCGCCGACGGATGTCAGGATCTGCGGGCTGTTCTCGCTGAGATAGGCATCGAGAAAGGCGTCACTGAAATCGCGCATCCGCAGATAGGCGTCGGCCGAATGATGCCAGATCCGCGTCGCATCCCTGATCAGCACGACGCTGGAGATCAAGCGATGCGACCGGCCGCGCAGTTGCTGCAAATGCCGGCGCGCCTCGGTGATATCGCCTGGCTTGTCGAGCCAGCTTCCCTCGATCTCCAGCATCTGGTCGGCACCCAGCACGAAGCGGCCGGGAAAGCGCGCGGCGACGCGCCTTGCCTTGGTTTCCGCCAGGGCCTCGGCAACCCGTTCGACGGCAACCCCTTCAGCCCGCAAGCTGTCCTTGATGGCGCTTTCATCGATCGCGGCGACACTGACCTCGATGGCGACACCGGCCTGTTCCAGCATCCTCGCGCGGATCGCGCTGCCTGACGCAAGCACCAGGGACATTCAGCGCGCCTGTAATTTGGTGCTGCCATTGCTATAGGGCGCCAGATGCAGGCGATCGCGATGCTGCTGCAGCAAGGTCATGATCGTGGCGGCGGTCTCCTCGATCGAACGGCGCGTCACATCGATCACCGGCCAGCCGTTTTCGTTGCAAAGCCGCCTGGCCAAGGCCACTTCCTCACGCACGGAATCGATATCGACGTAACTGGTATCGTCATCCTGGGCCAGCATCTGCAAACGGTTGCGCCGGATCTGCACCAGTTGCGTCGCATCCTTGGTGAGGCCGACAACCAGCGGGCTGCGCGCACTGAAGAGTTCCGGCGGCATGGGACAGCTAGGCACGATCGGCACATTGGCGACCTTGATGCCACGATTGGCGAGATAGATCGCAGTCGGTGTTTTCGACGACCGCGAGACACCGACCAGGATCACATCGGCCTCGACATAGGACCGGCTCGACTGGCCGTCGTCATGGGACAACGCAAAATCCATCGCCTCGATCCGGGCGAAATAGCCGGCATCCAGTTCGTGCTGGCGCCCCGACTGGCCGCGCGCCTGCTGGCCGAAATGCACCGCCAGGGCGGCGATCACCGGATCCAGGATCGGCACATAGGGCACGTTGAGCTGGCGGCAGCCATCGGTCAGCAAGGTCCGCAGGCGATCATTGACCACGGTGTAAAGCACCAGGCCCGGATTCTGGGCGATGCCGGCGAGCACCTTTTCCATCTGCCCCGGCGTGCGGATCAGGGTCCAGCTATGCTCGATCGGCTGGATATTCTCGAATTGCACCAGGCAAGCGCGGGTGACGCTATTGATGGTTTCGCCCGTGGCATCCGACACCAGATGCAGGTGAAAGGCGCCTCGCTCTGGTTCGACCCGACCGGATTTCTCGCCTGATGGCTCGCTGTACTGGCCCATTTGCCGCACCCTTTTTCTTCAACGCATCCCTTCCCGGAACATACCGGTCCGGCGCCAATCGATCCACAAGGAAACTGTGGAAAACTGTCGAAGAAGCCGGGGATAAAATGTGCGTGACCGGCTTTGACTGAAGTTACACCGATTCATTCGGCCGGCATTGGGATCTTTATTCCAACTGTGACCCATCGGCCCGAACAAGCTGAATCCGGGGGATAAGAGTCCAGCCGCTGCCATGCACCGGATTCCGGCAATTCGACAGCCCGGTTTTTCGCCGTTATACAGATTTAATCCCCAGGAGCCTGTGGACAATCAGCTGCCCGGCACGCAAAAAGTTATCCACCGAGTTATCCGGGGATCGGTCGGAAAGCGGGGATTCACAGGATTCACGCGACAACAAAAACCACTATAAGATTCAGATTCTTATAGTAATGAAGTAGTGGTGAGGTGGTGCCCCGGGATAAACCTGGAAATCCCGCTTGGCTTGACTCCCCATTCATCCGAGCCGAGTTTCCTCATTCGATTTGCCCCTATCCGAGACCGATGAGACATGACCACGACCGATAAACTGATCCTGCGCAGCCTGAAGGGCGAAACCCTGACCCGGCCGCCCTTCTGGCTGATGCGGCAGGCCGGCCGCTATCTGCCCGAATATCGCGCGGCACGGGCCAAAGCCGGATCGTTTCTCGATCTCTGCTATCATCCGGACCTGGCGGTCGAGGTGACCTTGCAGCCGATCCGGCGTTTCGGCATGGATGCGGCGATCCTGTTTTCCGACATTCTCGTGGTCGCCGACGGCCTCGGCCACAAAGTGCGTTTCGAGGAAGGGCGCGGCCCGCTCCTGGATGCACTTAACCCCGATGACGATCTGCGGGGATTGCAGGTCGATCGGGTGGTGCCGCATCTGGCACCCGTCTATCAGACGGTTGCCGATATCAAGGCAAAGCTGCCGGCGGAAACCGCATTGATCGGCTTTGCCGGCGCGCCCTGGACGGTTGCCAGCTATATGATCGAAGGCTGCGGCAGCCGTGATTATGCCAAGGCGAAAAGCTGGATCTACCGGCATCCGGATTTATTCAAGCGCCTGATCGATCTGTTGATCGAGGCGACCACGCGGCATCTCGCGGCGCAGATCGAGGCCGGCGCCGAACTGGTGCAGCTTTTCGATTCCTGGGCAGGCGCCCTGGATCATGCAGCCATGATCAACTGGTCGCTGCAGCCTTGCCGGGAAATCGTCACCCGGTTGCGCGCCCAATATCCGGCCGTGCCGGTCATCGTCTTTCCGCGCGGCGTCGGGGCGGGTTATCTCGATTTTGCCCAGGCCGGTTTCATGCAGGGCCTGGGCCTCGATACCGGGGTGCCGCCGGATTGGGCGCGCAATGCCATGCCCGGCCAATTCGCGTTGCAAGGCAATCTCGACCCGCAGATCCTGGTGGCCGGCGGTGAGGCGATGCGGCGCAGCGTGACGAGCCTGCTGGCGGGATTGAACAGCCGTCCCTATATTTTCAACCTGGGCCACGGCATCGTGCCGGAAACGCCGCCGGAACATGTTGCTGCCTTGGCGGAATTGATCCGCAACTGGAAGTCTTAGTGGATCTGGGTTGCGCGGATCCGGGTTGCAGCGGGCGATCGATGCCGCCCAAGTGCTTGGGGGAAGAATGGCCGAACGCCGTATCGCCGTTGTCTTGTTTAATCTGGGTGGCCCGGATAGCCAGTCGGCCGTGCGGCCCTTTCTGTTCAATCTCTTCTTCGATCCCAGCATCATCCGTTTGCCGACACCCTTGCGCTGGATCGCAGCGCAGATCATCTCCCGCCGCCGTGCGCCGGTTGCCCATGAGATCTATGAGAAGATGGGTGGCCGCTCGCCGATCCTGCCCAATACCCAGGAGCAGGCGGCGGCGCTGACCCGTGCCCTCGGCGATCTCGGCCATGTGAAAGCCTTCATCTGCATGCGTTATTGGCAGCCGATGACGCATGAGGTGGTGAAGGCAGTGCGGGATTATGCGCCCGATGAGGTGGTGCTTCTGCCGCTTTATCCGCAGTTTTCCACCACCACGACAGCGTCATCCTACCGGATCTGGCAGGAAGCGGCGAAGAAGCATGGCCTGACCGTGCCGCAGAAGCTGATCTGCTGCTATCCGACGGAGCCGGGATTCATCACGGCTTTGGCACGCGCCACCCAGGCGGGGCTGGAAGAGGCGGCGCGCATCGCCCCGCAGGCGCGGCCATTGGTGGTCTTTTCCGCCCATGGTTTGCCGAAGAAAGTAGTCGATGACGGCGATCCCTATGTGGCCCAGGTGACGGCCAGCGTGCGGGCCGTGGCAGCCTGGCTCGATCTTCGGGAAAGCGATTGGAAGACCGCCTTCCAGAGCCGTGTCGGTCCCCTCGAATGGGTCGGTCCCTCGACCGACGATGTGATCGTCCAGGCGGCGGAGAATGACCGCGCCATTGTCGTGGTGCCGGTCGCCTTCGTGTCCGAGCATTCGGAGACATTGGTCGAGCTCGATATCGAATATCGTCATCTTGCCGATGCGCGCCAGGCCCCGGCCTATATCCGGGTGCCGACGGTTGGCGCCCAGCCGGATTTCATCGTCGGCCTGTCGCGGCTGGTGCGTCAGGCTCTGGGCAAGCCGGAAGCCGTACAAGACGGGATGGGGCAGCATTTCTGCGCCGACTGGTCGCGTTGCGTCTGCAAGGCGGTGGAATAAGTTAGGCCACGGCGCAAAACCGTTTCGCAGATCAGGATTGGGAAAACCATGGATTTATATAGCTGGGTCAAGGCAGCACATATCATCTCGGTCATCGCCTGGATGGCCGGCATGCTCTATCTGCCACGGCTTTACGTTTATCATGCCGATGCCAAGCCCGGCTCTGACCTGTCCGAGACCTTCAAGGTGATGGAACGCCGGCTGCTGCGGGGGATCATCAATCCCGCCATGCTGGCGACCTGGATTTTCGGGTTGTTGCTGGTCTATCTCGGCGACCATTGGCGCGAAGGTTGGTTGCACGGCAAGCTGACCCTGGTGATCCTGATGCAGATCACCCATGCCGCCTATGCCCGCTGGCGCAAGAAATTCGCCAATGACGAGAATACCAACAGCGCCAAGTTCTATCGGGTGATGAACGAGGTGCCGACCCTGCTGATGATCGGCATCGTCGTTTTGGTGGTGCTAAAACCATTCTGAACCGTTCAGTTCAACTTTGTAGAAAGAGCGGGAAGGCCGTAAATAGCTCCTTGAAACGGCTTTTCCGGGGCATATCTATTACCTAACAGTTTCATTTTAGGCATTGCTGGGCGGAACAACGCGGATACCGCAGTTAAATGCGATTCTCCATTTGACAGGTCGCGCCTTTCACGGTACACGCGATTAAAGGCCCGGGGATGGGGCCACCTGCCAATTCAGCCTCCCGACGAAGAAAATCAAAATCATGGTGCCGGCAACGGCGCCGGCAAGAGGCAAAGAAGGGCCGGACTCGTCTAAATCGGTCTCCCTGAAAAGACCGGCGAAACAACCGCCATCCCGACCTGCTTCAGTCAAGCCCAGCCTGACTCAAACCCCCCAAGAAAAACCGATGAATCTTCAAGATCTAAAGCGTCAAACCCCAGCCGAACTCCTGGAATTCGCCGAAAGCCTGCAGATTGAGAATGCCAGTAATCTGCGCCGCCAGGACATGATGTTCGCCATCCTCAAGCAGCTGGCGGAAAACGATACCGCCATCTTCGGTGATGGCGTTTTGGAAATCCTCCAGGACGGCTTCGGCTTTTTGCGCAGTCCGGAAGCCAATTACCTGCCGGGTCCTGATGATATCTATGTCAGCCCCAGCCAGGTGCGGCGTTTTGGCCTGCGGACCGGCGATACGGTCGAGGGTCAGATCCGCGCGCCCAAGGATGGCGAGCGCTATTTCGCGCTGCTGAAGGTCAACAAGATCAATTTCGACGAGCCGGACAAGCTGCGTCACCGGATCAATTTCGACAATCTGACACCGCTCTATCCCGATGAGCGGCTGAAGATGGAAAACGAAGATCCGACCAAGAAGGACATCACCAGCCGGGTCATCGATCTCATTTCGCCGATCGGCAAGGGCCAGCGCGCCTTGATCGTGGCGCCGCCGCGCACCGGTAAGACGGTGATGCTGCAGAACATCGCCCATTCGATCTCGACCAATCATCCTGAATGCTATCTGATCGTGCTGCTGATCGATGAGCGGCCGGAAGAAGTTACCGACATGGCCCGCTCGGTCAAGGGCGAGGTTGTCAGCTCGACCTTCGACGAACCGGCGGCGCGTCACGTCCAGGTGGCGGAAATGGTGATCGAGAAGGCGAAGCGCCTGGTCGAGCATAAGCGCGATGTCGTCATCCTGCTGGATTCCATCACCCGTCTCGCCCGCGCCTATAACACCGTCGTGCCTTCATCGGGCAAGGTGCTGACCGGTGGTGTCGATGCCAATGCCTTGCAGCGGCCGAAACGTTTCTTCGGCGCCGCGCGTAACATCGAAGAAGGTGGGTCGCTGACCATCATCGCCACTGCGCTGATCGATACCGGCAGCCGCATGGACGAAGTCATCTTCGAAGAATTCAAGGGCACCGGTAACTCGGAAATCATCCTCGACCGCAAGCTCAGCGACAAGCGCACCTTCCCGGCGATCGACATCACCAAGTCGGGCACCCGCAAGGAAGAGCTGCTGGTCGACAAGGGCAAGCTCAGCAAGATGTGGGTGCTGCGCCGCATCCTGATGCCGATGGGCGTCACTGATGCGATGGAGTTCCTGCTCGATAAGCTGAAGCATTCCAAGACCAACAACGATTTCTTCCAGTCGATGAATCAGTAATCGGCTGTAGGTCGAAAAACGAAGAGGCGGCACCCGACGGTGCCGCCTCTTTCATATCGAACGCGCCGGTCCTATCAGTGCCAATCCTGTCATGGCGTTGGCTTCGGTGTTGCCGGCTGCAATCCGTAACGCGCCATCACCTCCAGCAGCTTGGCATGGTCGGGCCCGCCGCTGCCGCTGATGGCAGCGGCGACATCGTGAAAATATTGCACACCGATATCCGGCGAGAGGGTGATCAGCGCACGTGCTGTGCGGTCATGTGGATTGCTGAAAGCATGAACGGCACCGCGCGGCGTGTACATATGATCGCCTGGCATAAGATCACGGGTTTCATCGCCGACGACATAGCGCAGCCTGCCCTCCAGCACATAGACAAGCTCTTCATTATCCCGGTGGGCATGAGGTGGCGGTACAAGCGAGCCGGGCGGAACGATCAGCTCGAACATGCCAAAACCGGCGCCACTGAGCGTGCCGTCCATCAAGTAGCGGATTTCCAGAGGGCCGATCCTGACGACCGGCACCGGCTGTTCACTATGTTCCGATCCGTGATTTTGCGGCGGCATATTCGTCTCCTTATCCGCTTCCGGTCTTGCCGTTTAGGCAATCGGAGATTGTCGAAACGATGATGACAGAGGCGTTTTGCGATCGCAACGTGCCGCATGTACCGCCCCTTGCTCCAGAGGCTCATTGCGTTTCACGATTGGTGATGGCTTATTTCTGACGGCCGGCCGATAACCGGGCCGGGGACGACGGTTCGGAGGAACGGCATGATCGATCCGGTGACCTTGACGACTTATGGCGCGATCGTGCTCGGCTTTGTTTTCATTCCTGGGCCGGCGACGCTTCTCACCATTGCGCGGTCGACCGGTTCGGGCACCAGAGCGGGCCTTGCGACCGGATTCGGTATCGCGGCTGGCGATCTGGTTCATACGGCTTTGGCAATCATCGGTCTTTCTGCACTCATTGCCGCATCGGCCATGCTCTTCGGCATCATCAAATATATCGGCGCCGCTTATCTTCTTTATCTTGGCCTGCGCAGCATGGTCGAGAAGACGCCGGCAAATTTCCCTGGCGGCGCCTTGCCGATCTCGCCGGGCAAGGCCTTTCGCCAAGCCATGCTGGCCGAGCTGTTGAACCCGAAGACAGCCTTGTTCTTCCTTGCCTTCCTGCCGCAATTCGTCCGGGCGGGGAACGGACCGGTCGCGCTGCAACTGACGATTCTCGGCATCGTGTTTGTCATGCTGGGCCTTGTCAGCACCGTGATCTTCGCGGTCTGCGCCGCCCGTCTCGGCCGGTTGCTGCGGCGCCATCCGGGGGTAGTGAAATGGCAAGGCAAAATCGTCGGCGGAATCTATTGCGCGCTCGGTCTGCGTCTGGCTCTGCAGCATCGCTGACTGCAGGGTCCCTCTTGCCGCACTGACATGTTTCGGTCATCTGGCCATAACGCAGCGGTCATGGGCGGCGACTAGGGTCTTACGGCCGGTTTCCTGAGATGATGGTAGCCTCGATCGGCGACGCTTTTCCGGGGTGTTCAACCTTCGGGCTTGCGCCGGTCTGCTTGTCGACACCTTCCTGTCAGTTTCCGGCAGTTGACTTACAGCTATCCACTGATCGGGATTTTCAGCATGACGCAAGCCACCGAGACATCTGCAATCGTCACATCGCGCCGCCAGACGCTCAAATTGCTCGCCGGGGCGCCCCTGCTGCCGCTCGCCGGTTCCATTACGGCTGGCGCTATGGGTGCCGGCGCGGCTTTCCTGCCGGAACTGGCGCAGGCCCGGTCGGCGGTGAAAGCCGCGACATTCGTCTCGATGGCGGCCCCCGGCCTCGACGATGCGGCGGCGATGGCGACGACGACGGTCGGCTCCAGCATGTCGGTGACTTATGCCGATGGCGCCAAGCAGGATTTCAAGCTGGGCTATAAGCCCTTTTTCGTCACCGGCGCCGAGGTGCCGGACGGCAAGGGCGGCAGCGTCATCGCCGGCGGCTATTACGACATCGCCGGCAAACCGATCCTCGACCCGTCCTCCAGCGAGGCGCAGAAGCCGCAGTTCTTCTCCGACTGCCCGGACGGCACCAGCCTCTTGAAGATCAAGGACGCCAAGGTGAATGGCGTGACCGGCAATCCGGTCTTCGCGGTGGTGCAGTTCGAATACACGACCTCGGATTCCACCGGCGGCGATATGTATGGCAAGCTGCCCTCGCCGATTGCCGTGCTGACGCTCGATCAGGACAAGAAGACCGGTGCGCTGAAACTGGTGAAGTATTTCAATGTCGATACCGCGCCGGCCCATGGCCTGTGGATCACCTGCGGCGCCAGCCTCTCGCCCTGGAACACGCATCTTTCCAGCGAGGAATATGAGCCGGATGCGACCAAGATCGCCTCGGACGAGGAATTCCGCAGCTTCAGCCAGAACCTGTTCGGCGATCCGGAAAAAGCCAATCCCTATCTCTACGGCCATCTGCCGGAAGTGACGGTTCATGCCGATGGCACCGGCACCATCAAGAAGCATTTCTGTGTCGGGCGCATCTCCCATGAACTGGTGCAGGTGATGCCCGACGAGCGCACCGTGCTGATGGGTGACGATGCCACCAATGGCGGCCTTTTCATGTTCGTCGCCGATAAAAAGCGCGATCTCAGGGCCGGCACGCTCTATGTCGCCAAGTGGCATCAGAAGACGGCGGAGAAGGGCGGCAGCGCCGCTTTGAGCTGGATCAAGCTCGGCCATGCCACCAGCGATGAGATCGAAGCCATGGCCAGCCAGGTGAAGTCATCCGCCGATATCATCGACGTGAAATGGGAAGATCCGCAGGACCCGAGCTATACGAAGATCCCCTATAGCGGCAAGCCGAACTGGGTGAAGATCGTTCCCGGCCAGGAAAAGGCCGCCGCTTTCCTGGAGACGCACCGCTATGCGGTGCTGAAGGGCGGCAGCCTTGGCTTCACCAAGATGGAAGGCACCACGGTCAATGCGAAGGACAAGACCGCTTATTCGGCGATGAGCTATATCAAGAAGGAAATGACCAACGGTTCCGGCGGTATCTCGGTAAAGGGCCCGGCGGCCGGCGCCGTCTATGCTCTCAAGATGAGCGGCCATCAGAAGGATGATGCGGGTGCCGCGATCCACAGCGATTGGGTGCCTGTCACCATGACGGCGGAACTGATCGGCGAGGATCTGAAGGATGCCGATGCCGTCGGCAACCTCGCCAATCCGGACAAGATCGCCAACCCGGATAATCTGAAATTTTCCGAGAAGCTGCGCACGCTCTTCATCGGCGAGGATAGCGGCCTCCATGTCAATAATTACCTCTGGGCCTATAACGTCGACACCAAGCAATTATCGCGCTTGCTCTCGACCCCGGCGGGCGCGGAATCGACCGGCCTCCATGCCGTCGACGAGATCAACGGCTTCACGTATGTGATGACCAATTTCCAGCATGCCGGCGATTGGGAGTTGGAGAAGGACGCCAATGGCAAGGTCACCGGCGGCCTGCATGCGAAGGTCTATGAACAGCTGACGCCGATGATCAAGGCTAATTACGCCGACAGCCATGGCAAGCTGGGCGGCGCGGTCGGCCATCTCACCGGCATGCCGGCGACCGCCTGAATTTGCCGCCGATCCGGGTAGGGAGGGATCCCCCCCGGCTCGCGCTGCTACATGCGCTCCTTGATGCCGTGCTTCAGCAGCCACCAATTGACCGGGTAACTGGTGAGAAAGCCGGCGATCATGGCAAGCTGCATCATGAACCAGAACTCGGGCGTGGGAACTTCGAGACGCGTGCCGAGCAGATGACGGAAAAGCACGAACTGCGCGATCGCCATGAATCCGTACATGCCGATCTGCCAGGCCGTCAGCGACAGCGTATCGGCTTTGACTGCTTGGACGAGACCATGCCAGACCCCCAGCTCGCGCATCGGCTTGATGGTGAAATACTGGAAAGCAACGCCGATTGAGAAAGCGAAGATGAAATCGAGAATCCAAATGGCAAATATCTTCTCCCCAAAAAGGCTTCGCCAGCCGAACCACACGGCGATGCCGGGCGCCAGGAAGGCCAACCATTCGGCGATAAGATCGCCCAGGGTGCAGCCGCTGCCGCAATGGCTGGCGCCTTTGGCGACCATGACTGGGAAGGGCGTCTGCTTTTTTGCGGCATCCTTGCCGGCGCTTTGCGCGTGAGCGTGTGTGGCGAGGCGACCATAGCGGAGATAGCCCCATAAGGTGAAGCCGGTGCCGAAGAGCGCTGTCACCGGCCAGACCACGTTCATGATCCACATTTTCTGCGGATTACGCCATTCATCCCAAGCGATCCAGGCTGCAACGACAAAGCCCGCAGCGAGGGCCAGGATGGCAAGGTAATGCAGCCATTCAGGAATCATCGCTTATGCCGCTTTGAGTGAGGCGACGTGCCAGGACAGCCCGATCGGCGCCGGCTTGGCCGAGGCCAGCCAGCCGAGACCGACAACCGGGTCAGCGCTGGGGCTTGTCGCGACGCTCGGGAAGCTGTCGTTCGTCAGGTTTGTCCTGGATGGCACCGCCGAGATCGAAACCCGGGCGGTCCTTCGACCCGGGCGCAGGATCGCGACTCGCGACGCGCGAGTCCGGTCGCTCGGTTTTGACGGTGGGCTTAGCTGGGGCAAGTTCGGGGGGCTTAGCCCGGGCAAGTTCATTTCGCTTGTCGCTCGTCATCATTTCTCCGGTCCATGTCATTGGTGCCATCACGGAAACAACGGAACGCTGCAGCTGTTCCCGTCCGCGAAGGGGCGGCCGGGATTGAGCCGATAGCCATCCCGGACGCGCCACTGGAGATCAGCCCAGCCGTCGATAAGGATAAAACGGTTTGACATGCCAATTCACGAATTGACCTTTTGACGAAGCGCGCAATAATTCGTTGAAGACTTTTCTTGGGACATTTCTGTAGTCGTAGAGGTGCCCTCCGGCAAAGCGTAGCCGCAATGTCCGGCTACGCGCGTCATAGCCCCCGCTTTTGACGCTTTTCGAATCGAAATCCTGCATCCGTATCCGTTCCATGGGCAATAAATGGGCGATGTCGAAGGGGTGTCCAAGAGGCCTCTTCAAATGGATCCGACCGGCTGCGGCATCTCAGCGGGTCGGACATCGATCATGGCAGATTGCTTCGCTTGGCCGCCATTTGCAAAGTCGGCCACAAATCGAGCGTCGAGAAAGGTCAGTTCTTGCGACCGGGTCGGCGGACGGCGCGGATCTTGCCGCTTTTGCCGCCGCCACAGAAGAAGCGGTCGGCACCAGCTTCCAGCCCGGATATGCCTGTGCCGGCCGGCATTTCCAGGCTCTCCAGCACCTCGCCGCTTTTCGGATCGATCCGCCGCAACTCGCTTTCGTCGTTTTCCCAGGTGGCATGCCACAACTCGCCATCGGTCCAGGTGACGCCGGTAACGAAGCGGTTGGTCTCGATGCTGCGCAAGACTTTGCCGGTTTCCGGATCGACCTGGTGGATCTTGCGTGCGCGATATTCACCGACCCATAGCGATCCCTCGGCCCAGGCCAGGCCGGAATCGCCGCCATTGCCGGGCGCAGGAATCGTGGACAATACCTCGCCGGTTTTCGGATCGATCTTCTGGATGCGGCTCTCGGCGATCTGGAAGAGATGCTGGCCGTCGAAGGCCGTGCCTGCATGTGCCGGGACTTTGATTTCGTGTTTCATCTGGCCGCTATCCGGATCGAGGGCGTTCAGCCTGTCGCCGGAGGCGAACCAGACCTGCTTGCCGTCATAGGTGAGGCCATGCACCGCCTCGACGCCGGGAAAGGGACCATATTCGCGAAGAACATTGGCTATGCGTTTCATCTCTCTCAATCCTTCTATCGTGTTGCGTATAGATCGATGGCATTGCGTCCATCGATCCTGAGCAAACCTAGTCGCCGGGCAGAGAGGCCGTGAGTAACAATGTCGTCGCGAAACCCGGCATCGGCGGGGTGATCCAGCGGCGGGCACGTCCCTGTCCGAAGGATTGGACCTTGCCCGCTCTTGCCAGATCCTCGAGCGCCCGCTGCACACTGCGCTGGCTGGTATCAAGTGCCAGCGCCAAGGCCGAGCTCGACCAGGATTCACCGTCGGCGAGAAAAGCGAGAACCGCGGCGTGCTTCTCGTCCAACGGCCGCGCCAGCACCACGATGTCCGTTTCTCCATCACGTGCCGCCACGGTAAAACCATCCTTGGTCGCGGTTACATCGATCAGGTCGCGCAGCATCGCGCGCAGCCGGCCGATCTCCACCCGCAGCCTTGCGCGATGCGAGCCATCGGCATGTTTTGCACCGAAGGCACGCGCCACCAAGGCATCCCGTGACACATCGCCAGGCCAGGCCTCGGCCAGCGCACGGAGGAGGGCGAAGAGCACCGGCCGCGTCGCCAGCGAGACAACCACAGTCCCGTGGCGCAGGACATAGCGGCAGGCATCGATGACAAGGGCCTGCGAGTCCCCCAGCGCCTCGACATCGGCCAGCAGCATGGGGCGTTCAGCGCCGTTTGCGACCAGGCGTGCTGCCGGCCTTGTCAGCAGATGCGAAGCAGCCTCGACCTCCGCCGTCAGGGCCGGAATGTCGGCAAGCTGCGCGGCGCGCGCGGCGCGCGATAAGGCTGCATGCGCCTCCTTGGTCCGCAATCGCCGCATTGCGATGCCAGCGATCATCAGATAATGGGCGGTGATCAAGGCAGGCGGCAGAGGCGTGATGTCAAGCGCAACGAGCCTCGTTTCAGCCGCGTCGAGACGGCCGATCAACAGCAGGCGCCGGATCTCGAGATAGCGCGCATGGGCGGCATTCACCCGGTCGCCGTGATTTTCCAATGTGATCCGCGCCGCATCGAGCGCCTTCACCGGCCAATTCAGCTCACGTGCGGCAAGGGCGATCTCGGCTTCGGCGACGACGCATCGCGCACGGGCAACGGATTCCTTGGCGCCGAAGGTCCGCATTGCCCGCCGCACCAATAGCTTAGCCCGCTCGAAATCGCCGAGCTGCGCCATGGCGATGCCGCGCAATGCCAAAGCCGGCGGGTCCTCGCGCAGCGCGATCCGGTTCAAGGCGCCGAGCGGGTCACCCGCCGCCAATGCCTGGGCTGCGGCGGTAATCAGGGAATCCATGGAAATCCCGCCAGATTTGTCACTCCCGCCGGTGGATCGCCGATCCTAATCTAAGTCCTCAGGATCGACCAACGCTCGATCACGAGCACGGTCATTATCCACGAAGGAAGAAAATCCCCGAGATATCTCGAAGGAGGAATGAGCGATGACCAAGCATCTGACCGGCACGCGCGAGGACTGGATGAAGGCGCGGCTCGATTTGCTCAAGGCGGAGAAGGAGTTGACACAGCGCAATGACGATCTGGCGCGGCAACGCCAGGCGCTGCCCTGGGTGCAGATCGACAAGGACTACCGCTTCGACACCGATCGCGGCAGTGCGTCATTGAAGGAGCTTTTCAATGGCCGCTCGCAGCTTCTCGTCTACCATTTCATGTTCGGTCCTGATTACAAGGCGGGCTGCCCGTCCTGCTCGTCGATCGCGGATGGCTTCAACGGCATCTTCATCCATCTGGAACATCACGATGTCACGCTGATGGCCATATCGCGCGCGCCGCTCGTGAAGCTGCAAGCCTTCAAGCAGCGGATGGGCTGGACCTTCCCCTGGGCGTCGTCCGCCGGCAGCGATTTCAATGCCGATTTCAATGTCTGGTTCTCGGAAGAACAGCAGCGCGCTGGCGATATCTATTATAACTACCAGGAAGAGCCTGAGCCCGCATGGCGCGCCGGCAAGGAAGGCGGCGGACAGAGTGCCGAGGACAAGTTCGCCGCGATGAGCGGCACCGATAGCGCCACCTATCAGCGCGACCGCCCGGGCCTCAGCGCCTTCGCGCTGCAGGACGGCGTCGTCTATCATACCTATTCAGCTTATGCCCGCGGCCTCGATGCCCTCTGGGGCATGTATCCCTGGCTCGACCGCGCGCCGAAAGGCCGCAACGAAGCCGGTGGCGTCTGGTGGAAGCGGCATGACGAGTATGATTGAGCAGCTATTGCTGCATCTGCATCATCTGGTCCATCGGCATCATGTTGTGACTGAGGTGATCCATGATCCAGATCGATCCGGCGACGATCAGGAAGACCACAAGGACGCCAAAGGCCAGCGCCAGCACATTGTTGGTGTTGTCCGGGCCCGTGGTGACATGGAGGAAGAACACCAGATGCACGCCCATCTGGGCGATGGCAAGCACGATCAACGCGACCGGAATGGCCGGTGCGTAGATGAGATGCGAACCGGCCAGGTAGAAGGCGGCGACGGTGAGGATGATCGAAAAGCCGAGGCCGAGATTGGCATTGCGCACCCAATGGCCGCTATCCTCTGCCGGCTCGTCGCCCGGAGCATGATCACCGCGGTGATTCAAGTCTTCGGTTGGGTTCAGGGCGCCGCGATGGGCGCGCGGATCATAATCGGTGTTGCTCATGCGCCGCTCCCCATCAGATAGACAATCGTGAAGATGCCGATCCAGACGATATCCAAGGCGTGCCAGAAGAGATTGAAGCAGATCAACCGGTGAACGACTTCACGGCGGAAGCCTTTGATCAGCACCTGCGCCATCATGGTGGCGAGCCACATGCCGCCCAGCGTGACATGCAGGCCGTGCAGCCCTACCAGCCCGAAGAAGGAGGTGAGCATCCCGCTGCGCTGGGGCGTGATTCCGCGCATGGCGAGCTCGATGAATTCCTGCAACTCGAGCAGAACGAAGACCAAGCCGAGGAGGCCGGTGATGAACAGGAATATCTCGGTCCACAGGCGGTTCCGCGCGTTCACCGCGGCAAAGGACAGCATGCAGGTATAGCTGGAGAGCAGCAGCGCCGCCGTCTCGAAAGCCACCCGGGGGATATCGACGATCTCGCCGATCGTCGGGCCGCCCGCCGTTGCATCCCGCTGCACGGCGAAGGCCGCGAAGAAGCAGGAGAACATCACGATGTCGCTGAGCAGGAAGATCCAGAAACCGTAGCCAACGAGGATCCGCTTGCTGGCCGGGCCGGTCGCCCCGTGGCCCGCACCTTCGACCGGTTCATCCGCACCATGGGCGCGATGGCCGAGGCGGTGGGGATCCTCGCGAACACGGCGGATGGCTTCCTGGCTGGCGGGCAGTTCGATATTGGTCATTGCGCCCCCTGCTTCTGGGCAAGCCGCTCCAGCAAGGCGGCGCGCGCCGCACGGCGGGCGCGGTCCACCCGCGCGACTTCCTCGGCCGGCACCTCGAATTCGTGGACGTCACGCCAGGCAAAGACCACGAAGCCGATGAAGGCCGCCACCAGAGCGACGATCGCCAGCCACCAGATGTACCAGATCATCGAGAAACCGAAGACCGTGGTGAAAAGGCCGTATAGATGCCGACCGGGCTGTTCAACGGCATCTCGATCGGCTCGTATGCCGGCTCGGGGGAAAGCTGTTGCGTCTCTACGGCGCGCAGCTTGATGCCCCAATAGGCTTCCTCGCCTTCGACATTCGGCATCACGGCGAAATTGAAGAAGGGCGGGGGCGAGGGTGTGGCCCATTCGAGCGAGCGGCCGTCCCAGGGATCGCCGGTCACGTCGCGCAGCTTTTCGCGGTTGCGGATGCTGACCACGAGCTGCGTGACCTGCGCGATCACGCCCAGGACGAGGATGCCGACGCCCGCCACGGAGACATAGAGCCAGGGCGCCCAGACATCGAAATTGATGTGCTGCAGCCGCCGTGTCATGCCCTGCAGGCCCAGGATGTAGAGCGGTGCGAAAGTCACCCAGAAGCCGATGAAGGCAAGCCAGAAGGCGGTTTTGCCCCAGCCCTCATGCAGGCGGAAGCCGAAGACCTTGGGAAACCAGAATTCCAGGCCGGCGAAGATTGCAAACACCACCCCGCCGACGATGACGTTATGGAAATGCGCCACCAGGAACATCGAATTGTGGGTCAGGAAATCCGCCGGCGGCACCGCGAGCAGCACGCCGGTCAGGCCGCCGATGATGAAGGTGAAGATGAAGCCCATGGACCATAGCATCGGCGTTTCGAAACGTACCCTTCCGCCATACATGGTGAAGATCCAGTTATAGATCTTCACCCCGGTGCCGACCGCGATGATGCTGGAGGAAATGCCGAAGAAGGTGTTGACCGCCGCACCGGCACCCATGGTGAAGAAATGATGCAGCCACACCATCAGCGAGACGACACAGATGAACAACGTGGCCGCGACCATGGAGCGGTAGCCGAAAAGCGGCTTGCCGGAGAAGGTCGGGAAGATCTCGGAGAAGATGCCGAAGGCCGGCAGGACCAGGATATAGACCTCCGGATGGCCCCAGGCCCAGACCAGGTTCACGAACATCATCGGATTGCCGCCCGCCGTATTCGTGAAATAGTGGAAGCCGAGATAGCGGTCGAGGGTCAGCATGGCGAGCGTCGCGGTCAGTACCGGAAACACGGCGACGATCAGCAGCGACGAAGCCAAAGCCGTCCAGCAGAAGACCGGCATGCGCAGATAGCCCATGCCGCGACATCGCATCTTCAGCACCGTGGTGACGATATTGATCCCGGTAATGAGCGTGCCGACCCCGGATATCTGCACCGCCCAGAGATAGTAGTCGACGCCGACACCGGGCGTGTAAGCGGTTTCGCTGAGCGGCGGATAAGGCAGCCAGCCGGTGCGGGCGAACTCGCCGATGAAGAGCGATACATTGACCAGCAGGGCGCCGCTGGCCGTCAGCCAGAAGCCGACCGAATTGAAAGTCGGGAAAGCCACGTCGCGCACGCCGAGCTGCAGCGGCACCAGGAAGTTCATGAATCCCAGCACCAGCGGCATGGCGCCGAACAGGATCATGATGGTGCCATGGGCGGTGAAGATCTGGTTGTAGTGTTCCGGCGGCAGATAGCCCGGCGCATTGATCGCCACCGCCTGCTGGGTGCGCATCATGATCGCATCGGCGAAGCCGCGGATCAGCATCAGGACGCCGAGCAGGCAATACATGACACCGATCCGCTTATGGTCGACGCTGGTAATCCAGTCGCGCCAGAGATAGGGCCACCATCCCTTCACGGTGATCAGGACCAGCACGCCAAGGGCAAGGAGGATCACCACGGCGGAGGTGATCAGCGGGATCGGCTGCGAGAGCGGGATTGCCGAGAGGTCGAGCTTTCCGAACATCGTCAATCCTTTCCGCCCGTGGATCCATCTGGCGAAACCTCGCGCCCGGCATGTTCCGGACCGCCGGGCTGCGGGCCCGGCCCCGGCGGAATCTTCTGGGTCGCAACATCCTGGAACAGCCCGGAATCGACCGCCCGATAGGTCGAGGGCGGTACCCGCTGGGTCTGATGCAGCAGCGCCTCATAGGCGGCCTTGTCGAGCACCGGGCCGCTGTCCCGGGCGTTCTTTGCCCAGCCGGTGAAATCCGCCGCCGGCACGCTCTTCACCTCGAACTGCATGTCGGAGAAGCCGTCGCCGGAGAATTGCGCCGAGATGCCCCAAAGCTGCCCCGGCTCATCGGCCTGGAGATGCAGCTGCGAGACCATGCCCGGCATGGCATAGATCATCGAGCCCAGGCGCGGCACGAAGAAGGCGTTGAAGACGCTGGCCGAAGTGATCGAAAAGCGCACCGGCGTCCCGGCCGGCATCACCAGCTGGTTAACACTCGCGATTCCCTGGTCCGGATAGATGAACAGCCATTTCCAGTCGAGCGAGACGACTTGCACCTCGAGCGGCGGGACCTTGTCGGAGAGGGGTTTGAAGGGATCGAGTTTATAGGAGCCGATCCAGATCACGCCGCCGATGAACATGATGGTGAGGATCGGGATTGACCAGACGACGGCTTCGATCCGGCCCGAATAGGACCAATAGGGCAGGTATTCTGCCTTGGTATTCGAGGCACGGTAGCGCCAGGCCATCCAGAAGGCCAGCAGGATCGTCGGGATGACGATGGCCAGCATGATGGCGGTCGCGTCGATCAGGATGGTGGCATCGCCCTCGCCGACGGGCCCGGCCGGGTCCAGCACGCCGCCCGAGCAAGAGGTCAGGGCCAGGCAAAGCAAGCCCGGGGCCGCACCGCGGCAAACGCGGCGGCCGGCGCGGGCCAAGGCGCCTTCAGAGACTTGCAAGCCACCCATGTGGAGAGTCCCTCTTTGTCGCGAAGAAAACGCCTAAAGGGCGAGGTAGTTCCATCGAAGCGGTCGTAGACCCCGCCGCCGTCGATATTTTACCGGTGTAGCTTTCGGTTTGCTGGCAGGTAACGGAGCCAAGGTGCGGCTGAACGCCGCTCGGTTCGAGGCCATCATTGGCCCCGATATCGGCGGCGTCCGGTGGAGACGATATGCTTTCAGGGCAGGCAAGGGATTCAGATCAGGCGCCGGAACAATCCCTGGTAATCAAGCACGATGCCGTCTTCATCGACCGGCAGCTCGGCGCGGAAGTCGCTGTCGATGCCTTCATAGAGATAAAGCCGGGCATCGAGGCGGGTATAGGCCTGGCTGGCCGGCTGCACGGTCAGGGCCGGGGCGAGGATATAGGCCATGGTGAAGATGCGCCGTTCGCCGATCGCCAGGCCGGCGCGGCGGATCGGAAAGGTATTGGTGAAGGGGGTCGGCCAGATGTCGATGTCGAAGCAGCCGTCGAGCTTGGGCAGGGCTTGGCTGTCGCCATTGCCGTCACCATTTTCACTGCCGCCGTGCCAATGGCCTTTGCCGTCGCTGCGCAATGTCAGTTGCCGCGTGCCGGCGTCATCGGTAACGGTGAGCTCGGCATCGCGCAGGCACCAATCGGCATCCCAGCGCAGCTTGTAGCCGAGCCGGAACGGCCGCCCATCCTCGTCATAGGCAAGCAGCATGCTGTCGGCGGCGCCGTCGCGCAGCAGCAGATGCTCCATGCCCTGCGTCTCCATGTCTCGTGTAGGGAGGCCTTGCATCTGCCGATCTTCGTGCCAGATCGGCGTCCAGCAGATGGTGCGCGCCGTCACCGCTGCGCCCCTTACGGAATGAGGACCAGCGAGCCGGTGGTCTTGCGGCCTTCGAGATCGCGATGCGCCTGGGCCGCGTCCGTCAGCGGATAGGTGTGGTTGACATTGATCTTGACCACGCCGCGGCTGACCACGTCGATCACCGCATTGGCCGAAAGTTCGAGATCGGCGCGGCTCGATGTATAGGCCATCAACGTCGGGCGGGTGAGGAAGAGCGAGCCCTTCTGCGACAGGATCAAGGGTTCGATCGGCGCAACCGGGCCGGAGGCATTGCCATAGGTCACCATATAGCCGCGCGGCCGCAGGCAATCGAGCGAGGGCATGAAGGTATCCTTGCCGACGCCGTCATAGACCACATGCACGCCCTGGCCGCCGCTCGCCGCCTTGACCTGGGCGACCCAGTCGGAATCGCGATAATTGATCACATGCTGGCAGCCAAGGTCGCTGGCGATCTTCAGCTTCTCCGGCGAGCCGGCGGTGCCGATGATGGTGGCGCCGAGATGATGCAGCCATTGCGTCGCGATCTGGCCGACGCCGCCGGCCGCCGCATGCAGCAGCACGATATCGCCGCGCTGTACCGGATAGGTGCGGCGGATGAGATATTCCGCCGTCATGCCCTGCAGCATCATGGCGGCGGCGGTCTTGTCGTCGATCGCCGCGGGGATCTTGATCAGCTTGGCGGCCGGATAGTTGCGTATATCGGCATAGGCGCCGATCGGGGCCGAGCAATAGGCGACACGGTCGCCGATCTCGAGGTCGGTGACGCCGGGCCCGACCGCCTCGACCACTGCGCTGGCTTCCAGGCCGAGGCCGCTTGGCAGGGTCACCGGATAGAGGCCGGTGCGGTGATAGGTATCGATGAAATTGACGCCGCAAGCCTTGTTGCGCAGGGTCACTTCGCCCTCGCTTGGCGCCCCGAGCTCGACCTCTTCCAGATGCATCTGGTCGGGGCCGCCATTCTGGTGGATGCGGATGGCCTTGACGCGCATGATCGACTTCCTTCGCTGATGATCGGCTTTCGCTGCTGTGATCAGCGATCAAAGCAAGTCGCGGCGATCCTGTCCAGGCAACTTGACTGATACCCGGACAGGATCGCGATGTTGTGTGTGTGTGTGTCGCTATGTTCTGACGCGACTCTTACGCGATCGCGGTTCTTATGCGACGTCGCGGAGGTCGGTGCGGCGGCGATACTCGATCAGCTCGGCGATCGTGAGGCAGGGGAAGCCGTTGCGCCGGCCGTAATCGCGTGCCGCCTTGCCGCGCATCATGCTGCCGTCGCGCCGCATCAGCTCGCACAGCACACCGGCCGGCTTCAGGCCGGCGAGGCGGGCGAGATCGACCGTGCCTTCGGTATGGCCGGGGCGGGTGAGGACGCCGCCGGGCTGGGCGCGCAGCGGGAAGATATGGCCGGGCCGGGCGAGATCCGCCGGTCCCGCCTTGTCGGCGATGGCGGCGCGCACGGTGGTCAGGCGGTCGGCGGCGGAGACGCCGGTGGTGACGCCGCGCACGGCTTCGATCGAGACCGTGAAGGCGGTGCCATAGCGGCTGCTGTTGCGCTCCACCATGGGCGGCAAAGCCAGGCGCTGGATATAGCCGTCATCCAGGCACAGGCAGACGATGCCGCTGCAATCGCGGATCATCCGGGCCATGACCTCATGGTCGAGGGTTTCCGCGGCGGCGACCAGATCGGCCTCGTTCTCGCGGTCGTGGTCGTCGAACAACACGGCGGGAATGCCGCTGCGCATGGCGTCCAGCGCGGCCTCGACCCGCTGGCTCAAACGGCTGACAATGATGGGAGATTGGGTATTCATCGAAACGCTCCTCGCAGACTGGTTGCGACAAACGTTCCAGGGCAACTGCCAAAAATAGCCCCGGCGCCCCCAAGATAAAAATGGATAGCCGGTTAATCCTGGCCAGCGTCTTCTTCCATCCGGACTATAACCGTCGGCCCAGGACTTAAGGCACAATCCTTGCGATTGACCTTGCACCTGATCTGCTGACCCGGCTTCCAAAAGGACTTCCCGATTGGAGGCCGGCGCTCGCGGGCTCGACAGCATAACTGGACCGTTCCCGGTCGCGCATACCGTCCTACCGCCGGTAGGGAGTTTCACCCTGCCCTGAAGACGTATTGACGACGTAACCCTGACAGATTGCGGGTGGCTGCGTCAATCGGTGGATCGGCATAGCCGCTCCGCGCAAAGCTCGGATCGGTTTGCAGTCCTGGCACTTCGTTTCCCCAAGCCATTGAGAGGACAAAATTCTTTCCCGCAAAAGAAATTTTTTCGAAACACACATCTTGGTATACATGCCGTCACCATTCGACAGCATAGGCGTCATCGGAAATACTCGCATTCTATTCATTTTTGCCACTTAAGCTGGTATCTCTCATATCTGCGCAACGGGGTGGCGCGACATGGCCAGTGGCGCAGAAATCGACGCTTTGGACTCGACGACCCGGCGGGGCGGCTGGGCGAGACTCTATAAAGGAAGTTCGCAGCTTTGACGGCGGAACGCGCTGGCAATTCCCAGACCGACCTTTCGCAACTGATCGACCCGCAGGCTTTGCTGCGGGCTGTCGCCAATGCCCAGGCAGGGTTTCTCGCCGGAACCGAGCCGGCGCGGATCTTCGCCGGGCTGCTCGATGCCATGTTGCGCCTCACCGGCAGCCATCAGGGCATGATTGTCCAGCGCCGATCCGATGGCGCGGCTTTCCATCCGGTCGCCGCGCAGCCGCCCGTCGTCGCCGGAGATGACTGCGGCGGCATCTGGCGCCGCCGTGTCGATACTGTGCTTGCGACCGGCGCCCCGGCACGCGGCGATGCGGCCGACAGTTTTCTTGCATTGCCGATCGTCAGCGGCCCGGCGGACCGGCCAGCGGTGATCGGCGTCGTGGGTCTTGCCGACCGGCCCGGCGGCTATGACGGCGATCTCGCCGATCTTCTGCAGCCGCTGCTGCTCACCGCCGCGACCTTGTTGAGTGCCGGGCTCAGGCAATCCGACACCGCGATTTCGAGCGACAGCGATATCCGGCGGATCAGCGATATCGTCGGCAATCTCGGCGAGATCGTCTGGTCGGCGCGGCTGCCCGGTTTCCAGCCGCTTTATGTCTCGCCGGCGATCGAGACGCTGACCGGCTATGCGGCCGATCGCGTGATCGCCGATGCCGATTTCTTCGATGCGATCACGCCGCCGGAAGATCTTGCGGTGCGCAATGCGGCGCTGGAACAGGCCATGCGCAGCGGCCGCTGCGATGTGGTCTACCGGTTGCGCCGCGCCGATGACGGCCTGCGCTGGGTGCGTTGCAAAGGAGCCGTGTTCTATGACGCCAAGGGCCGGCCGCAGCGGATCGATGGCACGCTGAGCGATGTGACCGCCGAGCGCGAGGCCCTGGAGCAGGCGCGCAAGACCGAGGCGCTCTACCGCGCGGTGGTGGAGGACCAGCAGGAAGCGATCATCCGCTTCCGGCCGGATTTCACCGTCACCTTCGTCAACCGCCAATATGCCGGTTACTACAATCTGGCACCGGAAGACCTGCTCGGCATCCGCATGAGCGATCTGTTGACGGCGGTCGAATTCGGCTTGCTGGAAGGCGAGGTCGCGGCCCTTTCGCCGGCCAAGCCGACCCTCATCCAGGAATACGAAAAGATCCTGCCGGATGGCAGCACGCGCTGGCTGCGTTGGGTCAACCGCGCCTTGTTCGATACCGCCGGCACGCTCGGCGAGGTGCAATGCGTCGGCCATGACATCACCGACCTGAAGCGCTTGGAAAGCGAATTGGCGGCGGGGCGCGAGCTGTTCGGTCTGGTGGTGGCGAGCAGCGGCGACGGTATTTTCGACTGGAATGTCGATACCGGCGAGGTTTGGTATTCGCCGCGCTGGAAGGAGATCTTCGGCTATCGCGACGACGAGCTGGAGAACACCTACGAGACCTGGGAACGGTTGATCCATCCCGAGGACCGCCAGATGGTGCTGGATCGTGGTGCCGCTTATTTCCGCGAGCCGGTCGGCGTGCTGCGCAGCCTGGCCCGCTACCGGCATCGCAACGGCAGCATCGTCTATATCGAAAGCCGTGTGATCCGCCGGCAGAACGCGGCCGATGGCTGCCTGCGCGTGGTCGGTGCCTATTCCGACGTCACCGAGAAGGTGCTGGCCGAGCAGCGTATGCGCGATGCGATCGAAAGCCTGCCCGATGCCTTCGTCTGGTTCGATGCCGATGACCACGTCATCATGCATAATGAACGCTATCTCGAATTCTTTCCCTTCATGCGCGCCATGGGGGATCTGCGCGGCAAGTCCTTCGCCGAGATGGTACGCTCCTCTTTCGGCCAACTCGGCCGGGCGGTGGATGTGGAGACCTATGTCACTGAACGCATGGACCGCCACCGCCAGGGTGGCAGTTTCGAAATGCGGCTGGAGGACGATACCTGGGTCCGGGTCAGCGAAAGGCGCACGGCCGATAACGGCACGGTCAGCGTGTGGTCCAATATCAGCGATCTGAAACAGGCGCAGCAGCGTTTGCTGGATGCGGTTGAATCGATGCAGGAAGGCTTCCTGCTGATCGGCCCGGACCGCCGCGTCATTCTCAGCAACCGTCATTGCCGCGAGATGTATCCGATCGCCGGCCATCTTCTGGCGCCTGGCTGCTCCTATGAGGCGTTCGTGCGTTTCGGGGCGATGAACGGCCAGTTCCTGGAGGCCTTGGATCGCAACGAGGATTATGTCGCCGAAGCCCTGGCGCTGCTGGAGAACCGCTCGGAAATGCGGGTCGAGCGCGAACTGGCCGGCGGCCGCTGGGTGCTGGTCAGCCAGCGTTGCATGGATGACGGCAGCGTGGTCAGCATCCGCACCGATCTGACGCCGCAAAAGATGCGCGAGGCAGAACTGGAAGCGGCGCGAAATCAATTGGCCAAGCAGGCGGCGGTGCTGGTCGATCTTGCCGAGAAGCTCGAGGAAGCCCGGCTCTCGGCGGTGGAGGCCAGCAAAGCCAAGACCCGGTTCCTGGCGCATATGAGCCACGAATTGCGGACACCGCTGAATGCCATTCTCGGTTTTGCAAAGCTCATCGGCGATGAGATGTTCGGCCCGATCGGCGTGGCAAAATATGCCGAGTATGCCGGCCTTATTCATGAGAGCGGCAGTCATCTCCTGTCGCTCATCAATGACGTACTCGACCTCTCCAAGATCGAAGCCGGCCGCATGGTACTCGACTGCCAGGCGGTGTCGGTCGATGCGCTGGCGGCGGGATCGACGCGGCTGATGGAAGGCCTCGCCAAGGATCGCAACGTCCATCTTTGCGTCGAGGTCATGCCGGATTGCCGCCAGGTTTTTGGCGATGAGCGGGCGATCAAGCAGATGATCATCAACCTGCTCTCCAATGCGCTGAAATTCACTCCGGCCAGCGGCACGGTCACGCTGCAATTCGCTGTTGACGGTGCCGGCGCGGCCATCACGGTGACCGATACCGGCATCGGCATGACCGAGAACGATATCGAGAAGGCGCTGGATCCTTTCGGCCAGGTGGATGGCGAAATCGCCCGCCAGCACCAGGGCACCGGGCTTGGCCTGCCTCTGGTCAAGGTCATGGCCGAGGTGCATGGCGGCAGCTTGGAAATCGAGAGCGAGCCAGGACGCGGTACGACCATGCGGATCCGCCTGCCGGGCGACATGTCTGCCGGGCCGCAGAACAACAGCGGCGCCGGTGACCGTTACAACAGCGGTTCGGAGGATGGCTCGGCATCGCGGCGCGATCTCGCCGATGGCGGCGCTACCGACGATTTTGCAGCATCGTCAAATACCGTGCGATCGAACCGGCGTATCCTCCTGGCGGAAGACAATCCGATGAACCAGCGGTTGTTCATCGATGTGCTGCGCACGCTGGGTGCGGAAATCGACTGCGTGGAAGACGGCGAAGCGGCGGTCGAGCGGGCGATCGACGGTGGCTATGATCTGATCCTGATGGATATCCAGATGCCGAAAATGGGCGGTGTCGACGCCACCCGGCGCATCCGGGCCGAGAGCGCCTTGTCGGAGGTGCCGATCATCGCTTTGACGGCCCATGCCATGGAGGGCGATCGCGACCGCTACCTGGCTGCCGGCATGACCGATTATCTCACCAAGCCGGTTGATCTCACGGCTTTGCTGACCGTGGTCTCCGGCTATCTCGGCCTCTCGCCGGTTGCGGCCTGAGGATATCTTGTCTCAGAACAGCCGCCCCTGCCCGCGTTCGAGATCGAGCAGGAAGGTCTTGGCGCGAAGCCCGAGCGCGCTGCTATAGCCACCGATCGAATTGGCGCCAAGGATGCGGTGACAGGGGATGATGACGGCGATCGGATTTTGCCCGCAGGCCTGGCCGACCACCTGTGCCGGGGCGCCCAGCGTCGTGGCGACATCGCCATAGGTGCGGCTGCGGCCATAGGGGATCGCCAGCATCTGCTGCCACACGGATTTGGCGAAGTCGCTGCCGGCTGCCTCAAGCGGCAGGTCGAAGTCATGCAGCTTGCCGTCGATATAGGCCCGCAATTGCCGGCAAGCTTCATCAAGCAGCGGCGAAGCGTCCCGCTGTTTCGGTTGCCGGTGATGCCAGTGCAATTGCACGATGGCGCTGTCGGTGGCGGCGACATCGATCCAGCCGATCGGCGTTTCGATCGAGGCATGGCCGATCGCTTCGGCCGGTCGTTCATCGACCAACATCTCGGAACCGGTTTCTTTCATGGACGGTTTCATGGGTCGGATATCTCCCGTCAGATCGCCCGCTCATTGAGCGCGAGGGCGAGGGCCGCCGGATCGCTGATCGGCAGGCTGCAGGTCTGGCCACGGCACAGATAGATCGTCGGCCGACCGTCGATCATCTCCTTGCCTTGCGCCGGATGATGCGGCGGCAAAGCCTCGTCCGGGCTCACGCGCTGTAAGAGGGCAGTGGGCAGCGAGTAATCGCGCAGCACATCGAGCAAGGCATCGGTGCCGGCATTGTCGCGGGCGCCCACCAGCACGATCTGCAGGCAATGGAGATGATAATCGATCGCGTTGAGATAGGTGGCGAGCGGGAAGAAGTTGCGATTGATCTCGCCGGAAAAGGCGGTGATCAGCTGCATGGCGCGGCGGGCGTAATCGGCCTTGCCGGTCAGGTGATAAAGCCGGCTTAAGACCTCCACCATGACGCCGTTGCCGTTCGGCGTCGCCTGGTCGGCGGCACCCTTCTGCCGGATGATGACATCGGCCACGTCATCGGCGGTAGTGAAATAGCCGCCTTCGGCATCGTCCCAGAAATGCCGGTCGAGCAGGGCGACCAGACGCTCGGCCTGATCGCGATAAGCCTTGTCGCCGGTTGCTTCCTGCAACAGCAAGGCGGCGCGGGCGAGATGGGCGTGATCATCCAGCATGGCGACCGAGCCCAACTTGCCGTTGCGCCAGGCATGATAGAGCCGGCCATCTTTCATCATGTGGCGCTCGATGAAGCGGAAGGCACCGCGCGCATATTCCAGCCAGGGAGGCCGGTTGAAGGCGGTAGCGGCGCCAGCGAGGGCGGCGATCATCAGGCCGTTCCAGTCGGCCAGCACCTTGTCGTCCCAGCCCGGCCGGACCCGCTGGTTGCGTGCCGCCAGCAGCTTGCCCCGAAGGAGCGTCAGCGTCTGTTCATCGGCCTCGCTGCTGTCGATGCGGGCGGCGCGGCGGTTGAGGACATTGGTCTCTTCCCAGTTGCCGCTGCCGCTGACGTCGTAATGACGTTTGAACAGGGATGCCTCATGTCCCAGCAGGGCGTCGATTTCCGTTTCCTGCCAGACATAGAATTTGCCTTCAACGCCTTCGCTATCGGCATCCAGCGAGGCGGCGAAGGCACGGTCGCCGGTGTCATCGGCTTCCGCCAGCATCTCGCGTTCCAGCCAGCTCACCGTCTCGGCGACCCGGGCGGCGTAAAGCGGCGAACGGGTTTCCTGCCAGACCAGCGTGAGCAGGCCGATCAGCTCGGCATTGTCGTAGAGCATCTTTTCGAAATGCGGCACCAGCCATTTGCCATCGGTCGAGTAGCGGGCGAAGCCGCCGCCGAGATGATCATAGATGCCGCCCTGGCACATGGCGTCGAGCGTCACGATGACGGCATCCTTCAATGCGGGATCGGCATTGCGCTGCCAGGCCTGCCAGAAGCCGCGGAAGATCGGCACCTGGGGGAATTTCGGCGCGCCCTTGATGCCGCCATCGATGGTGTCGACTTCCTGCACCAGGCGCTGGGCGATGCGATCGAGAATATCCGGCGTGACCGCGTCGCCGGTCTGCGGCCGCGACAGTTTCCGCATCGCCTCGCCCAAGGCTTCGACATTCTTGCCGACGGACTCCCGCTCGGTGGCATAGGTCTCGGCGATGAAGCGCAGGATGTCGGTGAAGCCCGGGCGGCCCCAGCGGCTGGCCGGGGGAAAATAGGTGCCGCCCCAGAAGGGCCGTCCGTCGGGCAGCAGGAACATGGTGAGCGGCCAGCCGCCCTGCTGGCCAAGCAGGGCCAGGGCCTGCTGATAGATGGCATCGAGATCCGGCCGCTCCTCGCGATCGACCTTGATGTTGATGAAGAGCTCGTTCATCAGCCCGGCGATGGTGGGATCCTCGAAGCTTTCATGTGCCATCACATGGCACCAATGGCAGGCGGCATAGCCGACAGAGAGCAGGATCGGCTTGTTCTGCCGCCGCGCTTCGGCCAAAGCAGCTTCGCCCCAGGGCCACCAGTCCACCGGGTTATGTTGATGCTGCAGCAGATAGGGGCTGACTTCCAGCGCGAGCCGGTTGGTGCCCAGTTCCTGCCCAACAGGCTGCTTCTGCCCGCCTGGCTTCTGCTCCGCCAACGCCTGACTGCCCGGCTTATTGCTCGCTTGCTGACCTGTCATCGTTTCGAACCTATCCTGCCGTGCCGGTTTATTGAAGGCCTTATGGCCGTTCTGGGCAATGCGCTCTTGTAATCAACAAATGGGAACGCGGATCGCTGCATGCGCGGTCGGGCAAATCGCCATCAACCCTGCCGTGATTGGCCGGTATCGGCTATCCGGTCCTTGCCGCGGCCGGAACCCCGCCTGTAAGGTGGTCAATCATAGCTGGAAGTCCATCGGTATGGACGTGAGGTGAGGGATGAAGGTCAAAATCGATATCGACTGCTCGCCGGAAGAGGCGAGGGCCTTTTTCGGCCTGCCGGATGTCGGCCCGATGCAGCGTGCCGTGATGCAGGAAATGCAGGACCGGATGCTCGCGGCGATGCGCGGCACCGATGCGGAAACCTTGCTGAAAACCTGGATGCCCGCGGGCGTGGCCGGATTGGAGCAGATGCAGAAGATGTTCTGGCAGCAATTCGGCGGCATGCAGGGCGATAAGAAGTGACTGGATTTGCCGGGACCGAAGCGGGCCTGTCGGCAGGAAATGGCTGGATGAAACAGAATGCGTGACCAGAACCCCAATCGCCCCCGCAATCTCCCGGGCGATCCGGCACCCTATTACGAAGCCCATGTCTTCTGCTGCGTCAATGAGCGGCCGGCGGGACATAAGCGCGGCTGCTGCAAGAGCGAGGGTGCCGAAAAACTGCGGAATTATATGAAGGCCCGCGCCAAGGAGCTTGGCCTGGAAGGTATTCGGATCAACCAGTCGGGCTGCCTGGATCGCTGCGAGCTGGGGCCCACCATGGTGATCTACCCGGAAGGCGTCTGGTACAGCGTGGCGACGGTCGAGGATGTCGAAGCCGTCCTGCAGCGTCATCTGGTCGCCGGTGAACGGGTCGAGCATCTGATGCTGCAACCCGGCGACAACCTGCCCGAGGATCGCCAACTGCCGCAGGAGATGGCGACACAGCGGGCGGCGGCCGCCACGGCCGAATGATCTCGCCCGGCGAGGCTCACCCGGTGAGGCGGTGATGACGGTTTCCACAATTTTTGCCCAAGCGACGGCGCCGGGCCGGGCCGGTATCGCCGTCTTTCGTATTTCCGGGCCGCAATCTGCGCGTGTATTGGAAGGATTGACGCGGACGGCCTTGCCGGCGCCGCGCCGGGCCGCGCGGCGAACCTTATGGAGCGCCGACGGGCTTGGACCCGAACCGATCGATGATGCCCTTGCCATCTGGTTTCCTGGCCCTGCGAGCTTCACGGGCGAGGACCTCGTCGAGCTGCATGTCCATGGCAGCATGGCGGTTGTCGCTGCCCTCGCGCAGGAGTTGAAAGTCCATCATAACCTCGTCTTGGCCGAACCCGGTGAATTCACCCGCCGTGCCTTCGATAACGGCAAACTGGACCTGACCGAAGTGGAGGGCCTGGCCGATCTGATCGCCGCCGAGACCGAGGCGCAGCGGCGCCAGGCGATGCGGCAGGCGGGTGGGGCCTTGTCGCGCCTTTATGAGGGCTGGCGGGAAAAGCTGGTCAATGCCCTGGCGCGGCTGGAGGCGGCCATCGATTTTCCCGATGAGGATCTGCCGCCCGATCTCATTCCCGCCGTCGACCAGGCCATGGCCGCGGCGGAAGAGGCGATCGGCCTGCATCTCGATGACGGACGGCGCGGCGAGCGCCTGCGCGACGGGCTGTCGATCGCCATTCTCGGTGCCCCGAATGCCGGCAAATCCAGTTTGCTCAACCGCCTTGCCCGCCGCGAGGCCGCGATCGTTTCCACCCAGGCGGGGACGACCCGCGATGTCATCGAACTGCATCTCGATCTCGGCGGCTATCCGGTCACCCTGGCCGATACCGCCGGTTTGCGCGAAACCGTCGATGCCATCGAAGCGGAAGGGGTGAAGCGGGCCTTCGACCGGGCGGCGGCGGCGGATCTCAAATTGCTGGTGCTGGACGGTACCGCCTTGGGAACCGAGCGGCCGCTGATCGACGCCGAGACCGCCAAGCTGATTGATGATGATGCGCTTCTGGTGTTGAACAAGGCCGATTTGGCAGGCGGTGCGTCCGGTGCCGACATGCCGCGCGAAATCGCCGGCCATGCGGTGCTCCCCGTATCCGCTTTGACCGGCGCCGGCATCGAGCAACTGGTCGAAGCCTTGAGCACGACGGCAGGTGCCCGCCTGGCATTGGGCACGGCGCCGGCTTTGACCCGGGAACGGCATCGTGCCGCTTTGGAGCGCTGCCAGGCGGCATTGCTGCGCGGTATCGATGCGGAATTGCCGGAATTGAAGGGTGAGGATTTACGGCTGGCGGTCCAGGCCCTGGGCGAGATCACCGGCCGCGTCGATGTGGAAGAGATCCTGGATCGGATCTTCAGGGAATTCTGTATCGGAAAATAATCGGTCTTATGTAGCAAACACACCTCAAGCCCTCCTGCTTCAAGGTACTGGCTCGGCTACGGTCAATGCTTCCGATAATGGGGCGTGAAATGGCTGAGACGCATGTTGTGTTTGCACTGAAAGAGAAGCGCGCAAGACTGGCCGGCGAGCTACAGGCGGCACAGGTCCGCGTGACGCTCCTCAAATGCGATATTGCGGCGGTGGATTCGTGCCTCCGCATGTTCGGGGCCGAGGTGGACCCGGAGACGATCGCGCCTAAGCGGACTCTCGGAAAGAACATCGGCGTGCCCAAGGGTGCCGGCGGTCGGATGGCCGTTGATATCCTCCGGGAGACAGGCGGCGCTTTCGATTGCCGAGAATTGGCTGTGCAAGTGCTAGTCAGACTGCGAAAGCCGGCTGAGCCGGAAGCCGTCACAATGCTCGCTAAGACGATTCACAGCACATTCTCACGGCACAGAACGAAGCAGGTCGAATATGACCGCAGCACCTATCCCGGAAAATGGCGGATCATTCAGCAATCGTGATCAAATCGTGATCAGGGGCCGGGACAGTATCCGATATGGGAGATGGTAAAGCGATAACGTCCCTCAGTTGTTGCGCGACGCGTTTTGCCGCCCCGAGGCCAACGCATAGATGTCCACTAGCCTTACGGCAGCTTCATATGAGGCTGCTTTGGCTAGGATTTCAATTCCAGTAGTAGGTCTCAATGTGTCATATTCATAAATAAAGTACCCGGAATCGTCGCCCAACTCGTAGGCATCATTCGCCTCGAACGTGTCCCGGGAAATTGGAGCGATAGAAACCTGCCGCCCATCAGATAGCGTGGTTGAGAATAGGATCTGCCTCATGGATGCCCCCAAGAAAGTCTGGCGAGTCAACAGGACACCTAGGTTCACTGCTCTTACCATGGGTGAGTTCATGGCTGCCGATGACCGCCGCCGCGAAACCATGCTCAGAAACATGAAGTTTGAGCGGCTAGCACCATCGCTGTTATATCGTAGCCTTAACAATGCTGTCACTAAATTTCTCACAAGTCCTACAAGGGACAAGAGCATTCTTGCCAAATGCCGCGCCTATTTGCAGGCAGAAATTGAGGCGTCTATCAACCCTCAGCAGAGAGAAAATCTAACCTATGAGACGAGGGCACTCGACGCTTTCGAAAATAGCTTGAACGCCCTTCCGATGGCTGGTGCCAACTTTGAGCACGCTCCGCAGGCCACCGCACCAATAACCTACTCACAGGTACACATTAGTGTTTGGCCGATGGCCAGAGTTCGTGTGATTAGGCCGCGTGGAGCAACCCTCATCGGTGCCCTTATAGTTGATTTGGCTAAAGGGATCACACCCCGAACGGAAGCCGCCAAAGAGCGGCTAACGGACGAAATGACCTTTTCCGCAGTACTGCTGCATGAATTTGCGGCCACCAATCTGGTCAACGACGGCGAGAAATCTTCACCCGAACATTGCTGGATTTTTCACAGCCATAGGCAACAGCTCCTCGCCGCGCCAAATGCGTATAAGAAAATTCTCGCGAACATTGAGGCGGCTTGCCAGCATATATCCCGAGGCTGGGATGACATTAAGCCCCCGGAAACATTCGACGCAAAGTTTGCTAGCTACCGCAGCTAAGGCCACTTGCCACACTCCTGTTGCCAGTCGGTAGGGCTTAACGCTGCCAATAACCCTTCCACTGGCGACTGACCGGATGGGCCAAAGCCGCAGCAACGACCACGCCGAACTGTTCGCCGTTGCTGACGCGGCGGTTATCTTCCCGCCACGCCATCTCGTTCGCATAGGCAGCCAGATACTTGCCGCTGATGTGGTGATGCGTGCCGATCTCAGCGCGACGGAGACGGCTAAAGAAGCTTTCCGCCATGTTGGTGCAGGCTGAGCCATCCGAATAAGCCTGCGAGTGATTGATGCGCTTGGTCTCGAAGCGGCCATGGAACGCATCCCAATGCGAAGCTTCGTCAGCATGGATCACGGTGTCACGCTCGACACGGTTCATGATCGTTTCAACCGACGCATCTTCCGACTTGAACACGAAAGGAAGCGTTGTGCCGTTGCGTTCGCGCATGATCACAACCACGCGGCGCTTACCGTTCTGGTTCTTTGCCAAGCGACGGTCGCGACGGTTTTCCTTGTAATTGGCGGGCTTCACGTAGCCGCCAAAATAGGCGCCATCAACCTCGACTTCGCCGCTGATCTCTTCGTCCTGCACTTCCGACGCCATCGCTTCGCGGAGCTTGTGAGCGAGAACGAACGCCGTCTTGTACTGGACATTGAGATCCCGGCTGAGCTGCAAGGCGCTGTGGCCCTTGGCACCATTCATGAAGATGGCGATAGCGAGCAGGTAGTCGCGGATCGGCAGCTTATGGCTGGCAAAGATCGTTCCCGAAGTGACCGAGAACTGATGATTGCAGCCCTTGCACTTCCAGATCGGACGCGAGGCATAGGCATAGACCGCCAGGCAGCCACAGCGCGGGCAGAAAGCCTCGCCGTCATTGCTAGACCACCGAATGCGCTGGAAGGTCTGACGGGCTTCCTCGTCGCTCATACGGGCGACTTGAGCTAGGCTCAAGGTCCGTGCGGCTTTGGAGAGGAGGAAGTGCTGTGCTATTTGCCATCAAATCCGTTACGTATGTAACGAATATGGTGGCATTCTGTACCGTTGTCAATGACGAACGTATCGAATATGATGGCATAAGTACCGATTTTGGAGCTAATGCCATGCCGGAAGTCGATTGGAGTGCAAAGGTTAAGGGTCTGCTCAAAGCCGAATTGAAGCGCCGCAGCGTCACGTACGCCCAGCTAGTCGATAAGCTGGCGGAGATCGGCGTGAAGGAAACGGAAGTCAATATTCGCAATAAGATAGCGAGGGGCGGCTTTACAGCGGTGTTTCTGATCCAGTGTCTTGAAGCAATCGGATCAAAAACCCTCAGAATGACGGACGATTGAAAAGAGCATTTAGCTGCGATCGCCGAATGCGGTGACCACGTTAGATTTCGGAGCGTCTTTCTGCGCCGTGATGTTCTCGAAGTACGCTGCCTGCCAAATTAGGTCGTTCATCGCAGAAACGGCATCTACCGCCTGCTTAATCGCATAGATAGTAATGCTAATGACAAATGCGAACGCAACTCTCTGCCCCGTCACGTGTACGTCGTCAAAAAGCGCCAATAGCAGACCGCCGCCAGATACCAAGACTGCCGCAATCTGAACAAAATGCATAAAATTGATGTGTACGAGATAGGGATTGAGTTGATCGTGCTTGGTAAGAAAAGCCACGAATTCCTTCTTGAACAGAATGTCATAGATCCTGCCGAAGGCCGTCCACCCAAGCGCGAGAATCAATCCATTGAGAGTCAAGATTCCCGTATATACCGCGACTGAAACGCCCCAATTCGTTTGCCCCCAGAAAACAGCGGGGATGAGCCATGCCGCTCCGAACCCGATGAGCAGCGTGACGCCAAAGCCATACGGAATTATTGAGCGCCATCCACTTGTCTGCGCCTCCCGATGAAGAAGCGCCAGATATGATGGCAGAAACTTCGGCCGCCTATCTTCCATGCTAATTCACCATATAGATCTTCATCAGCGCCCGCGCAGCAGTCTTGAATATCTCGTCTTCAGGCATTTCATCATCAATAGATATTCTTAGTTCTCGCGGCTTTTCCTGAATTTTCTCATTCTTTTCGCGGTCGAGGTCAAACCGGGGCTTTTTGATTTCAGCTTCCAGTCCATCTTCAGTTAGGCCAGCGACAGAAATCTGCCCATATCCCGCTTCGGTGAGATCGTTGGCGGCTGTTATAAACCCATTGCCCTTCATTTGCATATGGCCGCCCGGCATAGGCTTCGCTGATCCCGTGAGCTGCGCGATTCCTTCTTTTTTTAATAATTCGCTCATTTCCTCGGCGAGCCGAGAGACGGGGCGAGGATTGTTAGGTCTTATCGTGAACTTGAATTTCGTCAGCGACCAGTTTTCCAGAGCATTGCGGACTTCTTGAGGTGAAGCGTAAAAGACAGCGTCTATTTTTGCGTCGTCGACCAGATCAATGACCGACTGCAGGCGATTGATGGCTTGCCGGCCGCCTAAATGAAGTTCGCTGCTGCGGTCATCTACCGCCAATACCCCAAATTTCGGCAATGCGATGAAATCGCTATACCGCACGCTACCGTCTGCGACTTCCTCAAATTTCAATTTGTCGGCGTTTTGGTCGTAAATAGCCCTGATTTTCGGGCCAATTATTTGTCCGACAGACCAAGAAAAAACGTCATGCCCATCTACCTTAAATTCCCGAGGCCGCATGATGAGTGTATCCCGCTCGCCTGCAATGGCGGCGCGCTTACCATGCGGCACAGGCTGTCCCTGCAAATCCTGTAAAATCCCAAATTGGCCCCTGCTATCCAATTCTTCGTCCAAAATTCGCATTGAATATCGGCAGAATAGAAATGGCCTGCCCAGTCTGGACATCTTGTGTTCCCCCAATTTCTTAATTGTCGGGAGAATGGTCCTATACTGCCGGCCGGTCAATACCGTATGCGGCGCGTTCTCGGGATAGGTGCACTTGCTACATAAGACCGAAAATAATGGGTGTCTCGGTGTTCGCCTTTAAGCGCTGAGCAATCTGCGCGCCAGCAGTGACTGCATGTCGCGCCGGCGATCTGCGATGAGGTAGACGATGACCCGCTCTTCCGCAATGCGATAGATCATGCGGTATGGCCCAAACGAGATTTCGCGATACTCCTTGATGCCAAGGGCGATGAGTTCTTTCGGGTAGTGCCCGCGATCGGGAAATTGCGACAGGGTCTCCACGGCCCCCATCAAGTGATCCAACATATGGTGGGCATTGGCGACGCAGTCGAATGCGGCGATATAGTCGTGGATCGATTCCAGATCCTGTTCTGCGCCGGACGTGAGCAGGACCGCAAAAATGTCGCGTCCGGCGGCCATCAGATCGTTGTATGTTTGGCGCGCAGACGGGCGATGACGTCGGCGACGGGGCTGAGCTTGTCCGCCGCCACGTCCTGATTGCCGAGCGCCAGGAGCTTGAGCAATGCCAGCGTTTCCTGGGTTTGCTCGAACGAGGCGACGTCCTGCAAAACCGCTTTGGCTTCGCCGTTCTGGGTGATGATCAAGGGCTCCTGCTGCGCCGAAAGATCCGTCAGGACTTCGGCGGCGTGAGCTTTGAGGTAACTGATTGGCTTGATCCGGGATGAATAGCGCATGGGTTCATCCTGACTTCGATGATGACTAGAGAGGACCATATTTAGTCTTTTTATGGACCGATCGCAAGTAGGCAATCGTTGCCATGATCAGTTCATAAGAGGGAGTGGTGGTGGCCGCTCTTCATTGATAGAAAAGGCCAAATGCTGCATCCGATGATGATAAGCGGGGTAGCGATTGAAATGTTTCACGTGAAACAGTGACGATGACGATGGAAATGAACGACCGGTTCGATGTGGTGGTGGTCGGTGGCGGCCATGCGGGCGCTGAGGCGGCCGCAGCTGCGGCGCGCTGTGGCGCGCGGACCCTTTTGATCACCCATGATCCGGCCAAGATCGGTGAGATGTCCTGCAACCCCGCGATCGGCGGTTTGGCCAAGGGCCATCTGGTGCGCGAGATCGATGCGCTGGACGGGATCATGGCGCGGGCGATCGATCGCGGCGGCATCCAGTTCCGGATGCTCAATCAGTCGAAGGGACCGGCCGTGCGCGGTCCCCGTGCCCAGGCGGACCGGAAGCTCTACCGCGAGGCCATCCAGGAGCTGCTGGCGGAACAGCCGAACCTGACCATCAAAGGTGCGGCGGTCGATGACATATTGCTGGACCAGGTGGGGCATATCGCCGGCATCGTCACCGATAGTGGCGAGCGGATCGGCTGTGCCGCCGTGGTCCTGACCACCGGCACGTTTCTGCGCGGGCTCATCCATTGCGGCGAAGAACGGACGCCCGCCGGCCGGGTGGGTGAGGCACCCTCGGTCCATCTGTCGGCAACCCTGGCGCGGCTGGGTTTTCCGCTGGGTCGGCTGAAGACGGGCACGCCGCCGCGTCTCGATGGCCGGACCATCGATTGGGATGGGCTGGACATGCAGCCGGGGGACAATCCGCCGCTGCCGATGTCCTATTTGACCGAGACCATCACCACGCCCCAGATTGCCTGCGGCATCACCTATACCGGCACGGCGGCCCACGAGCTGATCCGCGCGAATCTACACCGCGCGCCGATGTATTCCGGGCAGATCGAAAGCACCGGGCCGCGGTATTGCCCGTCGATCGAAGACAAGGTGGTGCGGTTTGCCGACAAGGACCGGCACCAGATCTTCCTGGAGCCGGAAGGCCTCGATGATCCCACGGTCTATCCCAACGGTATTTCCACCTCGCTGCCGGCGGATGTCCAGGCGGGTATCCTGAAAACGATCCCGGGCCTGGAAAAAGCCGTCATGCTGCGGCCGGGCTATGCCATTGAATATGACTTCGTGGATCCGCGCGAATTGACGCCGGCCTTGGAAACCCGCCGGGTCCCGGGCCTGTTTTTCGCCGGACAGATCAATGGCACGACCGGATATGAGGAAGCCGCCGCCCAGGGGCTGATGGCGGGGATCAATGCCGCCCGGCGGGTTGGCAGCCTGGGGGCGGCGGGTGTTGCCCTGGACTCCGCCGGTCTTCTGGAAGCGCCGTTCATCCTGGACCGGGCTGACGCCTATATCGGCGTGATGATTGACGATCTTGTTTCACGTGGAACATCCGAGCCCTACCGCATGTTCACCAGCCGCGCCGAATACCGGTTGCGGCTGCGCCAGGACAATGCCGATCAACGACTGACCGAAAAGGGCATCGCGCTCGGCTGTGTCGGCGGCAGGCGCGCCGGGATTTTCCGCGAGAAGATGGAAAAGATCGCCGCGGCACGGGCCCTGATGCAGGGTCTGACCGCGACACCGACGGAATTGGCGCGGCAGGGGCTCAATATCAACCAGGATGGCGTACGGCGCTCCGCCTTGGACCTGCTGGTCTATCCGGATATCGATTTGCCGCGCCTCACCGGGATCTGGCCGGAATTGCAAGGGCTCAGCCCGGCCATCGCCGAACAGATGGAAATCGACGGCCGCTATGCCGGCTATCTGAAGCGCCAGGAGGCCGATATCCATGCTTTCCGCCGGGACGAGGCGCTGCTATTGCCGACTGACCTCGATTACGATGCCGTCCCGTCGCTCTCGACGGAAGTTCGCGAGAAGTTGAAAGCCGCCCGTCCGGCGACTTTGGGCGCTGCGGGCCGCATTTCCGGCGTCACGCCAGCGGCCCTGACGATCCTCTTGCGCTATGTTCGCCGCCGGCCCCAGGCAGAAGGCCATAAGATGGAAGGCGACAAGATTAGCGCATGACGACCACCAACGCCGTCGGACCCAACTTCGGGCCAGACCAATTTATCTCGAGACTCCAGACGCTCCTGCCGCATGTTTCACGTGAAACATGCGCGCTCTGGCGCGCGCGCCTGGAAACCTATGCTGCCTTGCTGGTGAAATGGCAGAAGGCGATCAATCTGGTCGGCCCGGCCACCCTGCCGGATCTGTGGCGCCGCCATATGCTGGATTCGGCTCAACTCCTGCCGCTTTTGCCCGATGGGGAAGGCGTCCTAACCGACCTCGGCAGCGGCGCCGGTTTTCCCGGGCTGGTGCTCGCCGCCATGACCGGCCGGCAGGTTCACCTCATCGATTCCGATGTCCGCAAATGTGCCTTCCTGCGGGAGACCGCCCAGGCCATGGGAGTGGGTGACCGAGTCGTGGTCCATGCCCAACGGTTCGATGCCCTGGCCGCTTGGCCCTCGGCCGTCATCACCGCCCGGGCCTGTGCCGGTTTGGACGATCTTTTGTCTCATTCTGCGCCTTTCGCCACGGCGGAGACCGTTTTTCTGCTGCTGAAGGGGGCCAAGGTCGATGAAGAATTGACCGCTGCGGCCAAGCACTGGACAATGGCGGTGGAACGGCATCCGAGCATTGCCAATGCCGGAAACGAGCCACCCGGGACCATCCTAAAACTCTGCAATCTCAATCGACGGACAGTATCGTGACCGAGCCCGCGCGCGAGACATCGACTTCACGGCAACCGCGAATCATGGCGGTGGCCAATCAGAAAGGCGGGGTGGGAAAGACCACCACGGCGGTCAATCTCGCCACGGCCTTGGCGGCCTGCGGCAAGCAGGTGCTGATCATCGACATGGACCCTCAGGGCAATGCCTCGACCGGTCTCGGCGTCGAACGTGCCGACCGGGCGACGGGCTCCTATGAGGTGCTGATCGAGGGCGCCAGCATTGCCGAGGCGACCAGGAAGACCCTGGTCCCGAATATGTCCATCGTACCGACCTCGCCGGACCTGGCCGGGGCGGAGATCGAGCTGATCGACCTCGACCGGCGGGAATTCCGCCTGCGCGATGCGCTGGCCCAGGCGGATCTGGTTTATGACTTTATTCTTATCGATTGCCCGCCCTCGCTGACGCTCCTGACACTGAATGCCATGGTGGCGGCGGATTGCGTGCTGGTGCCGCTGCAATGCGAGTTCTACGCGCTGGAAGGATTGAGCCAGCTCATCAAGACCGTCGAGCGGGTGAAGAAGGTGCTCAACCCGGTGCTGGAAATCCAGGGCGTCGTCCTCACCATGTATGACCGCCGCTCCGGCCTCAACGAGCAGGTGGCGGCGGATGTGCGCGCCTTCTTCGGCCTGAAGGTGTATGAGACCGCCATTCCCCGCAACATCCGCATCGCCGAAGCGCCGAGCCATGGCAAGCCGGCTTTGCTCTACGACATCCGCTGCGCCGGCAGCCAGGCCTATATCCATCTCGCCAGCGAAGTGCTCAAGCGCGAGCAAGGGCTGGTCGGCCGATCACTCGCAGGCGTAGCTGACCCGGTCGCTTGATATCGCCGGATTACATCATTGCCGGATTGCATCATTGAAGGAGTAGGGCGGGATCATGGCCGCGAAAAAGCATATCGGTTTGGGTCGGGGTTTATCGGCGCTGTTGGGTGGCGACGAGGTGCCGGTGAAGGCCGGCAGCAATGCGCCGGCCGCCGCCGAGGCATCCTCATCCGGTAGCGCCGCCGCGACAGCCCCCTCATCAGGCGGCAGCAATGCGCAGCGTCATGCGCCGATCGAGTTTCTGCATCCCGGCAAGTTCCAGCCGCGCCAGGTCTTCGACGAAGAGATGCTGGAAAATCTCGCCCAGTCGATCCGCGAAAACGGTGTCCTGCAGCCCATTCTCGTGCGCGACCATCCGCAGCATGGGGGCCAGTTCGAGATCGTCGCCGGCGAACGCCGCTGGCGCGCGGCACAGCTCGCGCAGCTGCATCAGGTGCCGATCGTCTTTCGGGCGCTCGGCGACCGTGAAGTCTTGGAAATCGCCATCATCGAGAACGTCCAGCGCCAGGACCTCTCGCCGCTGGAAGAAGCCCAGGGCTATGACCGCTTGATGGCGGAATTCAAGTACACCCAGGAGCAGCTCGCCGAACGCATCGGCAAGAGCCGGCCGCATATCGCCAATATGCTGCGCCTCTTGGATCTGCCGGAGCCGGTGCGCAAGTTGCTGGCCGACGGCAAGCTGACCGTCGGCCATGCCCGCGCCTTGATCAAGGCCGATGAGCCCGCCGCACTCGCGGAACAGGTGGTGGCCGAGGGCTTGAACGTCCGCCAGACTGAGGCGCTGGCCCAGGCGCATAAGTCGAGCGCAACCGCCAAGCCGAATGGCAAAAATGCGCCGCGCAGTGCCCAGCTCGCCAAGCCGGCAGCTGAAAAGGATGCCGATACCAAGGCGCTGGAACGTGATTTATCGCACCGTCTCGGCCTCAAGGTGGAGATCGGTTTCGACGGCGCGGCCGGTGGCCAGGTCGTGGTGCATTACCGCAGCCTGGAACAGCTTGACGACATCATCGCCAAATTGAACAGTTAGACGCGTCGATCATCGCTGAAGTGTATTTTTGAAACTCGGTGTGAATTCTTTCCGCATAAATTCCTCAAGACTGCAATCAAACAGCCTTAATTGGACTTTAAGTTTTTAAAACTACAGTGCCGCCCTGGATAATTTTCCCAGATGGTTTCTCACCCAGATGGTTTCTCACGAGGGGCGCGGCATGTCCTGGCTCACCAATCTCAAGATCGGCACCAAGGTTCTCTTGGTCACCTGCATTCTGATCGCCACGGCGGGGGTGATCGGGCTGGTTTCTCTCGAGACCTTGTTCCGCTCTCAGAACCTGGTCGAGGAGATGGAGGCGACCGCCAATCGGTCGATCTATGGCGAGCGGGTGAACGGCCTCATTTATGCCGTCGTGATGGAATCGCGCGGCATCTACATGTCCAAGGACATCGCGACGGCGAAAAAATTTGCCCCCAATCTGCTCGAGGATCTGGCCGAGCTCGGAAAGACCATGGCGGCCTGGCGCGCGCTCGTGCCGGATGACAACATGACGGTCTTCGACAAGGCGCAGGCCGATGCCGATCAGTTCATCAAGTTCCGCACCGAGCTGGCACGCCTCGGCGTCGAGGAAGATCCGGCCAAGGCGCGGGTGTTCGGCGACAATGACGCCAACCGCGCCAACCGCAAGGCCTTCGGTGTCGAGATCGAGGAGCTGGCGAAAATCAACCAGGCCCAGATCAGCGGCATTCGTGCGGAGCTGGAAGCCTTCTATTCCTCGCGCATCGTGCTGATGATTTCGGTGATTGCCGCCGGCATCATCTTCGGCCTGGTGATGGCGCTCGCCGTCTCCCGGCGTTTCATCGCCGGCCCGATCCGCGCGTTGACCAGCACCATGACCAAGCTCGCCAAGGGCGATTTCAGCCAGCTCATCAGCGACGACAAGCGCCGTGATGAGATCGGCGAGATGGCGCGTGCCGTCGTCATCTTCAAGGAGAACGGCATCGCCAATGAACGTTTGCAGGCCGAACGCGCCGAAGCCCAGGCCGAGCGCGAGGCGCGCCAAGTCCGTGTCGAAGAGCTGATCCGCGATTTCGACAGCAAGGTCTCGGCGGTGCTCGAACAGCTCGCCGGCGCCGCGACCGAGATGCAGGCGACCGCGCAATCGATGTCCGCCATCGCCGAAAAGACCGCGCATCAGGCCAATGCCGTCTCCGCCGCCACCGAGGAAGCCTCCGCCAATGTGCAGACCGTCGCCGCCGCCGGCGACGAATTGTCCACCTCGATCCATGAGATCAGCCGCCAGGTCGCGCAATCGAACCAGATCACCGGTAATGCCGTCACCACCGCCGCGCACACCGATACCCAGGTGCAAGGTCTCGTCAAAGCCGTCGAGCGTATCGGGGATGTGGTGCGCCTGATCAACGACATCGCCGGCCAGACCAATCTGCTGGCGCTGAATGCGACGATCGAGGCCGCCCGTGCCGGCGAAGCAGGAAAAGGTTTCGCCGTGGTGGCGTCGGAAGTGAAGAACCTCGCCACGCAAACCGCCCGCGCTACCGAAGAGATCACCAGCCAGATTCACGAGATCCAAACCGCGACACGGGATTCGGTCGGCTCGATCCGGCAGATCACCACCATCATTCATCAGATCAGCGAGATCGCCACCGCCGTCGCCGCCGCGGTGGAAGAGCAGGGGGCGGCGACGCAAGAGATTGCCCGCAACGTGCAGCAGGCTGCCGATGGCACACAGGAAGTGGCCAATAATGTCGGCGGCGTCACCGAAGCGGCGGGAGAAACCGGTGCCGCGGCTGCTGAAGTGCTGCATGCCGCCGGCGCTCTCTCGCGCCAGGCGAATGCGCTGCGCCACGACGTGAACGACTTCCTGCAACAGATCCGAACAGCCTGAGCCGAGTTGACGATTCCACCCAGCAAAACAATTGCCGATATCCGCGCTGCGCCCATCCAACAGATGCATCTCTATTGGCTCGGCAAATGCGGCGAACGGGAAATGCCGCCGCGCGCGGAGATCAAGCCGGAAGAAATCACCAGGCTGCTGCCTTATGTCGTCCTGGTGGATCTGGAATCTTCGCCGTTCCGCGTCTATTACCGCCTGGTCGGCACGGCGGTTCAGCAGCGCCATAACCGTAATGCAACAGGCCGCTATCTCGATGAGCTCGGCTATCCGACCGAAATGGAGATCGCTGCCACGTATCTGTGGGTCCACGATCAGCGCCGGCCTTATTTGGGTCGCGCCAATCTCGCCCGCAGGGTAGGAAGTCCCATTACCTTCGAATACGGTATCTGGCCGCTATCCGACGATGGCCGGCAGGTGAACAAATGCGTGGCAATGGAAGTCTATCACGGCCTCAGCTCCCGCGCCGTGCTGCGCGACGTCCTTAAATCCTGAGCTGTTTCAGCGCGCCCGCTCGCGCAGCCGTCGGGCCGTGGCGGCGATCTCGATCAAGCCGCGACGGGTGATTGCCGCGCCCAACGCATGCTGACGCATCGTCAAGGCTTCGGTTTCCATCAATTGCTGCAAAGCAAGACCGATCGCTTGCGGCGACCAGATTCGGCAATGACGCTCGACACGCTGCCGCACCGGCCAGGGTAGAGGCGGGCGCTGGCTGGCATAAACCTGCTCGGCCTTTTCACCGGCACGCAAGCGCTCGAGGATCGGATGCAAGCGCAGGAAGTGGCGCGCCAGCGCGCGCAGCATGACGATCGGCGGCGTCTCGACGATGTTGCGATCGAATTGCCGGTCGAGCGCCTTGAGATCGCCGAGACAAACCGCATCGATCAGATTATCGAGCGCGAAAGCCGAACGGTCACCAATACAGGCGATGGCATCGGCCAGCGTGACCTCGCTCTTATCCTCGCCCTTATAGAGAATGAGCTTTTCGATCTCGGACCGCGTCACGCCGCGATCGCCGCCGAGACTCTGGCTGAGATAATCCAGCGCGTCCCGGGCGATGGCGAAGCCGGCTTCCTGCAACTGGCTGCGTACCAATCCCGCAAGGCTTTCCGCCTCATCGTGATAGCAGGCGATCGCCGCCGCATGCGCGCTCGTCTCGAACAGCTTGCGCAGGCTTGACTTGCTGGCGAGCTCCTGGCCTTCGACGACAACCAGCGTATGTTCCGAGTTGCGATGCTGCTCCAGCAGGCTCGCGACCGCCTCGCTGATGGCATCGCCGGCGCCGCTGATGCGCACCACGCGGCGTCCGCCGAGCATGCCGATCGCCTGGGCTTCGTCGATCAATCGGACGGGATCGGATTTCACCTGGTCGTTGGTCATCTCGACGACGCGGAACGGATCATCGAGGCTTTCGGCAACAATGCGGGTGAGCAGGCTGCCGCGCTCGCGCACCATGCCGCTATCCGGGCCGTAGATCAGCACTGCCGCGACACGCTGATCCGGCTGTTTCAGGAAACGATCGATCTGGCCCCGGTCAAGCTTCATCGCCAATCACAGATCTTCAGCCGGGCGGGCCATCATCGGGCAAACCAACGGCCGGCCGGCTCAAACTTCGGGATGGTTGGTGAAATAGACGGCAACGCGGGTCGTGATCATGTCCGCCAGTTGCTCGACGGCGCGGCGCTCAGCATCTTCTTTAGTGGCGATGTCGTTATAAGGATCATCCAGCGTATCGAAGCTGACGGAGATCCGCGAGCTCGCATTATTGAGCAGGCGCTGCTTGTCGTCCTTGGTTGGGATGAGCGAGTAAACCGCCACGACCTTCAGGATCTTGTGCCGGACGTTTTCATCGGTATCGCCGGCGATCTCCCGCTCGTCCTGGCTGAGGCTGACGCTGAGATAATAAGCCGCGACATCCGGCTGACCGGCGGGGTTCATGCGGTCGCGCAGCCGGTTGTGCAGTTCCTGCCCGATGCGATCCGCGATCGGGTCGATCCTGATCTGCGCCAGCTTGGTCTTGGTGACGCCGCCCGGCGTATCTGCGCCGGTTTCGCCATACATCGGCCGAAAGCCGCATCCGGCCAAGGTGACGCCACCGAAAACCAAGGCTGCCGCGGCCGTCAGGCAACGACGTCGCATTGCATTTACTGGCTGCTCAATTTTCGACTTCATCAGGCTCTCACCCGGTGCTGGTTGTTAAATGACGACGTTGATGACGCGGTTGGGAACGACGACCACCTTCTTCGGGGCTTTGCCGTCCAGGGCACGCCGAACATTGGCATCGCCCAAGGCGCGGCGTTCCGCTTCCGCCTTGTCCAGGTCGCGCGGCAGCTCCAGCGTGGCGCGCAGCTTGCCGTTGACCTGAACCGCCACCGTGACGCTCTCATCCTTGACCAGCGCGGGATCGATTTCCGGCCAGGCGGTTTCCGCGACCAATCCGCTTTGGCCCAGCCGCGCCCATAGCTCTTCGGCGAGATGCGGCATGGCGGGGCTGATGAGCAGCACCAGGACGCGCAAGGCTTCCGCGCGCACGGCCAGGCCGCGGGCATCGGTCAGGGCCGCATCCTTGACATCGCTCAAAGCGTTGGCAAGTTCGTAGATCCGGGCGACCGCGCGATTGAACCGGAACTTCTCGATATCGTCGGTGACGCCGGCCACGGTCTTATGCACGGTCCGGCGCAATGCCAGCGCATCGGCCGGCACGTTGCCGCCAGGCAGGCTGCTGAGGCCGGCAAGACCCGGATGGGCGGTCATCCAGCCATCGACCAGGCGCCAGATGCGCTGGGTAAACCGCCAGGCACCTTCCACGCCGGCCTCGGTCCATTCCATATCCCGCTCCGGCGGGCTGTCGGAGATGATGAACCAGCGCGCCGTATCGGCGCCGTAGGTTTCGATGATGTAGCTCGGGTCGACGACGTTCTTCTTCGACTTCGACATCTTTTCCGAGCGGCCAACCGTGACGGCGCCGCCGTCCTTGACCGAGACCAGCTTGCTGCCGTCCTTCTTCAGGTCCTGCGGCAGCAGCCAATTGCCGGCGGCATCCTTATAGGTCTCATGACAGACCATGCCTTGGGTAAACAGGCCGGCGAAGGGCTCGTCGATGCCGACATAGCCCACGGCCTTCATGGCGCGGTTGAAAAAGCGCGAATAGAGCAGATGCAGCACCGCATGCTCGATGCCGCCGATATACTGGTCGACCGGAAGCCAGTAATCGACTTCGCTGCGATCCACCGGCGCATCGCTGCGCGGGCTGCAGAAGCGGCCGAAATACCAGCTGCTTTCAATGAAGGTATCGAAGGTATCGGTTTCCCGCCGGGCCGGCTTGCCGCAGGCCGGGCAATCGACATGCTTCCAGGTCGGGTGATGCTCCAGCGGATTGCCCGGTTTGTCGAAGGTGACATCCTCCGGCAGCTTGACCGGCAGGTCCGATTTCGGCACCGGGACGATGCCGCAGGCAGCGCAATGGATGACCGGGATCGGGCAGCCCCAATAACGCTGGCGGCTGACGCCCCAGTCGCGCAGGCGATAGACCGTGGTGCCCTGGCCGGCGCCAAGTTCCTCCAGGCGCTTGACGGCGGCGGCCTTGGCGCCGGGCACATCGAGCCCGTTCAGGAAATCGGAATTGACGATGACGCCGTCATCGGTGAAGGCGGTATCGGTGATCTTGAACGTCGCCGCATCCTGGTCGCGCGGGCAGACGACGGGCTTCACCGGCAGCTTGTATTTGTTGGCGAAGTCAAGGTCGCGCTGGTCATGGGCCGGGCAGCCGAAGATGGCGCCGGTGCCGTAATCCATCAGCACGAAATTGGCGACATAGAGTGGCAGTTCCCAGCCGTCGACGAAGGGATGCATCGCCTTCAGGCCGGTGTCGTAGCCCTTCTTTTCGGCAGCTTCCAAGGTGGCTTCGCTGGTGCCCATCCGGTTGCATTCGGCGATGAATTCCGCCAGTGCGGGATCCTTGGCGGCGAGTTCGGCCGCCAGCGGATGGTTCGGCGAAATGCCGCAGAAGGCCGCGCCGAACAACGTATCCGGGCGGGTGGTGAAAACCTCCAGCTTGTCGCTGCGGCCGGCCAGGCTGAAGAAGACGCGGGCGCCCTGCGATTTGCCGATCCAGTTTTCCTGCATGATCCGCACCTTGGCCGGCCAGCGGTCCAGGCTGTCCAAGGCGGTCAGCAGCTCATCGGAATAATCGGTGATCTTGAAGAACCACTGGGCCAGCTTGCGCTTCTCGACCAGGGCGCCGGAACGCCAGCCGCGTCCGTCGATCACCTGCTCGTTGGCAAGCACGGTCTGATCCACCGGGTCCCAGTTGACCCAGCTTTCCTTGCGATAGACCAGGCCGCGTTCGAGGAATTCCAGGAACATCCGCTGTTCATGGCGGTAGTATTCGGGGTGGCAGGTGGCGATTTCCCGTGACCAATCCAGCGACAGGCCCATGCCCTTGAGCTGGTCGCGCATGGTGGCGATATTCTCGAAGGTCCACTTGGCCGGATGCACGCCCTGGCTGATCGCGGCATTTTCCGCCGGCAAGCCGAAGGCATCCCAGCCCATGGGATGCAGGACATTGAAGCCCCGGGCCCGCTTATAGCGCGCAACGACATCGCCCATCGTGTAGTTGCGCACATGGCCCATATGGATGCGGCCCGACGGATAGGGAAACATCTCCAGCACATAATATTTGGGCTTGGATTTGTCGGTGCCGGCGGCAAAGCAATCTTTCGCCGTCCAAGCGGCCTGCCACTTCTTCTCGGTTTCCTGAAAATTGTAACGGGACATCGTCGCTCAATCGCGCTTCAAATCTATAACGGGTCGCGGCTGCCATGGCGCCGCGGCCTGTCTTGTTCCAGAAGGGCCGGTCGGGTCGAGCCGACCGGCATTGGACGAGACCGGACCATGTGATCCGATCTCCGGCTGATTACTGCCTGCTGGCCTGGCGCAGCTCACGCGCTTTGGTCAGGATGGCGTTCTCAAGATCGGTCGAGGTGTTGAGCGCTACCAGCGCATCGACCCACTGGCCGCCTTGGTTCTGCTGGCGAAAGACCGAGGCGCGGATGCCATCGGCGCGCAGCGCACGGCCGAGAATATAGACATTGACCTTGAATCGCTCTTCCGGCGTCTGCGGCGGCGTATACCAGTCGGTGATGATGACGCCACCGAACGGGTCGGCCGAGACCAGCGGCATGAAAGATACGGTATCCAGGGAGGCGCGCCAGAGCAGATTATTGACCCCAATGCCGCCGGTTGCACCGTCTTCCTTGCCCTGGCCGGTGCCACCAAAGACACCGCCTTCGCCGAAAACGCTGCCGCGTTCGGCATCGCTGTAAACCGGGCCCTGGTCGCCGGGTTGGCGCGGCACCGGATATTTTTCCTCGCCGCCCAGATCGACATTGCAGCCGGCGACGGCCAAGCCAAAAACGGCCAGTATCGCCAGCGGTCGCAGGCGCTTGGCGCTGAATCCGGAGTGAAAATTCATATTGACGGCTTTCCCAAGCTTACCCATAAGACGCCGAACAGGCACGGTTTTCCCCCCGGTTCTTTGCCGCGCGACGCGCCTTGGCAAAATATGGCCAAAGAGGTACGCGAAATCACGCGCTTAGGTCAAGCGCGCGGTTGGCGTGGGGGCGGCTATGTCTATCATCTTACGGCTGCGCCAAACCGGCGATATCAAGGGCAATTGTCCAGGTCGGGCCGGTCACGTTTGGGACTATGTTGGGACCATGGGCGTCGGCGGAGTGGGTGGCGTGATGGGCCGCGATATTGAAACGGGATCGGACCGATATGGGCAAAATCATCTGGCTCGCCAGTTATCCGAAATCCGGCAACACTTGGATGCGTGCCTTCCTGCACAATCTGCTGCGCGATCCGCCGGAAGGTTACGATATCAACAAGATCACCGATTTCTCGTTCAGCGATTCAACCATTCATATCTTTAAGCCGTTCCTCACCAAACCTTGGACGGAATGGACCGTCGGCGACGTTGCCAATGCGCGCTGGCACGCGCAGCGTTACATCTGTACCCGACGGCTGGATGACACCTTCGTCAAAACCCATAACGCGCTGATCGAATATATGGGCAAGCCGATGATCTATCCGGAGTTTACCGCCGGATCGATCTACATCATCCGCAATCCCCTGGATGTGGTGATTTCGCTGGCGCATCACTATGCGGTCGATATGGATGAAGCGGTGGAAATCATCAATCGACCGGATAACGGCACCCGCAACACCGACCAGATGGTCTACGAGATCCATCGAAGCTGGGAACTGCATGTCGCAAGCTGGACCACGCATGTGGTCCCCGGCATGCTGACGGTGCGCTATGAGGATATGCTGGAGAAGCCGCGGCAAACCTTCAGCAAGGTCACCAAATTCCTCGGCCTGAAGCCCACCCCCGACCGCTTGATGCGCGCCATCAAGAATTCTTCCTTCGAAAAGCTCCGGGGACAGGAAGACAAATCGGGTTTCCAGGAGCGCCCCCCGAAAGCCGAAAAATTCTTCCGGTCGGGCAAATCCGGGCAGTGGAAGAACGTCCTCACTCAGGATCAGGTGGACCGCATCGTCGCCACCAATAAAGAGCAGATGAAGCGCTTCGGTTACTGGCCATTGAAATAGCCGGGAAAACGATCTTCCCCTCAGCCCTTCGGGCGTCATCTCCATATATCGGCCCGCTTTGCTTGGTTGCGCCCTGAGCGGGAGTGGCGCTGCCTGCGCCGATTCCTGGTGGTATCTCCATTTTTCACAGGTCGCCAAGATTTGCCGCGATTTGCAAACTATCGATATCACGACATAAATATGTAATGTGCATTGTTACATATTTACGCAATATCGTTTGTTTCCAATATATTACAAAAAGTTGCTAAAAAGCCACAGGCATCGTCCTTTGTCGGATTTAAGCAATCGACTGCTTTGACACCCACCCCGATTTTGGACAAGGTCTGACCAACCGAAACGGGCGCTGCCAGGCAATAACAGGGGACAGCCGTCGGAATCCGTGGCTCGGTTGCGACCGACAAACTGGGGAATCTCACGATGAAGAAAGTCCTTTTGGGCAGCACCACGCTGCTCGCGGCGGGTTTGCTGGCAAGCCCGGCCTTTGCTGCCGACGGCATCAAGCTCAATCTCGGCGGCTTTTTCCGCACCGCCGTGCTGGTGAATATCGATGACCACGGCAACGGCGATCTCGGCGACAACCGTTATAACGACGGTGTGTTCTCCGACGGCGAAATCTATTTCATGGGTAAGACGAAGCTCGATAACGGCATCACCGTCGGCGCCCGCGTCGAACTCGAAGCCGAGCAGGCGAACGACCAGATCGACGCCGCCTATGCCTTCTTCCAGGGCGGTTTCGGTGAATTCCGCATCGGCACGCTGTCGGGCGCTCTGGGCGGCTTCTGCGTGACACCGGTCGGCGGCACCACCAATTTCGGCGCGTTCACGCAGAACCAGGTCATCAACAACGCCAATCAGGGCCTGCCGAACAATCGCGCCGCCATCTGCCGCAGCGTCGATGGCATGATCGGCTCGGACAAAAGCGAAAAGCTCGTCTACATGACGCCGAATTTCGGTGGCTTTCAGCTGGCCGTGTCCTGGGCGCCGAATGGCGGGCATGAATCCGCGGAAGTGACCGACTTCCACAGCGGCATGCCGGCCGCCGTGGACGGCGAACAGCGTAATATCCTTGATGCCTATGCCATGTTTACCCGCGATTTCGACGGTTGGGGCATCCAGTGGGGCGGCGGCGGCTCCTGGGCCACCTCAATGGGCGGCAATCCGGGTGACAACCAGAAGAAGGGCGCTTTCTACCAGAGCGGCCTCAACCTGACCTTCGGCAACTTCTCGATCGGTGGCGGTTTCGAATATATGCAAAACGTCATCCAGAAGGCCGACTATCATGACGACTTCTGGGTCGCCGGCGGCGGCATGGCCTATAAGATCGACGCCTATACGGTCGGTCTGCAGTACAGCCATAACCAGGGCGATTACACCGACGACGGCGTGGAGCGTAAAACCAACACGATGGCGTTGACCGGCAAATATGCCATGGGCCCGGGCATCAGCCTGGACGGCACCCTCCAGTACACCTGGGCGGATGGCGACAACGGCGACGCCGCGCATGGCGGCTATGATTCCGTCGGCATCGGCCTCGGTACGGCGTTCAACTTCTAAGAGCCGGGTCGACCGGGCGGAATAGCCGCCCGGCCACTTCCCTGAATGCCGCTTTCTTAAGTACCTGCGAATCGAGTCGGGAGGTTGGGTGTTTCCGCGCCGAATCTCCCGCCCCTGACAAGGAGGAGAAACTCCCGCGAAATCCAGCAAAAGCAGCCCTATTCAGCCCAGATATCACTTGAGCATTTCCAGCCAAGTTTATGATTCAATGTGGAGTCTTTCCCTGTGGCGTAACTGCCACAGTCGGGGAAAAATGCCACAGCATTTGCTTTAATTGGTTTGACACTCTTCGGGCTTTCCGCAAAGTTATCGCAGTTCGCTGGCCTAAAGGCCGTTTGGTCGATTTCACCGTCACCGGTGCTTGTTGCTCGGTGAAACCCGCTGAACAGACCGGCTTGCGAACGAGGGGCATCCGGTGTCGAAAAGGCGCCGGTGGCAATCGCAAACTTAGGGAATCTCGAGATGAAGAAAGTTCTCCTGGGAACATCGGCTCTGCTCGGCGCCGGCCTTGTGGCCAGCCCGGCTTTCGCCGCCGATGGGATCAAGTTGTCGCTGGGCGGTTTCTTCCGCACTGCTGTTCTCGTGAACATCGATGACGAAGGCAATGGCGATCTGGGTGACAACCGTTATGACGACGGTGTGTTCTCCAACGGCGAAATCTATTTCCTCGGCAAGACCACGCTGGACAACGGCATCACCGTCGGCGCCCGCGTTGAATTGGAAGCCGAACAATCTGGCGACCAGATCGACGCCGCCTATGCGTATTTCTCCGGCGGTTTCGGTGAACTCCGTATCGGTTCGCAGAACGGCGCCCTGATGTCGCTGTGCGTTACCCCGGTGGGCGGCACCACCAATTTCGGTGCCTTCTCGCAGGACCAGGTGATCAACAACGCCTTCTCCGGCTACTCGGCTGGTATCTGCAACAGCGTCGACGGTTTCGGCGACAATCTGAGCGGTGCCGACGCGACCCGTTCGCAGAAGATCGTTTACATCACCCCGAATTTCGGTGGCTTCCAGCTCGGCGTTTCCTGGTCGCCGAACGGCGGTCATGAAAGCACGCAGGTTAGCGGCTTCCACAGCGGTATGCCGGAATCGGTCGATGGCGAACAGCGCAACATCGTTGACGCCTATGCCAACTACACCCGCGACTTCGACGGCTGGGGCATCAATGCCGGCTTGGGCGGCAGCTGGACCCTGTCGACTGGCGGCAAGGGCAGTGGCGTCGACAAGAACGACTACTATCAGGGTGGTTTGAACCTGACCTTCGGTAGCTTCTCGATCGGCGCGGCTGGCGAATACTACCATGACTATGCCAGCTTCGGTGATGACTCGTCGGGCGACGGCTGGGTTGTCGGCGGCGGTATGGCCTACAACATCGACGCCTGGACCGTCGGCTTGCAGTACAGCTACGCGGATTGGGAATTCACCCGTCGTGTTGATGACATTCCGCAGAACGACAACGACGACGACCGCAGGATCAACACCGTCGCGCTGAGTGGCAACTACGACATGGGCCCCGGCATCTCTCTCGATGCCACTGTGCAGTATGTCTGGGCGAATGCCGATGGCGGTCACACCAACGGCGACAACTACAACTCGCTGGGTATCGGCCTCGGTACGGCGTTCAACTTCTAAGCTGTGTCGTCAGACATCAGTCTTTGAAGACGAAGTCTGGAAGGGAGCGGCTTGCCGCTCCCTTTCTCTTTGCGGCATCGCTGCCTATCTGTCTGAACGCCAGCCCTTTTTCATCAGGCCCGGTCGTGATATGCGGTTAAGCTGACCGCTCGCCGGGACATGCGCTCTTGTCTCAAATGCCGTGCCCCCGGGATATGGTGCTCGCTTGTCTCAGATAGGTCCATCGTGAGCATTGCCGATAATCTTGCGGAAATCCGCGATCAGATTCGCCGAACGGCTCTGGAATGGCAGCGCGATCCCGCGGATATCCGGCTGATCGCGGTGTCGAAAACCAATCCGGCCGAGGCCGTCGCCGAAGCGATCGCCGCCGGCCAGGCCGTGTTCGGTGAAAACCGCGTGCAGGAAGCCGCGGGCAAATTCCCCGCCTTGCGGGCATCGCTGCCGTCGGATCGCAGCCTGCAGCTTCATCTGATCGGTCCGTTGCAGACCAACAAGGTGAAGGACGCGATCGCGCTGTTCGATGTCATTCAAAGTCTGGACCGGGAAAAACTCGCCGTGGCCCTGGCCGGTGAAATGGCCCGCCAGAGCAAGCGGCCGGATCTCTTCATCCAGGTGAATACCGGCGAAGAGGCGCAAAAGGCGGGCATCGGGCCGCGCGATGCCGATGCTTTCATCCGCCATTGCCGGGACGACCTGAACCTGCCAATCCGCGGCTTGATGTGCATTCCGCCGGCCGATCAACATCCGGCGCCGCATTTTGCTTTGCTGCGTGAAATTGCCCGCCGTCATCAATTGACGGAGCTCAGCATGGGGATGAGCAGCGACTACACGCTCGCTATCCAATTTGGAGCGACTTATCTCCGCGTCGGCACGGCAATTTTTGGCGCCCGGCCACCGCTGAAAGAGCAAGCGTCCGGCAAACCGGACTGATTTCGCGCCCTCAGATCAAGTCGATCCGGACATGATCGCCTGGTGCCAGCTTGGCGAGGATCGCTTCGAGATCGGCGCGGGCGAAAGCGATGCAGCCTTCGGTCGGCCGGTAATCCGGCTGCGCGAGATGAATGAAGACGGCGCTGCCGCGATCGGGCAGCACCGGATCGTCGTTGTGGCCGATCACCACAACCAGATCATAGAGATGATCGTCGCGCCACATGACCTCATGCCGGCCGCCATAGGGCAGCGTGACCGGCTGGTTATAGGCGGGATCCGTCGGATCGTCGCACCAGCCGTCCTGCTTCTGCAATTCCTGCTGCGGCAACGCGGTGGCGACCAGCAGATCACCGTTCAGCGCGGCGTCCAGGCCGGTGGGCAACCGATCGGCACGGAGCAGCAACCGCCGCAGCGCAAAGCGGCCGACCGGGGTTCCGCCATCGCCTTCGCGCTTATCGCCGATGATGCCGCTGCGGCCCAGCGCGCAGCGATAACGCTGACCGTCAAGCTCGGCCCAGCCACGTGTTTCACCGGCTCTCGCGGTTACAATCATATCCATGAAAACAGCTTAGCGGTTCGTTGTGCGACGGAAAAGCAGCTTGAACCGGCGCGGTGGAGCGCGCGTGACAAGACCAGAGCCTTTCCGCGTTGCGTTGGACCGCGGGAAGGCTCTATCTCTTTATGAGGTCGCATTTTTTCACGCGAATCGATGCCCATTTCGCTCGAAAACGCTCCAAGCTTCATGCATCCGCTTCGTTGCCGCGTCCGCGACCGTTGTGCCAAATCATCCGGCTGGCAGCGGTCTGTTCCATCGCCGGATGGTCGCTTGCCGCCACCATATCGGCGGGCTTGGTCCCGCCGCGTGCCGCGAGATCGGCGGCGGAAGTCTTGTCATCCTCGCCCATGATCATCGCCAGCACATTGCCGCCGATATCTCTCCCGGTGATCGATTTCACGGCAATATTGACAACGGCGCCGAGCGTGCTGAACGGCCCGAAGGGAATGGCGCCGAGCAGTTCCGCCGCGCCGTGAATCTCATCGCCGGTCAATTCGCGATAGATCGCATTGACGCCGGGAATATGCTGCAACGGATTGATCAGGTCGACAAGATCGTCCCAGCCGAATTTGCCGTCTTCGCCAAAGAACAATTTGTCGGCTTCCGGATCGTCCACCAGCTTCCACTTGATGCCTTTGGCGGCATATTCCTGCCGGGTTTCCCGATCGGGGATACGGGTCAATTTGAGGACGCCATCGTCCTTGTCGTCGTTGGTCGGCTTTGCCGGGCCATCCGGCGGAATGGACGCGTCGCTCATCGTCAGCGCATTCGCCGGGATGCCATCGGTTGCCGCGTCTTCCGCCGGTATGACGACGGGCGGTATGGCGACGGCCGGATTTGCGGCAGCGCCAACGGCCGCTTTATCGGCTGGATTATTGACCGGGCCGGTGGCCATCGGTGCCGCCGCCATGGGCGCGCCGGTGAGGGCGGCAAATTGTGCCGCGGTCAGGGTCGGAATCCCATCGGGCGCAGCACCTGACGCCCCGGTGACCGGACCGGCTGAGGGGGTCATATCTGCCTGCTGCTGGGCGGCAAGGATGCCGGCCGGAGCCAGCGGGGACCGGCCGGTGATCGCGGGCATGGGCGTTACCGGCTGGCGCCCGCCCGCCATCGGGCTGGCAAATCCGGCCGTGCCCGGGGCCGGTCCGATTGCCGGACCGGCATCCGGCGAGGAATTCATCCCAAGCGAGGCGCTGGCGAGCATCGCCTTGAACTGGTTCTGGTCGATCGAGCCCGGCGGCAGCGCTCCGCTGGGAAATGCTCCACCGGGAAATGCCGCACCAGGGATGGTGTTTGGCCGTAGCAGATTCGTCGACTTGTTGAGAGCGGCGTCATTTACCGCGCCCAGGCCGATGGCCCGCGGAACGGTGCCGGTCGGCGGAACGGGCGCAGCGGTTGAGCTGGCTTGTGCGGACGGCGCGGTGGCAACGGGCTGCGCCGCCCCGGCCCGCTCGCGAAAGGATTTCCAATCATAGACCCGCCGCGACTGCGTGCCTTCGAAGCTCATGCCCTGATTGGGCAGGAACGCTCCTGAGGCGACGTTATAGTTGAAGGCGGAACCGCTCACGCTGGCTTCTCCATTGGATCTGCCTAGTACTACGCAAGCGCCGTGCCAGCGTTGAGGCCAGCGTTAAAATTCGCCCGGCGGGGAAACCCGGAACTTGAAACGGGGCTCAGAACATATGGCCGAAGCGGGTCGCCTTGGTGGAAAGATAGCGGGCATTGTGGTCGTTCGAGGGGAAGGCATGGGCGACGCGCTCGGTCACCCGGATGCCGCAATGTTCCAGGCCTTTGACCTTGTCCGGGTTGTTGGTGAGCAGCCGGACCGCGACGACGCCCAACTGCCGCAGCATTTCCGCCGCCGGCTGATAGACCCGTTCATCGGCGCCGAAACCGAGCTGCAGATTGGCGTCCAGCGTGTCGGCGCCGGCATCCTGCAGGCGATAGGCGCGAAGCTTGTTGATCAGCCCGATGCCGCGTCCTTCCTGGGCCAGATAGAGCAGGATCCCGCTGCCGCTCTTGGCGATCTGCTCGATGGCGCCGCGCAACTGGTCGCCGCAATCGCACCGCAGGGAACCCAGCAAATCACCGGTGAAGCATTCGGAATGCAGCCTGATCAGGACGGGCTGGTCGGGATCGGGCCGGCCGATCACGATGGCCAGGTGCTCCTTGCCGCCATCCGAGGGCCGGAAGGCGATGATTTCGGTCTGCTCGGCGCCGTCGAGCGGCACGCGGGCCGAACCGACGCGCCGCAATTGGCTGGCAAGCATGCGCCGGTGGGTGGCGAGATCGGCATGATCCATCGTGAACGGCGAGGCGACCCAATAGGCAACGGCGGCGGCCGGCACCCGGGCCACCACCATGGCCGGCAGCAATCTCGCGGTTTTCGCCAGATCGATTGCCCCGTGCCGCAGATTGGGCGACAGGCTGCGATCGGGATCCTCGTCCAAGGCGAGATCGAGGGTGCCGATATCGAGCGCGCCGGCCGGCTGCGAGCTGCCGGTCGGATCGGCGACATGGCGGATCAGGGCGGTCTTGACCGCCTCGGCCGGCAGATCGGCAGTGAGATGGCAGATGCAGACGGCCTCGCCCCCATCAGCCTTACCCCCGCCAGCTTTACCCCCGCCAGCTTTACCCCCGGCGGGGGTGCCGGCGCCATCCACCTTCAGGCCCAGGCGACTGGCGCGCTCGGCGGTCAGCAGCAGGCGGACGCCGCCGGTGCCGGCGGCCGAACTCAGCCAGGTAAAAACGGATTCTTCCAGGTTTTCCGCCGCCACGGCCAGGATTGCGTCATCGCCATCCATCAGCGCAATCGCCCCGCCGCGCCGCAATTCGGCCAGGCAGCGTTCAACCGTAGCTTGTGATGTCGCGGTTCGGGCGGTGAGATCGGCAGTCGTCATCGGCAATCGTAAACCCATTTATCCGCTTTCGGCGGAACTTCCGGGGCATCCCAAGCGCTGTATATCCTAGCGGTGTATGTCCAGTCCCGGTTGACGCATCTGAAGCTTCAGGTGCGTCATTTGGCAGGCCGGCAGGCGCAGGTCAAGCCCGGATGGCGCCGCCTTGGACCTGCGAGGGGCGATCATTCCGGCTCACGGGGTGATCTTGCCAGCAACCGGCCCGAATGTTATCTGACGAAGAAAGCTGGAGAACAACATGTCCCTGCCATCCTCTGGGCCAAATTCCACCGGGTCCACCCCCGCGGCGCCGAAGCCGACGGGTACCGGCCTCAAGCGTGTGCTGCTGGTCGATGATGACGATGTTTTGCGGCGCACCCTGGCGGAACAGCTGACCCTGGAAGGGGATTTCGCCACCGTGGAAGCGGGCGACGGCGCCGCCGGCCTGGAACTGGCCAGGAACGAAAAGCTCGATGCGATCCTGCTCGATGTCGGCTTGCCCGATATCGACGGCCGGCAGCTCTGCGCCGATATGCGCCAGGCCGGTGTCACCGTGCCGATCATCATGCTGACTGCGGTCGATGGCGAGGCGGATACGATCCAAGGGTTGGAATCCGGCGCCAATGACTATGTGACCAAGCCGTTCCGGCTGGGCGTCCTGCTGGCCCGGCTGCGCGCCCATCTGCGCCAGCATGAGCACAGCGAGGATGCGGTGCTCAATATCGGGCCCTATATCTTCCGGCCGAACGTCAAAATGCTGATCGACGAGGCCGCGAATAAGAAAATCCGCCTAACCGAAAAGGAAACGGCGATTTTGAAGTACCTCTACCGAGCCGGTGAGGCGGTCGGCCGCGAGACCCTGCTGGGCGAGGTCTGGGGATATAATGCGGGTGTCACCACCCACACCCTGGAGACCCATGTCTACCGTCTGCGCCAGAAGATCGAGCGCGACCCGTCCAAGGCGGAAATCCTCATCACCGACCAGGGCGGCTATCGCCTGGTGGTTTAGCTGCAAGCTGTAGCTAGCCTTCCTGGGGCCGGCGCAAATGCCGGCCCAGCAGCAGCACGATGAAGCCGGCCAGCAATGTCGCCACGGCGATAACATTCGCGGCGAGATCCCAGTTGCCGGAATAGGCCAGTATTTCCGGCAGCACCAAGGGACCGAGAAAGACGCCGATGTTGCGGCCGGCCATCAGCGTGCCGAACGCTTCGGGACCGGCGCGGGTCCCGGTGCCCTGGTTGGCCGCGATCAGATGCGGCAGATGGAACAGGCAGGTCGGGGTCACGCCGGCGCAGATGCCGTAGACGACCAGGGCGACCAGGCCCGCCAGGCCGTCCAGCAGCGAGATCGATGCCCAGATGCCGGCCTGCAGCAGCAGGCAGACCAGCAGCGCCGGGCCGACCCGCAGGCCACGGCCCAGCGCCCAGCCGGTGATGACGTTGAAACCGAGCAGGACGACCACGGGGATGAGGTAGACCAGGACCGCCCGGTGCGGATCGAGATGGTGCCGTTCGATCAGGAATTGGGTCAGCCAGGTCATGAAGGCGAAATACTGGCCGGACCAGAGCAGAAAGATTGCCGCTGAGAACAAATTGGCTGCCTTCGCCCCCGGTTGCGGCTTTGCCGCACTGCCGGCCGCCCGGCCGGCGGGGCGATGGTTGCGATACCGCCAGCTTGGGATCGCCAGTGCCGCCGTGAGCGCCAGCGCCAGCAGCCAGATCGCCCGCCAATCCGGCAAGGCGAGCGCCAGCAAACCCGCCCCGATCTGGCCGATCGGGATCCAGCCCGCCAGCAGGCCGGTGACCAGAGGCAGATCGCGCGTCCTCGCCGCTTCGGTCGCGACGACCGGGCCGGCAATGGCAAAAATCGCATAGGTAAGCCCTTCCAGGCCGCGCGCCAGCAGCATCGCGCCGGTGAACCGGGCGAGGCCGAGGGCGATCAGCAGGCCAAGCGCCGCCGCGACCAGCCCGATCAGCAGGCCGGGGCGGTAGCCATGCCGGCGCAACCATCGGCCCATCGGCACCGAGGCGATCAAGCCGACCAGCGCATAAACCGACATGAAACTACCGGCCATGGTCGGGCTATAGCGGAATTCCGTCAGCAGATCGGGCAAAAGGGGCGGCAATTTGAATTGCTGGAAGGCGACGAAGCAACTGAGCGACAAGCCGAAAACGACCTGACCCCAGTCTGTCTGCCTGCGATCCCCGTCTGGCTGCTGCGCAGGAACCGGGCTGGCTGTTGCCGTCGGGCCCGACGTAGAATATCTAGAATATGTAGGCACGAAATTATCTTGGCGGAATATGGTGATAATGATTTGCAAGGGCGTTAAACAATGCCATCATCCAGCTGAACCGCCTAGCGGAAACGGTGTTCAGGGATGAGGGCCAAGGGGGAAATTGGCCGGCCGGAACGCAGGCGGTCTGGGATATGGCTGTGGGTGACGGCCGTCAATCAACCGGGGACGCTGTGCGGGGGTAGAGTGCAGTGACGACAGCACATAGTTTCTCGCTACGCTTTTGGGGCGTGCGCGGTTCGCTGTCCTGTCCGGGGCCGGATTACACGCGATATGGCGGGAACACCTCCTGCCTGGAAGTGCGTTGCGGTCCCCATTTGCTGATTTTCGACGGCGGCAGCGGCTTGCGACCACTGGGGCAGCATCTGATGGCGCAGTGCTCCCAACAGGGACCGGTGACCGCCGATCTGTTTTTCACCCACACGCATCTCGATCACATGGTCGGCGTGCCGTTCTTCGCACCGCTCTTTCAGAAGGACAGCGACATTCGCCTGTGGGCCGGCCATCTGGCGCCGCCGCTCAATCTGCATGACGCTTTGTGTGGCATGATGGTGGAGCCGCTCTTCCCGGTGCCGCCCGATGTTTTCGTTTCCAACCCCAGCTATCGCGATTTCCGTGCCGGCGAGACCTTGCAGCTTCATCCCGGCCTGCAGATTCGCACCACGCCGCTCAACCATCCCAACGGCGCCACCGGCTACCGTATCGAATGGCAGGGCAAGTCGATCTGCTATGTGACCGATTGCGAGCATCGCATCGGCCAGCATGATCAAAGCATCATCGATCTGATCCGCGGCACCGAGATCTTCATCTATGACAGCACCTATACGGATGACGAATTCCCGGCCCATACCGGCTGGGGTCATTCCACCTGGCAGGAAGGTGCGCGTCTGGCGGAGCTGGCGGGTGTCAGAACCTTCGTGCTGTTCCACCACGATCCCAGCCATGATGACGCGATGATGGACAACATCGCGCGCGAGGCCGAGGCCCATCGGCCGGGCACGCTGGTGGCCCAGGAAGGCATGATCCTGACCCCCTGAACGGGCCCGGCTTCACGCGAACCGGTGCCCACTTCGCGCGAAAATGCTTTAGATGAGCGTTTCCTGCACGGCTTCCTTGACGGGTTGCGGCATCGCCGCCGCCGGCAAGGTGACGCGAACGGTGGTGCCCTTGCCGGGTTCGCTGTCGATGGTCAGCGTCCCGCCGTGATGCTCCGTCAGCGCCTTCACGATGGGCAGGCCAAGGCCGGTTCCGTCATGCTTGCGGGTCAGCGAATTATCGACCTGACCGAAAGCCGCCAGGACTTTCGGTAAATCCGCCTTGGCGATGCCGATGCCGGTATCGCGCACAGTGATGGCAACGAAGGGCGTCTCGGTACTATCCTTGCCGATCTTGGCGCCGCTCTTGATGCCGTCGGCCGGCTCCACTTTCAGATGGACGCTGCCCTTGGCCGGCGTGAACTTCACGGCATTGGACAGCAGGTTGGTGATGATCTGCAAGGCGGCGCGACGATCGACGAGAAGATCGGGCGTGCCGGGCGCCACCTCGGATGACAGCTTCAGGCCACCGATCGTTGCGCGGTCCCGCACCAGGCGCAGGCAGGTATCCAGCAGATTTCCGGCCGGGCAACGCTCCGGCGCCAGCGTATATCGCCCGGCCTCGATCTTCGAGAGATCGAGCAGGTCGTTGATCAGCGACAGCAGATGCTGGCCGCTGTCGTGAATATCGCGGACATAGCCTTCATATTGCTCAGCGCCCAATTTGCCGAACAGCCGCAAGCGCATCACTTCGGAAAATCCGATGATGGCGTTCAACGGTGTGCGCAGTTCATGGCTGATATTGGCCAGGAACTCGGTCTTCGATCGATTGGCGAGTTCGGCTTGGTTCTTTGCCTCGCGCAAGGATTCCTCGGTGCGCATCCGGGCCGTCGCCTCGTGGATGATGCCGATGAATTGCCGCACGCTGCCGTCGTCATCGACCACGGGACTGATATGCAGGTCGTTCCAGAACAGCTTGCCGTCCTTGCGGTAGTTCTTCAGTGTTACCTGCACCGGCCGGCGTTGCTCGATCGCGCGGCGCAACCGTTCCAAGGTTGCCGGATCGCTGTCGCGCCCCTGCAGGAAGCGGCAGTTGCGGCCAAGCACCTCATCGGCGCTGTAGCCGGTGATCCGGCAGAAGGCGGCATTGACGAAGGTGATCGGAACATCCTCGCGCATCGCGTCGCAGATGATCACGCCGCTGGTGACGGACGAAATGGCGGTTGCCAGCAGCGCATTGCGCTCGGCCAATTCGGTCAGCCGCAATTCGCGGGTCTTGACGGCGGTGATATCGCTGACGATGCGCAGGGTGCCGCCATCGCCGGAACGCGATTCGATGACGCGCAGCCATTGGCCGTTCGGCCGCCGCATCTCCTGGCGCCAGGGCAGATGACGATGACGTTGCATCAGCTCGGCGATCACGGCCTCGGGATCCGTCCGTGCGGCATCGTCCCCTCCCGTCCCGTCTCCAACCGTGATACCGCGGCGCATGACGTCGAAGCGCAACAGGTCGTCATAGCTTGCGCCCGGCTTCAGTTCCTCTTCAAATTCGGCGTGCAGGTTGCGGTAGACGCTATTGCTGGCGATCAGCCGGTCCTGGACGTCGAAAATCGCAATACCTTCGGGCAGGTCGGCGATGGTCCGCTCCAGGACGGCGGGATTGAGCTTCGTCTTGGCGGTGCCGGGCACGGTGGAGATCAGCTCCGCCATTCGCCGCGCCCCGGTTTCACCCTGCGTCGCCGACGGCTGTTGCGGCCGGCGCGGACGGCTCTCCTCGTCGTCTTGCAGCTTCAGAATATGCTGCAGCCCGAGGCAGGCCGGCACATGCAGCAATCCCACCAGCAAAGCCGGGAGAATGGCCCAGCCGGCCGGCGCGGCGAAACCGATGGCGAGCCAGAACACCGGCAAAGCAGGGAAGAGGGCGGCCAGGCCATAGCGGCGCAGAAAGCGGTGCCAGGATACTGGCAGCCAGCGATCGCCAGAACCCACCAGCCAGGCCGGCAGCAGCATGACGATGACGGCCCAGCTCGAAAGTCCCGCCAAGGGCAACAGGGCAAGCAGCAGCACGAGGGAGGCGGGCAGGCCGATCACCCGGTCATGCAGCATGATGGCAAGCACCAGCAAGCCGGCGCCATGGGCCGGCAAAACCATAGCCCAGGCCCACATCATGCCGTGCAGGCCGGCCGCCGCCGCCAGGCGGTCCATGCCCGCCCCATTGGCATGCGCGGCGATAACGGCCAAGGCCGCGGCGGCACTTCCCAGAGCCGCGCCGCACAGGCTGCGGCCGAGCCGCCCATAGCCTTCCAGCTGCCGGCCGCCCAGGCTGCGATAGGCAACGGCAATGCAAACCGCCAGGGCCAAATTCAGCGACAGGGGCATCGCTGTCAGAAAGACTGGTATCGCTGCCGTCACTGTCCAGAACTGCGCTGTTTCATCAAATCATTCATCTGCGGTCGGCCGGGAAACCGGACGGCCGAGACCGTGGCGTTTCGTTCCGGATCGCCGGTAATCCGGACGACCGCATGGCGCGGGCTCCGTCACATCCGGCAGCCCCTGATTACGCCAAGACACGGGACAGACTCCCACTCCCGTTGCCTAACACGACAAAATTAACGGATAATTAGCGAGGTAAAATGACGAATTCGTGATCGAGCGTAATGCGCCTCCCCGCCATGCGGGCCCCATTATGCAGACATTGTGTCCGCGCCGGTGACCTCGCGCAGCCGATGGGATTCCGCCGCCAGCCAGAGACGGCATTCGCGCCATGATATCTCCGTCTGCCGCGCCATGACGCGGCCGGCGCGCAGCAGACCCGGTCGCCAGTCCTTGCGGCCGGCGAACTCGATCAGCCGATCGGCGATGGCAGAACCCTGGCGGCCGGCGCTGCGCAGCTGCGCCCAGGCGGTCAGGCGGCCCATAGTCTCGACCGCCCCGGCCAGATTCGCGGAATTGAGACGGCCGTTTTCCGCCGCGATCTTCGCCAGATCGAGCTTATCGGCCTCCGGCTGCAATTCGCGCAACGTGAAGCTCTGGCCGTTGATCTTGACCGCCCGCAACAGTGCCGGACTCACCGCCTGCAGACGATTTTCGATCGCGACGATCCGATCCGCCTCGCTGGCGAAGTCCGGTTGACGCCGACGCAGCTGCGGCGTCATGGCCGAGCCGGGCTGCTGCTTGAGATCGAGCAGCAAGAGATCGCCGTCGGTAGTGATCGATCGACCGCCTTCGCCTGGCGCCACGCGGATCAGGACGCCGAAACGCGGCAAGCCCAAGGTACCCAGGCCGGCGATCCGCCAGGCGACATCCAGAACATGCCAGCTGCCATGGCCGGCCCGTTCCTGGTCTTTCGCTAGGCGGGCGAGGGCGCGCTCGACCGCCTGCCGCCAGGCGGCCGGGGCCGGCGCGAACTTGCCGACATCCAGGCGCAGGCGCCGGCTATCCCTGGCCCGGTTGTGATATTGCCCCTCGACGCGGCTGTGCAGCCAGGCGCTGCAGTTTTGCCGGCGCTCGAGATTGGTCATGAGGTCGCCGATCAGGCCGCTCGCCAGGCGATGGTCCAGCCATAAGGCTTTGCCCTCCTGCAAGGCCGCGGCATAGGCGGCGAGGTAGGCGCGGGCCAGGCGATCGGCCAAGGCGGCGGGCTGGCCCAGCAGCGGCATGGCGAGATGCAATCCGCTCAGGAACCGCATCAGGTCGCGGCTTGCCGGCCCCAATGCGCCTTCATCGAAATCGCCGAGATCGAAATAGGTCAGGCGGTTGTCGCCGCGATAGGTGCCGAAATTCTCGAGATGCAGATCGCCGTTCAGCCAGACAAGCGGGAAGTCGTTGAAGCCGGCGGGGAAGTCGGCATGGAAAATATGGCCGGTGCCGCGGAAGAAGGTGAAGGGATCGGCGGCCATGCGCTGATATTTGCGCGCCAGGGGGCCGGATGCCCGGCCGACATCTCGTCCGATCAAGCGCTGAATCGCAGGCGGTCTGTTGGCAGCGTCTATGTCGAGCTTCCTCGCTTTAGGTTTAACCATCAATAAGCTTCGATCCCCGCTAGCGTTCCCCAAATGCCGCTCGCCGGCGGCGTCACGCCCCTTGCGGGGACGGCATCGTTATCACGCATGCAATAATGCCGCCACCACCGCCTTGGTCATGACGACGATCTCCGGTGCCGCCATGTCGCCGACAGCTAAAAGCGGGCTTCCGGCCTGAGCGAAGCCCGCTTTTCGCGCGCCAGCTTTCGCGCGTCAGGCGGCGATCAACTCGAAACGATCGACATCGACCAGGCCCTTATCGGTGATCTTCAGATGCGGGATCACCGGCAAGGGCAGGAAAGCCATTTGCAGAAACGGCTCCGACAAGGGACAGCCGAGATCGCGGATGCCCTGGCGCAGGCCGCGGATCTGCTGCGCCACGGTTTCGAAATTCCGGTCGCTCATCAGGCCCGCCAGCGGCAAGGGCATCTCGGTCACGATGCGGCCGCTCTCCGCCGCTGCGAAACCACCGCCAAGCTCGATCAGCCGGTTGACCGCCACCGCCATATCCGCGTCATTGGCGCCGACCACGCAGATATTGTGGCTGTCATGGCCGATCGAGGAGGCCATGGCGCCGCGCGGCAATTTCAGCCCCTTGACGAAGCCGCGCCCGACCGAGCCGATGCCGTTCATCCCGACATTGTTCACCCTGGCGCTGCGGCCATGCCGTTCGATCACGCAGATCTTCAGCACGTCATTGGCGATATCGGGCAGCCGCTCGCCGTCGCGATAGGGCAGGGACAGTGTCAGGAAGTCGGTCAGCACCTGCCCCTCGCGCAGGCCGATCACCGGCCCGCCGGGGCCGCTGGCCGGACTGCGGAAGAGGTCCGCCGTGACGGGGGCCAGCTTGATCGACCGGTAGCCGATGGCCTCCGGCATCCGCCGCGCGGCAAAGAGTTCGTCATCGACCAGACGGCCGGCCGAGATCACCGCATGGATGGCGCAGCTTTCGAGATCGTCGAGCAGGACGATATCGGCGCGCTGGCCCGGCGCGATCAGGCCGCGATCGCGCAGGCCGAAGCTGCGGGCCGCCGACCAGCTCGCCAGGCGATAGACATCGGCCGGCCTGGCGCCGAGCCGGATCGCCTCGCGGATCAGGTGATCGATATGGCCTTCCTCGGCGATATCGAGCGGATTGCGATCATCGGTGCAGAAGCCAAGGAACGGCGCCGTGGTGGTGGAGATGATGCTGTGCAAAGCATGCAAATCCTTGCAGGCGCTGCCCTCGCGGATGAAGACCTGCATCCCCTTGCGCAGCTTCTCCCAGGCCTCATCGGTATTGGTGGTCTCATGGCAGTTGCGGATGCCGCAAGCGAGATAGGCATTGAGGGCGTGGCCGCCGAGCAATGGCGCATGGCCGTCGATATGCTCGCCCCAGAAGGCCTCGATCTTATCCAGCACCTGGGCGTCCTTGTGCAGCAGTCCCGGCACATTCATGAATTCGGCGAGGCCCAATGTCTTGGGGTGATTGCGGAAGGGCAGGAGATCGGCGGCATCCAGCCGTCCGCCCGCCGTTTCCAGATGCGTCGCCGGCACGCAGGAAGAGAGCTGCACGCGCAGATCCATCGCCGTCTGCTCGGCAGAATCCAAAAAGAATTTCAGACCGGCGACACCCAGCACGTTACTGAGCTCATGCGGGTCGCAGATCGCCGTGGTGGTGCCGCGCGGCAGGACGCAGCGGTCGAATTCCGCCGGCGCCACCAGGCTCGATTCGACATGCAGGTGGCAATCGATGAAACCAGGCACGGCGATCCGGCCTTTGAGGTCGATCTCGCGCTTGCCACGATAATCGTCATAGGTGCCGACAATGCGATCGCCGCAGATGGCGATGTCGCCGGTCGCGATCTCACCCGTCGCCACATTCAGGAAACGGCCATTCTTCAGGACCAGGTCGGCCTCGATGCGGCCCATGCCCTGGTCGATGATCCGCTCGATCTGCTGGCGCTTCTCCGACATTCCATTACTCCCCGGTCGGGCCATTCCCGACGTGCTTCGCGTCAAGGCTCATTCTACCATTCGGTGCGAAAAGAATAAAATCCGGCACCTTTCCTGGCTATTCACGCGGCGATTTTCATTGCGGCGCGAAATACGTGCCATAAACCTCCAGCGCTTCGGTGCGTTCCTCAATGACTTTCGCCCGGCAGGCCGCATAATCCAGGACTTGACCTTGTCGTCCCCAATCGCCATTGGCGTAGAACCGGCAGCTCGCTTCCTTGAAGTTGTTCCACTTGCGCTGCTCGGCCAGCAAATCCTGCCTGGTCTGGCCGCTGGTCGCGCCATAGACCCGCTTCCAGGTGGCATTAAGCTGGTCATCCGCACGCTTGATGAAGGCGGCACCGCATTGTGACCAGGCGGCATTGGTGCCGTCCGATCGATCGATGCAGCGGTCGTAGATATCGTCGGCCATGGCGGCCAGGGCAGTAGCCATCTGCGCCAGGAGAAATGCCAGAAATGCCGCCGCAATCACCTTCATCGTCGAACACCCTTCTTATGATCCGAATACCGGGACTGGTCCGCCAGGCAGCGCGCCGATATGCTTGCGCTGTTACCTTGCCCGCCACGCCACGCAGCAAACGAGAATGCCATGAAAGCCGTCCTGTTCGAGCAGTTTTGCGAACCGCCCCGCCTGCAGACGGTTCCCGATCCGACGCCAAGTGCGGAGGGTGTCGTCGTCAAGGTGGAGGCGACGGGCCTGTGCCGCAGCGACTGGCATGGCTGGATGGGGCATGATCCGGATATCGTGCTGCCGCATGTGCCGGGACATGAACTGGCGGGCACCATCACTGCGATCGGCAGCCTGGTGCGCAATTGGAAGATCGGCGACCGGGTGACCGTGCCCTTCGTCGCCGGCTGCGGCCGCTGCAGCGAATGCCATGCCGGCCATCACCAGGTCTGCGAAAACCAGTTCCAGCCGGGCTTCACCGCCTGGGGTTCTTTTGCCGACTATGTCGCGCTGGATTTCGCCGACACCAATCTCGTGCGCCTGCCGGACGATCTCGATTTCGCCACGGCCGCCAGCCTCGGCTGCCGCTTCGCCACTTCCTTCCGCGCCGTGGTCGATCAGGCGCGGGTGCAGCCCGGCGAATGGGTGGCGGTGCATGGAAGCGG
>SSEL01000073.1 GCA_008012315.1 Rhodospirillaceae bacterium
CCCGTCTCGTGATCGTGAATGCGGCGCGTCTTGTCTTCCAGCAGCGGACCGTAGACAAAATGCGCCCAGCGATTGAGCACGTCGATCACTTCGGCATTCAGCCCCTTGAAGCCCCAGCCTTCATAAGCCGATACCGCGAGATCGCGATCATCGTTCAGCAAGGCGTAATAAAGATCGATGACGCCCTTGACGAACTTGCCCTCGAAAAACCGGATGCAACCGAAATCCAGGAGATTGACGCCGCCATCGTCACGGACCGTGTAATTACCAAGATGCGGGTCGCCGTGAATGACCCCGTATTCGTAGAACGGCACATACCAGGCGCGGAACATGTTATAGGCGACGGCATTGCGGAGCTCGACATCCGGCTTCCGATCGAGAAACCGCATCAGCGGCTCACCGTCGATCCAGGTCATGGTCAACAGACGGCGGCTGCTGAGATCGGCAATCGGTTCCGGCAGGTGGATGTTCTTCTCCTGTCCCAGCATGCGGCGATACAAGGCCATATGCTTGGACTCCAACTCGTAATCCAACTCTTCACGCAAACGGTCGGCGATTTCGTGATGAATCTCGTTGGTCGAAATCGCCCGGTCATAGCGTTCATAGATGCTGAAAATCAGCCGTAACTGACGCAGATCGGCTTCCACCGCAGAGGCCATATCGGGGTATTGCAGCTTGCAGGCAAGCTGGTAGCCCTCGGGATGTTGCGCCCGGTGCACCTGTCCCAGCGACGCCGCCGCTGCGGCCTCATGCTCGAACGCCTTGAACTTGCCTTGCCAGCCGGCCCCGAGTTCGGCCGCCATGCGCCGCTTGACGAAGGGCCAGCCCATTGAGGGCGCATTCGACTGCAATTGCTGCAGTTCCTGCACATATTCCTTCGGCAAGGCATCCGGGATGGTGGCCATGATCTGCGCCACCTTCATCAGTGGTCCCTTGAGGCCGCCGAGAGCCGCCTTCAACTCCGCCGCGTGGCGACCGCGATCGACCTTCAACCCGAGATAACGCTCGCCGGCGACCCGCGCGGCCAAACCGCCAACGGCGCGGCCAACGCGGGCATAACGTTGGACGCGCCCGCCTAGGGAATTACGCTCCCGGTCTGTGCTCACGCTTGCTCCAGCTGATCGATGAAACCTTCGATAACGCCGAGGCCTTTCGCCCAGAACGTAGGATCGGAGGCATCGAGGCCAAAGGGCGCCAACAATTCCTTATGCCGCTTGGTTCCACCCGCCTTCAGCATGTCGAGATATTTCTCGGCAAAGCCTGCATCGGCGTTCTGATAGACAGCATAAAGCGAGTTCACCAGACAGTCGCCGAAAGCATAAGCATAGACATAGAACGGCACATGAATGAAATGCGGGATATAGGCCCAGTAGATGCCGTAATCGCTGTTCTCCGGCAGGCGGATGCCAGCCCCCAGCGCTTCACGCTGGGTTTCCAGCCAGATCGCCGAAATCTGCTCCGGCAGCAATTCACCTTGCTTGCGCTGGTCATGCAGGCGCCGTTCGAATTCATGCATCGCCACTTGGCGCACCACCGTGTTCAGCATGTCCTCGACCTTGCCGGCCAGCAGCAGGCGCCGCTTGGCCGGATCCGTCTCACGCTTCAACAGCGCCTGGAAGGTCAGCATTTCGCCGAAGATCGAGGCCGTCTCCGCCAAGGTCAGCGGCGTATCCGACAGCAGCGCGCCCTGCGGGCCAGCCAGGACCTGATGCACGCCATGGCCCAATTCATGTGCCAGGGTCATCACGTCACGGGTACGCCCATGATAGTTCAGCAACAGATAAGGATGCGCGCTTGGCACCGTCGGATGGGCGAAGGCACCCGGGGCCTTGCCTGGCGTTGCCGGTGCGTCGATCCAATTCTTGTCGAAGAAATCGCGGCCGATCCGCGCCATTTCCGGCGAAAAGGCCTGATAGGCATTCAGCACCATGTCCTTCGCCTGGGGCCAGGCGATCAGACGGTCATCGTCAAGCGGCAGCGGCGCATTGCGGTCCCAATAGTCCAGCGCCTCCCGTCCCATCCACGCCGCCTTCAGCTTGTAATAGCGATGCGACAGGCGCGGATAGCCCTGCTTCACCGCATCGACCAGGGCATCGACGACCTTGTCTTCGACCTGATTGGCGAGGTTGCGCGAAGAAACCGGGCGCGCAAAATCGCGCCATTTGTCTTCGATCTCCTTATCCTTTGCCAGCGTATTGGTGATGAGGGCGAAGAGCCGCTGGTTTTCCTTAAAGCCCTTGGCGATCGCCGCCGCGGCCGACTTCCGCCTTTTCGGATCCCGGTCGGTCAGCAGGTTCAGCGCCTCATTGCTGGTCATCCGCTGCCCGTCCACATCAAAGCGCAGTTCGGCCACCGTTTCGTCAAACAGCCGGTTCCAGGCAGCGCGGCCGGTAATGTATTTTTCATGCAACAGGCGTTCGATCTCGTCGGAGAGCTGATGCGGCCGGAACGAGCGCGTGGCCTCCAGCCACGGCTCGTAGCGCCGCAACGGTTCATGCGTCAGCTTCTTCGCCAGGACCGCATCGTCGAGCTTGTTGATCTCCAGGGAGAAGAACAGCGTCTCGACGGAAATATCGTTGGCCCGTTCATTGATCTCCTGCTGGAAGCGGGCGATCTTCGGATCGGCCATATTGCCCGAATACAGGAGTTGGGCATAGCTCATGATCTTGCCCAGCAACTCCTGGATCACTTCATAGTCTTCGATCGCCTTGAGGAAGGCCGGGCCTGACAGCTCGGCCAGTTTTCCCTCATGCGCCTTGCGGAAGCTTTTCGATCGAGTCGCGGCGGAATCGAGATCGCGCTGGATTTCCGGTGCGTCGGGACCGGCATAAAGATCGCCCAAATTCCAGTTCGGCAGCGGCCCAAGATCCGGCGCCGACGCACCGCCGCCACTTTGGGGCGAGCGGCGGTCTGTCATGTGACCAAGGGCGAGCGCTGTAACTGGCTGTTTCATCTGGGCTTTCCTTTAGAGCGCAGTGGTTTCAAATAGCAGCATATATGCTTCTATTTGAAAGTTGAATCGTCCTCTATCTTATCGAAGAGGGGCGTCATCATCCGACTCTCGTCTTTGCTCGGTTTTCCATCTGATTTATATGGGAGCTGACCTGCCGTCGCCAAGGACCCCTCCGCCAGCGGAAATCAGGGAGCAGTTCGGGATCGTCGGCGAAGGGTTGCAAGACCGATGTGAAGTCCCGCTAAGATGCGCTAAAAGCCGGCACTTCGGCAACGCATCCGAAGCGGAACAACAGACGGTCCGTCCAGGAGTCAACAGGAAGCCTCACATGACTTTCGAAACAGTCCCCAGTCTGGTCCGGCTCTTTCTCGACCAGGCGCATGATCGGACCAAGCAACCCTTCCTATGGCGCAAGCGGGATGGCTCCTGGCAGCCGCAAAGTTACGGTTCCGTTGCGGATGATATTCGGCGGCTGGCGCGCGGTCTCGTCGCCCTTGGGATCGGCGCCGGGGACCGCGTCGCCCTGGTTTAGGAGAACCGGCCGGAATGGCTGATCGCCGATCTTGCGATCATGTCGGTCGGCGCCATTTCCGTTCCGGCTTTTGCCACCAACACCATCGAGGACAATCGCCATGTTCTCACCCATAGCGGTGCGAAAGGGCTGATCGTTTCGAACAATGCGATCGCCAAGCGGGTTCTGCCGGCCGCCATGCAGGCGCCGGAATTGCGCTTCATGGTCTCAATGGAGGGCCTGGATCTGGCGCAAAGCCTGCCCATCGATGCGTTCGACTGGAAAGCCGCGATGACGGTTGGCGAGAGCGTCGCCGACGACGAAATCACCCGGCGCATCGAAGCGCTGCAGCGGACCGATGTCTGCTGCTTCATCTATACATCCGGCACCGGCGGCGTGCCGAAGGGGGTCATGCTGACCCATGGATCGATCCTCTGTAACATGCAGGGCGCCCATAAGCTCATTCTTGAAATCGGCCTCGGCAAGGAAGTCTTCCTCTCCTTCCTGCCGCTGTCGCATTCCTACGAACATACGGCGGGTCAGTTCCTGGCGATCTCGCTGGGCGGACAGATCTATTATGCCGAAAGCGTCGAAAAACTGATGGATAACATGGCGGAGGTCCGCCCCACCATCATGACCGCCGTCCCCCGGCTTTATGAAGCGGTTCACCAGAAAATCCTGCGCGGCCTGAAAACCGCGAAGCCGTTTCAGCGCCGCATGTTCGATCTTGCCTTGCAGCTCGGACGCAAGCGCTACGAGGCTCCCGGCAGCTTGACCTTGAAGGAAAAGCTGCTCGATTTTGCCTGCGACCTGACCGTGCGGCGCAAAGTCAAGGCGCGGTTCGGCGGCCGGTTGAAGGCCTTCGTATCTGGCGGCGCGGCGCTGAACTATGAGATCGGCGTCTTTTTCCTGGCGCTCGGCGTCCGCCTTTTGCAGGGTTATGGACAGACGGAATGTTCGCCGGTCATCACCTGCAACCGCCCCACGCGCATTCGCGTCGACACCGTCGGCCCGGTCTTCGACGGGCTGGAGGTCAAGATCGCGGAAGACGGCGAAATCCTGGTGCGCGGAGAAGCCGTCATGAAGGGCTATTGGCGCGATGACGAGGCCACCGCGCGGACCATCCAGGACGGTTGGCTGCATACCGGTGATATCGGCGAATTCGACGCTGATGACAATCTGAAGATCACGGATCGCAAGAAAGATATCATCGTTCTGTCGGGCGGCGACAACGTTTCCCCCGCGCGTGTCGAGGGCTTCCTGCTGCTGCAGCCGGAGATCGGCCAAGCCATGGCCCATGGCGACAAGCATCCGCATCTCGTCGCCGTGATCGTGCCGGATCCGGATTTCGCCAAGGAATGGGCGCGTCAGAATAATGTCGAGCCGTCCATGGAGAGCCTCGCCGCCAATGCAGCTTTTCAGAAAGCCATCAGCCAGGCGGTCGACCGGGTGAATGCCGGTCTCTCCGCGATCGAGCGCATCCGCCGCTTCGCTTTGCTGCCTGAGGGCTTCACCATCGACAACGCAATGCTGACGCCTTCACTGAAGATCAGGCGACACAAGATTCGAGAACGCTGGGGCAGCGTTCTCGCACGGCTTTATGAGAAATAACGGAAGAAAGCGGCCGGACGTCAGTTGACGCTGACGAACATTTCCGTGACTTCGCCGCCATTGTCGAGCCAGTCTTCATCGGCGGCACGAGCCGCCGCGATGAGGGCCATGGCGGTCGGGGTATCCAGCCAATCCGGATCGATCCGCAAGATCGAGTCCAAAAGCTTTTCCCCCAAAAGATCGGGCATCTCTTCGGCTTCGCTGGCCAACATATTGGCGATGAGGTCGCGCAAGGCAGCGCAGGCTTCCATGATCAGGTCCTGATCGACCTCGATCATCAGCGCCGCCGGCTTGAAATCCGGATGCAGGCGCATCTTGGCGACCATATGCGCGGCAAGACCGCGCCGTAGATCATTGGTCAGGCGCAAGGCTGCATGCGACACCCGCTCCTGGGTCTGCAAGACGAGATGCCCGAGGGATTCGAGCAACGCTAGAACGATTTCATCCTCCACACACCCAGCCTCGCGGCAGGCCTGCAGCGTATTGTCGACATAGGCCCCGAGGTCGCTGTCATCGAATGCTTTGTGGAAGTGGATCATCATGCCCTCCTTCGCCGTTTTCGGTGTCGCCGAACTGCGACTCGTGTATATGGCTGTAGGCATCTACGCCGATATCATAGACTCTGCCTCTCTTAACAATCCATTACTGTTTTTGTCCCCGACATAACGCTGCTTTGACGTCGCTCCACGTGATTGTGATCCCGAGAGGCAGTGGATCGACCGCGATCGACATGAAATTGGGCCACAACCGACGGATCACGACCCGATTGACTCATGATGCAGGCGCCAGTCTGCGACGCTGGCGCAAATGGGTCTATTTCCCTGCCCCACCGGGGTGACGACCGGCGGACCGATCAGACATGATAATTGCGATACCAGTCGAGAAAACCCTGCACGCCTTCGGACAAGGATGTTCTGGGAGCGAAGCCGATCCACTGTCTGGCGACGCTGATGTCGGCATAGGTTTCCGGCAGATCGTCGGGTTTCATCGGCTCGTTTTCGATGATGGCGTGATGTCCCGTCACCCGTTCGATCTCACGGATGAAATCCCGCAAGGAATCGGCGTGGTCGTTACCGATATTGAGAATGAGATGCGGCGCCTGTGTCGGTGACGGCGCGGCCGCCGGCTTGTCCAAAGCTGCCAGGATACCGTCCACAGCATCATCGACATAAGTGAAATCGCGGCGAAAATCGCCGCCGTTATAAACCTTGATCGGCTCTCCGGCGAGAATGGCCCGGCTATAGCTGTAATAGAACATATCCGGGCGGCCCCAGGGACCATAGATCGCAAAGAGCCGCAGCCCCGTCATCGGAACGTTGTAGAGATGCGCGTAAGCGGCAGCCAGCAATTCGTCGGCACGCTTCGATGCAGCATAGATGGACCGCGGCTGCGCGGCGGAATCCGATTCTGCGAAGGGTACCTTGCGATTGCCGCCGTAAACGGCGGAGGAGCTACCATAAACGATGTGCTTGAGATGAGGCAGCTTCCGGCATTCCTCCAGCAAGACGAACATGCCGGCAATATTGGTCTGCAGGAACGCATGCGGGTTGCGCAGGCTATGGCCGACGCCCACCTGCGCCGCCAGATGGACGACACCGGTCAGGTCGGGATAAAGTTCGAACACCGCCGCCGTTGCCGCGGGGTCGCCGATATCGAGATAATGGAAGCTGAAATTGCTGAACTCTTCCAGCTCGCAGAGCCGCGCTTCCTTGAGTTCCAGCGAATAATAGTCATTGAGATTGTCGACACCGATCACGCGCTCGCCACGCTTCAGCAAGCGGAGAGCGACATGCATGCCCAGAAATCCGGCCGCACCGGTGACGAGAACGGCCATGCACTCCATCCGATCGTTGCGTCGCCGCCAGGATAGCATGCCCACCGCCAAGCGCAATGCGGCTTGAACAGAGCCCTGGAAAGGCGGCGCAGCACCGGATGCCGCCGGTCCCGACAAGGTCAGGTCACGGTCTGGACAAGGCCATTGATCTGTCCCATCGTGTCGGCGTGAAAAACTGCCGGGGAGAAAAAGGTGGCTCCGACGTCGGTTTCGCTTGACGATAAATATGTCCGGGACGACGTGCCGGTATACCTGACCGGCACGCAGGCCTTGGTACGCCTGCCGATGCTGCAGCGGCAACGTGACCGCGCCGCCGGCCTGAACACGGCAGGTTATGTCACCGGTTATCGCGGCTCACCGCTCGGTGGCATCGATCTGGCGATGGGCCAGGCCCACCGCTTTCTCGACCAGCATGAAATCCGTTTCCAGCCCGGCGTGAACGAGGAACTGGCAGCGACCGCCATTTGGGGATCGCAGCAGACCGGCCTGTTCGGCGACGGCAAATATGACGGCGTGTTCGGGCTGTGGTATGGCAAAGGCCCCGGCGTCGATCGCAGCGGGGATGCCCTGCGTCACGCCAATCTCGCCGGCACCGCACCATATGGCGGTGTGCTGGCACTGGCCGGCGACGATCACATCTGCAAATCCTCGACCACGGCGCATCAATCCGATTACGCATTGATGGATGCGAATATCCCGGTGCTTTACCCTGCCGATATTCGCGAAGTGCTGACCTTCGGCCTCTATGGCTGGGCCATGTCACGTTTCACCGGCTGCTGGATCGGCATGAAGATGGTCGCGGAAACAACGGATGTCGCGGCCTCCGTGCTGATCGCCGAAACGCTGCCCGCATTGACCTTGCCCGATGATCTGGCAATGCCGCCGGGCGGGCTCAATATCCGCCTCCCTACCTCACCCTTCGCCCAGGCCCAGGCCTTGGAGCAGGAGCGCATTCTGCTGGAGCACCGGTTGCCGGCAGTGACCGCTTTCGCCCGGCGCAATCCGTTGGATCGGGTGGAGATCGATGGCCCAAGGCGGCGGCTTGGCATCGTCACCTGCGGCAAGTCTTATCTCGACACCCGTCAGGCGCTGGATGATCTCGGCCTTGATCAAGCGAAGGCGAGAGAGCTCGGCATCTCGTTCTATAAGGTGGCGCAGACGTGGCCGCTGGAACCCGACGGCATGCGGCGTTTCGCCAGCGGCCTCGAGGAAATTCTGGTCATCGAGGAGAAGCGCGCTTTCATCGAGCATCAATTGAAGCAGATGCTCTACGATCTGCCGGCCGGGCAACGGCCCCGCATTGTCGGCAAGGTGGATGAAACCGGCGCCAGCCTGCTGCCGGCGGTCAATGAACTGACACCGGAAATGATCGCCCGCGCCCTGGCCGGGCGGCTGGCGCGGTTCCACCGCGATCCGGATATCGACGCCCGGCTCGCCCGCATCGTGGCGCGTGAAACGTCCCAGGCAGGTTACCAGCCGGCCCTCAAGCGTCATGCCTATTTCTGTTCCGGTTGTCCGCATAGCAGCTCGACCAAGGTGCCGGCGGGGTCGCGGGCGCTGGCCGGCATCGGCTGCCATTTCATGGCACAATGGATGGACCGCGATACGGCAACCTATACCCAGATGGGCGCGGAAGGTGCCACCTGGATCGGCCAAGCGCCCTTTTCCAACACCCCGCATGTCTTTCAGAATATCGGCGACGGCACCTATTTCCATTCCGGCCTGCTGTCGATCCGCGCCGCCATCGCAGCCGGCGTCACCATGACCTTCAAGATCCTGTTCAACGACGCCGTCGCCATGACCGGCGGCCAATCGCTCGATGGGCAGCTTTCGCCACTGCGCATCGCCGGTCAATTGGCGGCGGAAGGCGTCGCCCGCATCGCCATCGTCAGCGAAGATCCCATGCGCCATGACGACGCCGCGCTGCCGGCCGGCGCCAGCCTGCATCACCGCGACGCGCTCGATCTCGTACAGCGCGAACTGCGCGAGGTCGGCGGTGTCACGGCGATCATCTACGACCAGACCTGCGCGGCGGAAAAACGGCGACGGCGCAAGCGGGGCCGGATGGCCGATCCCGCCCGGCGCGTCTTCATCAATGAAGCGGTCTGCGAAGGTTGCGGCGATTGCGGCCGGACCTCCAACTGCCTCAGCGTCTTGCCGGTGGAGACCGCTTTTGGCCGCAAGCGCCGGATTGACCAGTCGAGCTGCAACAAGGACTTCTCCTGCCTCGACGGTTTTTGTCCAAGCTTCGTCACCGTGGAAGGCGGGAAGATTCGCGAGCCGCAACCGGTCGCGGCAGCAGAGACCGCCCTGCCGGTTCCGCCGAGCCCGGCGCTCGATACGCCCTATAACATCCTCATCACCGGCATTGGCGGGACCGGCGTGGTGACGATCGGCGCGCTGATCGGCATGGCGGCACATCTTGAAGGCAAGGCCTGTTCGGTGATGGACCAGACCGGCCTCTCGCAGAAGGGCGGCGCGGTGGTCAGCCATATCCGCCTCGCCGCCCATCGCGACCAATTGGCAGCGGTCCGGCTCGCAGCCGGCGGCGCCGATCTCCTGCTCGGCTGCGACCTAGTGGTGAGCGCAGCGCCGGAAAACCTCTCGCGCCTGGAGCGAGGCCGGAGCAACGCGGTGGTCAATTCCCACGAAGCCGTCACCGGCAGCTTCACCCGCGATCCCGATTTCGATTTGGCCAGCGACCAATTGGCCTCGGCCTTGCGTCAGGCAGCCGGCAAAGGCCGGGTCGATTTCCTGGACGCCACCCGCCTCGCCACATCCCTGCTCGGCGACGCCATCGCCGGTAATTGCCTGCTGCTCGGCTATGCTTTCCAGAAAGGATTATTGCCCGTCAGCGCCGATACAATGCTCCAGGCGATCGAGTTGAACGGCATGGCGGTGGAGATGAACAAGCAGGCCTTTTCCTGGGGCCGGCGCGCCGCGATCGATCAGGCGGCGGCGGAACAAGCGGCGCGGCCAGCGGATCGAGACATATCGCCCGTGACCCTGGCGAAGATCGTCGCACATCGCGCCGCCCATCTGACCGCCTATCAGCATGCCGCCTATGCGGCGCGCTACAAGGCCCTGGTCGAACGGGTCGCCGCCGCGGAACGGAACACGGCCCCCGGTCTCGATGATCTCGCATGCAGCGTCGCCGTCAATTACGCAAAGCTCCTCGCCTATAAGGATGAATATGAGGTAGCACGACTTTATACCGACGGCGATTTTGAGGCCCGGCTAAACCGGCAATTCGACGGCGACTATAAACTCAGCCTCTATCTGGCCCCGCCCTTGCTGGCGCGGCCCGATCCACGGACGGGCCATCCACGCAAGCGGGCTTTCGGCCCCTGGATCTGGCCATGCCTGCGCCTGCTGGCCCGGCTGCGCGGCCTGCGGGGAACTGTCTTCGATCCCTTCGGCCGAACGGCGGAACGCCGGGCCGAACGGCAGTTGATTGCGGATTACGAAATGCTGATCGACGACATCATCGCCGGACTGACAGCCGACAATCATGCCGTGGCCGTCGAACTGGCGGGATTGCCGTCACGCATTCGCGGCTTCGGTCATGTCAAAGCCGAGGCGATGACGGCGGCGGCGGAACGCCGGGCCGCGCTGCTGGCGGCCTTCGACCGCCCAGCCAGCACCAGCCGGGCGGCACAATAGCGAAACGCCTTAGAGGCCGATCGCCTGCTTGTAGAGGTCGAGCAGCTGTTCCTGTTCCTCGCGATCATGGGCTTCCATTTTGCGCAGGCGCACAATCTGCCGCATGATCTTGGTGTCGAAGCCGGAGGACTTGGCCTCGGCATAGATCTCCTTCACGTCACCGGCGATAGCCGCCTTTTCCTCTTCCAGCCGCTCGATCCGTTCGATGAAGGATTTCAAGCGATCGGCTGCGATCCCACCGGCATCAGCCATGAATACACTCCAGAAATTCGATATAGGCACGAAATTGGCCGGACTTTAGCCGTCCGCTTCCGCCTGGACAATCTGTTTACCCTGTGGATAACGGGGATAACTCGGCCGGCATTGAGCCGGCCAAGAGGGAGCCGGCCGAGACAGGTTCAGCCGTGTTTGTGGCTCTCCGCGAATTTCTTCGCCTGGTCCGGCGAGGCTTCCCGCTGGTATTTCGCTTTCCAGTCGTCATAGGGCATGCCGTAGACAACCTCCCGCGAGGCGGGATCGCTGACTTCCACTCCCCGCTCATCCGCCGCCGCCCGGTACCATTTGGACAGGCAATTGCGGCAGAAACCGGCGAGATTCATCAGGTCGATGTTCTGCACATCGGTCCGCTCGCGCAGATGCTCCACCAAGCGGCGGAAGGTCGCCGCCTCGATCTCGGTCCTGGTCTTTTCATCCATCACGCACCTCGATTTCCATCAAATCCGTTATCTATACCAACCGATGATATAGTGCCGGATCCTGCAAAACATCACCACAAACGCGATACAGGGTCTGCGCCCAGGTTGTGGCGCCCGCTTTATCGGCGATCAGATCCTGCCGGACCTCGATCAAGGCATGAGCCAGGCCCAATCCCTCGGCATGCACCTGCATCGAATAGCCATGCCCGTCCCGACCGGAATATGGCTCATTGTCACCGACCGTGACACCGGGTTCGGCGGCGAAACGGCGCATCAGCGGCACCGGCAGCCGGGCATCCTCGTTCCACAGGATGCCGATCTGCCAGGGACGCTGATAGCCGTTCATGACGGCGGTGAAACTGTGCAGCGACAGGATGACTGGCGCCCTGTCCTGGGTCAGCCTTCCAGCGATCAGTTGGGTCAGCGCATCATGATAGGGGCGAAAGATTTCCGTCACCCGTTGCTGCCGCGCTTCCGGCGACAGGTTGCGGTTGGCGGGGATATCGATCCCATCGCTGATCTGGGCGATGGAGGTGGGATCATCGATATGCCGGTTACAGTCGATCACCAGCCGCGAATAATTGGCAAGCAACAAGGGCGCATCCATCAGGGCGCTCAATTGCCGGCCGAGATCGGCAATCCCGATATCCCAGGCGATATGCTGATCGAAGGCGCCGGCCGGCAAACCTAGGTTATCCAGCGGTTGCGGTACGGCGCGCCCCGCATGATCGCAGAACAGCACCAAAGGCGCCTTGCCCTGGGGATTGAAAAATTCGAACGGCGGGGGATCGTCTGGATGCAACAGCATGGCGATATGCGCTGGACTCTTACTTGGTATGCGCCGGGCCTTGGGCATGCGCCGCGGCACGGATTGACCACGAATGGCGGCAAGCATAGAACGAATGAGACTGTGCTGTCATCCGCCCCTCACGTCAGGTCTTCCCCGATGTCCGCCGACCGTCAACATCGTCTCGCTTTGATCCTGCTGATCGTGGGGGCGATGCTGATTTCCGCCTCCGGCGTCTATGTCAAGCTGTCGGAGACCGGACCGACATCGACCGGCTTCTATCGCATGTTCCTGTCGATGCCGGTCTATTGGATCGTGCTGCTGATCGAAGCCAGGCAGCAACGGTCGTCGCCTCAGCTGGCGCCGGCCCGGCCGATTTCCCGGCGGGCCTGGGCTGCGCTCTGGATCGGCGGCTTCTTTCTCGCCACCGATCTGATCGCCTGGCATTGGGCGATGAAGTATATCAGCGTCGCCGCCGCAACGCTCCTTGCCTGCACCGCGCCGATCTGGGTGGCGCTCCTCGGCTTCCTGTTTCTTGGCGAGCGCTTCTCGGCGAAATTCCTCAGCGGCCTGGCCATCTCCATTGCCGGCGTGACCCTGCTCATCCTGGGCGGCAGCCAGGGGCTGAGCATGAATGACGGCTTGGGTGTTCTGCTCGGCATCCTGGCGGCGATCAGCTATGCCTTCTATCTGCGCGGGGTCAAAGCCGCGCGGGATACCTTGCGCGTGTCACAGATGATGTTCTGGAATGCGGTGATCGCCAGCGCAGTCCTCGCGCCGATCGCCCTGGCTACCGAAAGCGAGGTCATTCCCCACAGCATGGCCGGCTGGGGCGCGGTGATCGGCCTTGCCATGACCAGCCAGGTCATCGGCCAGGGGCTGATCGGCTGGTCGATGGCGCATCTCTCTGCCGCTTTCTCGTCGGTCACATTGTTGATGACCCCGGTTGCCTCCGCTGTCCTTGCCTGGATCACCTTGGGAGAAACCCTGACCGCTTTACAGATCGGCGGCGGTGTCGCGGTCCTGGTCGGCATCGTCCTGGCGAAACCGGCGGCCCGCCAAACAGCGGCTGTGACGGCTGAAGACGCCGCCACGCCATCAAAGCGTGTCGCTGCTTAACTTGACCGTCTTTCCGTTCGATCCTTAAAGTGACTGCCTCCTGACAGATTTGGATGCAGCATGACCGGCGACCGCGACCTTTTGCAGCGCATGTTCGCCGCGGCGATAGCCGCGGTCGACCCTTTGAAGATCCTGAAGCAGCATCTGCCGGCGCCGCCCAAGGGCCGTACCATCGTGATCGGCGCCGGCAAGGCCGCTGCTGCCATGGCCAAGGCCGTCGAGCAGAACTGGACCGGCCCCGTCGAAGGCCTCGTCATCACCCGTTATGATCACGGCCTGACGTGCGACCGGATCGAGGTGGTCGAGGCCGCCCACCCGGTGCCGGATGCCGCCGGCCAGGCGGCGGCCCGCCGCATCCTGGAGAAGGTGCAGGGGCTGACCGCGGACGATCTGGTGCTCTGCCTGATTTCCGGCGGCGGCTCTGCCTTGATGGCGATTCCGGCCGATGGCCTGACCCTGGCCGACAAGCAGGCGGTCAACAAGGCGCTGCTGAAATCCGGCGCCAATATCGCCGAAATGAATTCGGTGCGGAAACATCTCAGCGCCATCAAGGGCGGCCGGCTGGCGGCCGCGGCCTATCCGGCGCGCGTGGTCAGCCTGCTGATTTCGGACGTGCCGGGTGACGATCCATCGGTCATCGCTTCCGGCCCCACGGTTGCCGATCCTTCGACCCGCGAAGATGCGCTGGCGGTGATCCGCAAATACGGCATTACGCCATCCGATGCCGTCACGGCGCATCTCAACAGCCCCGATTGCGAAACGCCGAAAGCCCACGATCCGCGTCTCGCCAAATGCGAAACCCATATCATCGGCACGCCGCAGGTTTCGCTGGATGCCGCCGCCGACATTGCCAGGGCCGCCGGCCTGACGCCGCTCATCCTGGGCGATCTCGAAGGCGAAGCCCGCGACGTCGCCTTGGTCCATGCCGGCATCGCCCGGCAGATCGCCAAGCATCGTCAGCCGGTCGCCGCCCCCGCCGTCATCATCTCCGGCGGCGAAACGACCGTGACGGTGCGCGGCCACGGACGTGGCGGACGCAATGCCGAATTCCTGCTGGCCTTGGCGGTTGCCCTGGACGGCCATCCCGGCATCACCGCGGTCGCCGGCGATACCGACGGGATCGATGGCACGGAAGACAATGCCGGCGCCCTCCTGACGCCCGATAGCCTGGCGCGGGCCGCGGCCAAGGGTGTCAGCGGCAAGGAGGCTTTGGCGAATAATGACGGCTACGGCTTCTTTTCGTCGATCGGCGACCTGATTGTCACCGGCCCGACGCGCACGAATGTTAACGATTTCCGGGCTATCATCATCCGCTGACCAACCGGCATTCTCCCGCCAACCACCGGACTGCCACCGAATCCATTCCTCGAAAGCAAGCAGCGAAGGCAAACAGCACCGATGCGCAGACAGCGAAAGGCGAAAATCGTCGCGACCCTGGGTCCCTCCAGCACGACCCGCGAACAGATCGAAGCCCTGTTCCGCGCCGGGGCCGATATCTTCCGGCTCAACCTGTCGCATGGCAGCCACGACGATCACCGGGCCCGCTATGAGATCATTCGCGCCATCGAAGCCGATCTCGGCCGGCCGATCGGCGTGCTGGTCGATCTGCAGGGGCCGAAATTGCGGGTTGGCGCCTTTGCCGAAGGTGCTGTGCAGTTGAAGAACGGCGCGAAATTCCGCTTCGACCTGGATCCGAAACCGGGCAACGACAAACGTGCGCCCCTGCCCCATCCGGAAATCCTCTCCGCCCTGCATCCGGATACCAATCTGCTGCTGGATGACGGCAAGCTGCGCTTGAAAGTCCTGAAATGCGGCGATGATTTCGCCGATTGCGAGGTCGTGATCGGCGGCAAGCTGTCCGACCGCAAGGGCGTCAACGTGCCCGATGTCGTCCTGCCCTTGTCGCCGCTGACGAAAAAGGATCATGCCGATCTTACCTTCGGGCTCGATCTCGGCGCCGACTGGGTGGCGCTCTCCTTCGTCCAGCGACCGGAAGATATCGCCGAGGCCCGCAAGCTGATCCAGGGGCGTGCGCGCATCATCGCCAAATTGGAAAAGCCGGCCGCGATCGAGCATCTGCAGGAGATCGTCGATCTGTCCGATGCCGTCATGGTGGCGCGTGGCGATCTCGGCGTCGAAATGCCGCCGGAAGATGTGCCCTCGCTGCAGAAGCGGATCGTCGCGACCTGCCGGCGCTCCGGCAAGCCGGTCGTGGTCGCCACCCAGATGCTGGATTCCATGGTGCAGAACCCGGCGCCGACGCGGGCGGAAGCCTCCGACGTGGCAACCGCCATCTATGATGGCGCGGATGCCGTAATGCTCTCGGCGGAAAGCGCTTCGGGCCAGTACCCGGTCGAAGCGGTCACCATGATGAATCGCATCATCGAGCGGGTCGAGCGCGATCCCATTTATCACCGAATTCTGGAAGCGCAGCGGCCGGAGCCGGAAGCGACCGGCAATGATGCGATCAGCGCCGCTGCCGCCCAGGTCGCCCATACGCTTTCGGTTGCTGCCATCGTCACCTATACGACGCTGGGCTCGACGGGCTTGCGCATGGCGCGCGAGCGGCCGGAAGTGCCGATCCTCTGCATGACCTCCAAGGAGGCGACAGCGCGCCAGCTTTGCCTCGTCTGGGGCGTCCATTGCGTGATCAGCGCCGATCTCAAACGCTTCTCCGAAATGGCCGACAAGGCCTGCCGGGCGGCGCAGCGGGAAGGCTTCGCAAAAAAAGGCGAGCGGCTTGTCATCACCGCCGGCGTGCCGCTGGGGACACCCGGTTCCACCAATATCCTGCGCGTCGCCTGGATCGAGGATTGACGATCAGGCGATCACCTCTTCCTGAATGAAGTCGATGAAGGCACGCACCTTGGCCGCCGGCAAATGGCGCGAAGGATAAAGCGCGTAAAGCGGATAAGGCTCACCCGGCCAATCGGGAAACAAATCGACCAGCCGCCCCTGGTCGATCAATTCCTGTACACCGATTGCCTTCAACCGAGCAATCCCCGCCCCGGCCAGACAGGCGCCCAGCAAGGTCCCCGCTTCGGTCAAGAGGAAGCGGCTGGAAATTCGGACAGCGAGGCTTTTGCGCCCGCGCTTGAAGTCCCATTCCTCGATCGGCTGACCGGTTTGCGAATTGCGCACCTGGATGCAGGCATGGCTGACGAGATCGTTGGGTGTGGCCGGCCGGCCATGCTTTGCGAGGTAAGCCGGCGAGGCCACGGCAATGGTGCGGGTCTCGAGCAGCTTACGTGACACCAGGGAAGATGATGGCGGCTGGCCAAACCTGACGGCGACATCGAAGCCCTCGCCAGCCAGGTCGCCCAACTGGTCGCGCGTCACCAGATCGAGGAAAATGTCCGGATAACGGTCAAGGAAGCGCCCGATATGGGGTGCCAGCATGACGCTGGAGAAGAAGGCATCAACATTTACCCGCAGCCGGCCACGAACGGCCACCGAAGCACCGGCGGTCTGGGTAAAGGCGTCCTCGATCCCGGTCAGCAACGGCCCTATTTCGGCATAGAGGCGCCGTCCCTCATCGGTCAGCGTCACCGAGCGCGTGGTGCGGTCGAGCAACCGCACACCGATCCGCGTCTCCAACCGGCTGACGGCCCGACTGACACCGGATGGCGAAAGGCCAAGCGCATCCGCCGCCCGGGCAAAACTGCCGCTTTCCACGATCGCAGCCAACACGCCCACATTTGAAACAAGCCGTCCGTCGAAAGGCATCGGCAATACTCGTGACTAAAGATCACCAAAGATGTGACAGAAACGCACTTAAGTCAATAATGACGCCGCGATAGAACGCCTGCATCGCCGATCAATCGAAGGAGACGAAGATGTACGCGATCACCGGTATCACCGGCAAAATCGGCAGTGCCATTGCCGAGCGGCTGCTGTCCCTGAACCTGCCCGTCCGCGCCGTCATGGGCGATCTGGGCAAAGCCGAAAAATGGGCCGCGCGCGGCTGCGAGATTGCCATTGCCGATCTGTCGGATGCGGATGCCTTGGCCCGCGCCTTCAGCAAGACCGACGGCGTCTTCATCCTGCCACCGCCAAATTTCGAACCGCAACCCGGCTTTCCCGAAATACGGCAGCTTGCCGCGGCCCTATCGACGGCCTTGACCGCAGCACGGCCCGGCAAGGTCGTCAGCGTCTCGACCATCGGCGCCCAGGCCAACCAAGTCAACCTGCTCAGCCAGCACACCATTCTGGAAGGAACGTTGAGCAAGCTCTCTCTGCCGATCATCTTCCTGCGGCCTGCCTGGTTCATGGAAAATGCCGCCTGGGACGTTGCGCCGGCTCGCGACACCGGCTGCCTGCCAAGCTTCCTGCAGCCGCTCGACAAGCCGGTGCCGATGGTCGCGACAATCGATATCGGCGAAATCGCTGCGTCGCTCCTGCAGGAGAACTGGACCGGCAAACGGATCGTCGAACTGGAAGGACCGCGCCGGATAACGCCGAACGAGATCGCAGCGACGTTCACGAAAATTCTCGGCCGGCCCGTCTATGCCGAGGCGGTGCCGCGCGAGAGCTGGGGCGCGCTCTTCACGGCGCAAGGCATGAATGATCCGATGCCGCGCATCCAGATGCTCGACGGCTTCAACGAAGGATGGATTGGCTTCGAAGGTACGGACGATCAGGTGCTGAAGGGAAAGACCGAGTTCGAAACCGTCTTGCGCAACCTCGTCGCACAAGCAGGCTGATGCTCAACGCCGCAGCAACAGGCGCTGGTAGAGATAGCCGAGGGCAACCAAGCTCAGACCAAGGCCGAGGAAGGACGCCACACGGTAGAGGCCGGTCAGACCCGCCGCATCGACCAGGAACACCTTCAGCACAGCCAACAGGATGATGCCGGCCGCAGCGTGACGCAGCGGCCGGCTCGCTGCCATGACAGCGGCAACGATCAGGCCGCCACCATACAGCAGCCAGGCCACGGAATAGCCATACAGCTCGGCATCCCCGGTGACATCGCTGAACGGATCGCCCTGCGCCCAGGCAACGACCGATCCGGTGAAAAGCTGCCGGTTGAGGATGGAGGCGCCGACAAAGCCGACAACCAGCGCGACCCCGCCGATAATCTGCCGGCAGCCATTGATGATCATGACATCCCTGGGATCGTATATTCGTTCATGCAAGACCGTCTTGTCGAAGGCGCGCGCGACGGCCAGCAAACAGATCGCCGGCAGGATGAAGGCATAAAGGCCGTGGTTGAAAATCGGCGAAGCGCCGATCTCGATCGGTATCACCAGCGGATTGAGCAGCAGCAGCGGCCCGGCAATCACCGCGGCGGCGCCCAGCCCCGCCAGCAGGAGGGCCGCCCAGATCAGCTTCGGCTCGCGCCGCCGCTCCGCCAGCCGGGTGAGCAGATAGGCTGCCGCCAGCCAGAGGATCGCGAGGCTTGCCACTTCCGACAGGCCGAAGGAAGCCGTCAACACGGCCGAGCCGTGGAAGAGCTGGCGTATTTCCAGGCTGACCAGGAGAAATCCGAGGAATGCCGTCGCCAGATCCACCAGCAGGATCAGCTTGCCGTCATCCGGACGCCGCCGTTCCGGCGGCAATCGCCGCAACAACCGGCTACTCATGCCAAAGCTGAGAAACGGCACGCCGATGCCATAAAGCAGCCAATTGAAGACCGGCTGCTCGCCGACCGGGAATCCCGACATGAAAAGCACGATCAGGATGCCCGGCACGGCAACCCAGGTCGCGCGGCGCAGCCAGGCTTCATCCAGTCGCTCCGAAATCCAGATCGTCGCGAGCAAAAGCAGCGACCAGATGACCGCCACCCAGCCTGTTCCAACCAGCAGCGGAATGGCCGCAGCGATAAAGCCCAGCACGGCAAGGCAATGCAGGGCGAAACATCCCTTGTAAACGATCTGATCGCCCCACCGGCGCATCAGGCGTTCAGCGCCGATCATGTGCAACAGCGCCAGCAAGGCGCAGATGACGGGCCAGGTGAAGAGCAGGTCGCGATGATTGAAATCTATATAGAGAATGGCGAAGAGCGCCGCCGAACTGAAAACCGACAAGGCCGACCAGCGGACCGGCCTGAAAGCACCGAAAGCCAAGGCATAGCCCCCAAGCGTCATCAGGATGCCAAGGGCGATCCCGACCACGATGATGCGGTCGAAAAGATCGATCATGGAAATCGATCCCACCGGCCGCGTTTCCAGCGGCATGGTCGCATAGGCGAGCAAGGTCAGGGCGGCGACGATGTAGCCGGTTATTTCATGGCGTGCAAAGCGGCGGCCGGCCAGCAGATGCAACCCGGTCAAGACGATCAACATGACCCAATCGGTCAAGGAATAGGTACCGTCGATCAGCCAGAGCGCCATCAAGCCGGCGGCAATGATGATGCCGCCCCGCGCAATCCATCGCTCGGTCCTTGACAGGCCGTCATTGACAGGATCGCTGCCGGCGCGGCCGAAGAAGGTCCAGACCATCAGCCCCGACAGCGCGATCAGAAAGACCGGCACCTGGACTTCACCCAGGCGGATTCCATCTGCCGAGACGCGGCCCCATTCAGCTACCACGAAGGTCCATAGCAAACAGCCAGCCAGCCCCAGCCCGGCGACACACCACCAGCGCCGACGGCGCCAGAGCAGACAAGAGCCCAGCGCCAGGAAGAACAGGAAGACAAAAAGCACCGTCGGCTTCGGCTGGTCGCTTTGCACCAGCGCAGGCGTCAGAAAGCCGCCGGCCAGCCCGATCAACCCGACGAAGGGTCCATGCCGCAAGGCCAGAGCGATGCCGGAAAAGGTCAGCAGAACGAGGAGCCCGAAATCGATCGGTGACGGAATCAGATCATAAAGCGCAACAGCGGCAAACAAACAGGCAAAGAGATCACCGACACCGGCAGCAACCAGCGCCTGGGCAATCGTGCCGGAACGCCGGCGCATCCATTCACCGGCAAAGAGCAGCCCGAGCCCCAGCAGGCCGCCGAGCGCCACGCGCGTTGCCGGAGACAGCAGGCCTTCGTCGACCGAATACTTGACGAGGAATGCACCGGCCAGCGCGAGCGACAAGCCGCCGATCCAGACGAAACCGCGCGCGCCGAGGCGCTGCTCGAAGCCGCCGGCCGTGGGCGATTGATCATCTTTCATCCTGGCGGCGATGGCGGGCTCGGCGATGGCGGGTTCGGCAGGAGCCGCAACCGGTGCTTCGACCGGCTGTTCGGTTGATTGCTCGCTGGAAACTTCGGAAGCCGGCCCTGGCGGAACGGCGATCGTGTCCTGATCGATCTTGCTGGTCGCAGCCGGCATATCGGGTTCAGGCGCCGGTGCAGCCTGTTCCGTCGATGGCACAGCGCGCCCGCTTACAGCCGCCTCGATGCGCCGTTCCAATGTGTGGAGATGACTTTGCAGCCGGACGATTTCAGCCTGTTGGCGCCGGGTGCTCCGCCAGGCAAGGATGGCCATGGCCGGGACGGCGATGAAAAAGAACAGGGCGCCTGCAATAAAAAGCAGGCTCCAGAACGTCTCGTCGTCGCCGAACAGCATCAAGCCATGCCCTCACGGCAGTATGGTCGCAATGAGCGAGCAGCTATTGCTGCGACGGCTTCCATGTATCCGCCTGGCCCTGGATATGCTTGATTTGCGCGGCCGGCAATTGCGGCTGCAACACCGAGCGTATGGCGATCGCCTCGTCATCGCCCTGCCGCGCCGCCAATTCGGCGTAGAAATAGGATTGCGCCAGATCGCGCGGCAGGCCGACCCCCTGGTAATACATCGCGGCGAGATCAACTTGCGAGCGTCGCACCCCGTGGTCCGCGGCCCGCTTGGTCCAATAGGCCGCCTGCGCCTCATCCTTCTGCACGCCCATGCCCAGCATATACAAGGTCGCCAGTTGTGCCTGGGCTGCCGCGATGCCATTGGTTGCGGCCGGCGTCAGCCATTTTGCTGCCATGGCATAGTCCTGGGCAACGCCAAGACCCTGGAGATACATCTGCCCGAGCGCCGCTTGCGCGGCGGGCATGCCCTGATCGGCCAAAGGCTGGAATTCCTTCAACGCTGTGGCGTAATCGCCTCGTTCGAAAGCCTCGAACCCCGCATTGCCGTCGGCGGCGATGGCTTCCGGCAGATTGAACGAGAGCGCTCCGATCATCAACGCGGCCGCAGCAACGGTCAGCGTCAGCTTACGATAGATCATGAATTAGTTTCTTCCAGTAATATGCTCGATGGCTTTTGACTGCGTCGCATCCGAAAGCTGGCTGGTACTCTCATTCGGCTTGAGGCCGGACAAGCCCGGCAAACGATCATAGCCATAGGTATCACGACGGAATTGCATGACACCCGTCTCGTCGACCCAGGTCGTCATATAGGTAATGTGGATCGGCATCGGTCGCGGCAGCGAAACATAGGTTGTTTTACCCGATGCCACAACGTCATCAATGCGTGCCCGGGTCCAGGCCGGATTCTCCTTCAGCAGAAAGGCCGTGAGACCGAGCGGGTCGGCCGTTCGCACGCAACCGGAGCTGAGAAAGCGATCCTGCTTGGCGAAAAGCGCCGGCGCCGATGTGCCATGCAGATAGACGGCATAATCGTTCTTGAAGTCGAGCTTCACCGGCCCCAGGGCGTTTTCCGGGCCGGCATCCTGGCGCAGGCGATAGGGAAACAAGCCACTGCGCCGCACGTCGCGCCAGTCGATGCTGTTGGGGTCGACTTCGGTGCCGGCGGAATCGTAGACCCGAACATTCTTGGTCGCGAAATAGCCCGGCTGATCCAGTTCATGCCGCAGCATGTCCTTGGCAGCGATCGTCCGCGGCACCGACCAGTCAGGATTGATCTTCGCCTGGGTGATGATGCTGGTGAGCAGCGGCGTCTTGCGATCGACGCGGCCGACGATGGCCTTGGTATAGAAAACCATCCGCCCGTCTTCGATGACCTTGACGTCCTGGGCCGGCACATTGGCGATCAGATAGCGCGGCCCGAAAGTCGGCCCTTGCTCCTGCATGCGCCGCAGATTGAGCACGATCATGCGCAAGCGAGTCTCGGCCGAAACGTTCAACTCCTCGAAGCTGCGCTTGCCGATGACGCCATCATCATTGAGCCCGTGATCGCGCTGAAAAACCTCCATCGCCTGTTTCAGGAGCGGGTCGTAGAGCTCCGGCTTGTCGGATGTCGCTGATGCCAGCTCCCCGGTGATCGCCAAACGCTGGCGAATGACAGCGATGCGTGGATCGCTCTGTCCCGGCTCCAGCTTGCCGCTGCCATCGACCTGCGGCCAGCCACCGGATTGCAGATAGCCGATATAAGTCGGCATTTGCTGATACAGACGCCAGAAAGGCGGAAAGCTCGGCAATTCGCGCTGCAGAAAGGCCGCCTGATCCCTTGCCTTGTTCAGCGCCGCCAGAATGCCGACGCCATGCTGATCGTTGGCACCCAGAATGCTGTTGGCATCGACCGCAGCCGCGACGAAAGCGGCACTCAACAGCGCTTCTGTCGCCGCAGCGGTCTTTGGATCGCGTGGCGGAGGCAGCACGAGGACGGTCTGCGCGATTTCCGGCGGCAGCTTCATCCCCGTTTTAAGAGCCTCCGGAAGCTGTTGTGCGATTTGCACACCGAGCGGCGAGAAGCCATCCTGCGTGACCCAGATGGGCGGCTGGCCGGCGTCATAGAAAGCGCGCAAACCCGCCCAATCGACCGCCAAAGCGGTCCCGGCAAAACGTGATGAAAGATCGGCGACAGCCTGTCCGATGCCGGGCAGGGAGACCATCGGCACGGTGGTTTTCGGCGGTGGCACGACCGACTGGGACGGCACTGCCGCCTGTGGCGTCACGCCGGCAGTCACCTTGTTCGAATAGGGAACCGGCGCGTCGCCGGGGTCTCTGTTGCCGCCAGCCAGGGCCGTGCCGTGGGCGGCAAGCAGCAGAATGACGGATAAGCTGCCGGCCCAGAAATTGCGTTTCATGCATCCCCGATCGATAGCTGCATCACGCGGCGCCCCGTCCCATCCAGCGCCACGAAGATAGTATAGTCAATGCAGATACAACTGTCACGGCAGCCCGACGCTCCAAGTTCTCGCCGGGATTCCGGTCGTTCAACCGGCGATATTGCCCACCGCTTGATCGCCCGCGAGGGCCGGCCGGCCGAAAGCAGCCGCCGTGATCTCCGATTCAATGAACAGGCGCAGGCCGCCCGGCTGCTCGAAGATCGTGTCGCGCCGGTCGTGGCGCGACTGGATATCGGTGGCACCGGCCCGCACCGCCAGGGATGTGGCCGTGGCGGTCGCAGTTTCGATAGCATGTTCCGCCGCATCTTCCAGCGATAGAAAATCGCGATACCCATCCGGCAGATGAACCCGGAACAGGCCGTCTTTCGGCACCGTGATATTGATCGTGACCTGCTGCATGACGCCGCCGGCCACCGCACCGACCGCATTCGAGACCTCCGCATGCGGCGGGATCACCAGCCGGGTGCGCAAGCGTTCGGCAATCTGCGGGTAATAGCTGTGCACCGGCGCACCGATCCCGGCCAGCGGCACGGTGAGACGGATCGCAACATCCAGCAATGACTCTCCCGGCGTGAATCCGTTTAGCTTCGCCGTCACCGGCTGTGGCGCGGTCAAGGAACGATTGACCAATTCGCCACCCAATTTGCCCCAATCCCGCTGACCGAGCGACAAGCTCTCGGCAAAAACCGAATCCAGGATGACCCGGCCGGATTGGTACACGACCTGTTCGACGATCTGCCGGCATAATGTCTCGATGTCCTCCGGCGCCCTCCAGCCGGCCAGGGGCGGACGCAGCAGGAAAAGCTGCGCGCCGAGGATCGCCGCCTCACGACACCAGCGGTCCTGCTTTTCCAGCACATGCACGGCGTCGCTTGGCGTCAGGCCGCTCGGAATGACGAGGCCGCGATCGACCAAGCGTTGCAGATTGCGCACCGAAGCCGGGCTGAACAGCAGATCGGCCAAGGCCACCGGTCCGTTCGCGAGCGCATCCCAGATCTGCCGCTGACCATCGGTGAGGCTGGTTTCCCCGGCATCGAGCGGACGCTGGCGCAAGGCGAATTGACCGCGATAGGGGATCATCTCATCGGCGGCGAGTTGCGCCCGCATCGTTTCCAACGTCTGCGGATATTGCGACGCCAACAGGCTGAGCGGCACGACACGGCGCGGGCCGGCGATGAAACCACGCACGTCGTCGATGCGAATCTCGCTATCGCCGCCAAGGCCGTAGGTATGTACCGCGACCGCCTCGACCATGGTCTTCCAGCCGCCCACCGTCGCGCCTTCCTTGTTGAGCACCGGATGGCCGTCGCGCAGCATCGCGATATCAGTTGTGGTGCCGCCCATATCCGAAACGAGAATCGTATCCTCGCCGCAGAGATGGCGCGCACCGACCAGGCTGGCGGCCGGCCCCGAAAGGATGGTCTCGACCGGACAGGTGAGTGCGAGATCGGCATTGATCAAGGAGCCGTCACCCTTCACCACCATCAGCGGGGCGCGGATGCCATGCTGATCCAGCAGGCCGGCAACGGCGCGGATCAATTGCTGCAATTGCGGAATCAAGCGGGCATTCAATGCTGCTGTCAGCGCACGACGCGGCGCATCGAGTTTCGATGTCAGTTCATGGCCGCAGGTGACGGGCTTGTCGGTCAGATCGCGGATCATCCGGCGAACCGCAATCTCATGCGCCGGGTTGCGCACGGAGAAATAGCCGCTCACCGCAAAGGCGGCGACCTTTGGCGCATATTGTTCGACGGCATTTCTGATGGCATCGAGATCGAGCGGCGCCTGTTCATCGCCGGTCGGCTTGTGGCCGCCGATCGCAAAGACGACGGGATCGCTGCCGAGTGCCTGCTTGAGGCCCGCGCGCTCCAATGCCTTCTCATCATAGCCAAGCAGGATCAGGCAGATCGGTGCACCGTGGCTTTCAACGATGGCATTCGTCGCCAAGGTGGTCGACATCGAGACCAGCGCAATGTTACTGGTCTTTTTATCCGCCGGCAGATGCGGCAGCACGCCCGCCATGGCACCGCCCAGGCCGATCGCCAGATCGTGTTTGGTGGTGAGGGATTTCGCCGTCGCCAGGACACCTTCGGCGGGATCGAACAGAACCGCATCGGTATAGGTACCGCCGGTATCAAGGCCAAGCAGAATAGACACGTCAGTCGCTTCCTTCCGGCCGCAAAGCAAGGCGCGGCTCGCGGCGGTTGTGGCGACAAAGCCGTTAAGGGTCAATACCCAGATCGGCATGACAGATACGTTAAGGCCGGTTAACAGCATCACCTTGATCGGTAAGGCGTTTTTTTCAGGTTCACGCTTTTTTGGCTTTCCCGTAACACGCGGCTATGGCAGTTTGAGAGAGTCGGGAGACGCTGGAATGGTGCACCGATATCCGCCTGTTTGGGGGACATTCAGGCAAAGTTGGCGACTTAGTAACGAGGGTTGGGCCCGGCCACGACCGGGTAGCGACGTGAATCGCGCGTTCATTCACGTCCGTCTTACCTAGCATTTTTCGACGCCCCGGCGTTCCGGGTGCATAGGGAGATTGGAATCGAATGACACGCCCCGCAACGCAAGGCCCCGCCGACACGCAAAGCCTTGAAGAATCCCCCGCTTCCCCGCTGATCATCAATCGCCGACGGCTCCTCGGCCTCGGCCTCGCCGCCGGGGCGGCCGGTCTCCTGCCCAATCTCGCGATGCCGGGTTCGGCCTATGCCGCCTTACCCAAAAGCGGCAACCGTACGCTCGGCTTCTACAACACCCATACCGATGAGCAGTTGAAGGCCACCTATTGGTCCAATGGCCGTTATGACAAGGGCGCGCTGAAGGACATCAACTTCATCCTGCGTGACCATCGCAATAACGAGGTCATGCCGATCGATACCAAGCTGCTGGATCTGCTGACGGACTTGCACCGGCGCAGCGGCAGCACCAAGGCGATCCAGATCGTCTGCGGCTATCGCAGCCCGCAGACCAATGCCATGCTGGTGAAGACCAGCCGCGGCGTTGCCAAGAACAGCCTGCACATGCAGGGCAAGGCCATCGATATCCGTCTGGCCGATGTCAGCGTGCGGGATTTGCGTGACACGGCCCTGGGCATGAAGCAGGGCGGAGTCGGCTATTATCCCCGCTCCGCTTTCGTGCATGTCGATACCGGCAAGGTCCGGCACTGGTAAATCTGCCGACATGCCCGTTTCCGGCAACGTTCCAGCAGATTCAACGGCTTAGCAAAAACGGCTCTCGATTAAGAAAAATTTTCGCGTTTTGAAAGACTTAAGACTCTGGTAACCATATCCCTATAGTCTGCCCACTAACCGTTTAGCGGAACGGCCTGGTTTTCTGGAATGGCATTGGGCTTAGGCATGGACGATCTTGAGGAACTTCAGTCGCGCGTTGCAGCAGCGCAAGAGAAGTTGCGCATGAGCGCCGATGATCAGCGCAAATACGGTTTGCGCCTCAATGACGTCGTCGCCATTGTCGAGGGCTCCCTCGCCCGCCAGCAAGACGAGATGAAGCGCCTGCAGGCCTCGGCGATCGAGCTGCGCGTCGAACGCGATGCCGCGCGTCATGCCGAAATTGAACTGAAGGCCGCCTATGAGGCTGCTCTCACGAAAATCGCCAAGCGCGAGACCCAGAACGAACAACTGCGCAATATGGTGTTGACGCTGCTCAACATCATCGAAGGCCGCGAACCAGCCAGCAGCTTGCAGGATACCATGCAGCGTCTCGAGCAGAGCCTGCAGCAGGTGATGGCATCGCAGCAGGAAGGCGACGCGGCACCTGCGGCGGCCGAAGCTGCCGAGGAACCCTCCCAGGCAGCAGCCCTCGCCGCGCAACTGGAAGAAGCCGTCGCCGGCGATGACGAGCTCGCCACCGCGCCGGTTGAAGATATCCAGGATGACGTCGAAAGCCTCGATGTGACGCCCTCGGTTGAGGAAGAAATGGCTGTTGCGGAAGCACTGCCCGACGACGCCGAGGACGCTGGACTCGCCGCCGAAGAGGTCGAGCCCGAGCTAGCGGCACAGCCTGAGACGGAGATGGCGGCTGACGAGCCGGTCCTCGAAGAAGCTGCTATTGAAGAACCCGCTGCTGAAGAACCGGCCGCCGAAACCGCCGAACAGGTTGAGGTCGAGGCCGACCTGTCGGACGACATGCCGGAAGATCTCGAACAGATTTCCATGACCGATCACGAGACGCTGGTCGCCGATCCGGAAGAAGCGGATGAAAAGGCGTCGGATAAAGCCGCGCAGCCTTTGGTCACGGCCCTGCTCGATGCGGAAAAGGCGCTGATCGAAGCCGGCGCCAATGGCCTGTCGGATGGCGACTCACCGGTCGCGGAAATCATCCGCCGCATCAGCCTGCGCACCCGGGAATTCTCCCAGGCCGCAAACCGCTAACCGTTCAGCCGTCGGGATTGAGTGAGCAATAGGCGCCGGCTTTCTGGAGCTGGTGGCAGATGCCGCTCAGGTTGACATCGCTGCCTTTGGTCGCCGTGCCATAGAGGCGCACCATATGTCCCTTGCCCGGCAGATCGACGGCGACATAAAGCGGCGTCAACGGCGCCAACTCCCGATAACCCGCCGACAAGATCTTCCAGCCGCGTCGCGCCCAGCCGATATCCTTATAGCTTGCCAGATGGATGGCTGTATTCGGCACTGGACGCTGCGTCGTGATGCCAGCCGCCCCGCTGCTCTTGGCTGGGACGGGCGCCGGCGCAGGAGCCGGCCCCGCGATCAGCTCTTGCAGGACCAGCTTATGGCGCGTCGGTGACGAAGAATTCACCGGCTTGCTGACCGTGGGTAATGTCGAGACGGCCTTGGTTGCTGTCTCCGTCGTCCTGCCTGCCGGCTGCGCTGCTGAAGGGGAAGACGCCGGCTGCAGTCGCAACCGAGCCGGGCGCAATTCCGTCGGTGTTACAGCCGGTCCCTGCCGAACGGTGGCCGGCGCAAAAAGCGGGGCAAGCGCTGGCTTCGGCTGCGGCGCTTCGCGCTCTCACAGCCCGCGACCAGGACCAGGAAGCAGCTTCCCAGCATAATCCGTCCAAGTGCATGCATCAGGCCACCAGAATGGTCGTCTGCTGCCGATGGAGCGCTTCCGCCAGATTGTGGTCGGGTTCCTTATCGGTGATCAGGTATTTGAGCTGCCCCACATGCTCCACAGGAAAAGGCTGCATGCGGCCGATCTTGCTGTGATCACTGAGCAGAACCGGCGTCTCGGCAGCCAGGATCATCCGGCCGTGCAATTCGGCGATATCGCGGTGATAGTCGCTGAGGATCAGCCCGCCCGGCACGGCGCCGAGGATATTGCCCGCCGAGGCATCGCTGGCGTCGCCGGAAGAGACGCCGTTGACACTGATGAAGGCGAACTCGGCGTGATAGCGCTCCATCATGCGGGTGGCATCCCAGCCGCCGGTCATATCCTCATATGGCTGTATCTCGCCACCGAGGATATGGACGCGGTTATTGTTGTGCCGCCACAGGCGTTGAGCAACGCGCAAGCTGTTCGTGTAAACGGTCAAGGACCGGCGATCCTCGATCGCCTCGACCAGTGGCCAGGTGGTGCTGCCCGAATCGATGATCAGGCTGGTCCCGTCGTGGACGAGCTGGGCGGCGCGCTGGCCGATCGACTGTTTTTCCCGGCTGTTGACGACGAGACGGTCGGCGATATCCGGCTCGTTCGGCGCCATGACCACCGCGCCGCCATGGGTCTGGCGCAGCAATTCCTTGGCGGCGAGCTGTTTCAGGTCGCGCCGGATGGTTTCCCGCGAAGCTCCCAGTGCCCGCGACAATTCCGCGATCGAGACGGAGCCCTCCTGATCCAACCGCTTCAGGATGAAATTCTGCCGCGCTTCGGCTAGCACTGGGCACCTCTGTTTTGGAGCTTTTCACTAATATCAGCCCAGAAGCTGCCCGCCGGGCCAGCAAAGGTCAAGGTTCTCTATTCATGACAAATTGACGACGGCCGCGCCCGTAACGCGCCTCTAACGCGCCCTTGCCCGGCCGGAAATGAGCCGAAACCGCTCCCCAGCCTCCTTCCAGCCCGACTTCCAGGTCATTGACGCGACTGCCGGGGGCCGTTAGCCTGAAACTATGGAAAGCAGCTTCGCCCTTAAGCGCATGATGCGAATTAGCGGCCGGACCGTCCTCGGACGGCCGGTTGTCGTGTCATGTCATGCCTTAACTGCGAAAGCTATCGATCATGCCTACTCTCAAAACTGCGGCTTCTGATACCGCCTCTCCCGCTCTTTCCCCCGCTGCACCGCATCCGCACCGATCCCAGGACGTGCAATGCTTTTCCCTGCGCGCGGATCTTGCCCCCGGTTTATTGCCGCGCCTGTTGGAAGCCTTCGCCAAGCGTGGCCTGTGGCCAAGCAAATTCTACAGCCAGGTCGTCGATCGCGGCGACGAAGCCTTAATCGATATCCAGGTTGCAGGGCTGGATTGCGCGGCACGGGATCTCATCGCGATGCAATTTCGCGGTATGGTCGGCGTGCAATCCGTCCTCGTCAGCGTCAAGGCATCGCAATAACGATTCCTCGGACGCCGGCAGGGCGTTGCCAGAACGACCAAAGCAAGGGGAATAAAAATGAGCACCGACAAGACCGGACCGATCGGCATGCACTTCACGGGTATGCACTCCACGGGCGCGATCATCCCGCGCGAGGACTGGGATCGTGCGCCCTGGAACCGCTGGACCTTCCAGCATGTCCGAGAATTGACGCCGACGGCCCCGGTCTGGCGCGGCCCCGGCCCGGCCAGCACCTTGCCACGCGCCGCCCAGGATCTCGACCGGATCGCCTATAGCTTCGATGGCGAGACGCGCACCATCGGCGGCTTTCTGGAGAGCAGCTTCACTGACGGTTTCATCGTACTGCATCGCGGCGCCATCCTCGCCGAGCGCTACATGAACAACATGACCGAGCGTACCCCACATCTCTCGCAATCGGTCGCCAAATCGGTGACCGGCACCGTCATGGGTATCCTGATCGGCCGCGGCCTGATCGATCCCGACGCCTTGGTCACCGACTACTTGCCCGAACTGGAGGCGACCGCCTATCGCGGCGCCAAGGTTCAGCATGTCCTGAACATGACCAGCGGCGTCGTCTTCGATGAAACCTATACCGCTTTGGATTCCGATATCGCCAAGGTCGATGTCGCCTGCGGCTGGAAACCCGCCAAGAATCCCGATTGGCCGAAAACCATGTGGGAAGTCATCCTGGGGCTGAAGAAGAAGGAATGCGAACACGGTGCGACCTTCCGCTATCGCTCCATCGAGACCGATGTCCTCGCCTTCACCATGGAGCGTGCGACGGGCATGCGCCTGCCGGATATCGTCAGCCGCGAACTCTGGGCGCCGCTGGGCGCCGAGGAAGACGCCTATTTCACCGTCGATCATGCCGGCTATGCTTTGGCCGATGGCGGATTCAACGCCACCTTGCGCGATTATGCCCGTTTCGGCCTGCTGCATGTACAGCACGGCTTCTTCAACGGCCGCCAGATCGTTCCCTATGAGTGGATCGCTGCAACGCGCCAGGGCGATCACGACAAATTCCTCGGCGATTACCGCAACGTCCTGCCGAAAGGCGCCTATAAGAACCAGTTCTGGATCGAGGATGCTTCGCGCCGTGCTTACATGGCCCGCGGTGTCTTCGGCCAGTGCATCTATATCGATCCCGATGCCGATTTCGTCGCGGTCAAGCTCTCAAGCTGGCCGGAATTCACCAGCGAAACGCGCATGCGTGAGGTACTGGCGGCCATTCACGCCATCAAGCAGACACTGATCGCTTGATCAGCAAAACCGCCGCCAGTCTCCCTGTCGGCGGTTTCCGCCTCACAGATTCCGTTCCAGGCTGCGAATGAACAGTGCCAGGGTCACGCCGGTCTTGGTGTAGGAATTGTGCTGCGTGCCTTCCTTCAGGCACACAAAATCGCCGGCCTTATAGACATAGCCGTCATTATCGATCAGCTCGCCTTCGATGATGAAGAATTGCTCGTGGCAGGTATGCTCATGCGGGATGCTTTGCGTATCGGGCGCCATGCGGTAGATGGTGAAGCCAGCACCTTCCGGAAATGTATCGTCGAACTGCAGATAGCTGTGCCCCGGTACTTCCGCCCCATCGATCACGAAGGTCTTGTAATCGGCGGTCCTGATATTGGCGACCTGGCGGTCGCTGGCGACGATCGGCTTCATAGCGACGCTCATTTCTTCTCCCCTATTCTCTTTCGTGCAGACTTGGTCTGTCCGCATTCTCTGGTCATCATAAGGCGTTGGGAGGCGCTTGTCTGTTCAGTTTAGCGATATCGCCGATATCAAGCTCGTTTGACATCCACTCTGTTGGTATTCGTCGCACGTCCGTAACCACACGCAAGGTTGTCACCCTCGGACTTGATCCGAGGGTCCACGGCGGAGGCCAAGCGTGATGTGGATGTGAACGACGACCCCGTGCAACTCAGACAACCTTCATCAGTCGCGACGATGGACCCTCGGATCAAGTCCGAGGGTGACAAACGAATAGGATCTTCACATCTTGCGTCATTGATGTGCGAAAAGGAGTGGCAATCATACCCGCATGCGGGTATGATTGCCACTCCTTTTCGCACATCAATGACGCAAGATGTGAAGATCCTATTCGTTTGTCACCCTCGGACTTGATCCGAGGGTCCATCGTCGCGACTGATGAAGGTTGTCTGAGTTGCAC
>SSEL01000024.1 GCA_008012315.1 Rhodospirillaceae bacterium
ACGTTGTGGTGGTCCATTCGTTCAGCCGGTTCTTCCGCGATCACTTCGAGCTTGAGTTCTATGTCCGCAAGCTGGCGAAGAACGGCGTGAAGCTGGTTTCGATCACACAGGAAATGGGGGACGACCCCATGCACGTCATGATGCGGCAGATCATGGCGCTGTTTGATGAGTACCAGTCTAAGGAAAACGCCAAGCACGTCATCCGGGCCTTGAAAGAGAATGCCCGGCAAGGTTTCTGGAATGGCTCCCTTCCTCCTATCGGCTATCGCACCGTCGCCGCCGAAACACGCGGAGCGAAGGTCAAGAAGAAGATCGAGATCGATCCGTTGCACGCCGACACGGTGCGTCTGATCTACCGTCTCGCCTTGGAGGGCGACGGCACGACCGGCCAGATGGGCGTCAAGAACATCGTCTCCTATCTCAACAGCCGCCGCATCTTCACCCGCGATGGCGGACGTTGGGGCATCGGACAGGTTCACCGCATCCTGACCCGCCGCACCTATATGGGCGAGCACGAGTTCAACAAGCGGTCCAAGACCAAGGAACTGAAGCCGGTCAGCGAGATCGTGACGGTCCCCGTGCCGCCGATCATCGACAAGGAGACGTTCGACACCGTGCAGGCGCTCTTGAAAGCCCGCAACCCCAAGGTCATCCCTTCCGCCGTCATCAGCGGCCCGACCATGCTCACCGGCCTGATCCACTGCGCCAAGTGCGGCGGAGCCATGACCATCCGCACCGGCAAGGGCGGGCGCTATCGCTACTATGCCTGTTCGATGAAAGCCCGGCAGGGGCCGACCGCCTGCGAGGGCATGGCCGTGCCGATGGAGAAGCTGGACGATCTTGTCGCCGACCACCTTGAGCAGCAGCTTCTCCAGCCTGAGCGGCTGGAAGCCATCCTCTCCAGCGTTCTCGACCGGCGGCAGGAGCAATCCGAACGTCGCCGCGATCATATCGCCGAATTGAACAAGCGCGCCGCCGAATCGGAATTGCGCCTCAAGCGCCTCTACGACGCCATCGAGGCTGGCGTGGCCGACATTGACGATCCGGCCCTGAAAGACCGCATCGACGGCCTCAAGGCCATTAGGGACCAGGCCACGGCCGACGCCGAGCGGGCGCAGGCGATGCTCGACAACTCCGGTGCCAAGGCTGTCACCCCGCAAATGGTCCGCACCTTCGCCAAGACCGCGCGCCAGCGCATCCGCCTCGAAGGCGGCGGCTATCGCCGCGACCACCTGCGCGCGCTCGCCCAGCGCGTCGAGGTCGCCGATGGCGAGGTTAGGATCATGGGATCGAAGTCCCGGCTGCTACAGGTGCTTACCGGAAAAAGCGGCGTAAACTCAGTGCCCACTCAGGGACTGAAATGGCGGAGAGGGTGGGATTCGAACCCACGGTACGCGCAAACGTACAACAGTTTTCGAGACTGCCCCAATCGGCCACTCTGGCACCTCTCCGCAGTCGGTTGGGCGGCCGGAACCTAACGGATCGGAGTCCGGCTCGCAAGACGTATCTGTCGTGTCTTCGGGAATTGTCGGGGCACTTGCCCTTTTCTTCGAATAATGTAAATAAAAACAAATAATTAGGCTTTCGCCCCGGCAGGCCGGCCTGGGCCTGCAACTTGCGGGATGAGCGGCGGAATCGAATTGACAGACGGGCGATAGACAGTATATTCCCGGCCCTTGGAATGGGTCGCCTCCGATCGGCGCTGACAGCGCCTGGGCCGGCGGCCCCTGTTTTTTGCACCACCCGGAAGGGTTCCGGCCGGTGGCCGGATATAAAGAAGAATAGAGCAGGACATCATGTTCGCAGTGATCAAGACCGGCGGCAAGCAGTACAAGGTCGCCAAGAACGACGTCATCCTGGTCGAAAAGCTCGACGTTGAGGCCGGTGCCGATGTGTCGCTGGACCAGGTTCTGATGATCGGTGACGACGCCACCACCAAGCTCGGCGCGCCGATCGTCGCCGGTGCCAGCGTTTCGGCCAAGGTGCTGGACCAGGCCCAGGCCGACAAGGTACTCGTGTTCAAGAAGAACCGTCGCCACAATTATCGCCGCAAGAATGGTCATCGCCAGAAGCTGACCGTCCTGCGCATCACGGATATCAAGGTCGCCTGAGGCCCCGCCTCGTCGATCTGACGGATTAAGGAGACAGCACAATGGCACATAAGAAAGCAGGCGGTAGCTCCCGCAACGGTCGCGATACCGCCGGCCGCCGTCTTGGCGTGAAGAAATTCGGCGACGAGGCCGTGATCGCCGGCAACATCATCGTGCGTCAGCGCGGCACCAAGGTTCATGCGGGCAAGAATGTCGGCATGGGCCGCGACCACACGCTATTCGCGACTGCCGCCGGCAAGGTGGAGTTCCACCGGACGACCGGTGGCAAGACCTTCGTCTCGGTGGTCCCGCAGGCCTGAATGAGCTCCCGCGCCGCCGATTGAGCGGCGCAGCCATTCACGACCGGAAGATTGGAAGGGGAATGGCTTCAAGCCATTCCCCTTTCTTATTTCCCAAGTTTCTTAGTTCTCAGGCTCGTTTGAAATCGCCGCAACCAGGAAGCGGACAGCAAGATGAAGTTTCTCGACCAGGCAAAGATCTTTGTGAAGAGCGGCGACGGCGGTGCCGGCTGCGTCAGCTTCCGACGCGAGAAGTTCATCGAATTCGGCGGTCCGGATGGCGGTGACGGGGGCCGTGGCGGCGATATCGTCGTCGAGGCCGTGCCCAATCTCAACACGCTGATCGATTACCGCTATGCCCAGCATTTCAAGGCGCGGCGGGGCTATCACGGCTCGGGCCGGAACCGTTCCGGCGCCGATGCCGAAACCATCACCTTGCGGGTGCCGATCGGCACGCAGATCCTGGATGAGGATCGCGAGACGGTGCTCTACGACCTGAAGAAACCGGGCCAGCGCGTCATGCTCTGCCGCGGCGGCGATGGCGGCTTCGGCAATGCCCATTATAAGACCTCGACCAACCAGGCACCGCGCCAGCATGGCCAGGGCTGGCCCGGCGAGGAGCGCTGGGTCTGGCTGCGCCTGAAGCTGATCGCCGATTGCGGGCTGGTGGGGCTACCGAATGCCGGCAAATCGACCCTGCTGGCGGCGACCAGCCGAGCGAAGCCGAAGATCGCCGATTACCCCTTCACGACGCTGAATCCGCAATTGGGCGTCGTGCATGTCGATAGCCGCGAATTCGTACTGGCCGATATTCCCGGCCTGATCGAAGGCGCGCATGACGGCGCTGGCCTGGGTCATCGCTTTCTCGGCCATGTCGAACGCTGCGGCGTCCTCATCCATCTGATCGACGGAACGCAGGACGATGTGGTTGATGCCTATAAGACCATTCGGGCGGAGCTGAAGGCCTATAGCCCGGTCCTGGCGGCGAAGCCCGAACTGGTCGTGCTCAATAAATGCGATGCGCTGCTGCCGGAAGACATTCTGGAAAAGCAGAAGCTGCTCGCCAAGACAGCCAAGCTGAAGCGCGGGCGCGGCAAGAATGCCGTCGAACCCGTGCGGGCGATTTCCGGTGCGACCGGTCAGGGCGTGCGGGATCTGCTGCGCGAGGTGATGGAATTCGTGGAGGACCATCGTGCCGCGATGAAGGAACAAGACGATGCCGTCGAGGAAGAATCCGCCCATGAGGGACCGGTCCTGTCGGTGACGGATGAGGCATCGCAGGATATCGACGACTGAAATACGCCGCTCATGTGACGGCGACGCGTGACTGATCAAGGGGAGATGAGGCATGAGCGACAAGCGCCGGGGGAGTGCCAAGGATAACAGCCTCGCCAGCGCCAAACGCTTGGTGGTGAAGATCGGCAGCGCCTTGCTGGTCGATGACGAGAGCGGTGATATCCGTCGCAAATGGCTTGATGCCCTGGCCGATGATGTCGCTGCTTTGCGGGCCCGGAATATTGAGGTCGTTCTCGTATCCTCGGGTGCAATTGCCGTCGGCCGCCGTCATCTCGGCCTTGCCGGCGGTGCTTTGCGCCTGGAGGAAAAGCAGGCGGCGGCAGCAACCGGCCAGATCCGCCTTGCCCATGCCTATCAGGAAAGGCTGGCGCGTCACGATATCACCGTCGCTCAAATTCTGCTGACGCTCGACGATACGGAAGAGCGTCGTCGCCATCTCAATGCCCGCTCGACACTCAATGCCTTGTTGAAGATGGCAGCGGTGCCGGTGATCAATGAAAACGACACCGTCGCAACCTCGGAAATCCGCTTCGGCGACAATGACCGGCTTGCCGCGCGCGTCGCTGCCATGATCAGCGCCGATACGCTGGTCCTGCTCTCAGATATCGACGGGCTCTATACGGCGGATCCGCGCAAGGACAAGGATGCCAGGTTCATCGCGGAGGTGACCGAATTGACCGCCGAGATCGAGGCGATGGCCGGCGAAGCGCCGCCGGGTTATTCCTCCGGTGGCATGGTGACGAAGCTCACGGCGGCTCGCATCGCCATGTCGGCCGGTTGCCGCATGGCGATCGCCAATGGGCGGCGGATGAATCCGTTGCAGGCCATGCTGGATGGCGGCACCTGCAGCTGGTTCCTGCCATCGGCGACACCCAAGACGGCGCGCAAGCGCTGGATCGCCGGTGCTTTGAAGCCGAAAGGCAAGATCGCGGTGGATGCCGGCGCCCTGGGCGCGCTGAAGGCCGGTCGCAGCCTGTTGCCGGCCGGCGTCACGCAGGTCGAGGGGCGTTTCGAACGCGGCGATGCGGTGATCGTCACCGATGCCGCCGGCAACGAAGTGGGGCGCGGCCTGATTGCCTATAATGCCCGCGACGCCAAGTTCATCATGGGGCATAAAAGCCGTGAGATCGCCGGCTTGCTCGGCTATCGTGGCCGTGATGAGATGATCCATCGTGACGATCTGGTATTGAGCTGATCATGACCGTTCTCAATCGACAGGCCGCAACCGACCATGCCGATCACAACCATGCCGAACTCCGGGCGGAGATGACGCGGCTGGGTCAGACGGCGCGCGCCGCGGCGGCGCAATTGGCGCTGGCCGGCAGCGATGCCAAGAACCAGGCACTCCGGCAGATGGCGGCGGCTTTGCGGGCGGACCGGGCGAAACTGCTTGCCGCCAATGCCGAGGACATGTCGGCCGCCAGGCAGCGTGGCCTGAGCCCCGCCTTGCTGGATCGCCTGACGCTGGATGAGAAGCGCATTGAGGTGATGGCCAAGGGCCTTGAAGACATCGCCGACCTGCCGGATCCGGTTGGTCGCGAATTGGCGGCCTGGGACCGGCCGAACGGCTTGCGGATCGCCCGCGTGGCGGTGCCCCTCGGCGTCATCGGCATTATCTATGAAAGCCGGCCCAATGTGACGGCGGATGCGGGCGGCCTTTGCCTCAAATCCGGCAATGCGGCGATCCTGCGCGGCGGCTCGGAAAGTGCGAAATCCTCCGTGGCCATTCTCGACTGCCTGCAGAAAGGCCTGCGTGAGGCGGGGCTGCCGGAAGCGGCGATCCAGCGTCCGCCGACCACGGATCGTGTGGCAGTCGGCATCATGCTGACGATGACCGACAGCATCGACCTGATCATTCCCCGCGGCGGACGTGGGCTGATCGAGCGGGTGGCGGCGGAAAGCCGGATCCCGGTGCTGAAGCATCTCGATGGCATCTGCCATACCTATGTCGATGGTGCGGCCGATCCGGAAAAGGCGCGCCGCATTGTGCTCAATGCGAAGATGCGGCGCACGGGTATCTGCGGGGCGACGGAGACCCTGCTGGTCGACCGGCGCCGTGGCGATCTGCTCCCGCTTCTCGTCGGCGATCTCATCGCCGCCGGCTGCGAGGTGCGCGGCGATGCCGAAACCCGGCAGGCCGATGCACGTGTGAAGGCGGCAACCGATCTCGATTGGGACACGGAATATCTGGATGCCATCATCTCGGTGCGCGTGGTGGATGGTGTTCGCGAGGCGATCGCGCATATCAATCGCCATGGCTCGCATCATACCGAGGCGATCATCACCGAGGACCAGGCGGCGGCGGATCTATTTTTGCGCGAAGTCGATGCCGGTATCGTAATGCACAACAGCTCCACCCAATTCGCCGATGGCGGCGAATTCGGCATGGGCGCGGAAATCGGCATTTCCACCGGCAAGCTGCATGCCCGGGGCCCGGTCGGCGCCGAGCAGCTCACCAGCTATAAATACATCGTACGCGGCAACGGGCAGACACGGCCTTGAACCCATGAAGCGGCGGCGCAAGATCGGTCTGCTCGGCGGGTCTTTCAACCCCGCCCATGAGGGGCACCGCGACATCAGCCTGGCCGCCTTGGCCTATTTCGGCCTGGATGAGGTCCGGTGGCTGGTGGCGCCGCAGAACCCCCTGAAGTCGACCGACGGCATGGCGCCCTTTGCGACACGCATCGCTTTGGCTCAAGCGGTAGCGGCCCATCCGCGAATCCGGGTCACCGATATCGAGATCCGGCTGGGGACGCGGTTTACCGCCGATACCCTTGCCAAACTGGTCGAACTTGACCGGGATTGCCGGTTCCTCTGGCTGATGGGGGCCGACAACCTGGTCCAGATCGACCATTGGAAGAATTGGCAACAGATATTTCATCTCCTGCCAATTGCGGTTTTTGACCGTCCTACCTATACTTATAGGGCATTGGCCGCCAAGGCGGCCCGACGTTTCGCTAAGTTCCGGCTGCGCGAAAGCGCCAGCCTGAAACTGATCGAGGCGTCAACGCCGGCTTGGATGTTCATGCATCATCGGCTGAACCCGATTTCAGCCACTGCGATCCGTGCCGAGGCCGCCCGGGCAGACGCCAGGCGGGCCGCTGTGAAGCGGCGTTAGAAACTCTTGGGACGGTCTGTGGCGGAACCGGGCGTAACGGGAAGCCGGCGCATGCCGATGGCGCCGACAAGGAGGGTAGAGACCATTCCGCGAGCAAAGAAGGCAGCGGCTCAGCCGGCTGTGACGATGATCGACGATCTCGTGAAGATCGTTGCGACATCCTTGGACGATGATAAGGCCGAAGACATCGTCTCGATCGATCTCCGTGGCAAATCCAGCATCGCCGATTATATGGTCATCGCCACCGGGCGCTCCTCGCGCCAATTGGCGGCCATGGCGCAGCACCTTGATGACAAGCTGACCAAGCTTGGCATTCAGGATGTCGCCATTGAAGGCATGACTCAAGGCGACTGGGTTCTGCTGGATGGCGGTGATGTGGTCGTGCATCTGTTTCGACCGGAAGTTCGCGAATTCTACAATCTTGAAAAGATGTGGGGCGCCGACTTGCCGGAACCGGAGCGCGTGACCGCCATCGGATAAGCGGAACGGGTTTCATCCGGCGCGGAGCAGAGCCGCTCCAGAAGAAGATCCGACCGCCATGAATGACGCCCGATCACCGCGCGTGGCCGCGGTGATCAAAGGCAGTCTGTTTGCGGCCGTCAGGTTGGTGTTATGGGCCGTCGGCATGGTATGCGCAGTCGCGTTTATAGCGATGCCTGGTTTCATGACCCCCTGTGTCGCTTGCCTGCGTCATATCCGCCGAGATGCGCGGAGCTGCCTTACTTGGGAGCCATCATGACATCATCCCCTGTGGATGCCGCCACGCTCGCCGGCCAGACCGGTCTCATCATTCCTTTCGACCCCCATCGTTTTCGCTCAGCCGCCACACATTACCTGGCCGGCCGACCGCCTTATGCGGAGCGCCTGATCCGGCATGTCGCGCAATTTTGTGCGTTGAATGACGCCGATCATGTTCTGGATCTTGGCTGCGGCCCGGGGCAACTCGCGCGCGCTTTGGCGCCCTTCGTCCGCCAGGTGACGGCGATCGACCCGGAACCGGAGATGCTGGCGACCGCCGGCCGGCTGGCCGAGGCGAGCGGGATATCGAACGTGATTTTCACGCAGGGAAGCTCCCTGGATCTCGGTCCGCATCTCGGCCATTTCAACCTTGCAAGTATCGGCCGCGCCTTCCATTGGATGGACCGGGTTGACACGCTGCGGCGGTTGGACGGGTTACTTGAACCCGGCGGTGCGGTGGTTCTGTTCGACGACAAGCATCCGCCCTTGCCGGAGAATGCCTGGCTCGATGATTTCGAAACCCTGCATGAGCGCTATAGCGAACAGGATTCCGGTCGCCGTATCCGCAAGGGAACCGACTGGTTGCCGCATGAGGCAGTTCTGCTGGGATCGGCCTTTCCGGTGCTGGACCGGGTCTCAGCCCTGGACCGTTATCCGTTGAGCATCGAGCGGCTGGTCGACCGCGTCCTATCCCGATCCAGCACGACCTCGGCCCGACTTGGCGACAAGGCCGCTGCGATGATTGAAGATATCGGCAAACTGGTCGCCCAATGGGGCAAGAGCGGCGTTCTGCAGGAAGTGGTCGAAACCAGGGCTCTTATCGCCCGCCGCGCCTGAATCCTGGGACATCCGCGCATCAGATCGTTGCGGCCGAGGCAACCGTTCCTGTAGTCTCCGGTTCACGCATATTCGCCGCCGTGCCGATGGGGCCGAAAGCCAGTTCCAGCATGCCGCGGGCAATCTCTCGCTCGCCCATAATGATGTGATCGGCGCCGCATTTGCGCAGATATTCGACCTCATCATCGGAATGTGCTCGGGCGATGATTTCCAATCCGCTGTTGATCGCACGGGTCTGTTCGACGATCTGTCCCGCTTCGAAGCCGTTGGGAATGGCGAGGAACAGCCAGCGCGCCCCGGCGAGGTTGGCTGCGGCGAGCGCCGCGGGATTGGCACCGTTCTCGGCGATAACCTCGATCGATCGCGCCCGTAATTGCTCCACCAGTTCACGGCGATCCTCGATCACCAGCAAGGGACGCTTCTCCTGCTCCATCCGGGTAATGATCAGGCTGCCGACGCGGCCCGATCCGACCACCACGGCGTGACCGGTCAGTTGCGTCGCGGGGATCTCTTCACTCGTCACTTTGCTGGGGGGCGCTGGGTCGCCGTCTTTGCCCTCGCGCCGATCGATCCAGGTTTGTGCCCGGTCGAGCAAGGCAAAAAGCACCGGGTTGGCGAGGATCGAGAAAATAGCGCCGGCGAGGATCAGGTCGCGCGCCTCGGTTGACAGCAGCTTCAGGTCAACGCCAAGGGCCGCAAGAATGAAGGAGAATTCGCCGATCTGCGCGAGGCTGGCGGAAATCATCAGGGCCCTGCTCGACGAATGGCGGAACAGCCGGACCAATACAAAAGCCGCCAGGGATTTGCCGAAGATGATGATCAGGAACGTGGCGATCAGTGGCAACGGATCGTCCACGATGATGCCCGGATTGAACAGCATGCCGACCGAGACGAAGAACAGCACGGCAAAGGCGTCGCGCAGGGGGAGCGTTTCCTGCGCCGCCTGATGGCTCAGTTCGGACTCGCTCAGGACCATGCCGGCGAAGAATGCGCCCAGGGCAAATGAAACGCCGAAGAGCACTGCTGCGCCATAAGCCACGCCGAGCGCAATGGCGAGTACGGCCAGCCGGAACAGCTCGCGCGAGCCGGTATGAGCGATGTAATGCAGAAGCCAGGGGATGACACGGCGGCCGACGACCAGCATCAAGGCAATGAAGGCGGCTACCTTGCCAAGGGTGATCCCGAGGATACGAAGGATGTCAACACCACCCAGCGAGGCTGACTGGCCGGCATCGTCCAGCAGGCTCGCCAGGGCCGGCAACAGGACCAGAACCAGCACCATGGCCAGGTCTTCGACGATTAGCCAGCCGACGGCGATGCGTCCACGTTCCGTCTCGATCAGGCGGCGTTCCTGCAAGGCGCGCAACAGGACGACCGTGCTGGCGCAGGACAAAGCGAGGCCGAAAACCAGGCCGGTCGCCACCGACCAGCCCATGGCCAAAGAGAGGCCGAGGCCCAGCAGGGTCGCAAGGCCGATCTGCAGGATCGCGCCGGGAACGGCGATATTCTTGACGGCAAAAAGATCCTTCAGGGAAAAATGCAGGCCGACACCGAACATCAGGAGGATGACGCCGATCTCCGCCAGTTCCGGCGCCAGGGCTTGGTCTGCGACAAATCCCGGGGTAAATGGCCCGGCAAGTACGCCCGCCAACAGATAGCCCACCAGGGGAGAAATCCGCAGCCGGTTGGCCAGCGCGCCCAGGATCAAGGCCAGGACCAAGCTGCCGACAATGGTGGCAATAAGCGGCGTCTGGTGGACCATGCGTCGCGGCACCTATTCTTAAAATTGCAGCATTGGGGAATGTCCCGAGCCCCCTCGGGATCTCTCTTAGGTGGGGTTTTCGAACTCTCCTGTCAATATTCTAGGGCCGGAATGGACCATGTCATGCACATTTCGAGGATAAGCACTGTCGTTTCAGGCCTAGCCTCCGGCAATTTACCCGTTTTAGATTGCAAATGAGGGGTTTCCTGGGGTTCGATCTTGCAAGCACGTGCGATGGCACGTGGAATTGGCGCACGCGGCTTCGTGGGAAAGCTCCGTCTGTTCGACGTGAGACCGATACATGATGATCAATCGGGGCGTGCTTCTGGCCTTTCTGGCCTCGGCCGCCTTCTCCATGAAGGCCATTTTCGTCAAATTGGCTTACCTTTATGGCGTCGATGCCGTCACATTGCTGGCGCTGCGCATGGCCTTCGCGCTGCCCGTCCTCATGGCGGCGGCTTGGTGGTCGGGCCGGGCGGCGCCGACGCGGTTGACGCGCAAGGACTGGCTGTCGCTGCTGTTTCTCGGCATCGTCGGCTACTACCTCTCCAGCATTCTCGATTTCATGGGCCTGCAATACATCACGGCGGGGCTGGAGCGGCTGATCCTGTTCCTCTATCCGACGGTGGTGGTGATCCTGTCGGTTCTCCTGTTCGGACATGCCATCGGAAAGCGGACCTTGATTGCCATGGCGATCTCCTATGTCGGGATCGGCATCGCCTTTCTGCATGATGTGCGTTTCACCGGAAACCAGTCGGATATCGTGATCGGCGGTTCGCTGGTCTTCCTGTGCATGATCACCTATGCTATTTATCTGGTCGCCAACGGGCAACTGGTCGGCCGGCTGGGCGCCATCCGCCTGGCGGCCTGGGCATCGATCGTCTCGGCCATGGCCTGCCTCATTCACTTTCTGGCGGTCGATCCGGTGGCCAGCGCCTTCCAGCAGCCCTGGCAGGTCTATGCCTATGCCGGCGCCATGGCAGGCATTTCCACGGTTCTGCCGGTTTTCCTCACCGCCAAGGCAATCCAACTGGTCGGCGCTTCGAAAGTATCCATCGTCGGCTCGATCGGGCCGGTCGCAACCATTTTCTTCGGATGGTTGTTCTTGAACGAAACCATTTCCCTGGAACAGATGGTGGGCGCGGCTTTTGTGCTGGGCGGTGTCATGCTGGTAAGTTCGGCGAAGGCCTGATCTGCGGAAAAGCCGGCTTTTTACGCTGGCAAAACCTGGCGAAATGCTTAAATTGCGGGCAATTCTCCCGAAGTGAGCATTATGGCCGATCTGGAAACCGAAGTTTCCCGGCGACGGACTTTTGCGATTATCGCGCACCCCGACGCCGGCAAGACCACACTGACCGAAAAGCTGCTGCTGTTCGGAGGTGCCATTCAGCTGGCGGGCGCCGTGAAGGCGCGCGGCGAGCAGCGGCGTGCACGCTCCGACTGGATGAAGGTGGAGCGTGAGCGCGGCATCTCGGTGACCGCCTCGGTGATGACCTTCGATTATCGCGGCTGTACCTTCAATCTGCTGGATACGCCGGGCCACGAAGATTTCAGCGAGGACACCTACCGGACGCTGACGGCGGTGGATTCGGCCGTCATGGTGATCGATGCCGCCAAGGGGATCGAAAGCCAGACGCGCAAGCTTTTCGAAGCCTGCCGCCTGCGCGACGTGCCCATTGTCACCTTCGTCAACAAGCTCGACCGCGAGGGGCGGGAACCGTTCGACTTGATTTCCGAGATTGAGCAGACCCTGGCACTCGATATCACGCCGGCTTCCTGGCCGATCGGCATGGGGAAGACCTTCAAGGGCTGCTACGACCTGTTCAACGACCGGCTGGTCATGTTCGAACGTGGCGGCACACAGGAAGAATCGAGCCTGAAGATCGAAGGCCTCGACGATCCGAAGCTTGCCGCAGCATTGCGCGAAGATGAAGTGCAGCGCCTGCGCGACGATGTCGAGATGGCGCGCGGTCTGATGCCGCCATTTGATCTCGACTCCTATCGCGAAGGCCATCTGTCGCCGGTCTATTTCGGATCGGCGGTGAACAATTTTGGCGTCGGCGAATTGCTTGCCGGGCTTGCCGGAATGGCGCCGCCGCCACGACCGCAGCCGACGACGACACGTGCTGTCGAACCGACGGAAGACAAGCTGACGGGCTTCGTCTTCAAGATCCAGGCGAATATGGACCCTAAGCACCGCGACCGGATCGCCTTCGTGCGGCTGTGCTCGGGCAAGTTCCGGCGCGGCATGAAGGCGCTGCATGTGCGCTCGGCGAAGCAGCTCAACCTGCATAACCCGGTCCTCTTCCTGGCGCAGGACCGCGAATTGGCGGAAGAGGCCTATGCCGGCGATATCCTCGGCGTGCCCAATCATGGCAACCTGCGGATCGGCGATACGTTGACCGAGGGCGAGCAGTTGCAGTTCACCGGCATTCCGTCTTTTGCGCCGGAGCATCTGCAGAGTGTCCGGGCGGATGATCCGCTGCGCGCCAAGCATCTCGGCAAGGCGCTGGAGCAACTGGCGGAAGAGGGTGCTGCCCGGGTCTTCCGGCCGCTGATCGGTACCGACTGGATCGTCGGCGTGGTCGGCGCGCTGCAGTTCGAAATCCTGGCCGACCGTATCCGCACGGAATATGGTCTGCCGGTCCGCTTCGAACCGACCAGCCTCTATACCGCGCGCTGGGTGGAGGCTGATGAGCCGGCGGAACTGAAGCGCTTCCTGGATGCATCGCGCGCCTCGATCGCCGATGATCACAACGGCGATCCGGTCTTTCTGGCGCGCAATGCCTGGCACCTCGACCGGGCGGCGGAAGACTATCCCAAGATCCGCTTCCTGAAGACCAAGGAACAGAACCACTAGAGCCGGACCGTTTTAGGCGGAATCGCTTTGCGATTTTGTCTAAAACGTGAATCCGCCTCTCATCCATAAGATAAAGAGCGATTCACGTCTTTGACGGAAGCATAATGCTTCTATCAAACACGATCGCGCTCTAAATGCTGATACGGTGCGGCCGGCATGCCGCGCCGTATCTACCTGCTTACCTCGATGACGCGGCACTCAGCCGTGCACGTCTTCCATCTGCCAGATCACCATCGCAAGATCGAAGCGCTTGTCGTCTGCAATGGCGAGATGGGGCCGAACGGATTGTCCGCTCGAACTGACGACAGGCGTGGCGGTGATACCGATCGTGCGCCAGGAAATCGGCGCCGGTTCCTGGTCCCTTGTCAGCAGGTGCCTCGTGGATATAGGCATAAGCAGGGAAACCGAAACCGGGTGCGAGAAAAAGGGCGATCTCCATAGCTACACGCGGCCTCGTTGGTATTGGTCCTGGCCAAAACCAATACCCCAGAACGACCCGTCAGGCATCCGGCCTATCGGCAGTGAGCAAAGACGCCAGCCAGGGCAGGAAGACCGAGACCCGGGTGCCGCGCGACGGTGCGCTGTCGATCTGCAGCGTGCCTTGCTGCAATTCCGTGAGGTTTTTGACCAAAGGCAGGCCAAGGCCGGTGCCGCGATGCTGGCGCGCCAAGGTGCCGTCGATCTGGCCGAAGGGGTCGAGTGCTTTGGCGATATCGTCGGGCGCCATGCCGATGCCGGTATCCGTGACGACGATCTCAAAGCCGACGGAGCCGACGGCCTGAATCTGCAGCATGACATAGCCGCCGGTCGGGGTGAATTTCACGCCATTCGACAACAGATTGATGATGATCTGTTTGATCGCGCGCGCATCGCCATGAATGACGGGGCAGGTGGGATCGATATCGATCATCAACCGGACGCCGTTCTCCTTTGCCATCCCGGCAACCAGTTTGCTGCCGGCCTGGGTGATCAACTCGGCATCGAGCGCTTCCACTTTCAGTTCGAACTTGCCGGCCTCGATCTTGGAGAGATCAAGCACGTCGTTGATCATTTCCAGCAGATGACTGCCGCTCTCGTGGATATACTGAACGTAATCACGATATCGGATGGGCGCGATCTCACCGAACATGCCGTGGCGGATGACATCGGCAAAGCCGAGGATGGCATTCAGCGGCGTCCGCAATTCATGGCTCATATGGGCAAGGAAGCGTGACTTCGCCTGATTGGCGGATTCTGCTGCCTGCCGCGCCACCCTTAACTGTTCCGCGAACTGCGTCAGATGCTGCGTCTGCTGTTGCAATTTCTGTTGCGCTTCCTGCAGTTCATCCTGGCGCAGCTTCAATTCCGTCACGTCGGTGATGATGCTGACCATGCCGCCATCGGCTACCGGCGAGCGGCTGATCATGATCCAGCGGCCATCCGCCAATTCCCGCTCCACGACATGGGGTATCGTTCGGCGGATGTGCTGGAACTCTCTCTGCAGCCAAGCTTCGGGATCGTTCCCGTTATCTACAAATTCGCCATGCGCCATGCCGTAGCGATAGATCTCCTCCAGCGTAGCGCCGGGCCTCATGACGGGAGCCGTTTTTGGATAGAGCGCCTTGAAGCGATCGTTGCAGAGGATCAACCTCTCGTTCCTGTCATAGAAGACGAAACCCTCATTGAAGGCGGCAATGGCTGAGCGCAGCCGGATCTCCGCTTCCTTCAAAGGCGTGATGTCGCTCCAGATCGCAACCCAGCCGCCGTCGCTGGTGCGTCGTTCCGAGACGCGGAGCCATCGGCCGTTCTGAATCGCGACCTCGAGCGGTTCGGGCGGCGGATTGCGATGCTGCTGCAAACGGCGTTGGAGCCATCCCTCAGGATCGTCTTTCGCCTCTATCGACGCATTGGGCGCGTAGGCAATGCTGCGGGCAAGCTCCTCAAAGGTCTTGCCGATCGGATCGATCATTGTGGGAGATATCGCCAGCTCGATATATCGCTTGTTGCAAAGGATCACCCGGTCTTCGTTGTCATAGAGGGCGAAGGCATCGGGAATGCTGTCAATGGCAAGCCTCAGGCGCTGTTCGCTGGCCTGCAGCTCGCGTTCCATCTGGTAGCGCCCGGTGACATCCCGTCCGATGGCCTGGATTTCGGCGATATTGCCTTCGGCGTCGAAGATCGCCACATCCGACCAGCTATACCAGGAACCTTTTTCACCGCCTTGCGCCTTCCGGACTTCGCTGTGGGAAATCGCCATGCCGTGGGCCAATTGGTCGATGATGCCCTGGATCTCTCGAATTTCTTCATCGGGCAGGAATTCAGTGAGGGAATGGCCCACCATGTCGCTGGGCTTCAGGCCATAGAGACGGGCATAGGCGGCGTTGCAGAAAACGATGACGAAGTTCGGCCGGTACCGGCAAATCAATTCGACCTGGTTTTCGACGATCGTCCGGTAGAGGGTTTCCGCGGTTTTCGCTTTTACCTCCGCCGCCCGTCGGGTGGTGATGTCCTGGGTGATCCCGTCGATCCGAAAGGCTTGCCCCTGGGCATCGCGGACCAGTTCACCATGATCACGCACCCAGACGACCCGTCCGTCGGGGTGGACCATTCGATATTCGATATCGAATGGAGCGCCCTTCGTCGCCTCATCCCAGGCCTTTTCGACCGTATCGAAATCCGCCGGATGAATATATCGGTTCCAGGCCAAAGGAATCGTCAGCAGTTCCTGGGGATCGATCCCCAGCAAGGTTTCCACTGAGGGGCTCACATAATCGAAGGTGGCCGTATCGACCATGACCGACCAGATGATGTCCTTGACGTTTATCAGCACGTCATCCAGGTGCCGGATGGCTTCGCTGGCGGTGGTATCCGTGCAGACGACGACAATATGATTCGGCCCGGCGCCGTCGCCGGCTCGCGGCATCAGGACCATGTGGTGACGACGCGCGCCCTTCGGCGTGGCGAGGCTGATCACCCCATCGGCCGGATGACCGGTGATCAGCACTTTCTGGATGAGGTCAAGCAGGGCATTGCAACCCGGCCCGAAAGAGGCCGGCAATGTCTGGCCGGTCAGGCTCAAACGATCGAACCCCGTTTCGTTCAGGAAGGCGTCATTGGCGGCGGCAATCGTGAAGCCCTCGCCGGGGCCGGCGGCGATCATCAGGGCAGAGCCGGTAAACTCTGCCAGCCTGTCATGCGGATGGTTGGGTGGACCCTTCATTCCAATTGCACCACTGTTTCGGTCCCTGGCCGCTCACGATGCTCATGCCGATAGTGTCGGGTTCTGAGCATTGTCCTATCGGCAGGATTAACAAAATCCGAATATGTCCCTGACCCAAGCCGACAAAGGAGCTGACCCTTTCGGAGCGATTTGTTAGGGTTCGCCGCGATCAGCAGCAGGAGATTAGGAATGAAGGCGCAAAGTCGGCCAAAAAGCAACTCTTTGGCCGCCCGTCTGACCGCCGCGATTCGCAGCCAGCAAAGCCGGATCGGGGTCATCGGTCTGGGATATGTCGGCCTTCCTCTGGCCTGCCTGTTTGCCGAACGCGGCTTTGCCGTCACCGGCTTCGATATCGACCCGGTCAAGATCCGCCAGCTTGCCGCCGGTAAATCCTATATCAAGCATATCGGCAACCGGCGGATCGCTCCGCTGGTGAAAGCCGGCACATTGGCGGCCAGCGACGATTTTTCCGGCCTGGCGGCGATGGATGTCGTCATCATCTGCGTGCCGACGCCCTTGACCAGGCATCGCGAGCCGGACCTTCAATTCATCGTCAAGACCGGCGAAACCGTCGCCCGGCAGCTCAAACGCGGGCAACTGGTGGTTCTCGAATCCAGCACCTATCCAGGCACCACCCGGGACGTTCTGAAGCCGATCCTGGAGCAGACCGGCCTGAGATCGGGCCGGGACTTCTTCCTCGCTTATTCGCCGGAACGGGAAGACCCCGGCAACACCGTCTTCGGTACGGCAGCAATCCCCAAGGTGGTCGGCGGCGACGGTGCAGCGGCCTTGAAACTGGCGACGCTGCTGTATGATCGCATCGTCGTTCGCACCGTGCCGGTCAGCAGCCCCGAAGCGGCTGAAACTATCAAGCTGACGGAAAACATCTTCCGCGCCGTCAATATCGCCTTGGCCAACGAGCTCAAGGTCATCTGCATGGCGATGGGCGTCGATGTCTGGGAAGTAATCGACGGCGCCAAGAGCAAGCCCTTCGGTTTCATGCCCTTCTATCCGGGGCCTGGTTTGGGCGGCCATTGCATTCCGATCGATCCGTTCTATCTGACCTGGAAGGCGCGGGAATACGGCATTAATACGCGCTTCATCGAGCTCGCCGGCGAAATCAATACCGCCATGCCGCATTTCGTCATCGAGAAGCTGACCGATGCGCTCAGTGCGCAGCGCGGCAAAGCCTTGAAAGGCGCCCGCATTCTCGTCCTCGGTGTTGCCTATAAGAAGAATGTCGATGATCAGCGGGAAAGCCCGTCGCTGCATATCATCGAGGAGTTGGAGCGGCGCGGCGCGCGGGTCGCCTATCACGACCCGCTGATTCCGAAAATCACACCGACCCGGGAATATCCCAGTTTGACGGGCCGCCGGTCGACAGCGCTGACGGCACGCAATCTCGCCGCCATGGATACCGTCTTGATCGTGACGGATCACGAGGCGGTGGATTACGCGCTGGTCGGCCAGAAAGCCAAACTGATCGTCGACACGCGCAATGTAATGGCGAAAGCCGGCATCAAATCCGCCAAGGTGGTGAAAGCCTAATCGGCGGCCGGCTTGTGCAGGCTCGGCACCCAGCAATAGCCATCGGGGTCCTGGATATAGGCTTCGCGCAGGCCGTGGGGCTTGTCGGCGGCCGGGGACAGGACATGATGATGATGCGCCTTTGCCTGGGCTACGGCGCGGTCGGGATCGCAGCGATAGAGGCGGATTTCGACGCCGGCCCCGCGGATCGGCATATCCGATAACAGGCCGAGCAGGGGATTGCTGTGATAGGTGCCGTCGGCATGCAGCATCCATTCTGCGCGGTGATCGCCCTCGCCATGCCGCAGGACGGCGAAATCCTTGTCGCTATAGACGATCTCGGCTGCCAATACATCGCGGGCAAAGAGCGTCGAGCGGGCGATATCGCGCACCAGCAGATTGATCCCCATGCCCTTCAGGCTGCGGCCATAGGCATCGGCCGACATGAAGCTTTCTACAGCTTTCGGCTTGTCTTCCGGGTTCATCTCTTGCGGGTTCATCGCGCTTTCTCCCCAAAATTCCCAAGGTTTTTGCTTGAATCCAGCTTAGCAGCTTGGCCTCGGCCTGCTAAGGCATTGGCCTGCCAGGGTATTGGCCTGCTAAACTGGGGCCATGTCGATTCGTCTTCTGCCCTCCAATCTCATCAATCAGATCGCTGCCGGCGAGGTGGTGGAACGGCCCGCTTCCGTGGTTAAGGAACTGGTCGAAAATGCCGTCGATGCCGGGGCCACCCGTATCGATGTCACCCTGCGGGAAGGCGGCCGCAGCCTGATTTTAGTCGGGGACGATGGCTGCGGCATGGGTCCGCAGGAATTGCTGCTGGCGGTGGAGCGGCACGCAACCTCTAAACTGCCGGATGACGATCTTGTTCACATTCATCATTTCGGCTTCCGGGGCGAGGCGCTGCCGGCCATCGGTGCGGTCGGCCGGCTGACGATCACCAGCCGGGCCAGGAAAGCCGACGGAGCTGGCGGCGATCAGGCCTGGTCCCTGATCGTCGATGGCGGGGCAAAGGGAACCCCGCAGCCCGCTGCCCTGTCCGCCGGCACGCGGGTCGAATTACGCGATCTCTTTTATGCCGTGCCGGCCCGCCTCAAATTCCTGAAAACCCCGCGCAGCGAAGCCAACGCCGTGGAGGAGATCGTTTCACGCCTCGCCATGGCCCATCCGGCCATCGGCTTTACCCTGCGGGACGAGGACCGTGTGATCCTACGGCTGCCGGCGATTAGCGACGATCTGCTGGCGGATGCCGCCGCCGCCCAATTGCAGCGCCTCAGCGCCATCATGGGCCGGGATTTCGGCGACAACGCCCTGGCGATCGATGCGACGCGCGAGACTGTTCGGCTCCATGGCTATGCCGGCCTGCCGACCCTGAACCGGGCGAATGCTTCGCATCAATATCTCTTCGTCAATGGCCGGCCAGTGAAGGACCGTCTGGTGATCGGCGCGATCCGCGGCGCCTACCAGGATTTCCTGGCGCGCGACCGGCACCCGTTGGTGGCGCTGTTCGTCGACCTGCCGCCGGAAGAGGTCGATGTGAACGTGCATCCCGCCAAGGCCGAGGTGCGTTTCCGCGATGCGGCCTTGGTGCGCGGCCTGATCGTCAGCGCCATTCGCCACAGCCTCGCGGCTGCGGGACATCGGGCGGCGACGACCGTGGCAACGCAGACGCTGGATGCGTTCCAGGCGCCGCAGATGCAACTCAGCAGCGCTGAAGCGCCCGCCTGGCAAGGTGTCGCGCCGCAATCCGGTTGGAGCGGCTACGGTCATCATGGCGGCAGCAGCGTCAATAGCAGCTTGGTCAATCGGGCACTGGCCGGCTTCGCGCCTCTGGCGGCGGAGCTGGAGCGGCCCAGCGCCCGGATGGAAGCGGCCGATGCCATGTCGGCGCAGTCGCCGCAAACCAGCTATCCGCTGGGCGTTGCCCGGGCGCAATTGCATGAGAACTATATCATCGCCCAGACGGCGGATGGTTTGGTCATCGTCGATCAGCATGCGGCGCACGAGCGGCTGGTTTATGAACGCATGAAGGAGGCTTTGGCAGCGCAAGGTGTGGCGCGCCAGGCTCTGCTCATTCCCGAAGTGGTCGAGCTGGATGGCGCTTCCGCCCAGCGCTTGCTGGCGCGGAGCGAAGAATTGGCAGAGCTTGGCCTCGTCATCGAATCCTTCGGTCCGGGTACTGTCGTGGTGCGCGAAGTGCCGGCTTTGTTGGGCCAATCGGATATCCAGGGACTGGTACGCGATATGGCGGATGAGCTGGCGGAGCTCGGCGCGGCCCACAGCCTGAAGGAAAGGCTGGAGGAGATCTGCGGCACCATGGCCTGCCACGGCGCCGTGCGCTCGGGACGGCGGCTCAGCGCTACGGAGATGGATGCGCTGCTGCGCCAGATGGAGGCGACACCGCATTCCGGCCAGTGCAATCACGGCCGCCCCACTTATGTGGAGCTCAAGCTGGCCGATATCGAACGCTTGTTCGGCCGTCGCTAGAGCCGGATGATCACAAGTGGAATCGCTGGAGCGATTGCTCGTATGATCTGAATCTGCCTCTTTTCAAGAAGCGGGTGCGCGATGAACATCGCGCTCTAGTTTTTTCGCAGCATGAGAATGCGCGCCTTGCCGTAGCTGCGATCCGTTTCGAGATCGTAGCCGGCCGGCAAATCGAAAGAATCGCGGCGATCCAGTTCCACAACGACGACCGCACCGGACGCGATCCAGCGGGCCTTATCCAAAGCCGTCAGCGCCGCCGGCACCATTTCCTTGCCATAAGGGGGATCGAGGAAGACCAGCGTGGCCGGAGCCGCAGCGCCGAAACCGGTGGCGGGCGGCGGCCGCAACGCATCGGCCTGGCGAATGGTCGTGCGGCTTTCCTCGCGGCAACCGGCGACATTCGCGCGGATCGCCGCCAAGGCTTGCGGATCGGTATCGAAGGCAACCAGGCTGGCCGCGCCACGCGACAGGGCTTCAAGCCCCAAGGCGGCCGAGCCGGCGAAAGCGTCGAGCACGGTGGCATCGCGCACGGCATCCACGCCATGTACCAGCATGTTGAAGATCGCCTGGCGCGCGCGGTCACCGGTCGGCCGCACATCGCGACCTTCCGGCACCACGAGCTTCTTGCCTTTATGAGCGCCGGAATCGATTCGCATCGGGTTTTCCGGACGTGCGACGATCGCTGGGGGAATTGCGGCCGGGCTGTTTCGCACTATTCCACTTCATATCCGAGCGCGGCTGACGTTCATGTTTGACGTCATAGGTCCTGGCATCATCGGCTTCCGCCGCGCGTTGCCGCTCGGCACGCCGTTCATGCGAAAGCTGCTTGCGCTTGGGGTCGCCGGCAGGCGCTTGTGGCCGCGCCGATGCCTGTGGCCCTGCCGATGTTTGTGACCGTGCCGATGACTGAGCTTCGCGCCGCTTTTCGGCGTTCCGGTCGTCCCATTTCCTGTCGCCGTGCTCGCGCTTCTGCGTCGGTTTAGGCGGGCGGGCCTTGCCGCCGCTGGCCTGATGCGGACGCAAGGGCTGGGCACTGCCGGGTGAACCAAGCTGGTCGCGCAGGACCTTGCCCGGCACTTCCTCGGCCTCGCCCTTGCCGAGATGGCCGAGCTGGAACGGGCCGTAGGACAAGCGGATCAGGCGGCTGACGGTCCAGCCGAAATGCGCGCAGACTTTGCGGATTTCCCGGTTTTTGCCTTCGGTGAGGCTCATCGTCAGCCAGGCATTCTCGCCCTGCTGGCGGTCGAGCACCGCTTCGATGGCGCCGTATCGCACGCCCTCGATCTCGATGCCGCCGGCCAGTTTCGTCAGGACTGCCGGATCTACCTTGCCATTGACGCGTACGCGGTACCGGCGCACCCAGCCGGTCGCCGGCAATTCGAGGCGCCGTGCCAGCTCACCATCATTGGTGAGCAGCAGGAGGCCTTCGGAATTCAAATCCAGCCGGCCGACGGAAATCAGGCGGGGCAGGCCGGAAGGCAGGTTCTCGAAGACAGTCGGGCGGCCTTCGGGGTCCTTGGCGGTGGTGACCAGGCCGCGCGGCTTATGATAGCGGAACAGGCGCGTCTTCTCGGCCTCGGGTAAAGGCTTGCCATCGACCCGCACGACATCCGCCGGGCCGATATTGACGGCGGGTGATGACAGCTTCTTGCCGTTGACGGAAACACGGCCGGCAGTAATCCAGGCTTCTGCATCTCGGCGTGAGCATAGGCCAGCGCGGGCCATGACCTTGGCGATGCGTTCGCCCTCATGCACCTTGTTGCCGGTGTCTTTCCTGCTGGTGGTCTTGCGATCCTCGCCCATCAGCGTGCCGCCGTGACAAACGCATCGATGATCCTGGCATCGCCCGGCCCGACGATGAACTCCGGATGCCACTGCACACCGAGACAGAATTTCTTGCGCGGGTCTTCGATGCCTTCGATGACACCGTCTTCGGCCACGGCATTGACGAGGATCCCCGGTCCGGCCGCGCGCACCGCCTGGTGATGGGCGCTGTTCACCATGAGCCGATCCGTACCGGAAATCCGGTGTAACAGGCTACCTGGCGTCACCTTTACCGCATGGCCGGCCGTGTTGCGCGGATTGGGCTGCTCGTGCAGCACGCTGCCCTGGACGGCATCCTCGATATGCTGGATCAGGCTGCCACCCAGCATGACATTCAGCAACTGCTCACCGCCACAAATGCCGAGGACCGGCTTGTCGCGGTCGAGCATCGCCTTGGTGATGGCCCATTCGAATGTCGTGCGGCCTTCCTTGGTCGCCACGGTGGCATGACGGGAAGTATCGCCATAGAGGCTGGGGTCGATATCGAAGGCGCCGCCCGTGACCACCAGGCCGTCCAACCGGTCGGCAAGAGCGTCCAGCGCGTCGATGCCGTGGGGCAGGCAGACGGGCAGGCCGCCGGCACCAGCAACCGATCCGCAATAATTCTCGCGGATGCTGTAACGGGCGAATTTCGACAAGCCGCTCGGCGCGTCGGCGTCGAGGGTCAGTCCGATCAAGGGTGCGGTCGTTTTCATAACGCCAAGCTAAACCATAACTGGCCGGGAAGCACAACGGGAAGGCATGCGGGAAAAGCAGGCTTGACCGGGCCGGGCCGCCTGCGCTCAATGCCGCTATGACGGAACAGAGCAAGACAGAACAAAACGAACGGGATTTCATGGCCCTGGCTTTTCGGCAGGCGGAGGCGGCCGCAGCCCGGGACGAGGTGCCGATCGGCGCGGTCCTGGTCGACAGTGCGACCGGCGCGATCCTGGCCGCCGACCATAACCGGGTCGAGGAATGGCAGGATCCGACCGCCCATGCGGAATTGCTGGTGATCCGGCGCGCCGCCATGGCCAGGGGCGAGAAACGCCTCCCGCTGGTCGATCTCTATGTCACGCTCGAACCTTGCCCGATGTGCGCGACCGCCATCGTTTTCGCCCGTCTGCGGCGGGTGATCTATGCCGCCAGCGACCCGAAGGGCGGCGGCATCGAGCACGGCCCCCGGATCTTCACCCAGCCCACCTGCCATCACCGGCCGCAGGTTTTCGGCGGGCTGGATGAAGGACGCAGCGCGGAAATGCTGCGCAGTTTTTTCCGCGCCAAGCGCTAGAGTCGGATGCCCACAAGTGGAATTGCTGAAGCGATTCCACTTGTGGGCTTAATCCGCCTCTCTTCAACAAGATAGAGCGCGATGGTTTCAAGTTGAAGCAAAGCTGCTTCAACTTGAAACCATCGCGCTCTAATCGGTCAGATCGGCAGGCTGTCCAGGAAGCGGTACCACATGACCGACGGCGCCAGGAACCAGGGATCGCCGATATAAAGCGGCCGGGTCTGGAAGGGGACATTGTCGAGCGCCGTCTTGCCCTCGGCCGTACCCAGCACTTTCTGCCCCAGGCGCATGCCGAAATAAGTCGCCAGCGACACGCCCGATCCGCAATAGCCCATGCAGTAATGCAGTCCGTCCTGGGTGCCGATATGCGGCAGGGTGTCGAAGGTGTAAGCGACGAAGCCCATCCAGGAATGGCTGATCTTGCTTTGCTTGAGCTGCGGGAAGATACCGCTCATCCAATGGTGCAGGCGCGGTGCGCTCACCTGCGGATCGGTTTCCGAAAACGCGACGCGGCCGCCGAACAGCATGCGCTGCTTGTCCGGTGACAGCCGGTAATAGAACACCACGCGGCGACTGTCGCTCATGACCCGGTTTGTCGGCGCGACATCCTGGGCAATCTTCGGATCAAGCGGTTCGGTGGCGATGATATAGCTGCCGATCGGAATGACGCGCCGCCGCTGCCAGGGTGACAGGGGGCCGGTATAGCCGTTGGTGGCGATCACCACGTCACGGGCACGGACCAGGCCATGGGCCGTGGCGACGCGGAAGCCGGAGCTCTGGCGTTCGATGGCGCGCGCGGCGCAATGGCTGATCACCTGCACGCCCGCCTGGCGGGCAAGGCGCAGCAATTCGAGATGATACTTGCCCGGATGCAACGCGGCATGCTTCGGATAGACGAGGCCGCCGTGATAATAGTCGCTGCCGATTTCGCGGCGCTGCTCCGCGCGGGTGACGACTTCGACCGGCACTTCCAGGCCTTTGGCCTGGTTCTCGGCGACCCGCGCCAGAGCGGCGAACTGCTTTTCATTATGCGCCGCATGGAACCGGCCGACCTGTTCCCAATCGCAATCCAGCTTCTCGTCGCGGATCATGTCGCCGATAAAATCGAGCGCCTGGATGCCTTCCCGGCGGATGGCGAAGGCGGTTTCTTCATTGTGGCGGCCCGAGAGTCCGCTGAAGCTCGGCTTGATGCTGGTGGAAACTTGTCCGCCATTCCGGCTGGAACAGCCCCAGCCGGCAGCTTCGGCATCGATGATCAAGGTCGATCGCCCGCCGCGCGCTGTCTGGATGCCGGCCATCAGGCCGGTATAGCCGGCACCGATGATCAGCACATCGACATCGGTCGGCAATGATTGCGTACCGGCCGCCGGTCGCGGCGCGGCTTCCCACCAATATGGCTGGTTTTTGTAATCGGCAGTGAACAAGGACGTCACGAAGCTGTCTCCCCTTTGGCAGCGGAATCGCGATGGATATCGGATGAGGCTGGTCGACTCAGTCGTCTAATTTCTTGTCGTCGATCTCCCGCCGGCGTCGCTCTTCGGCACGGCGGTCGTTTTCCTTCTCGGTTTTGGTGCGGCCGAATTTGACCCGATTCGCGTCGGCCTGGCGTGTCTCTTCCTGGCGCTTCTGTGCCTTGCGGAAACGGTTCAGATTGACGATCTCTGCCATCGGCTGCTCGTAAAATTCGCCCCGTTGTGACGCATGACATCTTGCAGTGGTGTCGTGCCGTTGTCGATAATAGCCGCGCAAAGGGGTCTTTGGAACCGGGTCGCACGCCGAGTCGTTTCCCACATGAGACTCGCTCCGGAAACGGAGAACTGGGTAAATGCGTTGGGAAAGAGGGGTGTTATGAACAAAGGCGTTAAAATTGCTGCAGCGGTGATTGGCGGTCTCGTGGTGATCGCGCTGGTCGCGCCGATGTTCGTGAACCTCAATAACTATAAAGGCCTGATCGCGCAGAAGGCGAAGGAAGCCACGGGGCGCGATCTCACCATTACCGGCGATATCTCGCTCTCGCTGCTGCCGATGCCCGCGGTCTCGATCGAAGGCGTGAAGTTCGGCAATGCGCCCGGGGCCAGCCAGCCCGACATGGTGACCCTGGAACAAGCCAAGGTGAAAGTAGCGCTGTTTCCGCTGATTTCCGGCGATGTGCAGGTCAAGGAAGTGGTGCTGAGCAAGCCGGTCATCCTGCTGGAGAAGCTGCGCGACGGCAGCGCCAATTGGCAGATCAAGCCGGCAGGCGAGCCGGCTGCCACGCCGACCGAGACTAAGGAAGCCGCCGGCGAGGCGACCAAGGAAACGGCGGCATCCGCCGGCATGAACATCGCCGTCGACAGCGCCTCGATCGAAGACGGTACGCTGATCTATCGTGACGATGCGAGCGGATCGGAGCAGAAGGTCGAGAACATCAATGTCGATCTCTCGATGGAAAGCCTGGAAGGGCCATTCGAGGCGAAAGGCGGGGTGACCGCGCTCGGTGCGCCGCTCGGCTTCACCGTCAAGCTCGGCAAGATGAATACCGGTAAGCCGATGCCGGTCGATGTCTCTCTCGCCGTGAGCGAGGCCGCGGCGACCCTCGGTTTCGTCGGTCAGGCGGATCTGGCGGCGGCATCCGACCCGCAGAAGCCGATCGTGACGGGCAAGCTCAGCGGCAAGGGCGACAGCGTGGCCAAGCTGCTGGCGGCATTGCCCGGCGGCGATAAATCGGCCGCGCAGCCGCCTTTGCTGACCCAGCCTTTCTCACTGGATGGCGATGTGACGGCGGGCAGCGCCTCGGCGACGGTGCCGTCTTTGACTTTCCATTTGGGCGACCTGACCGCCAAGGCGGCGATTGCCGCCAATTATGCCAAGGATGTCGCCCTCCAGGCCAATGTCGCGGTCGGCCGGGTCGATCTCGACAAGCTGCTGCCGGCAGGTGGCAGTGACAAGAAAGCGGAAGCGACGAAGCCCACGACCGGCACGGCGGGGCAGAACGGTCAGGCGGCGGCCGGCGGTGGTTTCGGCCTGCCGAACGGCATCACCGCCGGTGCCGATGTCACGGTGCAGCAGATTGTCTATCAGGGCCAATCGATCGACAACACCAAGCTCTCGGCGCAACTGGCCAATGGCCAAGTGACTTTGAAGAGCCTGACGGCCCAGCTTCCGGGCGCGTCCGGCCTGGCTGCAAGCGGTGTTCTTTATGCCGATCAGGGCCAACCGGCCTTCACCGGCGGCATCAAGGTCAATGCCGGCAATCTGCGCGCCCTGATTGATGCCTTCGCCAAGGGCGCCGTCGATACGGTGCCGGGCGACCGGCTGCGCAGCTTCTCCTTGTCCAGCAAGATCGGTTTCAAGAGCCAGCAACTCGACCTGACCGAGCTGTCGGCAAAGCTGGACCAATCGACGATCCAGGGCGGCGCGAGCATCGCTTTGCCGGACGGCAAGCAACGCCAGCAGATGGGATTCGGTGTGGGCTTGTCGATCGACAAGCTCAATCTCGACGGCTATCTGCCGAAAGGCGGTGAAAAGGCGACTGCTGCGACGCAAACCTCCACGGCCCAGACGGCCGCCAAGCCGGCTGGTGCCGACAATCCGCTGAAGGCGCTGGCGCCCTTGGCCGATCTCAATGCCAATCTCGAGGCGCGGGTCGGCGCCCTCACCCTGAACCAGCAGCAGATCAACGGGTTGCATGCCTTGATCGCTATCGGTGGCGGCGCCATCAATATCAAGGATATCAGTGTCGCCGATTTCCTCGGCGGCAAGGGCGCGATCACCGGCAAGGTGACCGATCTCAAGGGCGATCCGCGTTTCGATACCAATTTTGACATCACCGCCAAGGATGCCGGCAATGTCTTCCAGATGGCGGGTGCCGGCGCGCAGCAATCCGGCAAATTCGGTGCGCTGACCTTGACCGGCAAGGCCGGCGGCAATGCCAATGATGTGAGCTATGATGTCAATCTCGGCATGGCCGGGATCGGTGCCCAGGGCAGCGCCAAAGGCGGTATCTCTGGCCTGCTGGCCGGCGGCATTCCGAAGATCAACAGCAATTTCGATCTCAAGGCGCGGGATATCTCCGCTCTGGCGGCACTGGCCGGCATGCCGGCGGATGCGGCGCAAGATCTGGGTGCCGTGGCTTTGAGCGGCACGGCGCAAAGCGGCAAGGACGATCTCACCTATGATGTTGCTTTGTCGGCCAGCGGTGTCGGCGCCAGCGGCAAGCTGGGCGGCAAGCTGACAGGTATCTCCGGCGATAATCCGCAGGTCGATACCAAGCTCGATCTCAATGCGCAAAAGCCGGGGCCGTTGCTTCGTCTGGCTGGCCTCGGCGGACCGAAGGCCAATGCGGCGGGTGCGCTCGGCATCGGCGGCACGCTCAAGGGCGGCGCCGACAAGATGGCGTTGGATCTGAAGCTGCAGGGACTTGGCGGCAATGCCGCCCTCGTGGGAACGGTGCAGGCGAAAGCCAAGCCGATCGCCTTCGATATCAGCCTGACCGCCAATCACCCGCAATTCTCGGATCTGCTGCGTCTGGCCGATCTGCCGAGTTCGGGGGTGCAGGCCGGCCCGCTGAAGATGTCGGCCAAGGCTGCGGGAACGACGGATAAGGCACAGCTCAGCGCGCTGAGCGCCGCCTGGGGTGACAGTTCGTTGAACGGGACAGCCAGCTACGATGCAACCGGGGCGCGGCCACAAATCGCCGCCAATATCACCGGCGGCACGGTCAATCTGATCCCCTTCATGGGCAATAGCCAAGGTGGTGCGGCAGCCGGCAAGAGCCAGAGTAAAGCGAGCTCGGGCGGTGCGCCGGCTGGCGCCTGGTCGGAGGATAAGCTCGATCTTTCCATCCTCGACAAGCAGGATGCGAACGTCGATTTCCAGGCGAAATCGCTGATCCTGCCGGATCAGCAGATCGATGACCTGGTAGCCAAGATCACGCTCAAGGACGGGTTGCTGACAATGCAGACCCTGAACGGCAAGATCTATGGCGGCGGCTTCGATCTGTCCGGTACTACGGTCAATGGCCGCGGCACGCCGAAGGTTGATGCCAAGGTCGCGGTCGACAAGATCCAGATCGGCCAGGTGATGGGTGGCGGCATTGCCGGCAGCCAGGTGAAGGGGCCGATCTCCCTCAATCTCGATCTGCTTGGCAGCGGTGACAGCCAGGCGGCGCTGATGCGTTCGCTGACCGGCAAGGGCAATCTCGACGGCACCATGATGATCATCGGCAAGGTCGAGCAGAAAGTCGGTTCGGTCCTGCTGGATGTGCTGGGCAAGAAGGTGAAGCAGGTGCAGAGTCTGACCGACACCGTCAATGGTATTCTCGGCAACTTCACCGGCGTCGATAACGCCTTGAAAGGCAGCTTCAACATCGCCAAGGGCGTGCTTGACACGCAGGATTTCGCCTTCACCAACCCGAAGGCGCATGGCACGGCGAAAGGCCAGATCGACATCGCGACCATGGCCTTCTCGAAAATGCTGGTCGATCTCTTCGGCGCCAATGCCGACAAGGCCTTCATGAGCATCAATCTCGACGGGCCGCTGAGCAATCCGCGGCCGAGCTTTGCCAGCAATGGCGCGGCCGGCGCCGGCGGCCTCATGGGCATTGACAGCAGTGGCAAGGTGCAGCCGGATGCGATCGAAAAGCTGCCGGGCGGCGACAAGCTGCTGAAGAAGCTGGGCGTCCAGCCGAACAGCTCGACACCTACCGACGGTAGCGCGCCACAAAACGGTACGTCATCCGGCAAGCCGGCTGTCGAGGTGCCCGGCCTTGGCACCATCGAACTGCCTTTCGGTAAAAAGAAGAAGAAAAAGGACAAGCAGCCGGAGCCGGCGCCGCAATCGGCCCCCACGGAAACACCCAGCACGGAGACGCCAGCGCCCAGCGAACCGGCGGCGCCCAGCGAGCCGGCTCCCGCTGAACCGGCCCCTGCTGAACCGGCACCCGACCAGCCGTCTCAATGAGATGGTGTCAGGGGCCTGGGAGGCGAGCTACCAGGGCATGCCCATCAGATCGATGAGGCCGTGAGCCGGCCAGGTGTCGATCGGTGCCTTTGCCGGTAGAACCATGGCGGCGGCGTCATCGATCTGCCACAGCCGCTTATCCGGGTCGAAGCTGCGCACCTGCTGGCCGATCCGGCTGAAACCGGCTTTGGCATAGAAGCCCACCACTGCATCGCGGCATTGCAGGAAGCCGAAATCGACCGGCAGATCTCGGCAAAGACACTGCCGCAGGTCGCGCAGCAACTGGCGGCCGACCTGCTGGCCCTGCAGATCCGGCAGGACGGCCACGGCGCCGATCCCGGCGATCAGGACTGCCTCCTCGCCGACCTTGATCAACCGCCGGGCGAAGCCGAGATGCGCCGCCAGGCGGCCGGTCCGCTCCAGCAGCAGCAAACGATATTCTGCCGGCCCGCCCCAGAAATCCTGCTGCGTCCAAAGATGTTCGTATTGCGGATAGGCGGCGATCAGCAGGCTGCGGATATTCCGCCGGTCATGCGCGGTCAGGTCGTTTTCGGCGATCAGGCGCGCAACCAGTGGCAAGCTGGTCGGCAGCAGGTCAAGGCTCGTTGCCATGCTGCTGGCCTGTTTCATGAAGCTGCTGCAGGACGAAAACCCGAAGGGCGCTGGAGAGATTGGGGGGCGTCCCGGACTCGACGACGCCCCGCAGCTGGTCGACCCTGGCGACCAGCTGCGCGACAGAGCGGCCGCGCTGCGCGGCGATGTTCTTGAGGGCATCCCAGAAGGCCGCTTCCAGGGTGAAACTCGTCTTGTGACCGGCAATGGTCACCGAATGCTTCTCCATCCTGGTGGGCGGCCGTTCTGTCATCTGCGCATCGTTGGGTTGGCCTTATTTCGGACCCAGCATATCAGCCGGGCGGACCCATTTATCGAACTGCTCCGCCGTCAGCAAGCCGAGCGCGATGCCGGCTTCCTTCAGGCTGCTGCCCTCCTTATGGGCTTTCTTGGCGATCTTCGCCGCATTGTCATAGCCGATATGGGTATTGAGCGCCGTCACCAGCATCAGCGACTGTTCCAGCGACTGCTTGATCCTCGGCAGGTTAGGTGTGATGCCGACGACGCAATTGTCAGTGAAGCTCATCGCCGCATCGGCGAGCAACCGGCCCGATTGCAGCACATTATAGACGATGACCGGCTTGAAGACATTTAGTTCCAGATGGCCGGTTGCACCACTTACCGTCACGGTGACGTGATTGCCCATGACCTGGGCGCAAACCATGGTCATGGCTTCGCACTGGGTCGGATTGACCTTGCCCGGCATGATCGAGGAGCCGGGCTCGTTCTCCGGCAGGTTGAGTTCGGCGAGGCCGGAACGCGGGCCGGAGCCCAGCAGCCGGACGTCATTGGCAATTTTCATCAGCGAGGCGGCGAGCACATTATAGGCGCCGGAGATTTCCACCATCGCGTCATGCGCCGCCAGCGCCTCGAACTTGTTGGCGGCCGGAGTGAAGGGCAGGCCGGTCAGTTTCTTCAATTCGGCGCAAAAGGCCTTGTCGAAACCCTTTGCCGAATTGAGACCGGTGCCGACCGCAGTACCGCCCTGGGCCAGCGCATAGAGGCGGGGCAGGGTCGCCTTGACCCGGTCGATGCCCAGCTTCACCTGCATGGCATAGCCGGAGAATTCCTGGCCGAGGGTGACCGGCGTTGCATCCTGCAGATGGGTCCGGCCGATCTTGATGATCTTGGCGAATTCTTTCGCCTTCTTGTCGAGCGCCTTCTGCAGATGGGTAAGGGCAGGCAGGACGGTTTCCTGGACCTGCTGCACGGCGGCGATATGCATGGCCGTCGGGAAGCTGTCATTGGATGACTGGCCGTAATTCACCTGGTCATTGGGATGGACCGGTTTCTTGTCGCCGCGCTTGCCGCCCAGCAACTCATTGGCACGGTTGGCGATCACTTCGTTCGCGTTCATGTTGGTCTGGGTGCCCGAGCCGGTCTGCCAGACGACCAGCGGGAAATGCCCGTCCAGGTCGCCGGCGGCGACTTCCGCCGAGGCCCGGGAAATGGCTTTGCCGGTTTTCTTGTCGAGCTTGCCGGCCTTCATATTGGCTTCCGCCGCTGCCTGCTTCAGCAGGCCATAAGCGCGGATCAGTGGCACCGGCATGCGTTCGCCGCCGATCTTGAAATTCTGCAACGAACGCTGTGTCTGTGCTCCCCACAGCATATCGGCCGGCACCTCGATCGGGCCGAAGGAATCACTTTCGAGGCGCGTCGCGGCCTTCTGCTTGGCGCTAGCCATGTCCTGATCTCCTTGAAACGGACGATGATGGCGCCGTTTTTACCGGGATTCGGCAGGCTTTGAAAGGGCGGCGAGACAGCTATTCCGAGTTTGTCTTATCGGTGACGATCCGTATGATCTCGGCTCGCCTTCGGTAAGCGTCGATCGTTATTTCTTGCGGAAGGCGTCCAGCGTCACGACCTCGGCGGTCTTCGGCTGATCGGTCTTGTCGTCGCTGTCGGATTTATCGGTGTCGGCGGATTTCGGCAGATCGTTGAGATCCTTCGCCTTGGCGAGCGAAGTGCCGGTCTTGCCGGGAACCTGGTCGGGATCGTCATCCAGCGACAGGTCTTCCATCTCGCCTTCGACACCCTCGGCTTCCAGGGTGTTTTCGAACTGCAGGCCGAACTTGACCGAGGGATCGGCGAAACTGATGACCGATTGGAAGGGGATGATGAGCTTTTCGTGCTTGCCGCCGAAACTGAGCGTGACGGTGAACCAGTCTTCCATCACCTCCAGCGCCCAGAATTGATGCTGCAGGACAATGGTCATTTCCTTGGGATACTGCGCGCGCAGCGCCGGCGAAATGGAGACCCCAGGTTCCTGCGTGTGGAACGTCAAATAAAAATGATGGTCGCCGGGCAGGCCATTGGCCGCCACTTCCTGCAATGCACGTCGCACGACACTGCGCAGGGCATCTTCCACCAAACGATCGTAACGCAACCAGTCTTTGGCCATCGGCCGAAACCTATCTCCCCGGAACCTTATTCAGGTTCAACCACATTTTAGCCACCGGAGTCCACCGTGCCGTCCTCCTGAAGCCGATCGGCTCAGGACATCTCCTTGACTTGCTGGACAACGGGCATGGCGAAAATCGCCAATAAGCTTGATTGATAGAGCCAGTATAGCCCGAGTCTTAACCGGAAAATCAAGTCGAGGCCAGCCATTGGGCGAGCTAAACTTTGAATCGGCTGATCAAGCGTCCTGGAGCCAACATATCGTACGGCGAAAGTAACGTACCGGCATCGTCCGAATGGCTGCTGAGTGGAGGGGCTTCTGTTGCCCGGTGCCCCTCCGAACCGCGTTCTACGTGAGCGACTTATAGCCCGTTAAGGCTATTAGGCCGCCATACGAAGATCAGACGCAACGTTATCGTTGGCATCTATAGGAATGGCCCGATAACGGCGGAACCATGCCGAACAGCAGGATGGCCTTTACCACGCACGTCGATCCTGTTTCGCCCCCGCAATGTCGGTGCCAAGCTGGCTTCCGACGGAGATTTGGTGGAGGCGCGGGAGTACTGCCCTCCCGGTCCGCAACGTCTATTCCGCACAACCGTCTACTGTCATAGCTGCCGAAGCAGCATCCTTAACATAAGGCGCCACCGGCGGCCGATCAAGGGCGCCATTCATCCTGAAAATGATCTATGGCTCAAGCCCTTAGGCGGCAGCGTTCGGCACCCGTCCGCAAGCCTATGCATCCGGTCTGGAATCGGGCATAAACTCGCCGTTGGAGCGTCGCGAGAGAGATTCGCGGCGGACTCAGAATAAGCATGGTTAGGATGGGCATGGCATGGCGCTGACGACCGAGCAGCAACACGAAATCGACCAATTGCGGGCCAATATGCAGCCGACTCGGCGCGCCGTCGTCCCGGCATTGGAAGAAGTGCTGTATCAGGCGATCCCTGTGCTGGATCACGGTTTCGTCCGGGTGATCGACTATATGGGGGATGATTCCGCCGTGGTGCAGGCGGCACGGGTTTCCTATGGCCGCGGTACCAAAAAAGTGACCGAGGATCGTGGCCTCATCCACTATCTCATGCGCCATCGCCATTCGACGCCCTTCGAAATGTGCGAGATCAAATTTCATGTCAAATTGCCGATTTTCGTCGCACGGCAATGGATCCGGCATCGCACAGCCAATGTGAACGAATATTCGGCGCGGTACTCCATTCTGGACCGTGAATTCTATATTCCACAGCCGGCGCAACTGGCGGCGCAATCGGTGAGCAACCGTCAGGGGCGGGGTGATGTATTGCAGGGCGCCGAGGCCGCCCGGGTTCTCGATCTTCTCAAGGCGGATTCGACGCAGGCATACGACCATTACATCGAAATGCTGAACGAGGCCGAGGACGGCTCGCCGATCGATGCCGACCGGCAAGGGCTGGCGCGCGAATTGGCGCGCATGAATCTCAGCCTGAACTTCTATACCCAGTGGTATTGGAAGGTCGACCTCCAGAACTTCATGCATTTCCTCAGCCTGCGCGCCGATGCGCATGCGCAATATGAAATCCGGATTTTTGCCGAAGCGATGCTCGATATCCTGCGCCGCTGGGTGCCGTTGAGCTTCGACGCTTTCGAACAGCATCGGCTGCACGCCGTCAGCCTGTCGAAAAATGCGATTGAGGCGGTTCGCCGCATGTTGCAGGGCGAGGCGGTCACGGAAGCCAGCAGCGGGCTCGGCAAACGGGAATGGGCCGAGCTTCAGCATGTCCTGAAAGGCCATGACTGACACGATTTGCCAGACCGAGACGGTTGGGCAGGTCGGCGGGATCTGCCCGACCGACGCGGCATGCGAACCGGCGGGACAGCTCGCCGGTCATCGCTGGTATCGGCAAAGGCGGCGTATATTTTTACTGCTTGGCATCGTTCTGGCGGGGTCCCCGGTCTTTCTGCAGTTTCTTTATGGTCCGCTGGTGGCGCTGGCAATCGGTTCGGTCGACCGCATTCTGGTCGATAAAAGTGCCCGCACACTTAGCTTGATGCATGACGGCAAGGCGGTTTACACGGCGTCGATTTCGCTTGGCAAAAATCCGGTCGGGCAGAAGCAGCGCGAAGGCGACGGCCGCACACCGGAAGGCACCTATCGTCTGAGCTGGCGCGATCCGTCATCGGATTATCACCGCGCTATCCTGATTTCCTATCCGACCATGGCGCAAGCCAGCCGGGCCGAAGCGGCGGGCCTGGCGCCGGGTGGCGAAATCATGGTCCATGGCCAGAAATATCCCTGGCGCTGGTTCAGCCGGTCGCCGCTGACCAATGGCTGTGTCGGCTTGTCGAATACCGCAATGGATGTCGTGTGGTATGCGACCGCCGGCGGCATGCCGATCACCATACGGCCATAGGCCCGTCAATGTCGGGCCTCGCCAGATTGCTGGGGGAAATTGCCGCCTTGGCGCCGGAAATTCCCCCGGAAATTCCCGATGGCGAAGCATTGTTCCGGCAATTCGATGGCATGGTCTCGAAACGAGCGGTGGGTCTCGGCAATCATTTACCCATGGCGCTTCTCGCTTTGGATCGTCTCGGTGCCGCGCCGCAGCAGCTTGGCGAATTCGCCGCTGCCTATCGCCGGCGGCTCGTGCCGCTGGCCGACATGACCATGCCAGTCGTTACCGATCCGCTCGAATTGCGCGGCGAGATCGACGCCTTTCCCCGGCTCGACCTATTCTTCAGATCCGCCCTGGCACGTGACGAGCATCGGGTCGTCCTGCAACGCCATCTGCCGCCCTTGCTGCCGGGGATTGCCGGTGCAGCTTTGCACCCGCTGATCCGCCTCGCTTATGGTCTGCTTGGAGATACCGGCAGTGAAATCGCCGCCGGTCTTGCGCATGCGACGATCCGCTATCGGACATTGCCTGCAAGCCAGGTGGCGCCATCACCCATGGAAGCCGATCCGCGCGCGCTGTTTCGGCGGCTGCGCGGCGATGCCGGATTCGATTACAAACCCCAGGCCGAGGCTTTGATCGATACGGCGATCTTTGCCGCCAGCGATCGGCCGCGTTTCGCCCCCGTGGTGGATGATTTCGTCCTGGCCGACGATCCGTGGCGGCAATTGGCACCTGTGGTGGCGGCTTTCCATGTCGTGCGGGACGATCCGGTCAGCCTGTATGCCGTTACCGGGGTTCACGCCGCACGGGTGATCGCACGAGAGCTCGCGTGGTCCGCCGCCAGGGAACTCTGGCGTCAGGTCTGGCGGGCTGTGGCGGCCTTGTATCTGGCGGCCGGTAAACCGGAACTGCCAAGCGCCGGCTATCTGGCGCAGTTGCGCGAGCAGGTGGGCCGACCGGATGACGCGCCGGATTGGCCAAGTATCCTGGGGCGGGCGGCGGAAACGCGCGATGCGCTTGCCGCCATTTTCACCTTCACTTGTTTGGAGGAGGGCAGGCGCTCGGGCGACCGCCTCTATCGCTGGCTGGCCTGGCGTGCCATCACCTGACCTTGCCGGAGCACGAGCCTACTGGATGACGATACGCGGCGCCGCCCGGCCGGTTCCGCCTTGCAGCTTGTCCCAGACCCGCTGGGCGATGTCACGATAGGCTGCGGCATGGGGCGATTGTGGGTCGCTGACGACGATCGGACGGCCGCCATCGGAGGTTTCGCGGATGGCGATATCCAGCGGGATCTCGCCGAGAAAGTCGACCCCGCCGCGCTCGGCTTCGCGCTGCGCGCCGCCATGAGCGAAGATCTCGCTGCGATGGCCGCAATTCGGGCAGCAGAAATAGCTCATGTTCTCGATGATGCCCAGGACCGGCACGTCCACCTTGCGGAACATGTTCAGGCCCTTCTTGGCATCGATCAGCGCGATATCCTGCGGTGTCGACACGATCACGGCGCCGGAAAGCGGAACGTTCTGCGCCATGGTGAGCTGGGCGTCGCCGGTTCCCGGGGGCAGGTCGCAGACCAGGACATCGAGCGGCGCCCAATTGACATCGCGCAGCAATTGCGTAAGGGCGCCCATCACCATCGGCCCGCGCCAGATCATCGGCGTGTCCTCGGGCACCATGAAGCCGATCGACATCACTTTGATGCCGTGGTTTTCCATCGGATTCAGGCGCTTGCCGTCTGGGCTTTGCGGCTTGCCGCTGATTCCCATCAGCCGAGGCTGCGATGGGCCATAGATATCGGCATCCAGCAGGCCGACCTTATGGCCCAAAGCGGCGAGCCCCAGCGCAAGGTTGACAGCCGTGGTCGATTTGCCGACACCACCCTTGCCGCTGGCAACCGCGATGATATGGGTCACGCCGGGCAGGCCTTGTTTGCCGCCGGCTGCCGCCTGGCCTGGCGCGTGCGCGTGGCGATGCTGTTGTTGCGGCGGCTGCGCGGCGGCGCCCGGTTTGCGGTGGGCGGTCAGGGCGGCTGTCACGCTGAGGACGCCGGGCAATTGTTCCACGGCTTTTTCCGCGGCCTTGCGGAGCGGCTCCATCTGCGGGCCGTCCTGAGGGGCTACTTCGATCAGAAAACTGACATGGCCCTCACGGACGGCCAGGCCGGAAATCATCTGCCGGCTGACGAGATCGCCCCCGCCGGGTGCGGCGATGCGCTGCAGGGCAGCCAAAACTTGTTCCTGATTGATCGCGGTCATGCTTGAAAAACCTAGGCTTTGTACCGATATAGCGTGCTGCATACCTTCGCTGTCGGCCAAATCCGGGTGAAGGTGCGTTGCGAGGCCGCTGTCCCTGTCATATAAGGCCAGGACGGCGGTTTGCATAGTAGGGCTTGCCGTCGATGCCCAGCCAGATCCCATTGGCCCGCCCGCCGGGCATGCCGCGGGGATGGGTCATTGCGGTAGACAGCAAAAAATTTGGGGTAGTCGATGGCGTGGAACAATCAAGGCGGACCCTGGGGCGGCGGCGGTAGCGGCGGCGGCTCAGGCGGTGGTGGCGGGCAGAGCCCCTGGGGACGCGGTCCTTCGAATGGCGGGCGGCAATCGCCGGATTTCGACGAATTGCTGCGGCGCGGCCAGGACCGGATGCGCAATATTTTTCCCGGTGGCATCGGTGCTCCCCGCAGCCTCGCGATCATCGTGCTGGCTGCCATCGTGCTCTGGTTGCTGAGCGGCCTCTATCGGGTCAATCCGGGCGAGGTCGGCGTCAATATGGTGTTCGGCCGCTATGTCAGCCAAACCCAGCCGGGTCTCAATTGGAACTGGCCGGCGCCGGTCGGGTCGGTTGCCACACCCGATGTCGCTACCCGCAACCGGGTCGAGATCGGCTTCCGCGCCAGCCCCGGCACCGGCGGCGACATCGATGTTGCCGAAGAGAGCCTGATGCTGACGGGCGATGAGAATATCGTCGATATCCAGGCGGTCGTCCTCTGGCGGATCGATGATGTCGAAAAGTATCTCTTTGATATCCGCGACCCGGAGAGCTCGCTGAACGATAGCGGCGCCTCGGTCAAGAATGCGACGGTGAAGAACGCCGTCGAAGCGGCGGTCCGCGAGATCATCGGCCAGTCGACCTTCGAATACGCCATTACCGAAGGCCGCAGCCAGATCGAAGCCAAGGCCGAGGAACTGGCCCAGGGCATTCTCGATTCCTATAATTCTGGCATTCATATCGAGCAGCTCTCGATGCAGAAATCGGACGCGCCCCAGGAAGTGGTCGATGCGTTCCGCGACGTTCAGAAAGCCAAGGCCGATAAGGTCAGCCTGGTGAACGAAGCGCAGGCCTATTTCAACCAGATCACCCAGGATGCGGAAGGCCAGGCGACGCAGATCATCCGCCAGTCGGAAGGTTACAAGCAGGAAAAGGTTGCCGGCGCCCAGGGCGATACGCAGCGCTTCCTGTCGATCTATCAGCAATACCAGGCCAATCCGAATGTCACCGAACGGCGGATGTATCTGGAGGCGCTGGAACGGATCATGGCGAATATGAACAAGGTGCTGGTGTCCGATGACGGCAAGAGCGGTACCGTTCCCTACCTGCCGCTGGATCAGCTCCTGAAGTCCCGCGCCAAACCGACGCAAACCAATGCGGCGCCTGCTACCGGTAATAACAGCCAGCAGAGTGTGGTTCAGCAGGGGAGCCAGCCATGAAGCGCAATTCGACGCTTGTTGCCGCGATTGTCGCTGGTGTCGTCATCCTTGCCGGTCTCCTGTCGGTTTTTCAGGTCCCGCAATGGCAGGATGCGATCGTCCTGCAACTTGGTAAGCCGGTCCGTGTGATCGTCAAGCAGCCGGGGTTGCATTGGCGTATCCCCTTCATCGAAAACGTTCATTACGTCGATAAGCGGGTGCTGAATTTCGATGCACCGGCACAGGAATTGTTGACGCTGGATCAGAAGCGCATCGTGATTTCGGCCTATGTCCGTTATCAGATCGAAGACCCGCTGCGTTTCTACCAGGTTGGCCGCACGGAAAGCCGGGCGGAAGGACAGATCGGCAGCGTGCTGGTTTCTGCCTTGCGCGCGGTGATCGGCAATGTGTCGATGACCAATATCCTGACGCCGCAGCGCGCTGAGTTGATGAAGGATATCACTGGCCTGCTGACGGAATCGGCGAAGCCCTACGGCATCCGGATCGTCGATGTGCGTTTCAAGCGTGTCGACTTGCCGGCCGCCAATAGCGATGCAGTCTACAACCGCATGCGGACCCAGCGCGCCCAGGAAGCACGGAAGATCCGGGCCGAAGGCGAACGGGAAGCGCGCGAGTTGCGGGCCGAAGCCGACAAGCAGAAAGTGGTCACTTTAGCGGAAGCCCGCAAACAGGGCGAAATCCTGCGCGGCGAAGGCGATGGCGAAGCAACCCGGATCTATAACGATGCTTTCGGCAAGGATCCGAAGTTCTTCGATTTCTATCGTTCGTTGCAGGCAATGGAGACGGGCCTCGACGGCAACAATACGACCTTTGTCGGTTCGCCCACCGGGGACTTTTTCCGCTATTTCCAGACCGAACCCGGCAAGCCGGCGCAATAACGGCTTGTCGGCGCATGGCTTCCGGGTCGGCCGGTAATGAGGCTGGCCCGAAGCGGCGGAACTGTCTAGCATGGCGCAGTTATGCCCAGGCCGATGATGGCATCGAGCGACGGTATCTCCTGTCATCGGTCAGGCGGCATATCCATTGATGATGGCGGATCCAGCCTTGGATCCCGGTGACTTGCAACGGAGCCTGATCTGACGATGACCATAGCCCGATCTTTATCCGCCGGCGATTGGACGCCGCGTTACGGCCACTTCATCGCGGCGCCACGGCGAGCGATGACGCAATATGCGATGAAACTGGGCTTTCTCGCCGTTGCGGTGGCCACGCTGCTGTCTTTGACACCGACTCTCGCCGAAGCGAGATCGGCGCCCGAGAGCTTCGCTGATCTGGCGGAAAGGTCGCTGCCATCGGTGGTGAATATCGCCACCACGCAGACGATCAGCGCCGATAGCCAGATGCAGGATCTCGACGAGATGTTCCGCGAGTTCCTGGATCGCCGCCAGGGCGCCAAGCCGCGTCCCCGCAAGGCGACATCGCTCGGCTCCGGCTTCATCATCGACCCCACCGGCTATATCGTCACCAACAATCACGTGATCGAAAATGCCGACGAGATCATGGTTGTGATGCATGACGATACCGAATTGAAGGCCAAGTTGATCGGCCGTGACACAAAGACCGACCTGGCGTTGTTGAAGGTCGAGGCGAAGAAACCCTTGCCGGCGGTGAAATGGGGCGATTCCACGGCCTTGCGCATCGGCGACTGGGTGTTGGCGATCGGCAATCCCTTCGGCCTCGGCGGCTCGGTGACCGCGGGCATCGTCTCGGCGCATCAACGTGATATCAATGCCGGCCCCTATGACGATTTCATTCAGACCGATGCCTCGATCAATCGCGGCAATTCCGGCGGGCCGATGTTCAACATGGACGGCGAGGTCGTCGGCATCAATTCGGCGATCTTCTCGCCTTCGGGTGGTTCGGTGGGCATCGGCTTTGCAATCCCCGCCAATCTGGCAAAGCCCGTCATCGACCAGATCCGCCAATTCGGCCATCCGCGGCGTGGCTGGCTGGGTGTGCGCATCCAATCGATCAGCGAGGACCTTGCCGAAGGCTTGAAGCTGCCGTCGGTCAAGGGTGCCCTGGTCGCGGGTGTCACGCCGAGCGGTCCCGCGGATAAGGCCGGGATCAAGCAGGGCGACGTCGTGCTCCGGTTTGACGGCAAGGATGTGACGCAGATGCGCGGTCTGCCGCGCATGGTGGCGGAGACCCCCGTTAGCAAGAAGGTGGATGTCGTTGTCTGGCGCAAAGGCCAGGAGACGACCCTGTCGGTCACACTCGGCGAACTAGATGAAAACGCCGAAGAGGCGGCGGTGAGCGAAAATGAAGAAGACTCGCAGCAGCAGGAGAAGCCGGACCAGTCATCCAGCAAGATCAGTGCACTGGGGTTGGAACTGGCGCCGATCGGTGATAAGCAGCGACAGGACTTCGACCTTGGCGAAGATGTCAGCGGCGTGGTGATCGTCGATGTCGATCCGGACGGCCCGGCGGCGGAGAAGGACCTGCGGCCCGGCGATGTGATCATCGAGGTCGACCAGAAGGCGGTGGAAACGCCGAAGGAGGTCGCCGCGCGCATCAAAACGGCGCAGGATAATGGCTATCGCGTGGTGACCCTGCTGGTTGACCGTCAGGGTGAATCGCAATGGATCGCAGTGAATATCAAAAAGAACTGATCCAAGCTGACGCCCAATCCGAGGTTATCAACACAGAGCCCGGCAGGTCCATCCTGCCGGGCTTTTTTGTTCGGTGGCGGTAATCGATATACCCGTGTTAGAGCGCGATCGTCTGTGATGGAAGCGTTTTGCTTCCATCACAGACGTGAATCGCCCTCTACCCTATTGATAAGAGCCGGATCGTTTTAGACAAAATCGCGAAGCGATTCCGTCCAAAACGATCCGGCTCTAGGCACTGGTTGCGGCGATGGCGGCGCCGAAAGCGCTGATGATGCCGCCAGCCAGCCGGTCAATCCAGCGGCTGAGACCTTGATAGGCTCGGCGCAATGCCGGCCTCGCGAACAGACAGGCCAGCAGGCAATGCCATGAAAGCGATAGACAGGCGATAACGGCGACGACGGCCAGCGACAGTTCGTGTGTCGGATTGGCGGGAAAAACGATGGCGAAAATGCTCAGGAAGGCCATCATCGTTTTGGGATTGGAAAGATCGATCAGCAGACCACGGCGAAAAGCATGGCCAAGGCGTATTGTGCTTTGACCGCCGATCGGCACCTCGCCGTGCTTTTTGCTGAGTATGAGGCGCAAGCCGAGATAGACGAGGTAAGCGCCACCGAGCAGCTTGATTGCCGCCAGCAACGGAGCGGCTTCGCGGATCACCGCAGCGAGGCCGAAAGCGGCGGCCGTCGCGTAAAGCGAATTGCCCAAGGCGACACCGGCGGCAGTGGCTAGGCCACGGCGGGTGCCGGTGGTAAGGCTTGCGCGCATCACCGCAATCGAACTGGGGCCAGGCACCACCAAGGCGGCGAAAACACTGGCCGCAATGGCGGCGAGAACGGCGATCTGCGCATGATCCATCATCATCAACCCAAGAGCGCTCAAGGATAGGCGGTTTGTCAGCGACCGCCGGAACCGAAGAATAGGTCGTCAAGCCGGGAAGAGGTTGCCTTTCTTTACCGTTGTGCGGACCATTTAAGGTATGATCTGCCTCAGTTTCGTCTTTTTGAGAAAGAATCCTCCTCATGCTGGAACTCGACGATCAGGACATCAGGATCCTCGCGGCGCTGCAGGCCGATGGCCGATTGACCAATAACGATCTTGCAGAGCGCGTCGGCTTGTCGCCCTCACCCTGTTGGCGCCGGGTCAAGCGGCTGGAAGAGGAGGGGATCATCCGCGGTTATCAAGCGATGTTCGACCAGCGGCGGCTTGGCCTCGGCGTGACGGTCTTCGTCAATGTGTCGATCCACAGCCAGGACACCAAGGCGCATCAGGCTTTCGAGAAGGCGGTGATCAACCTGCCGGAAGTGGTCGGTTGCCATATCCTCGCCGGGCAGCACGATTTCCTGCTGCAGGTGGTTGCCGAAGACCTCGATGCCTATGGCGAATTCGCCCTGCAGGTGCTAGGCAAGCTGCCTGGCGTGCGCGAGATACACAGCAGCTTTGCCTTGAAGGAAGTGAAGCCGCCGCTGCAATTGCCGCTGCGCCGTCGGGGTGAAAAGCGCGAGAGGAGCCAGCCGGCGAAGCGATCGCGCCGCGACGCCGGCCGCTGAGGTCGATCTGTCAGGCGTAATTGCCTGTCACGAAATCCGTCTGCCGATACCCCTGGAAATAGAGCAGGGTGGTAAGGTCGGTGTGATTGACCTGGCAGCCGATCGCCTGGCGGACGATCGGTTTGCCGCGATAGGCGACACCTAAACCGGCTGCCCGCAACATCGGAATATCGTTTGAGCCATCGCCCACGGTCACGGCATCGGCCGGCGTCAGGCCATGTTCGTCGCTGAGGCGGATCAGGGCGCTCAGCTTGGCATCGGGGTCGAGGATCGGGCCCTGCAATCGTCCGGTCAGGCGACCATCGGAAATTTCCAGGTCATTGGCGAGATCGAGATCGAAGCCGACCGTGGCGGCGACACGTTTGGTGAAATATTTGAAACCGCCCGAGACCAATGCCGTATAGGCGCCATGCTTGCGCATGGTCGCCACCATCGTCGCGCCGCCCGCCGAATAGCCGATCCGGTCGAAAGCCTTGGCCAGCGCCGTTTCCGACAGCTCGGCCAGCATGGCGATGCGTTCGATCAGCGCCTGGGTGAAGTCCAGCTCACCCGCCATAGCCCGGGCGGTGATGGCCGCAATCTCGTCCTTGAGACCGGCGATATCGGCGATGTCGTCCAGCGTCTCATTTGTCAGGATGGTAGAATCCATGTCGGATAGCAGCAATTTCTTGCGGCGATTAGCAGTTGGCTGGACATGGAAATCGATCGGCAGTTCGGTTAGCGTCGCGGCTACAAGTTGCTGCGCTTGATCGACAGGCAGGTTATCAAAGGGAATATCGCAGGCGATTCCTTCCAGCAGCCAGGCGATGTCGCCCGTCGTCGCGCCGACCTGATGCAAACGCTGCAGGAGGACGGTGGTGACGGCATCGGAAAGCGGCTGACGATCAGGCGGCGCGACCAGGGTCAAAACGGATTTCATCATGCAGTCGGATATATCGGAGGCGGCGACGTCAGACAAGGAGAGTGCGACGCGACCCGTCATTGTCATCGGCGGACCGACGGCGAGCGGCAAATCCGCGCTGGCGATGCGCGTGGCGCAGGCTTTTTCCGGCACCGTCATCAATGCCGATTCGATGCAGGTCTATGGCGAGCTGCCGATCCTGACGGCGCAGCCCGATGCTGCCGATCTCGCTGCGGCTCCGCATCGCCTCTATGGCTTCCTTCGGTTGGACGAGACCTGTTCGGCGGCGCGTTGGGCCGAGCTGGCATTGGCGGAAATCAGGGCCGCGCAGGCCCAGGGCCGGTTGCCGATCCTGGTCGGCGGTACCGGGCTTTATTTGCGGTCATTGATGCAGGGCCTGTCGCCGATACCGGACATATCGCCGGCTTATCGCGAAGCGGCGATGAAGCTGCTGGATGAGCTTGGCATCGTCGGGCTGCACGGCCACCTGGCGGCGGAAGATCCGGTCATGGGGCAGCGCCTCCATCCCAATGACACGCAGCGCGTGGTACGGGCCTGGGAGGTATTGCAGGGCACCGGCCAGTCTTTGGCAGCCTGGCAGCAATTGCCGCCCGTGCCGCCCGAGGGCCTGCGCTTTCAGTGCTGGGTCGTCCTGCCGCCGCGCGATCTCCTTTATGCCGCCTGTGATCGGCGCTTCGGGGCCATGATGGCGCGCGGTGCGCTGACGGAAGTGGCGGATGCTCTGACGGCCTATGGCCAGACGATCCTGTCAGCGCCCGGCGCCAAATCGCTCGGGTTTCGCGAACTGGCCGCGGTCGTGCAGGGGCGACAGGAGGCCGAAACAGCTATTGCCGCAGCGCAACAAGCGACCCGAAACTATGCCAAACGGCAAACGACCTGGTTTCGTCACCAAATGGATTTTGGTAATTTTATATCTCAAAATGATTCATTAATGAAATTTTCGGAAAGTTCATTTCAAAAAATCTTTCGGAATATTCGCGATTTTATATTGACCCCAGCCTGATCAGTCTCTAGGGTCCAGCCAATCCCGGTCCGGCAGGCTCGGGAAGGGTAATATTTTGTCTCGACGCGGCGCCTTCGCGCCCGCAGCAGACCGCAGAATGAGGACGACGATATGGCCAGCGAACCAATCCTGGGCGCGGAGATCATTGTCAAAGCGCTGATTGATCAAGGGGTTGAGGTAATTTTCGGCTATCCGGGCGGAGCCGTCCTGCCGCTTTATGACGCCCTGTTCAAGCAGAACCAGATCAAGCACATCCTGGTTCGTCATGAACAGGCCGCGGTTCATGCGGCGGAAGGCTATGCGCGCTCGACGGGCAAGGTTGGCGTCGTTCTCGTAACCTCCGGCCCCGGTGCAACCAATGCCGTCACCGGCCTGACCGATGCGCTGATGGATTCGATTCCGATCGTCTGCCTGACCGGCCAGGTGCCGACGCATCTGATCGGCAATGACGCTTTCCAGGAAGCCGACACGACCGGCATTACCCGTCCCTGCACCAAGCACAACTACCTGGTGAAATCGGTCGACGATCTGTCGCGCACGATCCACGAGGCATTCCATGTGACGCGCAGCGGTCGTCCCGGTCCGGTCGTGGTCGATCTGCCGAAGGACGTCCAGCAGACGTCGGGGACCTACACCAATCACGCCGGTGAGCGTCATCGCAGCTACAACCCGCCGGTGAAGCCGGATCGCCAGCAGGTTGAAGCGGCGATCGCCTTGATGGCGGGCGCGAAGAAGCCGCTGTTTTATATCGGCGGCGGCGTGGTGAATTCAGGACCGGCGGCGACGCAGTTGCTGGTCGACTTCATCCGCCTGACGGGCTTCCCCTGCACCCAGACATTGATGGGGCTCGGTGCGTTCCCCGGTTCGGATCCGCTGTCGCTCGGCATGCTCGGCATGCATGGCATGTACGAAGCCAATTGGGCGATGCATGATTGCGACGTGATGATCAATATCGGCGCGCGGTTCGACGATCGTGTGACCGGCAAGGTCTCGGCCTTCGCGCCGAACTCGAAAAAGATTCACGTCGATATCGATCCCAGCTCGATCAACAAGAACGTCCGCGTCGATGTGCCGGTGGTCGGCGATGTCGGCCATGTCGTCGAAGAGATGATGCGCATCTGGAAGGCACGCCAGATCCGTCCCGATGCCAAAGCGCTCTCCGCCTGGTGGGAACAGATCAACAAATGGCGCGGCCGCGACTGCCTGAAGTACAAACAGGATGGTGAGATCATCAAGCCGCAATATGCGCTGGAACGTCTCTATGCGGCGATGAAGGATCGCGACTACTACATCACGACGGAAGTCGGGCAGCACCAGATGTGGGCGGCGCAGTTTCTGAAGTTCGAGAAGCCGCAGCATTGGATGACCTCGGGTGGCCTGGGCACGATGGGCTATGGCCTGCCGGCCGCGACCGGTGTCCAGGTGGCGCATCCCGACTCCCTGGTGATCGATGTGGCCGGCGAAGCGTCGATCATGATGAACATCCAGGAGCTCTCGACCCTGGTGCAGTATCGCCTGCCGGTGAAGGTCTTCATCCTCAACAACCGTTGGATGGGCATGGTGCGCCAGTGGCAGGAATTGCTGCATGGCGGCCGTTATTCCGAAAGCTACAGCGATGCCCTGCCGGATTTCGTGAAGCTGGCAGACGCCTTCGGCGCGCATGGCCTGCGCGCAACCAAGACCTCGGAACTCGATGGCATCATCAAGCAGATGATCGACATCAAGGGGCCGGTGATCGTCGATGTGGCGGTCGACGAGAAGGAAAATTGTTTCCCGATGATCCCCTCGGGCGCAGCGCATAACGAAATGCTGTTGGGCCCGGAAGATCAGTCGGCGAAGCCGATTTCGGAAGAAGGTATGGTGCTGGTCTGATCGACCGGCACCAAACGACGATCAAAGAAGGAGTTTGGGGGCGTGGAGCAAGGTAAGGTGCAGCGGCACACGATTTCCGTCCTTGTCGATAACGAGGCGGGCGTGCTCGCGCGGGTGATCGGATTGTTTTCCGGGCGCGGCTACAATATCGAAAGCCTGACCGTAGCCGAGGTTGATAACCAGGCGCATTTCTCGCGCATAACGGTGGTCACCAGCGGCACGCCGATGATCATCGAGCAGATCAAGAACCAGTTGCGGCGGCTTGTCCCGGTCCATCGGGTCACCGACCTGACGCTGGACGGCCCGTCGCTGGAACGCGAACTGGTCCTGGTCAAGGTGCATGGCAGCGGTGAAAAGCGGGTGGAAAGCCTGCGTATCGCCGATATTTTCCGGGCCCGCGTGGTCGATTCCACGATCGAATCCTTCGTTTTCGAAATGACAGGATCGACTGAGAAACTGAACGCCTTCATCAATCTCATGCAGCCTTTGGGGCTGGTCGAGGTTTCGCGCACCGGCGTCGTCGCCATTGCGCGTGGGGCGGAGGCGATCTAAAAAGCCACCTGACCGCTCCAATAATCACATGCCCGGCAGCTACACGCTTAGCCGGGGCCACTGCATACCACTGACGATTTCATGAACGAGGAACGATATCATGCGCGTCTATTATGATCGTGATGCCGACGTCAATCTGATCAAGAACAAGAAGGTTGCCGTCGTCGGCTATGGCAGCCAGGGTCATGCCCATGCGCTGAACCTGAAGGATAGCGGCGTTAAGGACGTGCGGGTCGCGTTGCGCGCCGGTTCGGCCACGGCCAAGAAGGCGGAAGCGGCCGGCCTGACGGTGATGACCCCGGCCGACGCGGCCAAGTGGGCCGATCTCATCATGATCCTGACGCCAGACGAATTGCAGGCGAAGCTCTATGCCGAGGATCTCGGCCCCAACATGAAGCAGGGTGCGGCCTTGGCTTTCGCCCACGGCCTCAACGTCCATTTCAAGTTGATCGAGCCGCGTCCGGATCTCGATGTCATTATGATTGCGCCGAAGGGCCCCGGCCATACGGTGCGCGGCGAATTCGCCAAGGGCGGCGGCGTGCCCTGTCTGGTCGCCGTGGCGCAGAATCCCAGCGGCAATGCCCTGGAACTGGCCATCTCTTACGCCAGCGCCATCGGCGGCGGCCGTTCGGGCATTATTGAGACCAATTTCCGCGAAGAATGTGAAACTGACCTGTTCGGCGAGCAGGCTGTGCTCTGCGGCGGTCTGACCGCCCTGATCCAGGCCGGTTTCGAAACCCTGGTGGAAGCCGGTTATTCCCCGGAAATGGCCTATTTCGAATGCCTGCATGAAGTGAAGCTGATCGTCGACCTCATCTATGAGGGCGGCATTGCCAACATGCGCTATTCGATCTCCAACACGGCGGAATATGGCGACTATACCCGTGGCCCGCGCATCGTAACCGAGGAAACCAAGAAGGAAATGAAGCGGATCCTGGATGACATTCAGTCCGGCCGTTTCGTCCGCGATTGGGTCCTGGAATGCAATGCCGGTCAGCCGAGCTTCAAGGCGACCCGTCGCCGCGAGGCCGAGCATCAGATCGAACAGGTCGGCGAAAAGCTGCGCGGCATGATGCCTTGGATCAAGGCGAATCGCCTGGTCGATAAGAGCAAAAACTGAGCGATCATCGCGGGGGAATCATATCCCGCTATGCAACAAGGCGGCCGGGGCGATCCGGCCGCCTTTTGCTTTGGCGGTGTGGCTTCGGCGATTCCGGCATTGCTCGTTCAGCGGCCGCCAGATGGGATTCGTCGAATATGGCCGTATTTCTTTGAGAATCGCTTTGTTCCCTCTTGTCGCCGCCGTGGGCGGGCGGTAAAAGCAATTCCGGCCAGGGCGGTTCGATTTTTAGAGAATCGGGCCTCTATTGAGGGCGTTCTGGGGTGACAAATCCACGGATTGGTATCGATCGGTGATTGGCTGCCCAAGTGCGGCTCATGCGCGCGCAAACTGACGGCAGGGCCTGGCCTGCGTCAACCGGCAAAAAGAGTAACGGCCAGCGTCCCCGCGGCCAATTGCGACGGGTGAGGTTTAATGTTTTCAAAACTGGTCGGCATGCTTTCGTCAGATATGGCGATCGACCTGGGCACCGCAAACACGCTGGTTTACGTCAATGGACGGGGCATCGTCCTGAATGAGCCCTCGGTGGTCGCGATCGCCGATGTGCGCGGCAAAAAGCATGTGCTGGCGGTGGGTGACGAGGCCAAGCTGATGCTCGGCCGTACGCCCGGCAATATTCAGGCAATCCGCCCGTTGCGCGACGGCGTCATCGCCGATTTCGAAGTGGCGGAAGAGATGATCAAGCATTTCATCCGCAAGGTTCACAATAACCGCCGCAGTTTCGCCCGCCCGCAAATCGTTGTCTGCGTGCCCTCCGGCTCGACCGCCGTTGAGCGCCGCGCCATCCAGGAATCGGCGGAATCCGCTGGTGCCAGCAAGGTTTACCTCATCGAGGAGCCGATGGCTGCCGCGATCGGCGCCGGCCTGCCGGTGAGCGAGCCGACCGGCTCCATGGTCGTCGATATCGGCGGCGGCACGACCGAGGTGGCGGTGCTGTCGCTCGGCGGCATCGTTTATTCGCGCTCGGTCCGGGTCGGCGGCGACAAGATGGATGAGGCCATCATCGGCTATATACGCCGCAATCATAACCTGCTGGTCGGCGAAGGTTCGGCCGAGCGGATCAAGAAGGAAATCGGCTCCGCCTGTCCGCCGGAAGATGGCGATGGGCGCGTCATGGAGATCAAGGGCCGCGACCTGATGAACGGCGTGCCCAAGGAATTGGTGATCACCGAGCGCCAAGTGGCGGATTCCCTGGCGGAACCGGTGGGCGCGATCATCGAGGCGGTCAAGGTCGCCCTGGAACACACGGCGCCCGAACTGGCGGCCGATATCGTCGACAAGGGCATTGTCCTGACGGGCGGCGGCGCGCTGCTCGCCAACCTGGATTATGTCCTGCGCCATGCCACCGGCCTGCCGGTGTCGATCGCGGATGACGCGCTTTCCTGCGTCGCTTTGGGGACCGGCCGGTGCCTCGAAGATATCAAGGCATATCGCCACGTTTTGATAAATATGTATTAACTTTAATCGGGTATCCTACGGACCGAGCAAATATGCAGGGATTCCGTTAGGATAATCGTTGCACCTGAGCTCAACCTGTGGGATCATGCGATAACCACCGGGAATCATTAGCGGTTGCTATGCCCTTGGGTGCGGAGGTAGGGATTTGAAGCAGCGAACGAGCACAATCGGCGCAGCATCTCCATTAAAAATCTGGCTTCAGCGTTTTGCTTTTGTTCTGCTGCTGAGCATCGCCTTCATGACATTGCTGGTCGGCAAGGCGGATACGGTCGTCGTATCCCGTGCCCGCATGGCCATGATCGATCTGCTGGCGCCAGTGCTGGAAGCCGTCTCGACGCCGATCCAGACGGTGCAGCGCGTCGCCTCGGACGTCACCGATTATGTGCGGCTGGCGGATGAGAACCGGGCGCTGAAACAGCAGAATGAAACCCTGCTGGAATGGCAGCGCGTCGCGCGCGAATTGCAGGTCCAGAACGACTCCCTGCGGAATTTGCTCCATTTCGTCCCGCAGCCGAAGGCTACTTATATCTCCGCCCCGATCATCGCCGATAGTTCGTCAGGCTTCATCCGTTCAGTGGTCATTCTGGCCGGGATGCGTGACGGCGTCACCAAAGGACAGGCGGCCATGACCGGCAAGGGATTGGCAGGGCGAGTGCTGGAGGTTGGCTATCGCGCGTCACGCGTGCTGCTGCTGACGGATATCAATGCCCGTATCCCCGTCATCATCGACCGCACGCGGGATCAGGCCGTGCTGGCTGGCGATAATTCGCCGCGGCCGGAACTGCATTACCTGCCGCGCGATGTCGATATCAAGATCGGCGATCAGGTGGTGACTTCGGGCGCCGGCGGCACCTTCCCGGCAGGCCTGCCGGTTGGCTCGGTGGAAGCGATCGTCGACGGGCATATCCGCGTGCGGCCTTTCGCCGATCTCGCGCGGCTCGAATATTTGCGGCTGGTCAATTACGCCTTGCCGGGCATCCTGTCGGACGATCTCGGTATTGATCCGGCCGGATATGATCCCACCCGGTTCAGCGCGATTGACGGGATTCTGAGCCCGACAACGACACCCGCTCCCAAAGAGACGCAGCCCGCGCCCAAGGCGACCAAGCCGGCTAAAAAGGCGGCCGAGGGGACGAGCACCAAGGCCAAGGCCCAGAAAAAATCCACCCAGGGAACGGCCAACTCCGAGTGATCAGATCCCCTTTTTGGCAGCGCGTCGACAAATGGTCGCGCGGCGCGACGCCGGTCGGCCTGACGCTGCTATTGCTGCTGATCGGCCTGTTGCCCTGGCATCTGCCCGAACTGGGCACGATCGGCATCAGCCTGGTGATCATCTCCGTCTTTTATTGGGGGCTGAAGACTCCTCATCTAATGACGCCCTGGTCGGTTCTCGCGATCGGTCTGGTCAGTGATCTTCTGGCTGTGACGCCGATGGGGGTAGGGACCGTCTCGCTGCTCTGTCTTTACGGCCTGACGCGGTCACAGGCCCGCACCTTGCACAACATGCCGTTCTTCGTCATCTGGCCTGTCTTCATGCTGTTCGCCGCCATCATCATTTTGTTGACCTGGCTGCTGACGGCCATGATCGATTCCGGCTTTCCGGATTTGCGACCCGTCATCTTCCTGTATCTCTTCGATATTGTCTGTTACCCCTTGCTATCGTATGTGTTCGGCCATCTCCAACGCAGCTTGCTGCCCGAGAAATGAATAAGCAGCAATCACAGACCATTCAGCGCGTCTTTTCCCGCCGGGTCGTCCTGCTCGGCGGCGGGCAGGTTCTGCTGCTCTCGGCGCTGTTCGGCCGCATGTACTATCTGCAGGTTCTCGAATCCGACAAATACAAGGTGCTGGCGGAAGAGAACCGCATCAATCGTCGATTGCTGCCGCCCTCGCGCGGCTTGATCCTCGACCGTTTCGGCGTGCCGCTAGCCAACAATTTTCCCAATTATCGGGCCATGCTGATCGCCGAGCAAACGCCCGATCTGGAAGAAACCTTGCGCGACTTCGCGCAGCTCGTGCCGATGTCAGAACGTGAACGGACCAAGGTGCTGCGCGAACGGGCGCGCAGCCGGGCCTTCATGCCGATCACCGTCAAAGAGGATCTGACCTGGGAGCAGGTGGCGCAGGTCGAGATCAATCTGCCGGATCTGCCGGGCATCAGCATCGATGTCGATCAGAAACGTCATTATCCTTACGGCGGTATCACCTCGCATATCCTGGGCTATGTCGCCTCCGTCTCTGAAAGCGACCTTGCCAGGGATCCCGACCCGCTGCTGCAATTGCCGGGCTTTCATATCGGCAAGAATGGCCTGGAGAAGCAGTATGAGACGCTTCTGCGCGGCAAGGCAGGCGAGAGCCAGTTCGAAGTCAATTCGGTCGGCCGCACGATCCGCGAGTTGACGCGGCAGGAAGGCCAGCCGGGCGAGGATATGGTGACTACGCTGGATATCGGCCTGCAGCAATTCACGCATCAGCGACTGGCCAGCGAGCTGGCCGGCGCGGCGGTCGTGATGGATATTTTTTCCGGCGATGTGCTCGCACTGGCATCGACACCATCTTACGATCCGGCGGCTTTCAGCCGCGGCCTGACATCGCTGGAATGGCAGGCGCTGGTCAGCGACATCTATGGGCCGCTGACGAATAAAGCGATCGCGGGGCAATATCCGCCGGGCTCGACGTTCAAGCTGATGACCTCGCTGGCCGCCCTGAAATCCGGGATCAATCCCAGTGCCACCGTCTTCTGCTCCGGTGTCACCGCTTTGGGCAACGCCCGGTTCCATTGCTGGCGCAAGGAAGGGCACGGCACGCAGAACATGACCGATGCCCTGAAGAATTCCTGCGACGTGTATTTCTACGAAATGGCACGTCGCATCGGCATCGATGCGATTGCCGAGATGGCGCGCCAGTTCGGTTTGGGGCAAGCGGAAGGGCTGGACCTGCCGGGGGAGAAAAATGGTCTCATTCCCGATCGCGCCTGGAAACGCGCAACGATGGGCGAGCCGTGGCATCAGGGCGAAACCCTGGTCAATGCCATCGGCCAGGGCTTCGTGCAGACGACCCCGCTGCAGCTTTGCGTGATGGTCTCGCGCGTCGCCAATGGCGGCTATGCCGTGCGGCCGCATCTGATGCGGGCAGCGGGCGATGCCAACCAGGTCAAGGCGGACGGCCCCAGCACATTTCCCTCGATGGGAATCGACACCGACTGGCTGACGATTGTCCGGACCGGCATGGACCGTGTCTCCAACGAACTGCGCGGCACGGCCTATCGTTCGCGAATCACCATTCCGGGGATGGAGCTGGCTGGAAAAACCGGCAGCAGCCAGGTGCGCCGGATCACCATGGCGGAGCGCAGCAGGGGTGTCCGCAAGAACGAGAATCTACCCTGGAACCAGCGCGACCACGCCCTGTTCGTCGCCTTCGCGCCGGTACATGCACCACGCTATGCCTGTTGTGTGGTGGTGGAGCATGGTGGCGGTGGTTCCACCGTGGCGGCGCCGATCGCCCGTGATATCCTGATCGAATGCCAGCGCCGCGATCCGTCGCGCCGCAATCCCAATATCGAGGGCGGGCGCAATGAGATGCCTTGACCTGGATATGTCGATCGCTTCCCGTTTGCCGGCGTGCCGTTCCGTGGCATGGAGGCCTTAATGGTTTTGCAACTGCATACCGCGCGCGGCCCGCGCAAGATGACCATCGGCACAAAGCTGAGGAACGTCACCTGGAGCATGGTGCTGGTGATTTGCGCGGTCGCCTCGATCGGCTTCGCCATGCTCTATTCCGCCGCCCATGGCAGTTACGATCCCTGGATGGATCGGCAGATGGCGCGTTTCGGCATCGGCCTCGTCATGATGCTGGCGATCGCCATGGTGGATTTGCGAAGCCTCATGAAGATCGCCTATCCGCTCTATGCGATTGCCTTCGTTCTGCTGATCTATGTCGATGTCGCCGGCGAAATCGGCATGGGTGCGCAACGCTGGATCGATTTGAAGGTCATCCAGCTGCAGCCGTCGGAGATCATGAAGATCGCGCTGGTGCTGGCCCTGGCGCGGTATTTCCATGGCTTCACCTATGAGGACATGAAACGTCCGATGGTGCTGATCATCCCGACCTTGATGGCCTTGCTGCCGACCGGCCTGGTGCTGAAGCAGCCGGATCTCGGCACCGCTTTGATGCTGACGATGGTGGGTGGGGCGATCTTCTTTGTCGCCGGTGTCCGCTGGTGGAAATTCGCCGTGGTCTTTGCGATCGCGATCGCGGGCGCCTATTTCGCCTGGAATTCCGACCTGCTGCATGATTACCAGAAGAAGCGGGTGCTGACCTTCCTCGACCCTAGCCAGGATGCCCTGGGTGCGGGCTATCACATCACGCAGTCGAAGATCGCGCTCGGGTCCGGCGGCGTCTTCGGCAAGGGCTTCCTGCAGGGCTCGCAGAGCCATCTCGACTTCCTGCCGGAGCGCCAGACCGATTTCATCTTCACTATGTTCGCCGAGGAATTCGGCATGGTCGGCGGCGTGGTCCTGGTGGGCCTCTACAGCCTGCTGGTGCTCTATGGCATCGTCATCGCGCTGCGATCGCGCAGCCATTTCGGGCGGTTGCTGGCCTATGGCCTCTCGGCCAATCTCTTCCTGTACTTCTTCATCAACACCGCCATGGTGATGGGATTGATCCCCGTCGTCGGCATTCCTTTGCCGCTGATTTCCTATGGCGGCACCGCGATGATGACGGTGATGATCGGTTTCGGCCTGATCATCTCGGTTTACGTGCACCGTGACATGCGGCTGGGCCGCCGCAACGGCGACGATGAATGAGCCGGCTGGGCCAGGCTCCCAACTATCTTTTTGATCGGCAAAGAGAAAAATCTTCATAATTAGCTATCGACAAAGCTGTCACGGTTCTGCTATACGGCGGGCCGGATTGACGATGAGGCCGGGCGAACACCGGTCGAGCCGGCTGATCCAGACCGGGGGGCGCATAGCTCAGTTGGTAGAGCAGCTGACTCTTAATCAGCGGGTCGTAGGTTCGAGTCCTACTGCGCCCACCAAAAAATCCCCCGAAAACCTTGAAGAATTGGCCGTTCGCAAGTGTTCGGTTTTACACTTTACGCCTTCGGTTTTACAGTCGTGCCCAAAGCGGCGTCGAGATGCGCGACCGTGATCTGCGCGCGTCGGCGCTGATCCGAATATTTTTTTGCCATCTGCATCGTCGCGTGGCCGGTGATATCGGCGACCGCTTCCCATGCGATCCGGTCTGGATAATTGAGGCTCTTGTAGATCTCGTAAACGCGCGTGGCGGCGGTATAGCGAAGGCCGTGAGTGGTGAAGTCCTTCGGTAGGTCGGCTTCTTCATAGGCCTCGCGCATCATATGTCGGAAGTAATCTTCTTTCATGGCGCCACCGCTGGGCGTGGTGAGCAGCGGGCCGACGCGATCCATCAGATGTGCAATCGCCACCTTGAGGTCCGCCGGCATCGGGATCCAGACGCGGGTGCCGGTCTTCTCCTGCACGATGCGGATCTCATTATCGCGGATGTCGTTACGACGCATCGCGAAGACATCCTGGCCACGCTGACCGGTATTCAGCGCGAGCTCGAAAGCCGTCCGCTTGAGATCGCCGATCCGATGGCGCTTGCGAAATTGCACGATTTCATCTTCCTCGGCCGGGCGATGGCCTTCGCCCGTCTTTAGTTTCTTGATCTTGTCGCTGTTGTGCCAGGTGACGAGCAGATTGCAGAAGGTGACAAGGCCGTTTGCGGCGGACGGGCGATAGTGAGGCGTGCCAGGCTCGCCTGCAAACTCGCTGCGCAGCTTCTTGATTACCTTCGGTGTGAGACTGGCCATTGGAAGATCGCCGAGCGAGGGAACGCGCCTGATGATCTTGTCGCCTTCCTTGATCACCTCGCCTTCGCCGAGCACGCTGATATAGCGCAGATAGCCCTTCCGAGTTTTGGGCTTGAGGGAAAGATAATCGTCGCTGCGCTTATACTCGCGCAGGGCATCTGCAATCGAGCCCGGCGCCGGTTCTCCTTTTGGCTGTTCACCGTCAAATGAAGCATGGATGCGGTCATAATTGCGCTTCCATTCCGTGCTGGCGAACTCACCCTCGATCTTTAGGCTTTGGCCGTCCCGGCGATAGTAGCAGTAGAGCCGCCCCTTCGACTTCACCGCTTGCACATATGGGTAGTCGACTTTGACCATGCTATTTTCCGAACCGGCCGAGGGCTTCTGCCTCGGCATCCGCGACCGCGATCCCTGCTATTCTACCTGAGCCCCGATCGCTCGCGTCGTCAAGCAACAGCCGATCCCAGGTGAGGCGCGTCCCGGTCTTGCCGCGCTTTTCCGGCCTCGGCCATTTGCCCATCTCGACCTCTTCCAGGAATAGGTTCACCGAAACGCCGACATAGGCAGCGGCCTGCTCTGACGAAAGCCAGCGAGGCCAGTACGGCAAGTCTTTGATGTCATGAAGCTTTGCGGTCATCGTGCTGCCGTCATTGCCCTTTCGACACGCGCGGGCGGCATCGCCACGCCGGCGTCTGCCTTGGCCTGCTGCCGCTTGCGGAAGTGATCGGCCGGGAGGGCCTCGATCCTGGCCAGTTCGCGCGCGATCACGACCGGCAGCGAAATGCCCGCTGCCGCCGCATAAGCGATCAGGGTGACGCCGATACCGGCCGTCTCCTGGACCGGGTCGCCTATTGGCTTGCTGTAGACGTGCCGCACCAGGGCGGTCGCCTGAGGCTGTGGCAGGTCTTCGGCCTGGGCCAGCTCGATCGCCTCCTCGAGCACACGGGCGGCGCGCTCCTGCCGGCTCTCGAAGGCTTCACGGCCTACGCTGGTCAAGACCCATGACCGGATCCTTGTCGCCCATTGCTGCCAGACCAGCCCCGGCCGTCGATTCTGCTCGGCGGCCTGCAGGCGGTCGACCATCCACAACACGTCATCATTCATCTGCGGCGGGCAGGTCGACATGATGCGGGCGATGCGCGCCCGGTCAGCTTTGGTCATGTTTTGCTTCCTTGGCGGGCGTGGCGGGATTAAGCGCGTCGTATAGATCAAGCCAGCGCCGGTTTGAGATATATTGATTTCCGGTAGAGCCGCGAAATTGGCGGGCCTTCGCCCTGAGGTCCGCGAGATATTCCGGATCATGATTCGGCATGACCGTGCGCGCCGCCTTCTCGATCCGCTTAAGGCGGCGATATTCTTTGATGTCGATCAACATACCGGCGTCTTCTCCCAAATCACCCGGACGCCCGCGTGGTCCGGACATTCGACCCTGAGCGTCCCTGGATTGCATTCTGCATGGTCCCGGATCATTTGTTCTTCGCTCATGTCCGCCGGTATCTCGAGGTCGAGCATGTAGAAGCCGCCGCCGCGATGAAACACATATGTCTTCATGCCCCACCCTTCGGCGCGAGACACTCAGGCGCGGGCACCATGACTTCGAATGGCCCTTTGCTTTCGCTCCATGCGCGCTGTCTGCCGCCGTCTTTGCAGATAGCTGACGCCTCTTCGAAGCTATAGCGACCGGCATGTGAAATGATGCCGCGATACCCGGAGCTATCCGGCCCCCACCATGCGCGATGCTCGTTCGACCAGATCAGCCATTTGTCCGGCCGCGAAGTCGCTCCACTCGGCTGCATATCGCGCATAGCGAAATCGCGATCGGACTGCTTGTCGAGATCGAGAGCCGTCATCAGCCATTGCGGTTCGGTGTGATACTGGGTCGATCCGTGCCAAATGGCTTTCGGGATGACGCGGCGCTCGGCGACTTCGCCGCGATAGTTCCGATAGGCGAATGTCAGCGGCTCGACACCCTTTATGCGCCCGGTGCCTTCGCAGTCGCCGCACTCGAATTCATAGCCGTTTCCCTGTTCATCCTTGCCGTCATAGACGCCGTGGCCTTCGCATCGCTTGCAGTCGATGGGGGACACGGCGTCTTTTGGCAGCTGAAGGTAAAAGTTTTCGAGCACAGCGATTTGAATCTTCAGCCTTATGATGTGCGCCGCTTGCGCATCCAGCATGAAGGTCTGCCAAGCGGGGCTGCCCATTTCGACGTTGGCCGCTTTGGCATCTGGGAACTCGGCCACGCAGGCGTTCCAGGTCGCCTCAAACTTTTGCCGATCGAGCGTGTCTTTTTGGACGGCTTCGGTTTTCAGATCGTTTGACATCATGGCTCGACCCCATGAGGTAAGCGGAAGCCGGCGGCATGCTTGTGGCCACCACCGTCATATCGCTTTGCGATCTCCGAGACGTCGATGCCATCCTCTGCTGACCGGAGGCTGAATTCGCGGCCGTCGGGCTTGTCATAGTAGCAGGCTGAAAAGAGCTCGCCCTGAGCCATCTGATGGCCAGCATCCGACGAAAAGATGTAAGGCAGGTTGGCCACCGGCACGTCGTAGCCGCCAATCGTCATGCGATGTTGCATGACTTTCAACAGTTCGGCGATATCCTTGTGATGCTTGCGCTCGATCGCTCGGCCGGCTTCGAGGAACATCACCAATCCGCCGTCGTCCTCAGCTTCGGCCGCCAAGCGATCCCAGGTGCTGAAGTCATAGGCGTATGAAAACAGATTGGCGGCGAAGTCACGCGAGCGGCCAATTTCGAAGCGCCAGAGATCGCGGTCCTGGACATAGTGCACGAGGCGCGGGATATCCTTTTCAGGATGGAAATATTGCCAAGCCATCATGGCTCCAGACCGATCAAGATCAAAATGCGCTTTGACGTTCGGCCGGCCCTTAATCGCCTGCAGATCTTCGGCAGCGGTCTTATGATGATCCAGGATCACGACCGATGCAGCGATGTCCGCCATTTTTTCCAACACAGGCAGCTTGTAGCTGAAATCGACCAGGAACACGTGGCGGCCTCGAACATCGGGCGGCGGACTTTGATATACGCCGGCATGATAGTCGGCGGTGACGCCGTACTTTCTCCAAACCGCCCACGCTGCGGTGAAGCCATCGGCGCAATTGCCGTGATAGATGCAAATTGTCTTATTCATTGTCGCTCCTTTCAGCCGATGCCGGCTGCCTTCTCGATCGCTTCTTTTTTGCACCGCTCCCAGATCGCATTGTTCAATGCTTGGCAGCGATCCCATCGCCGCATGGTCAGTACGTGCACGCCGCCATGCACTTCCAGCTCCCGCTGTGCCCGAGCATCGACCCGGTTCCAGAGCTTTTGCACCCTGCGGCGTCTGGCTTTGGTCGCCCGGCTGATCAACCGCCAGCACTTCCCGCAAATGATCTCGCTGTCGGGGAACTTCTCCCGGCTGGCGGTCCGGCGGCAGAAGGGGACGAGGCAGGGAACGCGGCCGGGTTTCATTCCCGGTCGCTCCGCTCGTATGCCAATTGGATGTCGGCAGAGAGCTGAGTGTCCTCGACGGATGCGAAGAGACGGTCATAATTCCAGGACGTGTCTCGGAATGTCCGGCCGTCGCCATCCCAGCTATTCAGACAGCCGACGATATCGTTGGCGATCTCCTTGTCCTGATCCGTCACGATCTTGAAGCGGTCGAGAGCCACGCTGACAGGGCCGGGGCCATCGGACCAGTCGCCCCGCACCCGACGCATCGCGACGGCGAGGTCGAGCCGCTGGTCCTTGGTGCGGAGCGCATCGAGGATGTCCTGCCAATCACTATCTGGATCGAGGTCGTAACGGAGGATAATGGCAGCCAGCTCCAGGTTGGCCCGGCGTTCCGCTTTCCGCCGCTCTTCCGCTTGCTGGCGTGCCGATTGGGCCTGCTGGTCTTCCAGTTTCCCGGCCTCGGCATAGGCGTCATAATCGCGCTTCAGCCGCTCATAGGTTGAGGTGGCATAGTCGAAGCCATCGTCAGTGGGCACATGCTTTCTGAGATCGTTGAGATATCCGGCCTCCATCGTGATGGAACGCGGATATCGCGCGCGGGATTTGGTGTCGCGCTCTGACCACTTCGCCGGCATGCCGACCTCGGCCATGAGACTTTCAATCCGCAGCCGGATGACTTTATTGATCTCCATGGCCGGCCGGTTCTTTTCATGAGCCTCGACGTCTTTGCGGCGCGCGGTTTCCAGTTGCTCAAGCGCATATTTCGCGATTTGCGATTTTGTCTTGTCGCCGTGCGTGCGCATATAACTTGCGTAGCTTGCCGGCGATGTCATGCATCGGCTGACCGCGCCGCACTTTTCAACTGGCTGGATTTTGGTCGTGTCGATATCGGCCATTACGTCACCCTTCGATAAAAAGGACGGAGAGCGCGACCACCATGCCGGCCGACGGGTAGTCGATGAAGCCCAGCGACCGGAGAGACCCGAGATTGTTGGCGTACCCGCTCGACGTGGCGGACTGGCCGGATTGCTCCGCCAGGTCCGCCTTGGAAAGATGAACGGGATAGGCGCCGATCAGGGCCTCGAGAATTCGCCATTTGGCTGGCGGTAGCTGCCGCTGCAGTGTGGCGTGAAGGTCGGCAGATGTTGCCGGTCGTTCCGGCTCATTGGACTTGCGCCGTCCAGCATCGGTCAAGGCCACCTTACCACTGGCGGGGTATTCGATCAGCCCGGCCGATCGCAGCGCCCCGAGGTTGTTAGCATAGCCGGAGCTGGTTGGGCTTTGATCCGCCAGGAGCGCAAGTTGGGTCTTGTTGGCCTGCTCAATACGAACGGTCTCCAACCAGCGTAGGGCATCGACAATGCGCTGCTTTGCTGGGGGAAGCCCGGTGATGTGTGTCGATAGAGGGTTGGAGCGGACGACGGGGGTCGAACCCGCGACACTCGGCTTGGAAGGCCGATGCTCTACCGGCTGAGCTACGTCCGCGATTGGTTGAGGGTTTGGCGCTCCTTGCACGCCGATCGGCGGGTTGACGGCATCATGAATGTGCTGCGTCTGGAGCAGGATCTCATTGATGCAGCGGGCCACCTTGCCGCTGGTCTCCATCATGACGCGACGCTGAGAGGCGACGCCGGCGGCATAGCCCCGCTCGTAGCCGTCGGCGCCGGCCTTCTCGACCTCGGCATGGTTCTGCGTGCCCTTGGCGGCCTTCTCCAGCTCCACAATCCTCCGCCGGAGGGCCACAGGATCGTTTGCCGCCACTTCGGCCTCCACGGTGGCCAGCTGGGCCCTTATGGCCGTGAGATCGGTGCTGGCGCGCTTTGCCGGACCTTTGATCGTCTCGCCGCGCTTCGGCGTTCTGGAGCTATCGAAGGTCCGGATCCGGGGGAACTTGTGTTCGACCAGGATCCCATGGCCTGGCGCCCAGACGATGCCGGCACCGACCTGCAGCTTCGGCAGGCCGGCGATGATCCGCTTTTCGTCCGCCTTGTCGGCCTGGCCGTCAATCCAGGCCTGCAGGGCGTTCCGATCCTGGCTCGAGGTCAGCTTCATGGCGATCAGGACATCGAGCTGGGACAGGACATCCTTGTGGATCACGGCCGGCCGCTGGGTGATCAGCCAGGGCACGAAGCCGCGAACACGGCCGCGCCGCACGATCTCGTCAATCCGGGAGCCGAGGATCTGGGCAGCGGGCTCGATCGGCTTCTGCGGCGCCCAGAGGTCGGCTTCATCGAGGATAAGATGCAACGGCTGCCGGTTCTTCGCATAGATCGCCTCGGCGAAGTCGCGCATGAAACGGCGTCGGGATCCTTGGCCGGAAAGCTCCGACAGGTCCACGATGCAGGAAAAATCGCCAGCCGCGACCAACTCGGCCAGCGCGGTACCGGCTTGCTCAGTCAGGGGCACATCCGCGTGCCGTCCGCCGAAACCGACCACTGGATAGCCGGGCCCGTCGCCGGATGCGTTCGAACGCAGCCCGAACCACACTCCCAATGGGTCCACCACGCAAAGCCTGACGCCCATATCGAGCAGCCGTTCGGCCTGTGTCTTCGCGGCATAGGTCTTGCCGGAGCCCGACGTGCCGACAATGGCAACCCGGTCGTCGAGGATTGCATCCAGGTTCTTCATGTCTGGCTCCAAATAACGAGTTCCTGATTGTCAGGTATGCGATGACGGCCGCGTGCCATCGGATGTCTGGGCGATCCGTCGGCATTGGTGCCCCAGCACCAAAAATGCTCGTGCTTGCCTTTGATGTCCTCGAGGAGGTCGATCGCGAACTCGACGTCCTGACAAATGGCGCCAAAGCAGACGATGATCTTGGACGCCAACTGAGCCTGATCTCGGATCGCAACCCTGTTTGCTTGCAGCCAGACATCAGCCGCCTTCGTTTTCGCCCATTCCCAGGCATCGCGAGGGACGGGCGATACCAAAGGAATGATGTTCATGAGGATGAAGCGGCCAAATCCGCCGGCTTTCGTGAGGGTGATCATCCGAAGGATAGATGGATCATCCATGAAGCCATTGCCGAAACTCGGATTGTGGCCGATCAGGAGCGCGCAGGGCAGATCAGCGTCCCATTCACGGGTCAGCGAAGACCGCATGTTGTGGCTGAAATAGGATGCGTCGCGTTTCAGGAAAAGCTCGCTCATGCTGCCTTCTTCTCTCGGTTGCAGATCTCGACCACCCGCCAGCATTGCGCCTCGGTCAGGCGGTCGACGTGGCAGTCGGTCAGGGCGATGTTGAGTTCCTTGGCGATGCGCCGGCGGGCGGCCTTCAAGCGGATGGGCAGCCGGGCAATCGCCATATGGGCTGCGGCGCGGGCCCGGCGTAGGTCGGCGTTAGCAAGCGTGCCGATCGGGCGGCCGTGCTTGTCGGCGCCGCAATACGCGTCACACGTCGGTTCCCCGGTGCACACCCAGGCTCCCGCCGGATGCTCGCCGATCAGCTCTGCCGCCGAGCTGCAATATGGGCAGGTAACCTTCATGCCGCACCCAGCCATTTGATGTCCCGATCCGTGGCTTTGATGATCGCCAGCTTTAGGTGGCCGACGGCGCCTGACGCAGACGCGCCGGCGAATTCCTTCGTGGCGGCTTCGTTGAGCAGCTGAGCGATCAGCTTGAACTGGAAGACCTGTCGAATCCGCAGCGTGCCGTTGGCCTGCTGGCGCTTCAGGCTGGGGCAATGGCGCAGCGCTTCCGCGCCACAATGCCGGTGCACCATCGGCTCGACCGCAAGCGGGAAGAAGCCCAGGCCGGGGACCTCGCGCGGCGATTCCTGGCTCATGGATACGAGGGTGTGAGCATGCAGGGTCCGGCCGCAGATGTCGCATAAGCGGTGAAACATCGCCTTGCGCTGCCGGCAGGAGTGAGGTTTCGCAAACAGCGGCCGGCCGTCGCCGGGCCTTTCCGGCTGGCAGAGGGCGGGACGGCCCGCGGCATAGGGGCAGGGAGCGATGAAAAAGCTGTCCTCGCCGGACCAGCTGACGGTCCAGGGAATGGTTGCTTGGCCGTATTTCACCGGAGCCACCCCGCATAGATCCCCAGCCAGACGGCCTTGCAGCCGACGTGTAGCATCTGATCCTGACCATACGTGATCTTGCCCGAACACTTGGCGCGGTCGATGACGCAATGCGCGACAGCTTCCAGGATGCACAGCAACGGTGAGCCGGTGGCCGCGAGCACAGCGCCCCCGTGGATCAGCCCGTGAGCAGGCAGGGCCCAGAAGGCCAGCTCTCGGCCAATTTCCATGCGGTGGTTTTTCGCCTTTGCCAGGAAGTCGCCCTGCAGCGGATAGTCGGCGAGGCAGTGACCGATCAGCATCCACAGAAAGATGGAGTGTAAGTCTTGCATTTAAGCGACCTCCTTTTCTTCGGCGTTCGCGGCCTTCTCGCGCGGCTTCGGCGCGGCGTCGGCCATGATGGCGGCGACACACGCCTTGCGTCGGCGCCAAGGGCCACGTTTTTGAAGCGGCTCACTGAATGCCTTCTCCGGTGGCCAGCCCGCTCTGAGCCGCTTGGTCACAGTGTCGTGCGGCAATCCCGTGATCTCGCACCATTCCGCTATTGTCCTGCGGACGCCGTCGATCTCGATCCAATGATTGCTGCGTCGGTTTCGGTCGTTGATCTTCCGGAGCACCCAGCGGCAGTTGCCCGGCTCATACGGTCCGTTCACGTCAAGCCTGCCGAGCTCATGCTTAGGTGACGGCTTCGGCCCTATGTCCGCCAGGAAAGCTGCCGGTGATGTCAGCCAGCGGGCGCAGACCGTAATGCCCCGGCCGCCGTAATCCGGGTAGGCCTGATTTTTCGGGTTGAGACACCGCAGGCGCATCGTCTGCCAGGCTCGATATTCCGGATCGTACGAGAGGCCGTGTTTTGGTTTGCCGCTCATGCCACTTCCATCCCCTCGCTATCCGTGGCGACACCGCCCCACTGGTCAGCCATAGCCTCGGCGATGCCGGTATAGAAGCGGCTGCGCTCGCGGGCACGATGAGGTGAAGCCGGCATACGGTGGATTCGCGACCAAGCTTTGTGCTCAGGCGTGCCAAATGCTGGCGGGGTCAGAACTTGGGTCGGGATCAGTGCCGGCAAATTTCGCAGATAGAGGCCGCACCGCTTGAATATCTGATGGCCGAACTGCCAGGGTTGGATGAACTGGGCAGGCCTCTGATAGCCGATGATCCGTTCGCGTGCATGGCGGTGCATGATCGGGTTTTCAACGCAGACACGCTCAATCGGGGCGTTCCAGCAGGCCGAGAACAGCGCCGCCGCCTGGTCGAGATCCCGCCACATTTCCTGCAAGGTGCGGCCCTTGGGCGGTGCTGATAGCCAGCGCAGACCACTGTTGCACAGCCGGGTGCAGGGCGGGTGGGCCACCATTAGCAGATCCCAGCCATCGCCCAGGATGTCTCGGATATCGGCGATGATATGCCGATTGCTTCGATCCTCGGCTGGGACAAGGTCACATGACCAAGCGTCATGGCCACGGGCGGCAAATGCGCGACGGACGATGCCGGAGAACTCGCAGCCAATCAGAACGCGAAGGGATCTGCCGCTCATGAGAGCCACCGCATCGCCCCGGTGGACGATCCGCCGGCACCGCACAAAAGGTCAGCAACGAGCTTCTTGCGAGCCATTATGCTGTCACCATTGCTTGCAGTTCGGAACAGGCGTAGGAATCCGGATAGGCAGCTACCGAGAGGGTTCCGCCATGCTCGTGTTTGGGAAAACAGCCCGGTATGACCATGATCGCGATATCGTCACGTTCCGCGCGACGGAGGATAGCCGGTTGGTCCCGATGGGCGTTTCGCGGGCCGCGCTTCTTGAGCTTGTCAACTTGCCGGAGCCCGGCCCCGAGATGCTCATTTCGATCTATCGAGAATTTGAGCTCGACATTCAGCGAATCGCCGAGAAGAAGCATGCCCTCGGGGATTTGGAGTTCGATGGGCTGATCCTGGTCAAGGTCGAGGACTTGGCTTAAGGCTGCCAAGGTGGCGTGCCGGATGGGGATGTGGTTAAACGCTGTATCCAGACCCGCGTTAACCGGACGAGCCACATGCCCCTGAAACTCCACGACGAACCCAGCATCTCGCCCCACGAGTTCCGCATCATCGGCGACGACATGGGCGCGCGAGCAATTTTCAAGATCGCTCATCCGGTCTTGCGCGACGTCTATGGAGCCACAGACGCGGCGGCGACGGAGAAGGCTTTGCGCCAGCACCTGGACGAGATCAAAGCCATCTGCGAGCGTAAATACGCGGAGATGCCGCCGACCAGGCTGATCAACATCTATTTTGAGATCAAGGCTGAGGATCTGAGGCGCGGGTGAGGTCATGCCGGCTTTAGTCCCAATCTGAAGGATCGTCGAAGTCGAAATCGTCGTAGCCATGGAGATGGTCGTCTTCCTCCATCTCCTGCCGAAGTCGATCTGATTGGTTCTTTCGGCATTTCCCGCAGATCCGATAGACGGGACCGCATGAGCCTTCGTCAGGGTCCCGGGTGTCCGCGATATCCGTCGCTTCCTGTTTGCACCAGTCGCACGTCCCCGTTCGAGCCTCAGGAGAACGGATAGCCTGGCGGTGCTCGGCAAGGCATTCCTCGCACAGATCGTCCATTTCACAGCCGAAAGAATCCGTCTCTCCCTGGACACGCGCGACGGCGTCACGGTCGGGGTGAGCGTCGCATTTGGTGCCCTCGGGGAGGGAGTGATAGGAGCCCGGCAGCGTGGAGATCGGTCCGGTGACGTCAGCCATTATGCATACCCCTTCATGCACTTGCTGTTGGGCCGATGAAATGGCAGGCTTTTGACCAGCAACAATGGGAGGGCTCGATGACCGAGCATTACAGAGGATTCGATTTCGACGTGCTGGTGTCGTTCGCCACGGATCATTCCTGCGGCGGCAATTTCACCGCTAGGCCTGTCACCCCCGAAATGGTGGAGCGGTTTAAGAACACTTATGCGCTCATCGAAATGAGGATGCCGATACACGTCGTGAGCGCGCCCGGAGGCGTGGACATGGCAACCTGGCCAGCTCAGCACTTTGCCGAAATCGCGCGCGAGACAATCGACAAGGCTCTTGAGGATTTTCCGGAGCATTAAGCTACCTCGCTCAACTGATCGATGTTGCTCTTGTGCACGGTGAAGCTCAGCGCGACGACCTCGGGGTTTTGGTCCCAGGAATCGAAGCCATGCAACTCACACCAAAGCTTTTGAAAATGGCCGGCTGCCGAGGCCCATCCGCCGGGGCTTTCGATTGTCCATCCGTCGCCAATGTCTCGGGGGCCGAAACCATCATCGAGCTTGCCGGCGGTGAAACCCTCAGCGATCGCGTCCTCTTCGCTGATATCCGGCAGGTGCTCGACTTTCGCCGCCGTGACGGTCAGCGTCATCCGCGAGGCCCAGCGAGGCAGAAAGATCGCGGGCCGGAGCTTGCCTCGACATCCGTCGTTGGGCTCTTGATCGTAGTCGGCCTCATAGCTGATCAGCGAGCCGGCAGGGATTTCTCGGGGCTTCAACTTGTCGTACCGAGCCTCAGCCCGCCAATTCTCCCGGACCCAAAGACGGTCTCCGGGCCTCACATAGTTCCAATTCGTAAAGCAAATGGCGCCGTCAGGATGGGGGCCGCGCTTGACCAGTTTCCACCGAAGCCGCCTGGTCATGGTCTTGCGTCCGTCCAGCAGTGCGCGCACCATGGCGCCGCTGTAGATGATGGGGGAATTGATCATGACAATGTCCGATCGGGGAGGCGCTTATGGACTTCGCCGATAACCTCATGGCGTCGCCGGCATATGGCGCGGCAGGGGTGTTTCTCCTGATGATCGTCGGCGCTGGTGTTGCCGGGACGTATTTCTCCTGGAGTAAGCGTGGCAGCCCTAAGGCTCGCCTGCTCTCTCTTTATCTGATCGGATATCCTGCCATCGCCTACCTGGTCTGGAATCCCTACTTCGACACGATTGCCACATTCCCCGCGGCTGTGAGGGCGGCCGTGGCGCTGGGCTTGATGTTTGGCTTCCTTGTCTGGTGCGCGATCGCGGCCTCCATTTGGAACCACATCAGCCCCAGGTAAGCCGGTCTGACCTGCATTGACCTGTTGCCGCAGCTCACGCATATGCTTCTTGGCAAGCCCGTCGCACTGCCGGTTTACCCAATTGCGCCCGTCGCCTTTCTTGTGCCCTTTGACGTGGCGGACTGATACCTCCAGGCCGGCCAGCAATTCGGCGATCACTTTGAGCCCCTTGCGTTGGCGCTTAGTGATCTTGGCCCGGGCATCGATCTGATGGCCGCCAGGAGCCGGCCTCTCGATAGTGCGAGGGATGACCATGCAGATCGCGGTTAAGGCCGCAGAACAGTCGCTTTGGAGCATGACGTGCCGTGAAATCAGGCCGCGTGATTTCGCTACCGCAAGCCCGTTGGCGATCGCGATCAGCTCGGCGTGCATGACATCGGCGACCGGCTCCTTGACTATGCCGCTGACGGTGACCGATCTCTGGCCGTCCGCCTTCAGCCAGGACGCCCAGCCGGCAACCTTGGTCTTCGGATCGACCGAGGCATCGGCAAAAATGGTCACGTCCGGCTTATTCATCGGCTGAACGCCATTTCGATGCACACCCAGGCGGAAAAGCCGAAGATGCCGGCCGCCCCGAACAGGATGATCATGCCGGCTGCCGCCGCCGATCGATCCAAGAGGGCGTTTCGATCCTGCGTGCCCCAACTGTCGAGCCACTCCAAGGTGAACCTGGCGCCGAAGGCAAGGCAGAGCGTCGCCAAGGCCAGATTGATGAGGGCGCCGGCGGTCGCCATTAAGCATCACTGCTGAGCGGTTCGTCATGATCGGCTCCGGTGTTGGTTTCCCACGGGGCGGGAGCGGGCTGGGCTGCGTCGGGCTGGCCGACTTCGGCCGCGGGCTCCGGCGCCGGCATGGTCACCTCGAACTTGATCTTGGCGAACATGGCCTCGGCTTCGTCCTTCAGGATCCCGAAATCCCGGGTTTCGGCGACGAGCAGGTCTCTCCGCAGGCACAGTTCACGGAGGGTGGCTTCGACCTGCGAGACGCAACCGTTGAATTGATCGGCGGCGGCCGTGAGGGCTTTCATTCTGGCGAGTGCTGACATTGGGGTTCCTCAGAAAGTGAGATCGTCATCATCGAAGGATTCGGACGCGCTCATATTGTCGTCATCGGGATCTTCGTCGTCGGGTGCGGGCAGCGACTTGTAGCCAGGCGGCCGATAGGGCGCGTTCATCCGCTTGACCGTCGCGAGATCCGTCGGCGTGACGGAGAAGAGCGCGCCACCGCCGTAGAAGTGGCTGACATATCCCTTCTCGAAATCGCCTTCGTTGGGAACGTCGACGCGGAGCATCTTGGCGCCGAAGCGGTCTACCTCCATGATCCGGCCGGCATGACTGCGGTGGCCGAAGATCTCCACGACGGCATATTCGTCGGCGGGCGTCTCGGCTTCGGGCTGGTCTGCCGCCGGTTGGGCGGCTTCTTCCATTCCATCCATGTTGTCCTCAGGGGTTGAGTTGCGTTTGAGCGGCCAGCTCGCCGAACCGGGCCTTGATGGCTTTCTGGATTTTCACCTCCCAGGTCGGCTGGGCGATCTTGAGATTGGAAAGGGTCGTCTCATGCGTGGAGGCCCAAAGCTTCAGCCAGTCGTCGGACCGGGCCTTGCCGATGATGGTGCTGGCTTCCTTGCACCAAGCTTCCCAGTCGGTTGAGCCATCTTCCTTGAGGCCGACGCGCAGCATCTTGACCTGATCGGCGTCTGCCATTGGCGGTTCGGCGGCGGTGCTGCTGCCCTCAGGCTTCCTGGGATCCTCGGCCTTGGCGTCTTCCTGCGAAGCGGCCTGTTGCTGGCCTTCCTTGACGCCGCCCGGTTCCTGGTCAAGCGACTTGTCGCCGGCCTCCTGCTTCTGCTGGGCGCCGGCCAGTTCCGCAGCGAGCGTTGCGGCCGCGACAGAGGGGAATTCTTCCTCGGCTGAAACTTCCTGACGCTTGATTGACTGCAGCGAGATCCTCAGATTGACGAGATCCTGCGTGGTCATTGCTTCGGCCTTCATGCCGATCTTGGCTTCGATCCGCTCCTTCGAGACGCTGATTTCGGCGAAGGCTTTCAACATCTTGGCGATGCGAACCGGCAGTGGCTCCGAACTCTCGCCCTTTTCCAGTGTCTGCCGGCAGGCATCTTCGGCCTGGTACCGGACGTAGGGCGGGATGACGCGGAAGATCATTTCGCGGAGCCGGCGGGCGCCGTTATTGGCGTTGTTCTCGTAGATATCCCGCATGTCGGTGAGTGTTTCGGCACCGCCCCTCTTGTCGCGCTTGTGCGGCACGATGAAGCTTGTCTCCGCCCGGGTATTCGTCTGAACGTCCCAGGCGAAGGCGATCATCTCGGATTCCGCCTTATCGTCGTTCCGGGATAGTTCCTTGATGCCGTAATCGATGTTGCCCCAGCAGCGGGCCAGCTCGGTCGCCAGATGGATCGAGGGGCCGGAAACGGTCTGGCCGCCGCGGGGGAACTTGAAGAAGGCACGCTCGGCCAGCAGTTTCTGCCCGCAGCTCTCCATGATCTTGGAGATCGCCATCGGTTCCGACCGGGGAATGTTCTGAGCGACGATGACCATCGCCTGGACTTCGGCAATGGCCCGGCTCTGCTCGATATGGGTAGCCTGGCTGGCCGGGGCGGCGGGGCGCCCACCGAGGTGAGATTGCAGCGCGACGGCTTGCTTGCTCATTTTTTAAACTCCGACAACGGTATTGGTGAACTGGCCGGATTCGTGGCGCTGGTCGAGGCGCCGTTCGATGTATGCCGGCATATCGATCTCGACGACGCCCTCCGAGTATCCCGGCCATTCTCCGGCATCGAGGGCGGCGTGAAGGCGGTCGAGGGCGTGACGATTCTGCAGGCGGCCCCAATCCAGGGCGGCATCCTTCATCGTGGCCACCGTCGTCACGTAAGGTGGCTCCTTCTCCTGGGCGACGAAGAAATAGATCGGGTTATCGATGCCGAGGGCGGTCAGGATGTCGATGCAGAGGGCCGCACCCTGGTGGTAACCGAGGTCGAAGGCGTCTCGCTCGAACTTGTCCGGCCGCGCGTTCCTCGTGGTTTTGTAATTGGGGAAGAAGCGGCTTCCGCTCGGGAACCAGTCAGGCCGGGTCTTCAGGTAGATACCGGTCTGGCTATCCTGCCAGATGCAAGTCTTTTCCGGCGATCCATCGGCGAAGGCCTGGCGGGCAAGTGGATGGGCCGCAATCGATGCCGCCATGGCTTTCAGCATGAGCCAGTCGTCATGACTGATGATCGGCGTCCCCGCTTCGGCAAGCCCCGCATGCTCGGCGAGCCATGCCTTGCCTTCCTTGGTGCGGCCGTCGTGGCCCTCCGGCTTGACAACCACGGTCTTGCGGAACTTTTCCTCACCTTCAAGGATGATCGTATGCGCGGCCTGGCCGATGCGCAGCGCGGGCGTATCTTTCTTCGGCGTGGCATTAGGGTTGAGAGAAGACTGCTGCCAGAAATGCGCCAGCGATTTCTGCTCGATCATGACCAGGCCCGATCCGGAGACCGAGGGGCCGATGCAGCATTGCCCGTGGTATTCATCCATCGGGAGGTCATAAAAGCCGGGCTTACTGATTTTTCCAAACTGAACGGGCGCATTCATAGCGGCACTCCCACGTTAACGAGACCAAGGGTTTTGAGATGGTGAAAAAGGCGGATCGTGGCGCGGACGTCGTGGATGGCTCGATGGGCGCCGTCCATTTCCTCGCCAAAGATGATTTTGATCGCCTCGGCAAGCTTTGGCGTCTTTGGGCCATTGATGCCGGCGGCAAGCATCTTTTCGGTTGGCGGCATCTTGCAGATTGGCGTCACCGCTTTCATGACGCAGAATTCCGGCAGCCGTTTCCCGCGACTTGGCAGCCCGGCACGGACCCATTCGCCCCGGACGAGTTTCAGATCGAACTGGATGCCGTAGGCGACGAGCAAGTCGCATTGCTCCACAGCAGCGGCAAAATCATTAAGAACCTCAGCAACGGGACGGCCGTCGGCTTTGAGGATATCCGTGCTGAGGCCATGCAGCTTTTCGAGATCAGCCGGCATCTCCCAGCCGTCGGGGCTAATCAATGCCTCCAAAGTCGAGATCTCAGCGCCGTCGCCGTCGACCAGGATGGCGGCGATCGAAGCGACGCGGGGTTGCGACGGGTCATCGAAAGGTAGCCGGTAGTTAGGCAGCCCGGTGGTTTCGACGTCAAATACGAGCGCCTTCATGCCGCCACCTGGCAGCCCGATGCCTGCTGGCGTTCAAAGACAAGCTGTTTTCCGACATGGACCAGCTGCTCGAAGATCCAGGTCTGGAAGCCATATGTCAGATCGTTGTGGCCGTGCTTGATGTGCGCCCATTCCTCGATCAGGGCATGAGCAAGCTTCTTGTCGCCGATCTGAAATACCTGCCGGGAGAGGAAGATGGCGCGCTTGTCGCGATCTGCCTGCGCCAGGACAGACGGCCCGAGGGCATCCATGACGATGATGGGGTATTCGTCGACGGTGTAATTGATCTCGCGGCAGAAGGCGATGGCACGGTCGAGTTCGGCTTGCTCCATTGCCGTCAAGCTGCATGGGACCGGGATCGGCAACGGCTCATATTTGGCGAGCACCTTTGATGCCGTGGGATTGCACGGCCGCGACGTGTCGGAAAGAACGTTGCGGGCCGCGACGAGAAAAGCCGGTGACGGTTCAGTGCTGATATCGAGATCGAGGGTGTGCTCGGCATAGTCGTTGCCACGCGACAGCCAGCGTTCGATGAACTCTGCATCCTCGCAACCCAGCACGGCCCGAGCGATGTCATGAAGTGTGCAGAACGTATACCGAAGGGTCCGATCCTCGGTCAGGTCCTGGGCCTTCTTCATGTTGTAGGTATAGGCGAAGTGCTTATCGTGGAGCCCAACCTTGACACCGCGATAGAAAATATCGTGGCCACCACCCTGATGGATCTCCGCGACACCTGTCTCGATGAACGGCGTCGTCTGCAAGATGATGCTGCCGAGCTTGGCAAAGGCATCCGAAAACGGCTTCCAGTTGACCCAGATCGTGGTCTTGCCTTCCGCCGGCTCCATCATGCCGACGGCGCACTCTCCGGTTTCATCCTTCATGTTGCAGTAGAGTTCGCGGACCGCCATCCACGGCTGCCAGGTCTTGCCGAGCTCATCGGTGAAACCAAGCGGCTGGCCGTTCAGAGTGACGATGCCGAACTCCTTGCCTCGGATCGATTCCTGGACAGTCGAGAACGTCATCTCTTCGAGACCGCGATGGATGGTGATCTCGCCACCACCGCGCAGAATGATGGCGATGGCGTATTTCAGGCCGGTACCGAAAAACCCAATTGGGTTAGGCCCTTCCTTGACGGACACGCCGATGGTGGTGATGGCGGCCTTGTCGATCAGGCCCGGGTTCTGGAAGGAGATGATGTCGCTCATTTATGCGGTCCCTATTGGTCGCGGCAGGGCTGGTGATTGGCGACTTAACGGCAGGCGTTAAGTTCGGTTGGAGAGGCGGTCCGCTTCGGCGAGATATTCGCCGGCAATGCGGATGTGACGCAGCGCGTCATCGCTGACCATGTCGTCCGCCTTCGTGCAGAGATCGGCCATATCCTCGCGGACCTTGGCGGCACCCCGCCAATAGCCGGGATGGCGGCAGAGCATGGTGAAACGGGTGGGATCGAGCATGCGCGCCTGGGCGACAGCGGCGGCGGCCTGTTGCTCAGTGCGCTGTGCAGTATGCAAGTGGCGGATCTTGGCCATGGTTACCTCACGAAAGCGCAGATGATGCCGAAGAGAAGGGCGAGGCCGGCGACGATGCCTGAAAAGCGATCGGTCATATCAGGTCCCAGTAGTAGATTGCGGCGACGATGATGGCGGCCCAGAAGACCGCGCCGATTGCGGCGAGGCGGTCGGGATGCGTGAAGCCGATGCCGGGCTTACCCATTGGCGTGGCCCTCCGCTTTGGCGATGGCGGCGTCAATGCGTTGGTTATTTGCGACAAGAGCATTGCGCAGCAAGGTGAGGCTTCCAGCCTGCACGAGGAGATTTTCAACCCGGCAGGCTTTGAGGGCTTCCCGCAACTCATTCTGGTGATGCTCTTGCGGGGTGGTGGCGATGGTCTTGAAGGCAGCGGCTGCCTGATAAACCGAAAACAGAGCTTTGCCTTCGCGGGTCCCATAGCCATAGTCGCCGGGCGCGCCGAAGGCCGCTTTGAGCTGATCGATCGATGTCAGGAGATTAGTGACGGCGACCCGGCGCTGATCGATGCGCTTCCAGTCTTCGAAAAAGCGAGCCTCACTTCCATGATCCTTGCAGTGATCGCAGAAGCCAGACCGGAAACCGTCGGGCTTCCCGCCGATCCAAGTCGCGGGCTTGCCGCATTCGTGGCCGAAGGAGCCGGGCTCGGCGTTGTGGCACTTGCCGTCGGTTGCGTAGCTGGTCATTGCTGGACACTCGCGGTTTGAGTGCCGGCCTCGCGGCGGGCCAACCAGGCACCAAGCTGTTGACCAAGACAGAAGGCTCTCCGCGCAGCATCGAGGCCAATAGAACTCTCGATATAGAGACGCGAGAACTCGCGGGTATCGCCCCGTGTGCCGGCGGCTTTGATTGCTTCGATGGTTTGAAAGGCAGAGAGGGACATCACGCGGCCTCCCGGTCCAGGCCGGCGAGGTGCCAGCGCAGGTCCTTCCGAAGCGCGCAGAGATCGCTTTCGGCTTCATCGGCACGCTCGACAGCGCGGCGCAGACGGTAGTTGAGGTCGCGGCGGGGATGGGCTTCGCCGCGGTAAAGACGGAATTCGGAATTTGTCTCGGCGATGGTGATGATGTCGCCAGTTGCTTCATCCAACAGGGCGCGGAGAGCGGCAATCAGACGGTTGTCGCCGTCGACCTCGAACTGCAGCTGATCAATCTCTGTGCGAATGGCGGCGACGGGATCGGCGGCCTTCGCGGCCTCGGCGTCTGCCTTGTCGGCCGCTTTGGCGGCGGCCATCAGATCGGCCGGGACCTTGCAATCGTAAGCTGTTTGAAGCTGTGCAACGCGGTTCATCGCTGTCTCCCATCTCTCCCGCTTGCCCCGGCGCCTTGGGGATGGGGGCGGCGCCGGGGCTGCGAGGGGTTCACTTCATGGCGTCCTCCCTTGGGGGTTGGGGCTCTGCCATCCAGCAATCGGCTGGTGAGATAGGATTTACGATATTCGGTAATTCAGCGCAAGCGAGAAATAACGAAAAACGGAAAAAAGATTTTCCGGCGGCTGCCGAGGCCACTTTTTTACGAAGAAACAATTTCGTGATTTGCTAGCTAAACGTGCCGTTGGCCGGAGAGATCCGCTCCACTTCGGCTGGTTTGGGCGACCTCGAGGTGTCGAACCGCAGAGTGATAGGAAATGCTTGGCGCCTGTGCGGATGCGGCCGCTCTTATTCGATCATGTCCCCAAGCGTGACGCCTTGGATCAGTTTGCCATCGACTGTCGCTCGCACCACCGGTATTTGCCCGCTTGTGCCTTCTCCGATCTCGATCGCCGTGCCGGCAGGAATGATCGAACACCCATAGAGCGCCAGGTTCGGCCCAGATTGCGGGCGTTGAAGCAATTGTGACTGACCGCCAGTGAAGGCGTCGGCGAGACGCTCCTGGTAAGCGTCATTTATCCAGGCGAATACACGGCGCGTCGTGTCGAAGTCAGGGCAGACCAAGGCGCCGGGGATCTCGTTGATACCTTGGGCCGTCCCGGCCTCGGTGGCTTTGAGCAGGCGCGCAACTGGATCTGTCGGCGGCGGCGTGGCCGGAGACAGTTCACCAACGATGATCTGGCTGAGCGCAGTCTCAGGATTAAGTGCGTCGTAGATCTGTTTGGCAGCTGCGTCGGCCGCACTGTCGGAAGCGGAGGCGGCTAGCGCGCCATTCGCCGCGACCCAAAATGCCGCCGCCATTGATAGGGAGACGAGAGTTTTCCGATGCAAGGCGGACCTCCCCCAGACCTAAGATCAGTACATTTCGCTGTTCTTCAGCACCAAATGTAGAGCTTTTATTTTTGCCCGAGGGATCCGAAATTCCCGCTCCTTGGGCTGCATTTCCTTAACGATTATGAATTCACCATTGACCGCGACGATCCGCTTCAGAAGCGCGCGGGTCTGGTTCTCGTATTCCTGCTCGGAATAGAGTTCGATAACAGCGTCCCGGCCCGGATACGCCTTTCTCCCCGGATCAACGAAAATGAGATCACCATCCTCATGGATCGGATACATCGAATTGCCCTCAACCCTGAGGGCGTAAACACGGTCACGGCCGGCGAGACCAATGGGGCGTTCAACGAACATTATCGGCTCACCCGTATTCAAAATGAACGAACCGTCGCCGCCGCCCTGCGCCATGCCGAGCAGCGGCACACGTTTTGCCCTGTAGGGGTCAAGCCGCTTCGGCATCTCCGCAGGAGACACGTTGGAGGCGGGAAGAGCAGCCTCTTGTTCGCTAGGCTCCCGATCCCATGAGGGTGAATTCGATCTTATGGCCGGGTGGTTAATGGTTCCCGAATCATGACGGCCGTCATCGCCCAGGGATAGCTTTCTTTTCTCCTCTTCGAATATCCCTTGTGGTCCGCGAGTCTCGCCAACCCATGATCCAGCTGGATTATCGAGCAGAAACAGAACCTGTGGCTCCGGCATCTTTAGGAATTTGGCCATCAGCCTGGACTCGAGTGCGGATACCTGGCGCGTTCCCTTCAGAATTTCCGTAACGCGCGATGGCGTTAAGGATAGAGCGTCAGCCAACTCCCTGCGCTTCCGCCCGAGTTCTTCGAGCCGATGCGCCACCCATGCATGCCTCAGGTTCGAATCAGTTTTCCGCATTGCGGCATTGTTCACGGATTCCGGAAAAGCGTCATTAACGGACATCGGTAATTTCCCTTGAACGTAATTACCGAATATCGTAAATATCCGGTATGGACACGATCGCGGAACACGTCATCACCAAATGCGGCGGCCCGAAAGCGGTGGCCAAGGCGCTCAATCTGAGCCTCCAGAGGGTCTATTGCTGGACCTATTCCAAGGAAAAGGGGGGCACGGACGGGCTCGTCCCGGCGAAGCATCAGCAGAGGCTGCTGGAGAGCTTTCCCGAACTGAAGCCGGAAGACTTCTTTGCAAAGAGGGCCGCGTAATGCGGCCCTATCAAAAATCGATCACCGTGCAGGGCTGTGCCTCCTGTACCTGCGCGGCCGCGTTGGTGTTCCACGCCAACGCCTGGCGGCGGAGTGTCTGATGCGCTCCGCCGCTACCGCTCTCCGAAATCTCAGTGTCGACCGCCCGGCGTTGCCGCGCCAAACGGTCCATAACTCTCTCCACAATCGTTCCAATCGGTTCCAGCATCCCTCTGCCTTGGCGGCCGCGCCGCGCCTTTCGTTGCAGTCGAAATCTGCAACGGAGGTTCGCGTGAAGTATCGGGCCAATTCGCCCAAAAGTTTGGGAAAGACGATCAGCGATGCGCTGTGGCGGCGGGTGAACTGCCGCGCTCTTACCCGGGAGCAACTGCGAGAGGGGCTCAATTGCTCCGCCAGCACGATCGACAATTTAATGAGCGGAAATCACGACCCCAGCGGCCCGATTTTGATGGCCTTGCTGGCATTCGCAGACGACGCCCTGGCAAACGAAATTCTTGAGCCGACGGGCTGCACCGTCGCGAAGCTCTGCGATAGGCGAGCCGCCGCGCTCAAAAAGGTGGCCGAAGGCATGGCCGAGCTTAGAGCGGCGGAGGGCTGACATGAAATCGAAGGTCTACTTTATCCGATTTGGTGTCGCCGGACCGATCAAGATTGGCCATTCCACTAATCTGCCCGGTCGCATGAGCCACTTGCGAATAGCTCATCACGAAGAGCCGGTCGTTTTGGCCATGGTGCCAGGTGGGGCGATGGCTGAGAAGATGCTTCATATCAAGTTTGCCGCTGAGCACATGAAGGGCGAATGGTTTGCGCCCTCCGACAAGCTGTTGACATACATTTCTGAGGTCGAGAGCCTAGGGCACCTTCCCGAAGATAAGGCAACCGCTGACAAGCTCAGGCTCGATCAGATGATCGCAACGGCTGGACTAGACAATGAACTGATTCTCTTCAGGCATCATCTGGCGGCATGTTTACGCAAGCGACTGTATCCCCACTCAAAATGGTCGGCGTTGGCCTTTTCCCGCGGCATCGGCATGGACATGAAATCTGTGGGGAATTGGCTACGCGCCTCTCATGAGCCGAAAGCTTCGACATTGCTGCGGATCCATCGCTTTTTCTCCGCAGCAGGCGATACGTCATTTCTTACGGATGTCTATTCCGTGGATCTCGGCAAGCAAGCCAAGGCCATTCTGAAGTCGACAGAGAAAGCTATGTCCGACATCGACATCGAAGAATTACAGGCGCTCGACGGCGCCTAACGAGTTCCCCGCGAAGGGGTGCAGCGAGCAGGGCAGAACCGGCGGCAATCGACACGTGGATATAACGCTGGGCTAGGTAGTGCTTCCACGATCCTAGGTATGCCGCAAGGCCTGAGCCAGTACATGCCCATAGCCGTTTCGAGCCTTGCTCGCTGCAACGACTTCAAAACCGAGGAGGGCCAAATGGCACGTGGAGTAAGGAAGAACGGCGGCAAATCCAACAAAGCATCTGTTGAGGCGCAATCAAACGCGGAAGAGCCGAAAGTGGCGCCGGCGGTGATCGGCAGCAACGTGACGGATGAGACGATCCGCCAGCACGCGCTGAAAGCGATCGCCGCGCACAACGAGTTTATGGAAGCCCAGGACGAAGCCAAGAAAAAGCAGGGCGTTTACAGGGCCGTGATCAAGGACGCCAAGAAAGACGGCGTGAATCACGCCATGCTCGCCAAGTTCGTGACGATGCGGCGCCAGGAACCGGCCGATATCGATCGCGATACCCGCGACCTCAATCGTATCGCCCGCATCATGGAATTCCCGATCGGCAGTCAGTTAGGCTTGTTTGATAACGGCAAGTCGGTGGCCACGGCCGTCGAAGACCAAAAGCAGGCCGAGGCCAAGCAGAACGACCTGGAAGATGCTCGGTTCGCCGGCCAGGAGGCGGGCAAGCGCGGCGATCCTCACAGCAAATGCCAATATGAAGAAGGCACCCAGGAACATGAAGCCTGGATGGACGCCTGGGGCAAAGAGCAAGCAGCCATCGCGCTGAACATGGGACGCGGCGGTGCGGAAGCAGGAGCCGCCGCACATTGACCGACGAATCCGTGCTCGCTTTGGATCTGTCCAAATCGGTCGGCTGGGCCTTTGCACGCGGCTGGGCCAAGCCGACCTTTGGCGTCAAGGAATTGCCCCGCGGCACATATGTGCCAGACGCCAAGTGCTTCGTCATCTACGAGCAATGGCTCGACGACATGATCCGGGTCGAGAAGCCCACCTCAATCATCTTCGAGGCGCCAATCCTGACGCAGGAAAAGGGCGTTGCGGGCGATCCGTATCTCCTGATCACTCTGGCCGGTCTCACAGATTGGAAGTGCGAGAAACTTGGCATCGATTGCGTGCAGGCCACTGCCTCCGAGGCGCGCAGATATTTCATCGGCCACGCAAAGGGCAAAAGCGCGGAGCTTAAGGCTGATGTCGGCTATCGCTGCCGGCAGCTCGGCTGGATGACGGACAATCACAACACGGCCGACGCGCTTTGCCTGCTGGCCTATTTCCGGGGAATGGAATTCGAACCTTCGACAGGGCAGCTATTGGCGGGAGCAGCCGAATGAACCGGCTTGAGGAAATGAAGCCCGGCGCCATCGTGCGTCACATGGACGGGCGCGAAGGCAAGATCGATACGGTCACCGGCGATTGGGTGCTGGTGGCCTTTGACCGCGGCGGCCCGCTTGAAGCGGTCTTGATGGGCTTCCTCGACGTCATCGAGCCGGCGCCGGAGCAGGGCAGGGCGGCATGAGCGAGTTGATTAAATCCGAGCTGGGCGAACGCCCCAAGCTGCTCTGGCTGCCGATCACCCAGCTGGAGGTCGACCCCTGCTACCAGCGCGATGCCAGCGGCCGACGCAGCCAGCAGCTGATCCGGCACATCGCCCAAAGTTTCGACTGGTCCCGGTTCCAGGTACTCACCGTCACGCCGAAGGAACAGGACGAGCATCGGATCCTCACCTGGCTCATCATCGACGGCCAGCACCGGACAGCCGGCGCGCTCTTGCGGGGCGACATCGACGAGCTGCCGTGCATCGTCATGGACCTGCCGGACCGCGCTGCACAGGCTAAGGCCTTTGTTGCACTGAACCGCGACCGCGTTGCGATCAATCGGATGCAGATGCATCACGCTGCACTGGCCGCCGGCGATGTCGACGCGCAGAGACTGTCCGAGATCTGTGCCGCAGCGGGCGTTGAGATCAATCGCTATCCGGTACCAAGGCCGATCTTGAAACCGCATCAGACGATGGCGATCGCCACGATGCAGAAATTGCTTGCCGATCTTGGCCCGGTCCATCTGGAGCGGTCGCTCCGGACCCTCAGGGCGACCTGGCCCACCATACCGGGCTCGCTCAACGGCGATCTCATTTCGGCGCTCAGCTTCATCTTTGCCAGCACTGCCAACCTTGATCAGGACCACCTACAGGCGGTCCTCCGGAAGCGCGATCCGGAAGCCTGGGTCGAAAGCGCCAGGCAGCGGCGCTATGCCAGCGGCGGCAAGCTGGGACATGCCCTCCAGCGTCTTATCGTGACGGCCTATAACGCCAAGGCGGCCGTCAAATTGCCGGATGCAGCCTGATGACGGGGGATGCGGGGACAATTCAGCGGCGACAACAAAAGCTGCCGCCAATCAATCGTGCCGATGCCGATTACCTCATCGCTGAGCATATCGCGACGAAGGGTGTAACCCGGTGCAAGGCCGGTGTCGCGATCGGCGGCGGATCGGCGCAGTTCTCGGTCGATCCCAGCACCATGGCCCAGATCCCGGTTTACGACAAACCGCTGCCCTACCAGCCTCACGCCAAAGCCGCCGAGATCCGGCGCCGCGCCATGGAGCAGTTGGAGCGGAACTCCACCAAGAACGTCCGGCTCGATGTCACCGTCCCAGAGAAACCTGCCATGCCGCAGAAAATCGAAGTGCCGGCGCCACCGCTCTCGAAGACTGCACGGCCGGCGCCGATCATTCTGCCGGCGCCGGAACCGAAGCGCGAGCATCACCGCCGGAAGGGGCCGATGCGCCGGTTTACCGAGCATGGGCCCTTGGGCAAGCCGCTGGTGCTGGACCGTGAGCATGATGCCGTGCTCGGCGCCCGGACCTACTTCCCATCGACCGTCCGGCCGGCCGCGCAGGAGCTACAGCTTCTGAAATCCGGTGAGCACTCCCGCAAGATCGGCAGTCATGTCGTCAAGGGTGCCTGGGATGGCATGCCGATCTTCACCTTGACACTCGAGGAGCGCGCGACCTGCCCGAGGTCCTGCGTTCACTGGCGCGACTGCTACGGCAACCATATGCATTTCGCCGTTCGGATCCGGCCGGACGAAACCTTCGAGCGCAAGCTCGAACGCGAGCTGCGGGCCTTCAATTTCATGCATCGCGGCGGCTTTGTGGTGCGCCTGCACATCCTCGGCGACTTCTTCTCACCGATCTATGTGGACCTCTGGCGTCGGGCTTTGGCTGACCTCTCAGCCCTTCGGGTCTTCGGCTATACCGCGCGGCGTCCCGATGACGAGATCGGTGCAGCCATCGCCGGCTTGAACCGGGCCTTTCCAGACCGCTGCATGATCCGGTTCTCGAATCATACCGGCGACGCGCCAGAACCGAAGACGAGGTCGATCGACCGGCCCGATCAGGCCGGCGCGGCCGTCATCTGCCCAGCCCAGACGGAGAAGACGGCCTGCTGCGGCACCTGTGCCCTCTGCTGGTCCAGCTCCAAGACAATCGCTTTCATGAGGCACTGAATGGACGGTTTGGGGGCTACCGACGCCTATCTCGAATTCCTGCGCTCGAAGATCAGGCTTGCCGATGCGACGGGCTTCGACATCGATCCGGACCAGGTCAACCCAGCGCTGAAGCCGCATTGCCGGGCAATTGTTCCCTGGGCGCTCCGCGGCGGCCGTCGGGCGATCTTCGCCGCCTTCGGCTTGCATAAGACGGCGATGCAGATCGAGCTGAGCCGCCAGATCGGATTACATAATTCCGGGCTGCGCCTGCAGGTGATTCCCTTGGGGGTGCGCCGCGAGTTCTTTCGTGAGGCGGAACAACGGTTTAAGGGTGATTCCCAGGTCCAGCTGAAATTCATCCGATCGGTCTCGGAGATCGATGATGAGCGGACGATCTATCTGACGAATTACGAAACGATCCGCGATGGGAAGCTCGATCCCAGCCTCTTTATCGCGGCCAATCTGGATGAAGCCAGCATCCTCCGCAGCTATGGCAGCAAGACCTTCCAGGAGTTCCTGCCGCTCTTTGATGGCGTCCGGTTCAAATTCGTGGCCACGGCGACGCCGAGCCCGAACCGGTACAAGGAACTGATCCATTATGCCGGGTTCCTGGGCGTCATGGATACCGGGCAGGCATTGACCCGGTTCTTCAAGCGCGATAGCAGCAAAGCCGGCAATCTGACTCTCTATCCGCATAAGGTAGATGAGTTCTGGCTCTGGGTACATAGCTGGGCGATGTTCATCCAGCGGCCGTCTGATCTGGGCTTCTCAGATGACGGCTACGAGTTGCCGCCGCTCACCGTCCGCTATCATGAGGTCAAGGTCGATCTCGCCGATACCAAGCCCGAAAACAACGGCCAGCACCGTCTCTTCCGTGACGGCGCAATCGGCCTGGCGGACGAGGCGAAGGAGCGGCGAGACACCTTGCCGGCGCGGATCGAGAAGCTGAAGGAGATTCTGCAGCAGGATCCCGACAGCCACCGGGTGATCTGGCACGATCTCGAGGCCGAGCGGCACGCCATCGAAAAGGCCGTGCCGGGTGTCGTCAGCGTCTATGGCTCCCAGGACCTCGATCTCCGGGAGCAGATCGTCGAAGACTTCTGCGAAGGACGGACCAAAGACCTCGCCGGCAAGCCGGTCATGCTGGGCTCCGGCACCAACATGCAGCGGTACTGCCATAAGGCCGCCTATCTAGGGGTCAACCACAAGTTCAACGATTTCATTCAATCCATTTATCGCTTGCAGCGGTTCGGCCAGGCCTTCCCGGTCGAGCTGGACATCATCTATGCCGAGACAGAGCGCGAGATCGTCCGGGACCTGCAGGCGAAATGGCGTCGCGACGAGGAGATGAGGCAGCGTATGTCGGAGATCATCAAGAAATATGGCCTCAACCACATACCGATGCAGGAGGCGCTGGCCCGCACGATCGGTGTCGAACGCATCGAGGTCAAGGGCGAGCATTTCACCGTTGCCAATAATGACTGCGTCCTAGAAGCGCGCCGGCTGGCCGATAACAGCGTCGACCTGATCATCACGTCTATCCCCTTCAGCAATCATTACGAATACACGCCAAGCTACAACGACTTCGGCCATACCGATGACAACCCGCATTTCTGGCGGCAGATGGATTTCCTGACGCCGGAATTGCTCCGGGCGCTGAAGCCGGGGCGCGTCGCCTGCATCCATGTCAAGGACCGGATCCTGTTCGGCAACGTCACCGGCGCCGGCGTCCCGACCGTCAGCCCATTCCATGCCGAGACGATCTTCCATTACCGCCGGCACGGCTTCGACTACATGGGCATGATCACCATCAATACCGACGTCGTCCGAGAGAACAATCAGACCTATCGCCTCGGCTGGTCGGAGCAGTGCAAAGACGGCACCAAGATGGGCGTCGGGTCACCGGAATACGTCATCCTGCTGCATAAGCCGCAAAGCGATCGATCCCGGGGCTATGCGGACGAGCCGGTGCAAAAGGACAAGGCCGCTTATAGCCGGGCCCGGTGGCAGGTTGACGCCCACGCCTTTTGGCGGTCAAGCGGTGATCGGCTGCTGACGGCCGAGGAAATGGCGGCCTATGGTCCGGCGAAGCTGGCAAAGATCTTCACCGACTACAGCCTGCAGAATGTTTATGATCACGAGTTCCATGTGCGGATCGGCGAGGAGCTGGACGCCCGCGGGGCGTTACCCTCTACCTTCATGAGCCTGGCGCCAGGCGCGCATCACCCGGATATCTGGCACGATGTGAACCGCATGCTCACGCTGAACGGCGAGCAGTCCAAGCGCGCGGTCGAACAGCATGTCTGCCCGCTGCAGTTCGATATTGTCGACCGCCTAGTGCGGCGTTTCAGCAATGCTGATGAGCTGGTCTTTGACCCGTTCTGCGGCCTCGGGACGGTGCCCCTGCGTGCCATGAAGCTGGGACGACGAGGCGCCGGCTCAGAGCTCTCGGCCAGCTATTTCTTTGACAGCGTGCATTATCTCGACGCCGCCGAGCGCGAAATGGCGGTGCCCACCCTCTTCGACTTCGAGAGTGGGGAGGCGGCGTGATGGTCTCACTTACAAGGAAATGCCGCTTTTACGTATTCTACGACCAACTGGACGGCCAGCTCATTCCGGCGCTCCGGGTGATCTTTGAGCCCCTTCACGACCACGTCGACCATTTGAGCCAGGGTGACGTCGCCGGGGATATCCCACACGCAACCGATCTGCTCTTGATGCGTGATCAAGACGGTGCTGACGCCGCTGACGAACCCGGTAATAAATCCGCCGCATACGCCAACCGTCGCGGCATCTTTGCCATCAGTGCAATAAGTGAGCAGATCATTCCCTCGGAGGGGCCAAATCCAAGTCAATTGCTGCTCAGCTTTCGCGAACGATGGCCACAGCATCGTCATAGCCGCAATCATGAAAATGGATCGCTTCATTTTCTCCCCCTAAACCGTAGGACAGTGAGCCTGCGATCTTCGTTTGGCACTGTCAACATTGCTCTTAGGTGGCGGGAGGCAGCATGAACGCCGGCAAGTTCTGCAAAGACTGCAAATGGTACGGCAGCTCGTTCCTTGATCGGTTGCTCGACTTCGGCACCGGATCCTGTAGCTGCTATCACCCCCACAAAGGGTCCCGGACCGATCCCGTTACGGGGCGCGTCGATACATCGCCGTATTGCCGGCCGGCATTCGAGGAACGGAATGAGGGTTACGGGGCCGGACGGTGCGGGCCAGACGGCCGTTTCTTTCAGGCCCGGCGGGAGAGGGCGGCATGAAAAAGCAGCCTCTCTTCGTCAAAGAAAGCGACCTCTGCGCCGCCTATATCGCCGCGCTGCCTGAGGGCTGGACGTCTTATGCGGAAACCGGCGGCTGGGACATCCTGCTGAGTCGCAACAGTGACGGGTTCCAGATCGGTATCCAGGCCAAGCTGAAATTCAATGCTGATGTCGTGACGCAAGCGCTGGAGGAATACGGCGCGTGGGCGGCAACACAGCCGGGGCCGGACTGCCGCGCCGTTTTGGTGCCGCAGGATGTCAGCTGGAAGCTCGGCGCGATCTGCTCCTATCTCGGGCTGACGATCATCTCAGTTGGCGCCGAGCAGAGAGGCTATCGCCAGAACGACTATCGAGAGACATATCGCCGAATCGACCCGCCTCTCCCCGGGGAGACCGCCAGCTGGTCGGATGACAAATGGCATGAATGGTGCCCGGCAAAGCGCGTGCCGCTGCCGGCTTATGTGCCCGATGTTGTTGCCGGTGCGCCGGCGCCCAGCCAGCTCACGGACTGGAAGATCAGGGCGATCAAGATCGCCATCATCGCGGCGACGAGCGGCTATGTTCTGCGATCCGACTTCAAGGCGATCAACATCGATCATCGCCGTTGGATCGCTGCTCGCTGGTTGGTCCCGCAAAACGGCCGCTATGTGAAAGGCGACATGCCGGACTTCAAGGCGCAACACCCTCGCGTCTATGCCGAGATCCTGGCCGATATCGGGCAATGGCTACCGAAACGGGAGGCGCTGATATGATCGGAGTGTCATGGAGCGAGCCAGCGGAAACGCCGGCGGACGGGCGGGCCATGGACGATTTCAATCGCATCGTGCGCGATGGTGTCACCGCCGGCGGCGGTCGCAGCGTCTGGGACGATCGCTCTCTCGGCCGGCTGGCGGCACAGGCTCATGCGCTTGGGCCCGATGAATTCGCGCGCCTGGTGATCGAATGCCAGGCTGAACCAGTCGCCGTCTTGATCGACAAGCTGCGAAACCTCGTCAGCCTCCGCGATTGGAAGGTGCCTCATGGCGAGCGCTGAAATCGTGCCTTACCCGACGACAGGCACCGAACTGCCGGACCACCTCCGGCCATATGAGACCGAGCAGGCGTTGCTTGGCGCCATCATGGCCAACAACGAGAATATCAAACATGTCTCCGGATGGCTCAAACCGGAATACTTCGGCGATGCGCTGCACGGCCGGCTGTTCGAAGTTATGCTGGCGCTGTCGCGCGATGGAAAGCGGATCAATCCGCTCACGCTGCTGCCGTATTTCGAGCAGGACAAGGCGCTGACGACGGCCGAGACCACGAATCCCAGGAAGTATCTGGTCGATCTCTCTATGTCCGTCGTGTCGACCCTGAACCCGGAAGATTTCGCGCGGCACATCGTTGAATGTTATGGCCGGCGCAAGGTCATCGAGGAGGCGCAAATCCTCCGAGACCGTGCCGTTAACGACCGTTTCCGCGTCGACGGGGGGCGTTTCGAGCTTACCGGCGAGCAAGCCGCCTTGCAGCTCATGGCTGACGGTCGCGGCAGGCTGCAGGAGATCGAAGAGGTCATGACGGGTGGCCAGCCGCGCGAAGGCATGGCTGATATCGCGCAGCGTGTTCTCCAGGTGGTCGAAGCCGCATATCTGGCTCAGGCGCCAATAGGTGGAATCACCACGGGTCTCAGGGATCTGGACAAGCACATCGGTGGGCTTTTCCCGCAGGAGATGATGATCCTTGCCGGCCGACCGAGCATGGGCAAGACGGCCTTGGCAACCACAATGGCTTGGCGCATTGCCTATGCGGGTATTCCGGTCGTCTTCTTTTCCTTGGAGATGTCGAAGGATCAGATCGTCAATCGGATGCTGTCCATGGAGACCGGTATTTCGACCGATCGGATCCGTCGGGGTGACATTACCAGCCATGACTATGATGATCTCGTGCTCGCGGCACAGCGGATCGCCCAACTGCCGCTGCATATCGATGACGATCCCCGCTTAACCCCCGCTCTCATGGAAGCCCGAGCCCGGGTACTCCTCAAGTCGGGCAGGCCGGGCCTCCTGGTGGTCGATTACCTGCAATTGATGCGCAGCGACGTCTCAGCGCCAGGCGGTAACAAGACCCAAGAGATCGGCGACATCTCGCGGGACACCAAAGCAGCCATCAAGAACCTCGGTGTGCCGGGCATCGTCCTTTCACAGCTCAGCCGTGGCGTCGAAGCGCGCGAGGATAAACGCCCTCAGCTGCAGGACCTCCGCGAAAGCGGCGCCATCGAACAGGACGGCGATCAGGTCCTGATGCTGTTCCGAGAGGAATATTACCTCGAACGCCAAGGCGATATCCAACGACGCGCAAACGAATCCCAAGACGCATTCGACAAACGTCTGGCTGACCACTACGCCGCGCTGGAGCGGTGCCGCGGAACCGTGGAAATCCTAATCCAGAAACAGCGCTTCGGCCCGATCGGAATGGTGAAAGCCGCCTTCGTCGGGGAGGCCCAGCGTTTCGATGATTTGCAGAAGGGGGCATGAAATGATCGACCTACCAAAACCTTTAATCAACAGCGAGGTCGATCTCCGCGAATTCGACTACATGCCGCTGTATGGCAAGCGCCTTTTTACCTCCGAAACCTGGATCAACGCTGATCCTGAGGAGAAGGTTGCGGCCCTGCGATTGTGGTGGGCGTCATGGCATGAAGAGCCGGCCGGCAGCCTGCCAAACAACGATCGCATGCTCGCCGAGCTGGCCGGATATGGGGTGGCGATCAAGGCATTTCAGGTCGTCAAGGCCAATGCCATGCGGGGTTGGATCGAATGCTCGGACGGCCGCCTCTATCACCCGATCGTCTGCGAGATCGCCGAGGAAAGCTGGAAGGGCAAGAAAAAGAAGGTCGAAGAGAACGAGCGGGACCGGGCCAGGAAGGCGGCGAAACGGTCCCGGCTTCCGGCAGACAAGCAGGTGGAAACGGCAAAACGTCCGAGGGAAAAAGCGGATACTTCCACCGGACACGACGTCGGAAAAAGGGAAGTGTCCGCCGGACAATCGGTCGATATGGAGAAAACTTCCGACGGAAAAACGGAAATGTCCGACGGACAAACACAGAAATCGAGTGAGATGTCCGGCGGAATTCCGCCGGAAAACGCTCTTAAGGGAAGTAGAAGGGAAGAGAAGGGAAAAATAATACCCTCCCCACCACCCAGTCTGGATGTTCCGCGCGACGGCAGCGACGGGGCAGGTACGGGCGACAAGCCTATGGGCTTTGGGGAGCCCGATCCGTCGAAACCGCCCGAAATCCAGCTGATCCAGGCCTTCGACCGGGAACGGTTCACGGTCTACGGTCCAAACAAGGCCCGTGCCTGGCCACATCCGAACGACCGCACCTACGCCAAGAAGTTCCTCGAAGCGGGGGCCGATCTCGAGCTCTGCCGAGACGTCTTCGCCGCAGGATTTCGGCAGGTCCACGCCGAGGGTGGTGAACCACCATCCAGCCTGCGGTTCTTTGAGACGCGGATAACGAGCGCACTGGCGGCTCGCAAGGCGCCGCTCAAAGCGCCGACCGGAAAAGGCTTCGGCGGGCAGTCGGCGCCGCGCGAAAGGACGATCGAGGACCGGGATGTCGAATGGCGCGGGAGGATGAAACTCTATCGCGAGAAGGGCACCTGGGGCGCGTTCTGGGGGCCGAAGCCGGGGCAGCCGGGCTGTTCGGTACCGGCTGAGATCCTGGCTGAGTTTCCGGACCAGCCGAAGCCCGAGGACGCACGCCCATGACGGGGAAGCCTGGTGACCGCAGGAAGCGCCCCTTCCGCGTCCCGGAAGACTGGTCGGACTGGGCGCCGACCGAGGCCGAGATGAAGGCGCGGCTGCGCAAATCCAGCCCGATGCTGTTCTGGCAGGGCTGGAGCGACGATCGGATAGACAGCATCGAGGAGCTGCGCAAAGGGCTCGGCTTCCGCTGTGCGCGCTCCCTGGTGACGGCGTTCGACCCGGCCCGGGTGCCGCATTCGGCCTCGGCGACGATGTCCAGGAACGAGCAGGGCATCTATCGCCGCCTCGTCGCCTGGGCGACCGAAATGCACGATGCCAAGCTGCGGCACTTCATCCCGACCGTGGCCGGCATCATCCTGCGCGAGGATACCTGCCTCGATCAGAACCGGTTCGCCCGGGCGATCGATTTGCACGTCCGGATCTGCGACAAGGAAATTCGGCGCGGGTGGCTACGCCGGCCCGATCGCGATAAGCCAATGGTTTAAGAAACGGCCGAAAACCGCCATTTCGGCACAACCTATTGACGTCTGAAGCGGACCGGAGCTATATCTTGACGCACGCCGCCATAGGAGCGCCCGGAGGGAGACCTCGCCGGGCGCTTTTGCTTTTCTAAATACACTTCAAGAGCGGAAGATCGATCTGCACAGCTGTTGGGCGGCCGCACCGTACTGGAACCAATCTATGATTTGCAGGATCGAATAAAAGCCCGCGGCGACTGCCGACAAAGCCACCAGAAGGGCGCCGAGCTTTTGAGCCCAGGTTAGCGATATGCCACTCTGCGTTACGACTTTGCGGCCGCTGAAATAGAGTTCGTGCGTCTTATTGTGGATCTGCAGGATGCCTTTGACAGCCTGGGTCTTGTCGTCCACGACGGTGAACAACTCTTCGAGATCGTCAGACATAAAAAAATTCCCCCTGACAGGCGGATTCGAGCGCCTTGAGGGGATCGTTACACCTATCTGATCGCTCGCTCAAGCGCGGCAGCTTCATGAAATTCCAGATCGAATGCATCGGCCAGACGATCGAGGTCACCGGGCGCGAGCTGCGCTATGGCTGGGTGCTCGAGGCCAGCCCGATGATCGGCTGGCAGCGAAAATTTGTCCGGTCGCGCGGCGCCAACATGGCGCTCGCCGTCGGCAATCTCAAAGTCGCAATCACCAAGGCGCGCGATTCGGCGACGGTCCGCCGGCTCTATGCCCAGAGCGGATTGCGCGTGGTGATCGACAACAGCAAGCCTGGCGGCGGCTGATCAGTTTTCTGCGGGTGGGTGGCAGAGTGTTCACTGCTGGTTCATACCCAGCAAGAGGCCGGGGCGGTACCGGCACCCGCTACCAAATTCCCTGAGAGAGGCCGCAGCGTTCCGATGTCCGCAAGGATGCCGGCGCGCTGCGGCCGCCCAGTTTCGGGATTCCGTGAAGCTATGAGGATGGACGATGTCCCACAACATGCAGATTACCAAGGTCGCGGCATCCGCAATGATGGACGTCTTCACGGCCTTGCTGAATGGCGGCAGCCTGAAGATCTATGACGGCGCGCAGCCGGCGAATGCTAATACCGCCATCACGACACAAAAGCTCCTGGCAACGCTGACCTTCGATGCGACCGCCTTTGCGCCGGCCGTCGATGGTGTCGCCGAAGCGAACGACATCGCGCCTGGGACGATCTCGCAGGACGGCACCGCCGCCTGGGCGCGCTGCTTCAAAGCGGACGGCACCACGGTCGTGTGTGATCTGTCGGTTGGCGCTTCGGATGCCGACGTGATTTTTCCCACCGTCACCTTCATTACCGGCATCCAAGCCGCTGTGGATAGCCTGACGCTAACGCATCCCCTGCACTGAGGCCGGCTAAATGTCCAATGTCCTAGTTCCAAATTCGGGGACGGCGCCGATCCTGGTCGACGGCATGGCCTCGACGGGTCACCCGCAAGCGCAGGTCATTAAGCTCGATGGCGGATCGCGGGAGAGCGCGCCTGGCGCCAATGACGGCGCATCGGTGCCGATCCTCGCCGGCCAAAAGACGATGGCAAGTTCGTTGCCGGTCACGCTCGCCAGTGATCAACCAGCCGTTCCTGTCGGTGCGTCCCTGCGGACTGACCAGATGCTGAGCGGCTCGACCGCACTGACGCCGAAATTTGCGAAGATCGCGGCGTCAGCTTCAGGCAACAACACCATCGTTGCGGCGGTGTCCGGAAAGAAAATCCGCGTGCTTGCGCTAAAGCTTATCGGCAGTGACGCGGTCAACGCGAAATGGCAGTCCGGCGCTGGTGGCACCGACCTGACGGGCCTGTCCTATTTGATCGCCAGCTCAGGCGAAGTGCTGCCGTTCAATCCGGCCGGTTGGTTTGAAACGGCAGCCGGCGCATTACTCAATCTCAGTCTGTCGGCTGCGGTCGCTGTCGGCGGTCATCTCACCTATGTGGAGGTTTGATTGTGTCGGACTGCAACATCTGTAATGAGCTCGCATCGATACGAGCCGAACAAGCTTGGCAGCGTGAAGCGATGACGACCCTTTTGACAGGTGCTGGGCTGCCCATCCCAGGCACACCATCATTCAAGCCGGGTCAGCTCTCTGGTCTTATCGCCTGGTATGACGCGCAGGACATCAGCACAATTACGCAATCTGGCGGCCTTGTGAGCCAATGGAGTGACAAGTCGCCGAAGGGGCTTAACGTTGCACAGTCAACAGCATCGAATCGCCCTACTTATAGCGCCACTGCGTTCAATGGGGCTAAGCCAGCTGTTGTATTTGGACACGGCGAAATAACCGACATTTGGCTCGAGGCCCCGCAGGTGCCGGCGACATCGATTCGCGATTTCACGGCTTTTTATGCGCTCTCGATATCTAGTAATGGCGGATATCAGACCGTTTATGGTCTCGGCGGATATGGCGATGACGTTGACATCGCCATGATCGACAACGGCTTCAGCGACAAAAGGTTGTACCAAGTTTTATATTGCAATGCCGAAGACCCCGGTGATGTTTCCGCGAGCAATCGGCTGGGCGAGACAGCATCATTCTATGGCGTGACGCAACGTGCTTCCGGTGCAGTGACTTTTCGAGCCAATGGCATCGCAGATGCAGCCGGCCCGCAAGCTCAATCTCCGGGCGTGGATGGCTTCACAGAGTCAATTACGTATTTGGGCGGCGACGGCGGCGAAGTCCTAAACGGTGGATTGGGCGAGTTCATTCTTTATAACCGTGCGCTCTCGCCCGCGGAAATCGCACAGGTGGAAGCCTATCTGGCCGCGCGCTGGGGGCTGTAGCTGAAAGGCGAGCCGAAGCGCGGGGATAGGACCATCCGATGTCGCTCGTTCTGTTGTTCAACACGGGAGCCAACGGTTCCGCATCGTTGGCCCCATTACAAGCGGCAGGCACCGGCGCCCTGCGGGCTTCGGGAGAGGGCGCAGCGGCCCTAGCCGACGTGACAACGGCGGCATCCGCATCACTGCGTAACCGGGCGGCGGCATCTTCTCGGTTGGCAGCGATGTCGCCGGATGGTGTCGGCAAGCTGCGGATGCCGGGGGCGGCGTCGGCAGTTCTCCCGGCCTGTGAAGCGGAGGCGACGGCTTCCCTCAAAGTGGCCGGAACCGCGGCCGGCACAATGGGCGATGTTCGCTCGGCGGGCTCCGGCCGCCTGCTTCTGTCGGGCGCCGCCTCCACGACACTGGCCGGCCTGCTTGCTGCCGGTAGCGGCCGCCGGGCGCCGATCGGGAGTGGGCAATCGGTGCTGGCAGCTGTGCTGGCCGCGGGTAATGGCAACGTGCCGATCGTCACTGCCAGCCCTTGCAACACCCGGGTCGGGCCGCCGAGGATCCGGACCATCAAAGCCAAATGCTGCCGATAGGACATCGTCATGTATGCAGGCCCTGACTATTCGCAGCAAAACCCGGGCGAAGCCGAATATTTCGGCATGGATTTCGTGAACCAACTGCAGGCCGGCGAGGAGATCATCGACGGCAGCCAGGTCGTCACGATCTCGGTCGAAAGCGGATCGGATCCTTACCCCGATAGCCGCAGGATGGGTCTGCCTATCCTAACCGGCTCCCTGGTGAGCCAGAAGATCGGCGGCCTTCTTCCCGATGTCTATTACATCATCCTGTTCAAGGTCTCGACCTCCCTGGGCCAGACCCTGATCCTCTACAGCAAGCTGAGATGCGTTGAACCGAGCTGATCATGACCAAGGCAACAGGCAAAGGACGTCATAATCTCGGCCGCGGGCCCGGCCGGCCCAAGGGCGTGCCGAACAAAACGACCCAGCTTCTCAAGGATGCCATCCTCGAGGCCGCGACGCTTGCCGGTGGCAAAGGTGGCCTGGTCGGCTATCTGAAAAATCAGGCCGTGAAGAACCCCGGCCCCTTCCTGACGCTGCTCGGCAAGGTCCTGCCGACGCAGGTTACCGGCGCCAATGGCGGCCCGCTCCAGATGGTAGACCTCAGCAAGCATTTGGCGAGCCTGTCGGAACAGGAACTGGAAGCCCTTGAATCAGCCGCAGCTAAAATTGCCGCCGATGGCGGTACTGCTGGAGCAGATCAAAGCTGAGAAAGCACGCCGGCAGGTCGAGGCCGAGGCGGGCGGATGGAAGGCGGAACGCGCGAAATGCGCGGCCGATATCCTCTACTGGTGGGACAAGTGGGTCTGGACCTACGATCCTCGCCTCGTCGGCACGCCGAGCGGCCCCTACGTGCCGTTCAAGCTCTGGCCCAAGCAGCGTGACAACGTGCTGTGGCTCATGGAGCGCATCAGCAAGTCCGAAGAGGGGCTGGAGGAGAAGAGCCGCGACACCGGTGCCAGCTATATCTGCGGCGGTGTCGCGGTTCATCAATGGCTTTTCAATCCGGGCTTCAAAGCGACATTTGGCAGCCGCAAGGTCGACTATGTCGACAAGAAAGACAACCCGGATAGCCTATTCGCCAAGCTTAGGATCATGCTGCGCCGCCAGCCGCAGCAATTCATGCCGGCCGGCTTCCAGTGGTCGCAGCATGACAACTACATGCGGATCTTCAACCCCGAAACCGGGGCGGTGATCTCAGGAGAGGGCGGCGAGGAAATGGGCCGCGGCGGCCGGTCGACGGTCTATTTCGTGGACGAAGCGGCCTTCGTGCCGAATGCCGAGAACGTCGAAAAGGCGCTGTCCGGCAACACCGACTGCGTGATCTGGGTATCTTCAGTCAATGGCATGGGCAATCTTTTTGCCCGGAAGCGCCACATGATCTTGAAGGAACATCAGATCTTCCGGCTGCACTGGAGGGACGATCCGCGCAAGAGCGAGGAATGGGCGCAGGCCAAGCAGGCCAGCTTTTCCGACCCGACGACCTGGGCCAGCGAATACGACATCGACTATACCGCCTCGGTCGAGGGCATCTGTATTCCTGCTCTGTGGGTCGAAAGCGCCAAGATCGTCGCATCGCTGGAACCGGCGCTGAAGCCTTCGGCAGTCGGTCGCATCGGGCTGGACGTCGGCGCCGGCAAGGCGAAGTCGGTCGCTATCCCGAGGCATGGTCCCGTCGTCTCCCCGCCGCAGGTGCGCGGTGAGCCGGATACGACGGAAACGGCGCATTGGGCCTTGGAGATCGCGCGGGAGACATCGGCACGTCACCTCAATTTCGACGCGCCAGGTGTCGGTGCCGGCGTCTCATCGACGCTGATGCGAAACCCGATCAAAGGTCTGTCGGTGGTGCCGGTGAATACCGGCCTGCCGGCGACGGAACGGAAATGGCCGGACGGCCGGACCTCGGAAGAGATGTTCGGCAATTCGAAGGCCGAAGTCTGGTGGCTGTGTCGGACGGCATTGCAGCGGACCCATGAGCATGTCCTCTATCTGCAGGGCAAGCCGAATGGGAAGAAGCACTCGCCGACAGATCTGCTGGCCCTGCCAAGCGGTGACCAGCAAAGCGACATCCTTTGCCTTCAGCTTTCGCTGGTCAAATGGGGACGCAACGAGAAAGGCAAGATCGTGATCGAACGGAAGGAAGCCTTGCAGCGGCGAGGAATTTCAAGCCCTGACCATGCCGATGCCCTGATGCTGACCTTCATCGATCCGAAACCGACGATGGTCATCACCGACGAGATGCTTGCCCGAGCGGCGCAGCGAGTAGGACGCAGGTAAATGGCGAAACGGAAATCTGCGAAGAAGGCGGCAAAGAAGGCTGCCGCGCCGAAGAAAAAGAAGGGCTTCGCCATTTCCGAGGTGGCGTTGGCGCGTTCCGCCGCGAAGCCGCGGGCGGCGCTCCCGGTCAATCCCTTCACGCTGCCGCAACATCCGCCCGGCGTCGTTCCCAACGGCTCGTCAATGGCCCAGGATGGCGACATCGGGGAATATCTGAAATGGGCGGGGAGCGAGCTGTCCGGGGCCTTTTCGGAGGGCGTCACTTTCCTGGGATACTCCTACCTGTCGGAGCTGGCGCAGCGGCCGGAATATCGGCGCATCGTCGAGGTCATCGCCACCGAGATGACGCGGAAATGGATCAAGCTGAAGGGCGCCGGCGGCGAGGATCAGGCCAAGCGCATCGAGGCGATCGAGAAGGCCATGACGCGCCTCAAAGTGCGGGATGCGTTCCGCCAGGTCGCCGAGCACGACGGCTTCTTCGGCCGTGGTCATATCTATATCGATCTCGGTACCACGGATGATCGTGAGGAGCTGAAGACGCCGATCGGCAACGGCGGCAACGCCCTCAGCAAAGGAAAGATTGGCCGTGGCTCTTTGAAGCGGATCCAAACGGTCGAGGCCGTCTGGGCCTATCCGACCGCCTACAATTCGAATGATCCGCTGAAGCCGGACTGGTACAAGCCGTCGAGTTGGTTCGTGATGGGAAAGCAGATGCATGCCTCGCGTCTGTTGACCTTTGTCGGACGCGAGGTGCCGGACCTCCTGAAGCCGGCTTATTCGTTCGGTGGCCTTGCCATGTCGCAGATGGCGAAGCCGTATGTCGATAACTGGATCAGGACGCGGCAAAGCGTGTCTGATCTGCTGCATTCGTTCTCAGTCAATGGCATCAAGATCGATCTGGCGGTTGCGGCTCAAGTGGAGGGCGGTCCGGATGGCACAGATATCTTCCGGCGAATCGATTTCTTCAATCAGATCCGCGATAACCGCGGTGTTATGGCGCTGAACAAAGATGAGGATTTTTTCAACGTCTCGACGCCGCTGAGCACGCTTGATGCGTTGCAGGCCCAGACCCAGGAGCACATGGCCTCGGTCTGCGGTATCCCGCTGGTCAAGCTGCTGGGTATTCAGCCAGCCGGTTTGAATGCATCATCGGAAGGGGAGATCGTCACGTTCTATGACGGTATCCTTGCCTATCAGGAAAAGCTGTTCCGCGACCCGCTCGCTGTGATTATCAACATGATCCAGCTTTCGGAATTCGGGGATGTCGACGATGGCATCACGTTCGAATTTCAGCCGCTCTGGACGATGGATGACACGCAGAAGTCTACCATCGTGACCAACGTCACCAACGCCATCGCCACGGCGGCTAGCGAAGCTCTGATCGACCGACCGACCGCGATGAAGGAGTTGCGGAACCTCGGCGAGACAACAGGCGTCTTCTCGACTATCTCTGACGAGGATATCGCCGAGGCGGAAGCGGCCCCGCCGATGCCCGGCGAAAACGATCTGCCCGAGCAGCCTGGTCCGGGCGGATCAGAGGATCCGGAGCGACGCGATGATCTATAGCGGATTGGCATTCGACCGAGCGCGGACGGGCATCTCGCGGTCGCCCTTCATCCGGGCGCGAAAGGTCGAAATCCAGTTCGTAAAGCAGCTGCGGAAGATTGCCGCCCATGTCGGCGATATCGCCCGCGGCTTCGATCTCGAAGACCCCATGGCCTTGGCGGCATTGCAGGGGGCGCTGGAGCGCTATTCCAGCATCCTCGACCCCTGGGCCGAGGCGGTCAGTGCGCGGATGATCGCCGAGGCGGATGCCAGGGACGTCAAGGCCTGGAACAGGCTTTCCACTGTCATAGGCCGGCAGTTGCACCGCGAGATCCGGGACGCGCCGACGGGCAACCGGATGCGGCAGCTGCTCGGCGAGCAAGTCAAGCTGATCACGAGCCTGCCGCTGGAAGCCTCGGAGCGGGTCCACAAGCTGACGCTTGAAGGCATCCAGGAGGGGCGCCGAGCGGCGGAGATCGCGAAGGAGCTCGCCAGGACCGGCGAGGTGACCGAAAGCCGGGCTATGCTGATTGCCCGGACGGAAGTCGGCCGGACGTCAACGGTACTGACACAGGCCCGCGCCGAATATATCGGTTCGACGCACTTCATCTGGCGGACTGCTGGCGATAGCGATGTGAGGCCGTCTCACCGCCGGCTGAATGGCAAAAGCTTTCGATGGGACGATCCGCCGGAATGCGACCCGGGCTATCACGCGCTCCCCGGGGCGATCTTCAATTGCCGCTGCTACCCAGAGCCGATCATCCCCGAGCAATGATGCCTCGCAGGATGCGCTTCTGAGGGTCGAGCGCGTCCCTGGCCAGCTGCACCGCACCGGGATCGCCGTCGCGCACTTTCTCGAGGATCACCACCAGCTCCTCGATGAGGTCGGCGGCCTCACCTTCGATCGTTTCCGCGATGTCGACGGGGAAGTCGATAAGTTCAGCCGAATCTTTGGCTGCCTCTCGCAGGGCTTCGATCAGGGCGGGAATGGTGAGTTTCATGCGGGCGGGATCATGGAACATCGCCGGGCGGACCGCAAGCGGCGCTGAAATATAAGGGAAATTCGATGCGAATTGCGATGGATAGGGCCATCCCGGCGCCTGGCCAGTGTCTGGCTTTGGACCGGGCGACGGTGCGGAGCTATGACGCCGACGGCCGGCTCCGCGTCGAGATCACCAACATCAGCAAGGCCAACATCTGTCCTTACTTCGGCCGGGAAATCCCGGATTTCGAAGCTCTCGGCCTCGACCCCGACAAGCAGTACCGGCTGTTTCGTGATCCCGAGGAACTGGAAAAGGCGGCCCCGACCTTCAACAATCTGCCGCTGCTGTCCCGTCACGTGCCGGTCTCGGCGAGCGATCACAAGCCCGATCTCGTGATCGGCGCTACCGGCAGCGATGCGGATTTCGAAGCGCCCTATCTGCGCAACAGCCTGGTGGTCTGGGCGAGCGAGGCAATAGAGGCGATCGAAGCCGAAACGCAAAAAGAGCTCTCCTGCGCATACCGGTACCGGGCCGACATGACGCCCGGCGAGTATGACGGCGAGAAATACGACGGCGTCATGCGTGACATCGTCGGTAATCACGTCGCCCTCGTTCGTGAAGGACGGGCGGGGCCTGACGTTGTCGTCGGCGATAGCGCGGCCGGCGCGGCTTTCTCCTTCGATTTCACCGCAATCACTCAAGAGAGGAATAACGGGATGAAAACCGTACTCAGCCGCAAGGCCACCCTTGCTCATGGCGCCTTGCTGACCCTGCTCGCCCCGAAGCTGGCGCAGGACGCCAAGATCGATCTGACACCGGCCCTGGCGAAGGTCACCGGCGAGAACTTCAAGGACAAGAAGGCGGACATCGCTACGGCCGTCAAGGACGTCGTCAAGGGCAAGCTGGCCCAGGATGCCAACCTCGATGATCTCACCGGTCTGCTCGATGCCCTGGAAGCTGTCGAGACCCCGGAGGCCGCCGACGCCGATCCGGACCTGCTGCCCGGCGGCAATCCGGATGATGACACCACGATGGATTCCGATCTGCCGGCCCGGCTCAAGGAATTCCTGAAGGGCAAAATCAGCGATGAAGATCTGGCCAAGATCGATGCGCTGTGCGGTGCGCCGGCCGCCGCGGACGAAGACGACGATCCGGACAAGAAGGTCCCTGCCAATCCGGCCCAGGATGAAGACGAAGACGAGGAGAAGAAAGACATGGTGACCAAGCCGGCGATGGATGCGGCGATCGCCGCCGCTGTGAAGACGGCCACGGAAAAGGCGACCCAGACCCAGCGCGAGATCCGTGATGCCGAACGGGCGGTGCATCCTTATGTCGGCAACCTGGCGATGGCCCATGACAGCGCCGAGGGCGTCTACCGTACCGCTCTGAAGATGCTGGGCGTCGAAGTTAAGGACGTCCACGCCTCGGCGCTGCCGACGATCCTGAAGCTGCAGCCGGTGCCCGGTTCGACGCCGAAGAAGGCGACCGTGGCCATGGATGCCGCCGGCGCCGCGGAATACGCCAAGGAGTTCCCCCAGGCCGCTCGTATCGGCCGCGCTTAATAGCGGGTCGGTCGCGGCTTCTGTCCAACCACTTCAGCCATAAGGAAAACGGAGATGAATGGCTTTCAGACCCAAGTGAACACGCAGCCGGCCCCGGCCGTAGCCGGCGATTTCTGCGACGGCAATCCCCGCGCCTTTGTCGATGCCGGCCCGGGCGGCCTGATCGCCGGCCCGGACGGCGTCACCGTCGGCCGCTTCGCCTGGTGGGATGGCGCCAAGGTCGACGCCAACGGGGCGCCGATCCTGGTCCGCAACAGTGGTATCGGTCCGGTGACCGGCATCGTGCACCGGGAGCAGCAGGCGCTGATCACCGGCTATCTCCAGGCATCCGGTAACGTCATCCCCGAAGGCTTCCAGATGTCCCTGATGAATGCCGGCGGCATCTGGTTGGTGAACGACGGCGACAGCGATGTCTCGGTCGGGCAGAAGGCATATGCCAATTATGCCGACGGCAAGGCCACCTTCGCGAACAGCGGCGCGCCGTCGACCGCCAGCGTAACCGGCGCCATCGCAGCCGCGACCGCCGTGGTGACCGGCTCGATCGCCGATGATGTCCTGACGGTCACGGCCGTCACCTCCGGCAAGCTCTATGCCGGTGCTACGATCTCGGGCACTGGTGTCGCCAATGGCACCGAGATCATCGAGCAGATCGACGGCACGCCCGGCGGCGCCGGCACCTATTCGGTGAGCGGTTCTCAGACCGTGGCAAGCACCGAAATCACCGCGCATTTCGGCACCCTGACGGTCTCGGCGGTGGGCTCTGGCGCTTTGGCGGTGGGAGACGTCCTGACCGGAACCGGCGTCGATGATGACACCTCCATCATCGCGCTCGGCACGGGTACCGGCGGCACCGGCACCTATATCGTGAAGCCCTCGCAGACGGTTTCCAGCACGACACTGACTGTCGGCTCGAACGTCGAAACGAAATGGACCGCGATGTCCGCCGGTGGCCCTGGCGAATTGATCAAGGTCAGCTCGTACCCTCTCGGCTAAAGCCGAACCTAAACCCAAACCAACGTTCGGCAATCGCGCCGACTTAAGGAGTTTCTAGCGATGAATTTTCAAGAAGCTGTAGCGGCGTGGAAAGCTCATGGCCCTCTCCACGCGGAGAACGGCGCGATCCTGCCGGACGTGGTCTGCTATGTCCCGGATGAGTTCCGCCAAAATTACGGTCTGGCGATGGACGCCCAGCCGGCCCTGACCACGGCTGCCAACGCGGGCGTTCCGGCCTTCCTGACGACCATGATCGATCCGCAGGTCTTCAAGATCCTGTTCGCTCCGAACAAGGCTGCGGAGATCTTCGGCGAAAACCGCAAGGGCACCTGGCTGGACGAAACGGCGATGTTCCCGGTCGTGGAGCATACCGGTGAAGTCTCCAGCTATGGCGACTTCGTGGAGAACGGCCGCACCGGCGTCAACACCAACTGGCCGCAGCGCCAGTCGTATCTCTTCCAGACCATGAAGGAATATGGCGAGCGCGAGCTGGAGCGTGCCGGCCTGGCGCGTATCAACTGGGTGTCGGAGATCGACGTCGCGGCGGCGACGGTGCTGAGCAAGTTTCAGAACCTGACCTACTTCTACGGCGTCGACGGGCTGCAGAATTACGGCCTGTTGAACGATCCCAACCTCTCGCAGGCTCTGACCCCTGCGGTGAAGGATGCCGGCGGCGTCAAGTGGATCAATAACGGGGAGATCGTCGCATCGGCCAATGAAATCTATGCCGATATCCAGGCGTTGTTCCTGCAGCTGGTGACACAGACTGGTGGCCTGATCGATCAGTCCGCCCGCATGGTACTGGCCATGTCGCCGGGCTCCGAGGTCGCGCTGACGGCGACTAACTCCTTCAACGTCAATGTCAGCGACCTGCTGAAGAAGAACTTCCCGAACATCCGGATCGAGACCGCGGTGCAATACGGGTCGAAGTCGGCGGCCAACCCGCAGGGCATCAGCGGTGGCAATCTGGTGCAGCTCATTGCCGAGGAGGTCGATGGCCAGGACACCGGCTATTGTGCCTTCAATGAGAAGATGCGCGCCCACAAGATCATCCAGGCCGCATCGTCCTTCAAGCAGAAGGTCACCGGCGGCACCTGGGGTGCGATCATCCGCATGCCCATGGCCATCGCCTCGATGCTCGGCGTCTAAGGGCGCGAGCCGATCGCCTTTCCGGAGCCGGCCGTTGCGCCGGCTCTTTCTCTTTTCTGGAGCAATAGATGTCTATCGCAACTGTTACGGTCGCCTGCAAGATCCCCAACGGCCTCATTCTCCGCGTTTTCGACATGGTCGATCACGATGTCCCGGTTATGGGCGGTGGCACCAAGACTACCAAGAAAGCGGTGCAGCGGGGCGGCATGGTGAAGGTCAACGGACCGGCGACGCCCTTCGGCCAGGCGCCGCGCTCGCAGATCGTTGGCGGCTATGCGCTGACTCATAACGTGCCGGCCGAATTCTTCAAGGATTGGCTCAAGCAAAACGCCGAACACGATGCCGTCAAGAACGGCCTCATCTTTGGTCACGAGAAGTTCGATGCCGTCCACGGAAGAGCCGAGGATGGCAAAAAGGTCGTGAGTGGCATGCATCCGCTGATCCCGGACAAGGATCCACGCATCCCGCGCGGCCCCAATCCGAATGTCAGCGCCCCGTCGACGGCCGATTTGAAGAACTGAGCTACCGGCCCGTGACGGCTGCCACAAGGCGAAGGGTGAAAGATGACCGACACCATAACCCATGGCGAGTTCGTGGCAGCCTTCCCGGAATTTGCAGATGCCGCGAAATATCCAAAGCCGCAAGTCGCCTTCTGGATTGAGCAGGCACCAACCCTGTTGAATGCCCGCAGCTTCGGCAAAAGCTGGAAGCTGGCGCAGATGCTGTTCGTCGCGCACAACATCGTGCTCAGCGCCAGGAACGTCCAGGCCGGTTCCGGTGGCGGCATCGCCGGGATGGCCTCGGGCCCGATGTCGTCAAAGACGGTCGGCCAGGTGTCGGCGAGCTACGATACCGGGGCGGTGGCCCTCAAGGATGCGGGCGCTTGGAACGCCACATCTTTTGGCCAGCGCCTTTACACCATGATCAAGGCCGTCGGCTCCGGCCCAATCTATCGGGCGCCGCCGGCCAGGCGCACATCGTTCTGAGGCCGCCATGGAAATCAAGGTAACCGTCACGAAGGACAACGTGGCCGGTTTCGAGAGGGCGCTGAAATCCTTGACCAAAAAGCGCGTACTGGTCGGCATCCCGGACAGCACGGCAAGCCGACCCGATGAGGATGGTTCCCCGCTTTCAAATGCTCAGATCGGCTATATCCAGGAATTCGGTTCACCGGCCGCAAACATCCCGGCCCGACCTCATCTGATCCCCGGCGTCGAAAACGCCAGGAAGCCCATCGCCAACCGCATGGGCGCCGCCGCTCGCAAGATCGTCGATGGCGCGACCGACATCGAACAGGATCTCGTGGCGGTGGGCCTGATCGCCCAGAGCTCGGTTCGAAACCAGATCAGGACCGGCAGCCTCTTGCCGCTGTCCGAACGGACGCTGCAGGCCCGCCGGGCCCGCGGGCGGTTCGGCACGCTGCCCCTGATCGACACCAGCCAGTATCTGCGGGCCATTACCTACGTCATCAGAAAGACCTGACCATGGCTTTGCTCGATGTGACCGACGTGCTGACGGATCCGGACTTCACCAGCACGATCCGGATCGCGCGCTCCACGGAAAGCATCGGCGAGACCGGCCGCGCCGTGATCGCCCAGCAGGTCATCGACAATATCTTGGCTGTCGTCACGCCTGGCCAGGGCACCAAATCCGAGACGCTGGCGGATCTGATGCGCGTGCAGGGTGTCGTGACCGTGCATACGCAGTTCCGTCTTTCCGATGGCAGGCCGGATGGCAAGCCCGACGTCGTGACCTGGAGCGGCGCCGATTACATCGTTCTCAGCGTCAACGACTTCAGCCAGTTCGGCGCCGGCTTCGTCATGGCGATCTGCCAGCTCCGGAGCCTCTACGCAGATCAGGGGTAAGCATGAGCAACGACAGCGCCACGGGCGGCTATGTGGTGCCCGAGGGCGCCGGCCCCGTCGAGGATGACGTCCTGACGGATGTCATCACGGATTTCGTCTCGGGCATCACTGGCCTGGCGAGGCAGCTTGTGCGGCCCCGCTGGCAGCCCCAGGCACCCAATCAGCCCGATCGGGATGTCGATTGGTGTGCCGCCGGCGTCACTGAGCAACGCCCCTATGACCACCCCTATGTCGCGCACGATGCTGCCGGCGACAACGGGGAAGGCGTCGACCGGATGCAGCGACACGAGGAGCTAGAGGTCCTGGTGTCGTTCTACGGCCCGAACAGCAGTCGAAATGCAAAGCGCCTTCGGGACGGCCTCTATATCGGCCAGAATCGCGATGCCATGACCCGCGACGCCGGCTTGAAGCTGATCGGCTGCGGTGCTGTCGCGGCCATCCCCGAACTCGTCAACAGCCTCTGGCTCAACCGGGCAGACCTCAGGATCGAGCTGCGCCGGCAGATCGACCGCGTCTATCCGATCCGCAATGTCAAGTCCGCCCAGGTCGAGCTCGAAGCCGAAGGGGCAGAACTCCACAAGACCGACATCATCATCACCGAGAGGGAGTAGCTCGCTATGGCCACAGGCCTTCCCGTATCCCGCCGCATCAACGTTCAGGTGAACCTGACGCCAAAAGCGGCCCAATCTGCCGATTTCAACAGCATGCTGATTCTCGGTTCGTCCGATGTCATCGACATCGTCACACGGATGCGCGAATACGGCACCATTGGCGAGGTCGCCAATGATTACGGGACCGATGCCCCGGAATACAAGGCGGCGGTCCTGTGGTTCGAGCAGCGGCCGCAACCGACGACGCTCTATATCGGCCGGTGGGCGAAGACCGACACCCACGGCCAGCTATTTGGTGGTCCGCTCTCTGCCCAGCAGCAGCTGATCGAGAGCTGGCAGACGGTCCGTGACGGTGCTTTCGACATCCAGGTCGATGGCGCCGTGCCGATCGAAATCACCAATCTCGATTTTGCCGCCGTCAACAACATGAATGGGATCGCGTCGATCATCTCGACGGCGCTGGCAACCCATGGCGCCGGTTGCGTCTGGAACGCCACATACGACCGGTTCGAGATCACGAGCACCAGCTCGGGCGCGGCGTCTTCGATCGGCTTCCTGACCACACCGGACGATGAGGAGGTCACCGATATCTCCGCGAAGCTGGGAGGCGCGCAGACTAGTTCCGGGGCCTATGTCGTTGCTGGGGCCGCCGCGGAGAGCGCGGTCGATGCGGTCAAGCTGTTCGATCTGCAGTTCAATTCGCAGTGGTACGGCATTTCAGTCCTCGATGCCGCCAAGGCCGACTATCTCGCCGTGGCCGAATACATCGAAGCGGCAAACCCGCCGCACTTCCAGGGTGTCTCGACCACGGAAAACGGCGTCACCATCTCGGCGACGACGTCCGATGTCGCGTCGGCTTTGAAGGCCGGTGGCTTCAATAAGTCGGCGGTGCAGTGGAGTAGCAGCAACCCCTATGTCGTCTGCTCGTTGCTGTCGCGGATCCTGACCACCAATTGGCAGGCCAATAACAGCACGATCACGCTGATGTACAAGCAGGAGCCGGGCGTCGTTCCGGAGACCATCAACAGCAATCAGGCCGATGCTGTCGAGGACAAGAACTGCAATGTCTTTGTGACCTATCAGAATGACACCGCCATCATCGAAAATGGCGTCTGCTCGTCCGGTGAGTTCATCGACACCATCATAGGCATCGATTGGCTTGCCGGGCAGATCCAGACCAACGTCTACAACCTGCTCTACACGTCACCGACCAAGATCCCGCAGACTGACGCCGGTATGCATCAGATCGCGGCCGTCATCGAGGCGACCTGTGCCGCGGCCGTGAATAACGGGCTGTGCGCCCCAGGCACCTGGAATTCGGCCGGCTTCGGGACCGTGAAGATGGGGGATTTCCTGCCGAAGGGCTTCTACGTCTTCACGCCGCCGATCGCCAGCCAGCCGCAGGCCGATCGGGAAGCCCGCAAGTCAGTGCCGTTCCAGGTGATGGTCAAGATGGCCGGCGCGGTCCACGACGTCATCATCGCCGTCAACGTCAACCGATAAGGTGAATAGACATGTCCACTTACAGTTTCCTGGATATCCAAGGCACGTTGGTCGGGCCGGGCGGCATCATTTCGCTCGGCTCGGCGTCGGGCGCTTCCGAAGAGGGCATCACGGTCACCCAGACGGAAGACAAAAACACGATGTCGATCGGTGCCGATGGTTCCGTCATGCATTCGCTCCACGGCGGCAAGAGCGGCCAGATCTCGATCAGCCTGCTTAAAACCAGTCCTATGAATGCGCTGTTGTCGCTGATGTACAATCTTCAGATCATCAGCAGCGTCAATCATGGCCAGAACACCTTCTCTATCGCCGATCTTTCGCGTGGCGATGCAATCCTGGCGCGCTACGTCGCATTCCGGCGTCAATCTGAGGTCGGTTATCGGAAGGTGGGCGGCAATAACATCTGGCTGTTCGATGCCGGTATTATCGACATCGCGCATGGCCCCGGGGTCCCCGATGTGAATCTGGCAAACAGCCCGACCATCGCCGGCCTGACCATTTAACCCAATCATCTAAGGGGCTTTGAATGAACGAGTATCCTGTCGCCGGCCATGCCTATCGGGTCGGAAAACTGGACGCGCGGGCACAGTTCCACGTCGCGCGCCGGATCATGCCGGTCTTTGCCGACAGCGCGCCGATGATCATTTCGTTGGTCAGAGCAGCGAAGTCTGGCCAGAAGCCGGACATCGAGGATCTGATCAAGAACCTCACGCCTCTGGCGGACGCCTTAAAAAACATGACGGATGAGGATGCCGATTTCGTCGTCAATCGCTGCCTCAGCGTTGTTTCGAGGAAGATGGAGATCGGCTCCCAGGGTTGGGGGCCGGTCATCGCACCGAACTTTGCGCTGATGTATGACGACATCGCATGGCCCGATCTCCTGCAGCTGGTCTGGCTCGCGCTCAAGGATAATGTCCTCAATTTTTTAGCCGACGGCCGCTTCAATTTGAGCGGAGCGGCGAGCTGAACTTCACCCCGGTCTCAATGCCGAATGGGGAGGACTGGCTGATGCGACCGGTCCTTGCCGGCCTTTGCCGGTATGAAAGCCTCAAAGACGGATCTCTCGATCTCCTGGACATCGCGATCATGAACGATGCCCTGGATGTCGACGCTGAGAACCGGGATCGGGCCCAGGCGGCAATGGAAAGGCCGAAATAATGGCTGAGGATGCTGATACACTGAAGGAGTTCCTAGTCGCCCTTGGTTTCAAGGTCGACGAACAGGGCTTCAAGAAGTTCGCGGGTTCAATCGGTCTGGGCGAAAAGCTTGTCGGCGGTTTAGCCGCGGCGGCCTTTACGGCTGCGGCGGCCGTGACGGCCTTTGGCGTGAAAATGGCCAATAGCCAGGAGCGGCTTTTCTACTTCTCGCAGCTCACCGGGGATTCGGCGAAGAACCTCAATTCCTTCACCTATGCTGCCAGCCAGGTCGGCGTATCGGTCGATGCTGCCAGCTCGTTGATCCGGGATTTTGCCGTAAAGCTGCGTACCGACCCGGGCGCCGTTTCGCTGCTTCAGGCATTAGGGATCGATACCAGTCAAGATCCGACCAAGGTTCTGACTGACTTCGTCGATCAGATGGCCGGAGCGTCAGATGTGGCCAAGGCGGCCTATGGGCAAGCGCTCGGCATCCCGATCGACGAGCTGCTCCAACTGACCGCGCAACATGAAAAACTGGCGAAGGCGCAGCAGGATTACGCCAACTCGCTGAAGGGCGCCGGCGTCGACCTCGACCATCTCAACAAGACGTCGGCAGAGCTCAACACGAAATGGCGCGAGCTCGAGAAGAACGCCGGCATTCTCGGTAATCTGATCTATTCCAAGATAGCCGGGCCGATGAAGACGGCCGTTAACGATCTCGACATCATCACCAACAATACGATCGATCTCATCAATGGACGGGTGAAGGCTGGCCAGACACCGAGCTACCTGGGGGGCGCGCCCGTTCTTGACAAAGATGGCAAGCCGACGGGGAGCCCGGATACGGAGACACCTGCATATCTCGGCGGGGCGACTGTCAAGAAAAGGAGGCCCAGTCGCCGCGGCGGCCATCCACATGGCGGCGGCCCGGCTGGTGCGGAGCCTTCCAGCGATGCGCCCTATGACCCGTCTAATCCGCTCGGCATCCGGAACAATAACCCTGGCAACATCCGGGAGAGCGGCACGAATTGGGCCGGTGAAACGACACCGCCAGGCGCCGCGTTCGAGACGTTCAAAACGGCCTATGACGGCCTCTCGGCGATGACGCGCAACCTGATGACCTACGGGGGGCGCGGTTGGGATACCATTCAGAAAATCATCAACAAATGGGCGCCAGCCGGGGAGAACGATGTCGACGCCTATATCGCCGATATTGTCAAGCGGGCGGGTTTTCGCGCCGATCAGGCTCTTAACCTGAATGATCCCGCCACCCTGGAAAAGCTGCAGCGGGCAATGATCTGGCACGAGAACGGCAAGATGCCATACAGCGATGACCTGATCCGATCCGCCATCGCGGACCGGCTCGGAAGCCGGTGGGGGGCATCGGCGGACGCCCCGGTCGGCCCCCAGGCCCAACCTGTGGAGATCAATCAAAATGTCTCCATCAATGTAACCGGCTCGGGATCGCCGCATGAAACCGCTGCTGCGGTTGCCGATACGCAGCAACGGGTCAACGGCGACTTGGTTCGGGCCTTTGCAAACACGCCTCACTGATGGTGCTTGAATGGTTGCATTCCCATGGAACGTCTCGCTAGCGGGGGCCACGGTCGTGATTCCGCGCAAGTTGGGTCCACTCATCGCGCAGGTGACGATCGAGGAAAGTCACCATGACGAACTCTTCATCACACAGCACCCCGTCGAGGCCGGCGCCGAAATTACCGATCATGCTGTTCGGCGGCCGGCCGAGCTGATCCTCGAGCTCGGCTGGTCGAACAGCAGCGAAGACGCCGCCGCGGATCAGAATTTCGTCCGGAATGTCTATCAAGCCCTGCTGGATGTTCAGGTATCGCGCCAGCTGATCGAAATCATCACCGGCAAGCGCAATTACAAGAACATGCTCGTCGCGAGCACGTCGACCGTCACCAATCGGAAAACGGAATATACGCTGCTGGCGCGGGTGCGGTGTCGGGAGGTCATTCTGGCACGAACCCAGACCGTCCGTGTGCCCTCAAATTCGGTGATGGCGAAGCCACAGGTGACAGGAACCACCCAAAATCAGGGCCTCACCTATCTGTCGCCGGGCACCAGCATCAATATCAACAACCTCCCGCTGAGCGTCTGGCATCCATGACATCCGTGGCATATGAAATCCCGCTGACTGCAGAGCCGCAGAAGCGGGTCGTGACGCTGGTCGGTCAGAAATACACCTTGATCGTGACCTGGTGCGATCCCCAGCAGTACTGGGTGCTCGAGCTGCGGGACGTGAATGATGTCATCTTGGTGGCCGGCATCCCGCTGGTCACAGGCGCCGACCTCCTCGCGCAATATGAATACCTCGAAATTGGCGGCGCGCTGGTTGCTCAATCTGATGCCGACGGCTTCTCACCGCCGACCTATGAGAACCTGGGGCAAACGGCGCACCTTTATTTCATCGTTGGATAGGTCATGGCAAACGACCAATACCTCAGAAAGGTGCAGCTCATCGTCGCCCGCGGCACCGAAGGTATCGACCTGTCGGAGTTTCGGATCCAGTTCGTCGTCCAAGCCCAGGACTATGAGACGCCGAACACGGCCTATATCCGGGTCTATAACCTTGCAACGACGACCGTTCAAAAGATCAAAGGCGACCTGCCGTTCGACGGCGAATATACCCGTGTGATCTTGAGCGCCGGATATCAGACCGGCAACTTTGGGGTCATCTTCGACGGCACGATCAAGCAGTATCGGACCGGCCGGGAAAGTCCCACCGATACCTATCTCGATATCTTCGCCGCCGACGGTGATATCGGCTTCCAGCAAGCGTTGCTCAAACAGACGCTCAGGGCCGGTGCTACCCCACAGCAGATCGCCGGCGCGATCGGCGACGCCTTCAAAGACTATGGCGTCACGATGAGCGATATCCAGGGGATGACGTTCAGTGGCGTGCGTCTTTCCCGCGGAAAGGTGATGTTCGGTCTGGCCCGGGATGCCATGCGGCGTTTCGCGCAGACGCAGTTTTCGAGCTGGTCTATCCAGCAGGGAAACATCGTCGTAACCCGGCTCAACTCCTATAAGCCGGGCGAGATCGTCGAGATGAATATGAGCACCGGCATGGTCGGTGTTCCCGAGGCGACGGATAGCGGCATCGCGGTCCGCTGCCTGCTCAATCCGAAGATCCAAGTCGGTACGGTGCTCCATATCGATAACACGTCGATCAACCAGACGCAGATCGTTGAGCAATTCTTTCCCGGCTACAACGAGGTCAACTTCGTGGCCGAAACGACCGACTACGGATACTACCGCGTCCTGGTGAGCGAATATGAAGGCGATACCCGTGACACGGCTTGGTATTCCCGGCTGACGTGCCTGGCGATCGACATGACAGCAGCCAAGGGAGACGAAATCCTGCCGTTTGGCTCTCAGGGCGCACTTTGAGGTGACTGATGGATCGCAGAGAACGCTATCGCGATACGCAGGAGGCGATGCGCCTCGTTCAGGATGCTCTGCAGGTACGGCTGCATACCGCACTGCCCGGCATCATTCAGAAGTTTGATCCAGTTGCCATGACTTGCGAGGTCCAAGCGGCCATAACGTTCAACGTCATGAAAGGTCAGGGTTTTACGCCGGTTGAATTGCCGCCTTTCGTGGATTGTCCGGTCCACTTCCCGAGCGGCGGCGGCTTCACGCTGACGTTTCCGATCAAGCCGGGGGATGAGTGCTTGGTGATTTTCGCCGAGCGTTGCATCGACGCGTGGTGGGAAAGCGGCGGCATCCAGAACCAGCAGGAAATCAGGTTTCATGACCTCTCGGACGGCTTCGTCATCCCCAAGGTCTGGTCGCAACCGAATGTCATTCCCGCCATCAGCACGTCGACGACGCAGTTGCGCAGCGATGATGGCCAGACCTTCGTTGAAGTGACACCGGTCAATGTCCGGGCCCATGCGCCGCAGGACGTCATTGTTGAGGCCGGCCGCGATCTTTCGGCAACTGTCGGGAATAACGCCACGGTCAAAGTTGGCCGCGACCTATCGGCGACGGTTGGAAACGACGTCACCATTGATGCCGTCAATACCATCACATTGCGGTCCAAGGTGATCAACTTGTTTGCATCGGACGAATTGAACTTCGGCGATGATACCGGCGTCGACAAGTTGAACCTGACAGCAAAATCGCAAATCAAGATGACGGCGCCCTTGATCACGGAGAACTAGCATCATGGCATCGGAACCGGTCTGCCGCCTGGGTGATGTGTCCGACCATGGCGGGACGCTCATCACCGCCTCATCAACGGTTAAAACGGACGGCATCGCCGCGTGCCGAGATCAGGATTTGCACGATTGCCCGCTGCCTGGCCACGGCGTCACGCCGGTCACCGGCACCGGAATAGCCCGTCTGGATGGCGGACGGCCGCGGGTCCGGATCGGTGACGTCGCTGGCTGCGGCGCCGCGATGTCGAGCGGATCACCCACGACAACCTGCGAGTAAGCGATGCGCTATCGGATCATGGATGAAGCCGGCGACTATACGGTCGGGCACGGCGGCCAGAACTTCTATGTAAATTCCCCCGATGCGGTAGCCCAGGCCGTGCTGACGAGGCTGAAGCTCTTGACCGGCGAATGGTTCCTCGATGTGACCGAGGGCACGCCATATTCAACCGAGATCCTGGGGGCTCATACCCAGGCGACTTATGACACCGCCATCCGAAACAGGATCCTCGGCACGCAGGGCGTCCAGTCGATCCTATCCTATTCCAGCGATCTCAATGCATCGACACGGTCCCTCCGCGTCGCTGCAACGATCGACACGATTTACGGCCAAGCAGAAGTGGAAACCTTCCTGTGACGACACCGACTGTGCAAATCACCGCCAATGGAGTTTTTGCGCCGGACTTTGCGACCGTACAGTCGTGGGCGCAAGATCAATACCGCTCAATCTTCGGGTCGGACGTCTATATCGAGCCCGACAGCCAGGACGGGCAGTGGATTGCCGTCATCGCCTCCTGCATCAACGACTGCAACCAGGCGGCCATCGGGGTCTATAACCAGTTCAGCCCCTCGACCTCGCAGGGAACCGGCCTATCCAGCGTGGTCAAAATCAACGGTCTCAAGAGGCTCGTTGCCAGTTTCAGCACAGCGGACGTCCGCATCGTTGGCCAGGCCGGCACGCTGATCATCGACGGCCAGATCGGCGACAACCAGCAGCTTGAAACCCGCTGGAAGCTGCCGGCGTCTGTCACGATCCCGCCCAGCGGCTCTATCATCGTCACGGCTACCTGCATCGAGCAGGGAGAGGTCACGGCCCAGGCTGGAACGCTGACAGCCATTCTGACGCCGACCCGAGGCTGGCAATCCGTGAGCAACCCGGATGCGGCGACGCCCGGAGCGCCGGTCGAGCGCGACGCGCAGTTGCGCCAGCGCCAGAGCGTGTCGACGTCATTGCCAGCCGTCAGCCCTGTCGCGACGATCAGAGGCATCATTGCCAACCTGCCGGGCGTGCAGCGGCTCGAGGTCTACGAAAACGATCATGGCGCGCCGGACGCCAACGGGCTGCCGGGGCACTCCATCTCTGTTGTGGTGAAGGGAGGCGATGCGGCGGAAATCTGTAAGGCGATCGCTCTGAAGAAGACGCCGGGCACCGGCACCTATGGAGACATCAGCGAGGTTATCGTTGATCCCGACCGGGGCGTGCCGGTGCCGATCTCGTTCTTCAACCTCATCGATGTGCCGATCAAGATCGCGGTCACGATCAAGGCCCTCAACGGCTACGTCTCGACGACAGGCGCCCAACTGATCGCCGATGTGGTTGATTGGGTAAACGCTTTGCCGATCGGCGAGGACGTCTATTGGTCCAAGATCTTCGGCCCGGCGGGTCTCAACAATATCCCCCTCGGGAATACCTTTAACGTCACCGCCATTGCGATCAGTCGCGATAGCAACGCGCCGGGCATGGCCGATGTCCCGATCTCGTTCCGGGAGGCGGCGGCATGCACGGCGGAGGACGTGACGCTAACCGTTACAAGCTGAGGCGTCCATGGCCGACATTTCGCAGTACCTAACGCTCGTCACTTCCGAGCATTCTGACAAGCCCAAATTCATGGCGCTCGTGGAGGCGATTTCGCAGCCCTTCGTCGACGTCCAAAATCTCATGACGTCCATGCCGGCCAAATTCGATCTGGATGACGCGGTCGGGGCCCAATTGGACGACGTCGGCGAATGGGTGGGAATCAAGCGCCAGCTTAAAACGCCGCTCACCGGCGTGTTTTTCAGCTTCGATACCGAGGGGCTGGGCTTCGATCAGGGCACCTGGAAGGGACCTTTTGACCCGGCCGATCAGCTGGTCAGCCTCGGTGATGAAGCGTATCGGCAACTGATCCGCGCCAAGATCCTGGCCAACCAGTGGGACGGCACCATTCCTGGCGCCTATGCGGCATATGAAAAGCTGCTCGAAGGGACGGGAACTACGATCCTCATCTTCGATAACTGCGACATGACAATGGCGCTCGGCCTGGTCGGCCGGCTGCCGGATCCCGTCACGCTTTCCTTGATCACGTCCGGCGTCCTGCCGTTGAAGCCCGGCGGCGTCAGGTTGGAGGGCCATTTCGTGCCCTCGGTTCCGGATACCCCATTCTTCGGTTTCGACTGCCAGAACGACACCATTGCCGGTTTCGATACCGGTTCATGGGCCGAAGATATCACCCCTGTCACTTGAGGATGACATGCCCGATCCAGTGAATGATTTTCAGCCGTTCGCCAATCAGCCTGGCGCGAACGTGATGACCCAGGCCGAATACCTGGAGATGGCGCAGCGCTTCACCGGCTTTAACGCCGGCCTTGCCGAATCGGCGCGCCTCAACAAGGTCTGGCGGCAGTCCGCGGCAATGGCGAATGTAATCGGCCAGTTCATGGCAGATATCCTGGGCCAGGACATTCAGGATAATGGCGACGCCGCTGCGCTCCTGGATCAGTTCAAGGACGCGATCACGGCCGCGGCGTCTGCGGGCGGTGCCGGTCTGACGGTCCCAGTCAATACCGCTCAGACGATCGACAACAGCGCTGCCGGCAAGCGGTTCGTGACGACCGCCGCCGTGACCTTTACTTGCACCGATGCTTCGACACTGACGACATCGTTCCGATGCCAGGTCATTGCCAGTCTGGCACCGGCCGTAATTGCACCGGCGGTGGGGGACTCCATCAACGGGGTCAGCGGTGCCACCGTGACGATCCCGAAGGGGCACTGCGCCTGGATCGTGGCGGCGGGTGAAAACGACATCTACGTCAATGATATCGTTGGGATCGATGACACCGTAAACAGCGCAGGGACCGTCGATCTCAGCGCACTCAAGAACAAGATCGGCCGGCTTGTCGGAACGACCGATATCGCCGAATTCGGCTCGACTGCTCCAAAAGGCGAGCGGTATCTGCTGATCGTCGACGGCACGTTCACGCTGAAATACAGCAGCGGAACGCATGGCATCATCATTCCTGGTCAAGCCGATTATGAGGTCGTGCCGGGTGACAGCTTCGAGGTCGTCCACTTGGGCAGCGGCTCCTGGAAGGTGGTCAACCTGCTACCGATCAGCGGTGCCCCGGTGGCCGTTCCCTATGGTATTGGCTCCGGTGCCGGCCGGCTCGTCCAAAGCGGGGGCGACATCCAGTTCATTCCTTACAATGGGAATCAGATCAGTGTTGCGGGCAGGTGGCGAACCATTCCGCCGATGTCTCTTGCTGTAAGTCCAACAGGGCTAACGGCTTCTACGACGTATTACGTCTATGTGCATGATGACGGCACCGGATCCTTGGTGCTGGAATGCAGCGAAACGGCTTGGATGCTGGACAATGCCGCGAATGTCCCAACGAAGGGAGGTGACCTGACGTGGACGCTGGTCGGCATGGTCCGCACCGATTCCAGCGGGCAATTCCAGGACACGCCGACGCAACGGCTGGTTCTGTCCTATTTCAATCGCAAGCCCAAGATGCTGGATGCGCGTCTCTCCGCGAACGTGTCGCCATCGGGATCGACACCGCAGATCCATTCGTCCGTCCATCTGGACTACCTTGTTTGGAGCGGCGATCCGGTGTGGCTGTCGTTGGCGGCGATGACGGTTTCTAACACAACGGTGAACTATTCATCGATCTCGCTCGACGGAACGATCGATGCCACTGGCGCGCAAACGGTGTCCTCGCTGTCAGTCGGCAATATCGCCATGCAGAAAGCCTACTCGGCTCTTTCTGAAGGCTACCATTATTCAGCAATCGGCGCGAACGCCGGCGGCTTCAGCGTCCGCGCCGATTACAGCTCGGGCATCAGCGGCATCATCTGGGGATAATCGACCATGTTCTATTTGGAAACGGCGTCCGCCCCGATCATCACGATCGAACCTCAGCCATTCACGAATGCGGACGGGAATGAGGTCGCCCTGAGCGATTTCGAGCGCCCGGCAGCCGATCGCCTAGCGCTCGGGATCTGGCCACTGGAGAGCGCGCCATACCCAGACCTCGAACAGGTCGTGGTGACGGGCGCCACTTATGAGAAGCTGGAGAGCTTCCGCCGGCGCAAGTGGGTCACCAGGCCGTTCAATTCGCAGGAATTGGGCGGCCGGGCGGCTGCGGCGCTTGAGAAGGCCAAGGACGAAAAATGCGCCGCGGTTGATGGCCGCGTCAGCGCCCTGTTCGGCCAGGGCCTGGCGCTGATCGGTGACCAATACCAGGGCAAGACGGTCCAGCTTGACCAGGTCAGCCAGAACCGGATAACGGCTGCGGGAGCATCGGCGAAGCTCGCCCTGCTGCAGGCGCAGATTTCAGGCGCGGCGTCGACCTTCGCAATTGAATGGATCATGCAAGACAACTCCAAGGTCGCGCTGGATGCCGCCGGCATGTCCGGGATGGCCGATCAGTGCATGGCGGCCGTGGATAAATGGGTAAAAAATGCCCGCGCTCATAAGGACGCCATCCTGGCGCTGGCGATCGTCAACGACGTGAACAACTACGACTTCTCCTCCGGCTGGTAACGGCCATCCAGGCCTGTCACGAGCGGGCCTCATTTCATCACATAGAAGGGGGCGTGCCGGATGAGTGTCGACATCTGGACCATTCTGTCTGTCTTGATTTTCCCGTTGGCCGGATTTGCGTTTCTCTTTCTGTGGCGCCGGATTGAGGCATTGCAGAGTGAGATCAAGGTTGCTGCCGCCGCTGCGGCCGCGGAGAGCGCAAAGATCTGGGCGGAGCTTTCCGCTCTGCGCACGCAATTGGCCGCCGCCCAGCTCGAAAACGAGCGGCGCTACGTCAACCAGGCAATGTTCACCGAATTTAAGGTCGAATTCTTCCGGCGCTTCGACCGCCTGGAGGGCAAGATCGATAGCCACCATGTTGCGGCGGAGTGAGCACGATGCAGTTCACAAGTCAGGACATCGAAATCATGGCCCGCACCCTCTACGGCGAAGTCAGAGGGGAGCCATGGGACGGCAAGGTTGCCGTGGCGTGGGTGATCCGTAATCGCGCGGAGAGCGACGTGAAACGCTGGCAGGGCGGTGTCGCGGCCGTCTGCTTGTCACCGAAACAGTTCTCTTGTTGGAATGCTGGCGATCCGAATAGGCCGAAGCTGCTTGCGGCGAAGCCGGCAGAGGTGGCTTTCCGGGAATGCTTGGCGGCGGCGGCATGGGTTCTTGGCGAGGCCGCGACCGACCCGACCCATGGCAGCCTCAATTATTACGCGGCGGGCATCAAGGCGCCCGGCTGGGCTCTCGGGCGAACGCCGGTCAAGCAGATCGGCAATCACGTCTTTTTCAACGACATTCAGAACTGAGGAGAGGCCAGCATGGCCATTAATCAAGACAACGCGACGCAGATCGTCAAGGCGCCGGCCAATGCTGTCACATACCAGCGGACAGCGGCAGTCACGGGGCTTGCGGCTATCGGCCCCCAGATCGTGGAGCCGGTCGTTGAATGGGGCACGCAGATCCTGCACGCCCTGGTGCCGGTCATTCCGGAACCTTCTGTCGGCGCGCTTTGGGGCATCGCGAACCTGATCTGCGCGATACCGGTCGGCGTGCTCGCCTGGCGGATGCGCGGCAACACCGTTCAGCCGTCGAATTGATCCCGGCCAAAAGGAGAAAGCCCGTATGCCAAAAGTTCTTAAGCCGGCCAACACCTTTCACATCTCGTTCGACACGAAATCCGTTGGTCCCGCCTTCATCAAGACGGTCAAGGTCACCATCGAGGAAGACGTGATGGACCAGGATGATGCCGTGCGGATCGATCTCGCCGATCATCCGCTCTATCCGGCATTGCAAGCGTATGTCCGGAGCAATCCGCGATAACCGTGCCTTATTCGCACGCGCCATAGGCCGCCCATCCCGGGCGGCTTTTTTTTGAAGGGAGATCATGGTGAAACGCCTGATTTGTTTGGCCGCCCTCGGGGCGGCTTTTTTATTGGCCGGTTGCGGTGTCGATGCCGCAAAGGTCGACGCCGGTCTATCTAGCGATACCGGGCAGACCGTCTATGCGATCAGCTGCGCCACGGTGAATGTGCTGTCGACGGGCTATGATGTCTATGTCGCGGCTCACCCGGACAAGGTTAGCGAGAAAGCGCAAGGCTATATCGCCCTGGCCAAGGCTGCCCTGGTGGCCGAGGACGGCTCATCGAACATCTGCACGCCGCCCTATCCGAAGGATGTTGCGTCGCTGAGCCAGAAGCTCACGAATGCCCTTATCAACGTCTACAAGGCATACGCCGAGCAGGGCCTTGATCCGAAGGTGACGATTGCCGCCGCGGATCCGGAACCGACGGAGAGCCCGCCGGCGCAATAGGGCAACTGCACAGAGAACAGGAGCGGCGGCGCGGGAGACCGTGCCGCCCTTTTCTATTTGGAGGTCACTATGTGGGCAACGATCAAAACAGGTGTCTCTGCTCTGCTTGAGGCGCTCGGCATCATCAAGAAAGCTCAGCAGGATGCCAGCGATGCACAGATCAAACAGGCAGGTGCTGACGCGCAGAAAGTCGCGAGCTTAGAAACCGCCGCCCGCGTCGCGCGCGATCAGGCCGCAGCGTTGGTGAACGCGCCAAAAGACGACGCCGGCACTATCAACGATCTCGATAACGGGAGGTTTTAATGCGCGCGATCATCCTCGCCCTAGCGTGCTGCTCCTTGTCCGCATGCTATCCACTTCGCGTCACGCCGGTTATCAGCGATTGCCCGGCGCTGGTTGATTATCCACCGGAATACCAGGAAGCGGCCGCCGATGAGCTTCGGCAGCTCAAGCAAGCCAACCACGCCCCGCATATCCGCCAGATGATCACAGACTATGGCGCCGAGCGGAAAGCTTTGGAGAAATGCCAATGAAGACCATAACCACCGCCGTAGCAGCTGCCATGGCGCTTACCGCCTGTTCCGTGGTGACCGAGGCCGGCAAGGGCGTCGACCGGACCTGCGTTCGCGGCAAGCTGACGGCCGCCGATGCGCAGGCCTTGGCCGCCAACCATCCGAGCTGGGGTATCAGTGAAGACGACCGGATCGTCAATCGCGACTGCTCGCAGCTTTTGCGGGGCGTGACTGATCGGGATTCTTGAATTGAAGAAGCCTTCGATGCCCAGATATCGGCATGATGTCAAAGAGAACAGGCGTAGCGGAACGGGCAATAAGCCTATATAATAGTGTGCTCAAGCCAAAAAGGCCGCCGCAGCGCGACGACCTTCTGGATTGGATCAGCACTTTGATGCTTGACCCGCTCTGTGCAGCCCGTTTTTTGCATACACGGGATGAACGTGTCCAGCTCAAATGTTGACGAAAGCCGCTGATTAGCCCCCAAAAAGGGCCATTCGGCATCACCTCAACACATTGATTCGACTGGATAATATAATGACAAACACCGATTTGGTCATCACCCCTACCCAGCTAGCTCTCGACCTGCAAATCGCAGCAGAAAAAGAGATCGACGGCGTCGGTATGGGTGTCCTGAGCGATGGCCGACCCTTTCTTACGGTACGCGGTCTCGCTCGGATGTGCGGCGTTGATATGTCGCTTATGGTCCGAATTACCGGAGAGTGGCTGGACAATCCGCCCAAGCCCCGTACCCAAAAAATTCGCGAGATGATCCGTTCTCAGGGCGCGGATGACACTATTGCCTTCTTCGCGATTGAAAAGAATGGCGTGATTCATCACGCAGTCCCGGCTCATGTCTGCATGGCCGTCCTCGAATACTATGCGTTTGAAGCGAGGGGCGACAGTGATCATGCCCTCAAAAGCTTTCGGATTTTGGCGCGCAAGGGCTTCCAGGATTTTATCTATGCACAAGTCGGCTATAACCCGACGGGCGACGCCGGCATCGCATGGAAGCAGTTCTATGATCGAGTGTCGTTGAATTACCACACCGTCCCGGCCGGGTATTTTAGCGTGTTTAAAGAACTTGCCGATTTCTTCGTCACGCTGATTCGTGCTGGTGCAAAGTTGGGGGATAAATTCGTTCCGGATATCAGCGTTGGCCAAATGTGGGCGAAGCATTGGCAGGCTGAAAATCTTGATGTGATCTATGGCGAGCGGATCAAATACGAACACAACTATCCTAGTTACTTTCCGCAAGCCGCCTCGAATCCGCAGCAACCGTACTGCTACCCGGATGATGCGCTGGCCGAGTTCCGGAAGTGGTTGCGGGAGCAATACATTCCACATCGCCTCCCCAATTATCTCAACCAAAAGACACGCGACGGACAAATTCCAGCACCTGAAGCACGGCGTGCAATTGATGCCCTTGTGGCCGCCAAATCGATCCCCGCGCTGAAACAGTAACTACTGACAAGGGGGCTCGCCATTGCGGGGCCCCCTTGTTTTTAAAACTTCAACCGCATCTATAATCCGCCGCCATACCGCTGCTCCGTCCTGGTTCCTACTTGCCTCATACCGGATCTTCATGGCCTCCGCCTCGACCATAGCTTGATCCCCATGCCAGTCCAATAGCTGCTTGGCGCACTGGTAGATCTCCCGATCGGTGATCATGTCAATTCGCCTGCGTCTTGGCTGCTTTGAACCGTTCGATCATTTCCGGTGTCACATCGTCCGGATAGCAGATCGGTGCCCGGCCGCCCGGCTTGCTCCGGGCGCTCCGCGCGCCGCATTTCCGCCCGTTGGCGGTGTGATTGTAGGGGCAGGCGCAGCGGCCGGGATAGGCTGCTATGGACGCCTCTATGATGGCTTGTTTAATCTGCTGGTCGCCCGCCTGTGTCGGGATGGCAACGCAAAGCAGAGAAGACAAGATGAGTAACGTCCCGAGCCAAAGCATTCCTTCCCCCAAAGGCCTGCGCGGAACGACCCTTTATCTTTGCACTGCTTTGGCCGTTCTGGCCATGCCCTTCGTGCAGAGCGCGCCGGCCGGTGCGGCACCATCGATCGCCACCTGTTTCACCCCCGGCCAGGATTGCACCGCCAAGATCGTCAGCACGATCGCCGTCGCCAAGGATCAGATCCGGGTGCAGGCTTATAGCTTCACCTCGGCGCCGATCGCCAAAGCACTGGCCGCCGCGCATCGCCGTGGCGTCGATGTGCAGGTTATCCTGGATAAGAGCCAGGCAACGGCACGATACACGGGCGCCACTTATCTGCAGAATGCCGGCATCCCGGTGTCGATCGATTTCAAGGTGGCCATTGCGCACAACAAGGTGATGGTGATCGACGGCAGAACGGTGATCACCGGCAGCTTCAACTTCACGGCGGCGGCGCAGGAAAAGAACGCGGAGAACCTACTAGTGATCCAGGATCCTGGTCTCGCCCGGCAATACCTCGCCAACTGGGAAAGCCGGGCGGCAGTTTCAAAGCCTTACAAACGTAGGTAACGGCAGAAAGCGATCGCTTGAAGGGCAGTCATCATTGGATATACGCTGGCAAGCCAATAACGGGATGAAGTTGGGGGAACAATGACATACCTGATGATTGCCATCGCTGTGTTGGTCGCTTTGTTTATGGGCTACAGAATGATGCGTAACCCACTGAAGATATCTGAGGCTTCTCCTACGGAGCCTGAACATAAACTTCACCCGTTATTCATTCTCTATCTCGAAAGCATTCCGTTGTCGATTTCAGAAGGCTTTGATACCTCCTGGAATGTTGTCGCTGGCGGATATGGGGCGGGCGCTTTGGTGGCGCTCGATGAAAGGAAAAAGCAGATTCTCGTGATAGAGAAGCGCGGCGGTAGTTCAAAGCCAAATTTCTTCAGGGGTGACTGGAGCAAGATCATTTCTGCTGAAGTGCGTCAAAACCAAAAGGTGATCGAAAAGGCGACTGGCATAGGCGCTCTTCCAGGTGCAATCGTCGGGGGCGTCGCGCTGGGGGGTGTCGGCATGGTCGCAGGCGCAGTTATCGGAAAGAAGGGGCGGAGTACAACGCAAAGCATCGAGACGGATCTCTACATCACGTTGAATGATTCTTCGTTGCCATCTGTGAAGTTGGCGTTCGGGAAGGATGACACTCTGGCCTTTGAGTGGATGGCGCGTTTGGATGCTGTGATGAGAACGGCGAAAGACCGATCAAGAGAAGAAGCCTATCAGAACAACGGAGAGATTTCCGGCTGAGCAAGGATCCTCGCCGCGACCTCTATCTTGTGTGCGGATGACCCACTTAAGAGGATTTGCATCCTCCTTTCGACATGCCCCTGATTACCCTCCGCTTGGCGGTGCGGGTTTTTTTACGCGGTCTTGCCGAGATATCGGGCGATCGCGTCGGTCCGGCTTCCCACCTTGCTGACGGCTCGCTCGAGCTCTTCTTTCGAGACGCCCCACTTCTCGGTCCAATAACGGACCTCATAGTCTTCATTCATATTAACGGTGCGGCCGTCTTCCGGGGCTCGTTTGCTCTTGTCATCTGCCATGCGACACCTCCTTTCACCACCGGTTAACTGCTTGCGGTCCGTTCGGTTCCTTTCCAGGACGGCGTACCGGTGAATGACCCAGAATGCTTTCCTGGGGAACCAAATTGCGCCGTCCAAATTTCCGTGATCATCGGATTAAGGAGGGCTTCCCATGACACGTCGCAAATTCGCGCTCGCGCTCATCGGCATGGCTTTTATTGCCAGCTGCGATAGAGACAAAACGCAACGGGCTCTGGACAAACAGCGCGAGGCGAATGAGCGAAACGGGGTGGATCCAGGTAATGG
>SSEL01000077.1 GCA_008012315.1 Rhodospirillaceae bacterium
CTTGGCGTGCATGCGCCGCTCGGGGATCACCTCGCGGTCGAAGTGGGCAAGCTTCTCGATCAGCCAGATGTCCTGTAGCAGCGCCGGGCCGCGCGGGCCGGCGGTCAGGATATTGGTGTTGTCGGCAACCGGCGCGCCTGTTGCGTTGGTCAAGCCGGCGGCTTTGCCCGATGCTTTGTCTGTGTCTGGATTCTTGCTCATGTTGCCTGTCTCTCTCAGGTCCTATGTTGCACGATGTGTTACAGTTTTCCCGCATCCGATACCGAGCGGCAGCGCCCGGTATCTGGGATCAGCCCGGCCAGCCGGACCGGCGGCGACTGTCCCGTCAGTATGTCACTATGTAGTGGCGTCACCCCTCCGAAATATGGCACGCCTCCCGCAAAAAAACATATCGACCTGCTCGCCCTCATATGAAAGCGGCATCGTAATCACTTCGAAATCCAGGGAATATCCATCTTCTCTGTGCACAGGAACGACACCATGGGTCGGGGCCTTCGTTGTCACGACGCCGGCGAGGGTTTCGTATATTTTCTCGTAGTCCGCGGGAGGCATGTACTCGTCTATGTATCGGCCTGTGGGATTGCTGCCGCATACATCGACGATATGAGTGCCAATTAGACGGTCTTTGAAGCGATAGACGCCATTCTGGCGAACGACGTCATGCAGCATGATGTAGGGCAGTAAGTGAGGGATTTCTTCTGGATAAAGGTCGGCTCGAGAAGGAATACGCTCATCGCGAAATTTGCTCAGCCAGTAATCGTACAGCTGATGCACAACACTTGAGCCGGCGGGTTCTCTCACTAGGCCCGCTCGTTTAAGCATGCCCGGCCTTTTGATGAACGGTATTTCTAGCATAACCTGTTCCAAACTGATTCCCATATCAGGCCATGAGGCGTGTTTTCGGAAACGACCAGCCAATCCACGAATACGATGCCGGACTTCGAATTTCACCGCCTCAACGCACCAGCACTATGGCGCGGGCTCGTCCCGATCGGGGTTAGGGTAATCGTCATCGACTTTCAGGAAGCCCTCCAGTCGAGCCTGTTCCGCGACATTCAACGGCGTAACCTCCGCCCGCGCGACGCGACGGAAATAGAGACAGATGCCGATGCCACCTCCCAGCAATAGCAGAAAGGGGCCAGTCCAGATGAACGCCGTCTTGGCCTTGAAAGGTGGTTTCAGCAGCACGAAATCGCCGTAACGTGCGACCAGGTATTCCTGCACTTGGTCATCGGTGGCGCCGGCTTTCAATTGCTCGCGGACGATGACGCGGAGCTCATGGGCGATGTCGGCATCGGAATCCTCAATGCTTTCGCCCTGGCAGACGACGCAACGTATGTCGCGCGAAATCGCCTCGGCGCGCGCTTCCAGCGCTGGGTCGCTCAGCATTTCATCGGGCCGCACGGCAAAACTCGCCGAACCGAAGGTCAGCACTGCCATCCCGGCAATCAGTCCGACCAGGGGGCCGTAACGCGAGATGCGGATCACTTCTGCAAACCCTTAATCAGCGGCAGGAGTTGCGCCTCGATGAGATCGGCGCTGAGTGGCCCAGGAATGCGCGCTCGAATGATCCCCTCCTTGTCGATGATGAACGTCTCCGGAACACCTGTGATACCGAAGCTGGTGATGCCGATCCGCCCATTCTCATCTGTGCCGACCCGAAAATAGGGATTACCCAGTTCGTCGAGGAAGTCCTGCGACGCCTTCCTCTTGTCCTTCCAGGCGATGCCGAGAATGGGAATGCCGGCTTCAGCGGCAAGCTTCTTCAGGAACGGATGCTCAGCGCGGCAGGGCAAGCACCAGGAGGCGAAGAAATTGATGGCCACGACCTGACCCGTATAAGCGCCGGTTGGCAAATCGCCGACGGCGACCCCAGGCTGGCCGTCCACTAACGCTGGCGCGACGAACCCGGCTACCGGCTTTCCGACCAGCGGCGAGTCGATCGCACGAGGGTCACGATTGGGACTGAGCCCGAGCGCGAAAACGACGGCCAGGAAAGCCAGCGCGAGCAGTGGTAGAGTGAACAGCAGACGACGGCGCATGCTCATGCCCTTGCCGCCGCCTCGCTCTTCCGGACAAGCACTTTGCTAGGTGCGCCGACGCGATAACGTCGGTCGGTTAGCGAAACGATGCCGCCCAAGGCCATCAAGCCGCCACCGAGCCAAATCCACAGGACCAGCGGCTCTACATAGATACGAACCGTCCAGCCGCCTTTGCCGACCGGTTCGCCGACCACTACGTAGACGTCCCGGGCGAGGTTGCTGTGGATGGCGGATTCGGTGGTCGGTGGCGACGGCACCAGGTACTGTCGCCGCTCCGGCTTCAGCAAGGCGAGGAACCGCCCATTCTGGGAGGCAACGATGGTAGCGCGGTCGGCGCGGTAATTATCCACGGCCACCTTGCGTACGTCATCGAGGCGGTAACTGGTATCGCCGACCTGGATCGATTGGCCGATATGCAGCACCGTGACCTTTTCCTGCTTCCAGGCAATTGAGCCGGTCATGCCGACGATGGCGATGGCGAGACCGGCATGCGCCAAGGTCATGCCATAAGCGGAGCGCGGCAAACGGATGGCGCGAGACCAGCTCGCCCCAAGGGGTCCGCCAAGCTTGACCCGCGCTGCCCATTCGATCACCGTACCGATGAACAGCCAGGCCGCTAATGCCATGCCGGCGAGAGCCATGAAGGATGCGCCGCCGGCCATATACCAGGCAAAGCCGATGGCAATCGCAGCTGCGACGCCGGCCGCGGTCAGTCGTTGCAAGGCACCGGGCAGGTCTCCGCGCTTCCAGCCAAGGAACGGACCGATGGCGGCGATTAGGACGAGCGGCATGGCGATCGGCACGAAGACGGTCTGGAAATAGGGTGGGCCGACCGAAATGGTGCCGAGATTCATCACATTCAGAATCAGTGGGGCCAGAGTACCGAACAGGACAGTCGCCGCCAGCACCGACAACAGCAGGTTATTGAGGACGAGCGAACCTTCGCGACTGATCGGCGCGAAGAAGCCGCCCGGCTTCAGGATCGGTGCCCGCCAGGCGAAGAGCGATAGCGAGCCGCCGATGGTGATTGCCAGTAGCGCCAGGATGAAGAGGCCCCGCGCTGGATCCTGGGCGAAAGCATGGACCGAAGTGATGACGCCCGAGCGCACTAAAAAGGTACCGAGCATGCTAAAGGCGAAGCCTAAGATCGCGAGCAGGATAGTCCAGGCTTTGAGGGAATCCCGCTTCTCGACAACGATGGCTGAGTGCAGAAGTGCTGTCGCCATCAGCCAGGGCATGAAAGAAGCATTCTCCACCGGGTCCCAGTACCACCAACCACCCCACCCCAGCTCGTAATAAGCCCAGCGACTGCCGAGAACGATGCCGCAGGTGAGTGCGATCCAGGAGAGCAGTGTCCACGGCCGCACCCAACGCGCCCACGCGGCATCGACCGCACCTTCGATCAAAGCTGCAATGGCGAATGAGAAAGACATCGAGAGGCCGACGTAGCCGAGATAGAGCATCGGCGGATGGAAGGCGAGCCCGGGATCCTGCAGCATCGGATTGAGCTGGCGGCCCTCGAACGGCGCTTGACTGAGCCGGGCGAAGGGATTGGAGGTCAACAGCATGAACACCAGGAAGCCGACCGAGATCATCGCCTGCACCGCGAGTACACGCGACTTCAGGCGCAGCGGCAGGTTGTTGCCGAAGACGGCAACCAACGCACCGAATAACCCCAGGATCAGCACCCAGAGCAGGAGTGAGCCTTCGTGATTGCCCCAGGCGGCGGCGACCTTGTAGATCATCGGCTGAGCGGAATGTGAGTTCTCATAAACCGCGGCTACCGAAAAATCGGACACAACATAAGCATGGACCAAAGCGAGGAAGGAGAAGCCAAGTAGGAAGAACTGCCCCACTGCCGCGGGCTGTGCCAAGGCCATCCAGGGGCGCAGGTTGCGCTGCGCACCGATCAGCGGGATGACGGACTGGGCGAGCGCCAAAACCAGCGCCAAGACCAGGGCGTAATGGCCGAGTTCGGTGATCATTGCGCCGCGCTCTCCTGATTATTTGCCGTCACATTGCCGCCTGACGAAGTGCTTCCGGTCTGATCACCGGACTCCTGCCATCGGCCAGAGGCCTTCAGCGCCTTTGCGACTTCCGGCGGCAAGTATTTCTCGTCATGTTTGGCGAGCACTTCGCTGGCGATGAATTCGCCCTGCTCGTTGACCGCGCCCTCGATGACGACGCCCTGCCCTTCGCGGAAGAGATCCGGCAGGATGCCGCGATAGCGGACCTTGATCGCTTTGCGGAGATCAGTCACCTCAAAGAGGACGACACCGTCGCTGCCCAGCTTCTGCAGGCTGCCCTGCTCAACGAGGCCGCCGATGCGAATCACCCGGCCTGGCGCAGGCGGTTTGGCTGCGAGTTCGGTCGGACTCAAAAAGAAGACGATATCCTGACGCAACGCGGCGAGAACCAGAGCGACTGCCGCGCCCAGCAGCGCGAGGCTGACCAGAACAAGATAAAGCCGGCGAGTCTTGCGGGACATACTGCGGCGGGGGAAGCCGGCCCCTGCTTCACCCAACTTGATATTGGTCATGAATCGGCCCCTTGAACAGAGGTCCGCCGACCGGGCTCGAGGTGATTGCGCGGCTTCGCAACGGCATGGTTATCAGTTCTATTTTGGGGTGGTCCCTCCACGATGGCCCGGCGGCGATGTGGGTGCGTCCGCACGGAGCCTTCCGCTTCAAGCCGCTGCAGGCGTGCCGCAGCGCGACGCAGTCGGCGCCAGCTATCTACCGCGAAGGCGACCACGACCAAAACGGCAACACCGTAGGCCGGCCAGACGGCCTCGGCGTAGCCACCCATCAGAAGATAATCACGGACAGTCACAATCGCCACCGCATCAATTGGCTCCTTCCCCGCCAGCCGGAGCTGCTTGCATCCGCAGGCGGTTAAACAGCAGAGATTGCAATCGCGCCTCCAAGAGAGCCGCCTTCATCCGTGCGAACAAGGCGACAAAGAAGAACAGTTGGAAGGCAATTGCCATCGCGAAGAGAGGACTCAGCATGGAGGAATCGATACTAGGCCCGCCGGATCGGAGGATGCTGGCCGGTTGGTGAAGCGTGTTCCACCAGTCGACCGAAAACTTGATGACAGGCAGATTGATCGCGCCGACCAAGGCGAGGATGGCGGCGGTACGCTGGCCTCGTTGGCGATCATCGAAAGCCTGTATTAACGCCATATGGCCAAGATAGAGAAAGAACAGGAGCAGAAATGAAGTGAGACGCGCATCCCAGACCCAATAGACGCCCCACATTGGGCGGCCCCAGAGCGAGCCGGAGATAAGGGCGACCAAAGTGAAGCCGGCCCCGACAGGTGAGGCCGCTTCAGCGGCGACGTGGGCTAGTGGATGGCGCCAGATCAAAGCACAGGCGCTGGCCACGGCGATCAGGCAGTAAGCGAACATCGCCAGCCAGGCAGCCGGCACATGGATATACATGATCCGTACCGTCTCGCCCTGCTGGTAGTCAGCCGGCGACTGCCACAGTGCGAGATAAAGCCCGACAACGAAGGTGAGGATAGTCGTCGTGATCAGCCAAGGCTGCAGCCGATCCGCCATCCGCAGGAAGCGGCCGGGATTTGCAAAGCGGTGCATGACTCCTCTCAATTTCTCCATCGCGCCCAATGACCATTTGGGCGCAGTGTTATTCCCCGAAGAGCCTCAGATGGAGAGCTGCAGGTCCGCGGGGACGGTACAGCCCGGAGCCCAGCCATCTGAGGCCCTCGGTGGAGCGACGTTTCGTTTAGTCGTCCAGCAACCGATAAAACTGCGTCCAAACCTCTTCCTTCTTCACGCTCGCGATATGGCAGAATGCGCAGGTTTTGTTGGCCTGCACCTTAGCTGAGGCAGCTTTGGCTCAAAGTGGTTGAGCCGAAATAGCCCCAGCCACCTGTATCCGCAAAGCGCTTCGAATCCATGACGGTGGCGCCAACGCTGCTGAGGGCGCCGGAAAGCGTCTCTTCCTGACGGCTCGGTTCGAGATCCATCGGGATTTTCCCCAGGGCCGTATGTTTCAAACTCATTCCATTCTTCCAGTCCTGGCAAAGCGGCTTGCTGGCGCATTTCCTTCGACTAGGCCGACGGTGCAAATTCACTGGTGACAGTAGTTTAGCTCGGTCATCCGAGGGTCCCGAATACGTGCCCGATCGTCCCGCTAAAGGGTTTCCCATACAGCTGGATGCGGACCGGCGTTCGAGCGGTGGGTTCCCTGCTTCAGATATCCCGGGCAATCTCCGGGTTTTGCGCTCACGTGTGCAAAGCGGGCCAAAGCCCTCGCCGCCGAAACCCATGGACGTATTGACAGTGGTGAAACAGAAGCGGCGGACCCTCGGACACGCAATCAGGACTCGCCTCCCCCCCACTTGCCTATATCTTTTTCTCGGTGGAGATCCGAGCGCCCGCCGGTAACGGACGCTAAGATGGCAGTCGGCGTCAGTGCCTCTCTGATGAAGGGAATGAGCCGCAATGAAAGAAATTTCGCATAGAAAAAGGTCGGACTCTGCCTTCAGCAGCGCGCTGAGCTTGCTTATCCGCCTTCCGGATAAGTCACGTAATTATTCTGCCGGGCGACGTGTTGTCGTAATCGCGCCTCGAGAGGTTACATAGCTCGGATGACTGGCGTTGCGTGACGACATACCAGTGGCGGAAGTACCTTACATTAAACTTAAAGGTTCCCCTGATGGACTTCGACCAATTTTTCAGAGATCAGCTTAAACGTTTGCGTAATGAGAACCGCTACCGCGTTTTCGCCGATCTTGAGCGCCAGGCTGGCCGGTTTCCGTATGCGTTATGGAGAGAAGAACCTCATGGCCCGGCGCGCGAAATCGTCGTCTGGTGTTCCAATGATTATCTAGGCATGGGCCAACACCCAGCAGTGCTGGATGCAATGCGAGACTCTCTCATGCTAAGCGGGGCCGGATCTGGCGGCACGCGCAACATCTCCGGGACTAGCCACCACCACGTCCTATTGGAGCAGGCACTCGCCGAATGGCATGGAAAAGAAGCCGCCCTGCTGTTCACTTCAGGCTATATTTCTAATGAAACTAGCCTGGTGACCTTGGCCAAGCACCTTCCCGACGCCGTGATATACTCGGATGCAGACAATCACGCATCGATCATTTCGGGCATCCGAAACAGCCGGTCCGAATACCGCATCTTCCGTCACAATGACGTCGAACACTTGCGAGAGTTGTTGGCTGCAACAGAAGCCACCAGACCGAAGATCATCGTTTTTGAGTCCGTGTACTCCATGGACGGAGATATCGCACCCTTATCCGCCATTTGTGATGTGGCGGAAGAATTTGGGGCTCTCACTTATCTCGACGAGGTACATGCTGTCGGCTTGTACGGCAAGCATGGTGCCGGCATCGCCGAGCGCGAGGGTGTCGCTCATAGAATAACGGTCATCGAGGGCACGTTAGGGAAAGCGTTCGGATTACTGGGCGGCTATATCGCCGCATCCGCTGAGTTGATCGATTTTATACGTAGTTTCGCCCCGGGATTCATTTTTACCACCTCATTACCGCCGATGATCGCCGCTGGGGGCTTGGCCAGCTTACGCATCATACGCGAGGCAGGCCACCTGAGGGCCAGGCATCAAGACAGAGTTCGTTACTTGCGGCGGCTCCTTAGTGGCGTGGGACTCCCGGTAATGCCGAATGCAAGCCACATAGTGCCGGTTTGGGTGGGAGATTCCTCGGTCTGTAAGACGATCAGCGACCGTTTACTCATGGACTACGGAATTTATGTTCAGCCGATCAACTATCCGACTGTGCCACGAGGCAGCGAACGCCTCAGGTTTACCCCGAGTCCCCTTCATAACGCCGAGATGATCGAGAAGCTTGTCAGTGCGCTTTTCGAATGCTGGCATGACAGGTGTTTCGCTCCGCAATCCACCGAGACATTGGATGAGAGATGGCGGTCACACGCACCGAGATCGCTCGTCAGACAATCCTAAAGCTGAAAGCGCGAGGCCGATGATTCGGCGGCAATAATCGGTCTCGCATCTCTCTGGACGTCCCATGCGACGGAGAGTCATTTGGTCCCGTCACGTCAGCCCATTGCTGCCAATATGCCCCACATGCGCTGTAGCCCCGCTTATTCCTCGGCTTTCCTCGCTAATTCAGGCCGTGCCGGCGCGGGCCGGCCAAGCCGGCTCACCGGTGACGTGCAGATGACGCAGCGGCCGCAGGGGATGGATATTCAGATACTAGGAGCATCGGACACCAATTGCGGACCCCCGGATCGCTTGTTTGAGGCACCATATGATCGCCACCTTAAGTTAGCGATGGCGCGACGTCCATTGGCACCGCCATGGTCCTTCCAATGCAATTGACGAGTCGAGGGCAGTATGAATAAAAAAGCAATATTTACGTTTCTCGCACTGACTGGCGGTGTGCTCGCAGCCGCCACGTTCATCGAATCTACAGCAAGTCGAGCCCAGTCGACGAGCGCGGAGAATGCAGCGCCTGCGCGGTACCTTCCCGAATACACGGCAAACGGCGACCTAGTTCTCCCGAAAAATTGGCGACACTGGGTGTATGTGGGCTCTCCGCTCACGCCCAACGGGCTTAATGACGGCCACGCGAACTTTCCGGAGTTCCACAACGTCTATATCGAGCCCGGATCATTTGCGATCTACGAGAAGACGGGAGAGTTCCCGGAGGGAACGATCTTCTTCAAAGAGTTGCAGCTCACGGTTAAGGGCGAAGAAGCAGACGGCTCAAGGACCGAGCCGTCGGGCCGCGGGTATTTTCCGGGTGCCTTTAACGGTGCCGACGTGACGGTGAAGGATTCGAAGCGCTATGCAGAGTCAGGTGGCTGGGGTTACTACAACTTTCATCACTACGAGCCGAAAGCGAAAACCGCATCTGTGAAGCCCAAAAGCGAGTGTGCCTTCTGCCACATCGCCAGCGCCAAAAAAGACGATGTATGGACCCAGTTTTACCCATCGCTCGACGAAATCGCCCAGAAATACAACAAGTAAGGTTGTTCTTCATCGGAGAGCTTCTTCCTGGCGACCAATGCCACGGATTTAGCACCGGCAACCTGACCACCTAGTATCCCAGATGTCTGCCAGCCCATCGTGGTATTGCGCTATGCGTGATACCATGGTGGGCTGATTGCCAAGTTGTCCGCAGTAATTTTCATGGCAGCCGCTAGGATATGCGATTGCCTGCCAGGAGGTGTGACGGGCCGGCTCGAGCGTTGCGGTGTAGGTCTGTCCCATGACCAGATGGTTACTTCGCTATGGGGTCACACTCCGGCGCGGATTCACCAGCCGGCATGCCAAACTGGCGGGTGAAGGCGCGGGAGAAGGCGGCCGGACTAGCATAGCCGACTTGCCGCGCCACCGTCTTCGCCGGTTGCCCGGCCTGCAGCAAGGAGCGCGCCAGCGACAAGCGCCAGCGCGTGAGGTAGTTGCCCGGGGCGATGCCGACCGTTTCCCGGAAGGTCTCGGCGAAGACGCTGCGCGACATGCCGGCCTCATCGGCCATGCGCTCCAGCGACCAGTCGGCACCCGGGTCCTGGTGCAGGTGAGTAAGCACCCGGCTCAACGCCGGGTGAGCGAGACCCGCAAGCAGCCCGTAGCCCGGCTGCGGCGCAGCCGTCATGCGGCGGAGAATGTAGATAAACGCCACCTCCGCCAAGCGGTCGAGTGCGGCCTGACAGCCGGATTCCTGCGCGGAGGCCTCGGCGAACAGCAGGCCGAGCGCCGTGCCCAGCACGTCTTCGCGCTCCAGGGGCAGGATTAGCACAGGTGGAAGGCCTTGCTCCAGCGGATTGCTCGGCCCACCGAGGTCGATTTCGGCACAGACCAGCTCCGCCTCGTCCTTTTCCACAGCGATCAGCCGATGCAATCCCGCGCGGGGGAATAGGATAGCGGTCGGGGCCTCCACGGGCGTCCGGGCCAGGGTGTCGCCTTCGACCACCATGCGGCCGGCGCGCAGGAGGTGGATGTGCCCTGGCCCACCGTTCCGCCCATACTCATGGATCGCGCAGAACTTACCCGTGTAAAAGACGCGCGCCGTGAAGCGCACGCGGGCGAACACCGCCGCCAGCCGGTCCGGCTCCGGAGCGTCGGAGGCTCTCGTCATCCGAAGCTCGCTCATCGGACGATCTGCAATTCTTGCCGGACGACATGCACCCAAGCGTCAGCCATCTTTTTGGGTACGTCGAGGCGCCATCCCGGCCGCCTCACCGACCTAACCCAGGAGAAAGTCATGGTAACCATCCCTTCCATCGACCGCAACAGCCCCGCCGCCGAGTCGATATTCACAGTACATCCTCCTGTATCATACGCAAACGTCCTCAACCGCGGCCTCGCGTCCATCGAGCCGCTGACGCGCGCTGCTCTTTATCTCTCGCTCGCCGTGATCTATTTCTGGTTCGGCGGCATGAAATTCACGGATTATGAGGCGCAGGGGCTGGTGCCACTGGTCTCGAACAGTCCGGTGCTGAGCTGGTTCTACGACATCCTTTCGGTGCGCGACTTCTCCACCTTCCTCGGCTTTATCGAGGTCAGCATCGGCCTTCTGGTGCTTGCGGGCCTGGTCAGGCCTCTCGCGGGGGTGCTCGGCGGGCTGCTTTCCGCCGGTCTCTTCGTTACGACACTGAGCTTCATGGCGTCGACCCCCGGCGTCTTCGAGCCCACGCTCGGCTTCCCGGCGATCACCGTCGCGCCCGGTCAGTTCCTGCTGAAGGACCTCGGCCTCCTCGCCATCTCACTGTGGATCGCGACCGACGCCGCTCGTCAGCTGCGAGCGCAGTGATCCCCTTCTTTGTGTCGGAGCTCGCCGCGGACCTTGGGAACAGACCAAAGTCCGCGGCTGCAGTGCGGTCGTCAGAGCTGTTCCGAGAGAAGAAGGCTATCTCAACGGCCTCGTCAAAGGCCAATCCCGCCCACACGATGATGGCCCCGGCGTTTGGCCTAGGCCGCACTGTTTCGATTCTTAGGACGACTTCCTAGCAGATCAATCTGCGAGCTTCACTTAGAACGACCGTGCCGTCTGTAAATCGGACCATCGGCTTATTGTAATAAGTAAGAATCAACTGAGGGATGAAGCAGCCGCCCATCAGAGCAACAGGAATGCTCAGATTTTGCATATCGTGAGAACGAGGTTCGTGCGCGTTCTGACGGGCCCAACTGCGTTGAGCGCTCGCCCCGACTTAGTCTGTCAACGAGTTATCGTTCGAGATCGTTGACGCTATCCCTGTTCCGCAAGCTGACCTTTCCGCGACTCTCACCATGTTTCCCGAGAATCAGAGCTGATCAGGCTGCGCGCGAGTAGAAAGTCGAGTACAGGAAGGATATCGCTTGGCTCGAAGCGGCGGGTTTGGTCGGGATTGATCTCCGAATAGGCGATGATGCCGGTCCGGTCGATAACGAAGCGTGCCGGGATCGGCAGGGTCCAGCTTTCCTCCCCGTTGAGCGATGGCAAGTCTATTCCGCTGTTCCTATGGCACTCACGGAGTAGTTCGGGGATTCGCCAGCGGACGCCAAATTCGGGCGTAACCCTCCCGCCCCTGTCGCTTAAGATTGGAAATCTGACCATTGTCAGGTTTTGCGCGCGTAGGTTCTCCGCAACTGTTTGCTGTGAAATGCTGAGGAGAGCCGCCCCGCGCTGCTCGATCGCCGGGCGCATCCTTTCGAGTGCCTGAAGGTCGAGGTTGCAGGCCGCGCACCACGTGCCGCTGTAGAAAGTGAGCAGTAACGGACCGCGCCTGAGCAGAGATTCTTGCGTGACATCAGTCCCGTCTTGATCTGGGAGGCAGAACGTTGGAGCGTAACTCCCTGTCGTTAGGGCACGTTCCGCGTGGCGCGATGCGATCAGATATTCGGCCGCGTCACGAAGAGTCCGGACAGCCGCCGATTCGGAATTGCGCGATGGCTTTGATGTGGCCGCTGAGGTTTCCTCGCATGTGGTCATGTCTCGTTCCGTCATGCCGACGACGCTTATACGTCATATAATTGAAAGTGGGTCACCGAAGCCGGTCGCAGTAGTCGCGGACGACAACTTAGAGTTATTTGCCAAAATCATGAATGGCAGCGTCAAAGTTGGAATGCCGACGCACCGAGCCGGCTAGCCAAACCTGCGACCATAAGCGTGCCGGTAGATTTGCCGGTTGCGAGGCCGCCGATGATCGCTGCCATTAGCCATTCATGGCTGCGACTTGACGTCGACTGCTGACGTCATCCGCAGATGCTGCCTATCTCCAAAACAAGTGATGATGATGTCGAGTTCGTTTACGTACCTTAAGCAATTCGAGCGCCTATCTGCGAGCCCCTTCAATCACCGGTTCAGGTTCTACCGGCGACGCGTTTGCGAACGGGCGAGCCGTCTGCCCTCAACGGCGGCAACCATGCCGAGATCGATGAAGTGATTGTGGCCCTTCTGTTGACGCTCACCATCAGGTTTATTTCATCCACTCGGCTTTCTTACCTCGAGCACAGGCGCGAGATTATCGAATTCTAGTCTCCCCGCCTGCAGACTGCCATCAGCGCGTGCGGCCCCCAACCCCAATTTGGACGGATGGAGACTTATTCTGGAACAGCGGATAAAGGTCACAGCGTTGGCAACGGATCAGTGGTTCGACCGCGCGCTGAGATGCCTGAGGACGGGTAAGAGGTCTGCCGGATCGCAGCGGCGGGTATAGTCGATGCTGATGTCAGTATACTCGACCATACCGTCAGGAGCGACGACATAGCGCGCGGGCATCGTAAGCGTCCAACTCGGTTCCCCATTTAAGATGGAGAGATCGGTGCCACAGGCCTCCTGAAGGGCCCTGAGCTCGGCCGACACTTTCCAGCGTAAACCAAAGGCGTATGCAAGCTTTCCGCCCCGGTCAACCAGGCTGGGGAAAGTGAGTCCATTGAGCCGCACGGTCTCTCGGCTCTCGCAAGGGGTCTGCTGGGAAACGGCGAAGACGGAGGCGCCTAAGGAGCGAATATCGTCGGCCGCGGACTCGATTGCCCGCAAGTCGGCATTGCAATAGGGGCACCAATGTCCCCGGTAGAACACGAGGACCATGGGACCGGCAGCCAACCACTCATGGGAGGACATAACCACGCCGTTGCCGTCGCGCAGGCGGAAGGCCGGAGCAAGCCTGCCTGCGTGGACAGCACGCTCTGCCAAACCGGACGCGATCAGATCATCGACGGCTCGTTGCCTCGCCAATGTTACGTCGGGTGGCGCATTAGCGTAATCTTCGGTCCTCAGGGCATCAAGCTGGTCTTTAAGTGGCATCTCGCCTCTTTGCGCTAGTTTCGATACGCTCGGGTATATCCCGCAACCGAGCATTCGACACCGACGGCCCGTGGTGGAAGACGGCTGCTTCCCAGTAGGCGCAGCTGTGATTGACGATTACAGTCTAGCGAAGATCGCGAACGGGGTCTCGCGAAGATAATACGCTGCGACAAGCTCCATGAGCCGACGTAACGTGGCAAGGCTGAGCGGAACGATGGATCCGCGGCTTAGCGACATGGGCAGGTCACGCGCGAAGTTCGCCGAGGAGGAAGTCGGTGAACGCCCGCGCCGCAGGCTTTATCGCCTTGCCGTTCACGAAGAGCGCGTTGATTTCCATCGATCCGAAGTCCCAGTCCGGGAGGACGCGAACCAATGCGCCGCTCTCGAGTTCTGTGCGGACACTGTTCAGGCTCGACGCGGCAATGCCGAGCCCGGCGACAGCGCCCGCGATCGCGCCTTCGGTGATTGTCACCGTCAAATGGCTGTCGACCCTGACGGACGCGATCCGGCCATCTTTCCGGAATGAGAATGTCGGTGACAAGTGCGCGGGGCCGATTATTACCGAGTGATGCGCGAGATCAGAGGGCATTGTGGGTGTGCCGCGCGCATCGAGATAGGATGGAGCCGCGGTCAGGACACGCTGAACATCCATTAGCTTGCGAGCGGTCGCACTGGAGTCCGGCAGGGGTCCGAAGCGGAAAGCCACATCGATCCCCTCTGTAACCAAATCCTGGTAGCGGTCGTTTGACAGGAGTTCGATCCGCAGAGCGGGGTGCTCTATCATGAAACGGGGCAATCGCGGAATGATTTCCCGCAAGACGAAGCTGGAGGACGTCCCGATCCGTAGCGCCCCACGGAGCTCCCCTGTTCCGCGCGCTTCGTGGTCAGCCTCGTCGAGCGCCGCCAATATGGCGTCGATGCGCATCAGGTATGTCGCCCCGGCCTCCGTCAGCGTGACGGCGCGGGTCGTGCGGCGGAACAATGCCGTGCCGACGTCACCCTCCAACGCCGCGATGAGGCGGGAAGCTGATGGTTGCGACAAACCCAGCTCGCGGCCCGCGATCGAGAAGTTGCCGACGCGTCCGGCACGGACGAACAATTTGAGCGCTGTCAGGCGATCGTTCATGGTATTTCTTGCTTCACACGCAGCCTACGGCCTTATGCATTGGCGCCAATGCCGCCGAAGCGGCAGCCGACATGGACCCAGAAGGCGTAGTTGTCTCTGTGGTGGGATCGGCAGCGGTGGCGAGGCCAGCAACCGCCAAGATACCGCGAGAACCCTTCTGTCGCTGGGCCACTACGCATGCAGGGCGGTACTGCAAAGCCCACTTACGATCCATTTGCAGCCTCCTTATCCCGGGCGAGAGAACGCCAACTCGCTTTGAAGGTTTTTCCAACCTCCAGAATAATAATGAGTTTTGAAACATTGCTTCTCGAGTTCTGAAACTCTCCGGAGCTGCATCATGGGCGAACTGCCCTATGACAGACGAGTTGGTCTCCGTCCTTGGCCAACGCCAAGAGATCGCGGCTTATCGATTGCGGTCAGCCACTCGACCACAGACGGCCTGCCCGTGGTCGAGGTGCTGGCTCAGCGTCCACCCGCATTGTTCTCGGTGGACTCGATATGCATCAAACCCATGAGACTGGCCCACCTTGGCGATCGCTGGTAACCCTGGTACATATCCGCTGCCATCGTGCAGCACGTGTGCCGACCCGTGGGGCAACAGCACGATATCGCCGCCCACCAGCTCCCTGCTCGTCTCCATCTCTGGATTCTCGATAATGACCGGCCCCCTGAGCACGACGCGGCAGGGAAACTCGTTCGCCTCCGACTGGGTCCAAGCCACGCGTCATGGCGCACCGTAGGCGCGGCGGACCTCCAGCTCGCCAGTGATGGCGATCATTTTCGGGAGATGGCGCCGCCAGTCGGCCTGGGACATAGGAGCTCATGAATCAACCAATTATTTCTTGGTCAGTCGGCCTTAATGAGATCGGTATAATAAGCGGCGAGGGCATCGAGGGCCGCGGCGCAATTGCCGTTGAAAGAAGACCCATGCATCAGCGCCAGTGTCTTTGGCTGCAAACCCGCCAGGCGATGCAGAACGGCACCGGTGCGGGGCTGAGCGCCGACGAGTAGAGGATCTCTTCAGCCGCGATCGCTGGACCGAGGATGTCGTTGGCGGTGATGGCCGGTCCGTTGCCGAGATGGGTGAAGAGATCGCCACCACCAGCGCGACGATTTCCTCGTCGCCGATTAGATACCATTTGGTCCATAATTATTCAAGACCTTCTGTTGGAATCGGCGCCGATCGGTCCACATTTCATGACAGGACTGACAAGCCGATACCCCAGTAAGCGCGATGGTGCATCCGCGCAAATTCGATGAAGGCGAGATTTTGGACGCAGCCCCTCGGGTTTATTGAGAGAAGGACTATGAGAGTGCTGCTCTAAGCGACCTAGGGTGGTGAAGCGATCGGGATCGCCTCGCCGTCCTCAGGAAGAGAACCGAAGCTTGCATGCATGTCGTCCGGCAAAAATTGCAAATCGTCTGATCAGCGAGCTTTCGGTGACGAAAGAGTTCCGTTTCAAGCCACGGCCGATCTTATGGAAAGACCATGTAGCCTAACCCGCTGTCCTCTTGATGGTCGTTTGCAATATAAAGAGATTGTAGCGCCACGGTCCGAGATCGATATAGAGACCCGGGTTGATCAAGCCATTGCCGTCTCGATCATAGACTTCACGGCCCATCACATCGGTTAGCCCAAAGCTATGTCCCGCCAGCCCTGCGAAAGGCAAGCGAAGATAGCATTGCGCTGGATGATTTGAGTAATTGACAACGGCGAGGCAATTGCCGCCATTCGTCCCGTGCCAGGCATAGGCGATGAAATCTTGCCAGGTCGGATTGTCGGCCCAGGCGGGTTCCGGCGGAATGAAGGACCAGAGGCCGTTGCGGAAAACAGCGTGTTGGCGAAAAACCTTCAGCAGCCTCTCATAGAAATGAACGATGTCTGAATTCTGCAGTTCGATCGGGCCGCGGCACAGATGCACCGGCAGACGAATGCGTGCGCCGTCGAACTGGCCCTGTTGAAAGAATCGTAGTCCCGGCGCAAAAAACGTGACAATGGCCGCCGCTTGATGCCGCAGCCACGGAAAGCTCGTTGCCGCTCGAGGTTCATCATGATTCTCGAGGAATCGCGCAAGGCGATCCTGATAGTCAAGGTTCGCTGTTAGATGGGCTCGGATGGAAATGCCATCCGAAGTCAGAAGACGATCGTAAAGACGCTTATCGTAGCAATAGTCAAAGCCCTGCTGCTGCAATTCCCATTCAAGCCCCCAATAGGCTTCGGCCAGGAAGGTAAAGCCAGGATGAGCTTGGCGCACCGCCGCGATCGCCTTCGGCCAGAACGGCGCCGGCCTTACGTTCCAGCTATGCTGAAAGACCTCCGGCAGCAGGAGCATCGCCATATCGCAACGAAGGCCATCGCACTGCTCGGCGATCGCCGCCAGCTCGGCCATCTGCGCCTCCTGCAGTGCCGGATTGGCATAGTTCAGTTGAAGCGTATCCGGCCAGCCGGGGAAATTGGGATCGCGGCCATGAGGGATGATGCGCGGGCCATGGCCGGTTTCGACTTGGCAATAGTTCTCCGGTGCTGCGGCTAATGCCGCCGCGCTGCCCTCGACATAGAAATCGGGATGCGTCCTGACCCAGGGATGGTCAAGCCCGGTGTGGTTGGGCACGAAATCGAGCATCAACCGGATGCCACGTTCCGCAAGCCTTGCACGGAAACCCGCCAGCGCCGCCTTGCCGCCGAGCCTATCGTCGACTTCATAGGCGCTGATAGCAAAACTCGATCCGCAAATGTCTTCTTCGGCCAGATCCGGCAACGCGGCCTGAAATTCGGTCCGCCAAGCGGCATTTCGGCGCGACAGCGCCCGGCTGGCCGGCCCTATCGTCCAAACGCCTAGAAGCCAGACCCAATCAAAACCCCGATGCGAGAATTCATCCAGGGTCGCATCATCGATCTCGGCGAGGGTCAGCGGCTTGCCGGCCTCGCGCGACAGACGGGAAAGCCAGACCCTGGTATTGACCTCGATCAGCGACGGATAACGCGGGAGATGCGGAAGGCGGGTACCCGATGATGAACCGACGCGCGGCGCCGCAAGATCACCCATCGCCGCCCTGTTCATAGCGCTCCGCGATCATATTGGCGACCAACCCGCTCCACCCCGTCTGGTGCGATGCACCCAGCCCGCGTCCCGTATCCCCGTCGAAATATTCGTGGAAGAGGATGTAGTCCTTGAAGTGTGGATCGGTCTGCATCTTCTCATTGGTGCCAAAAACAGGACGCAGGCCTTCCTTGTTGCGCCGGAAAATATCGATCAGACGGTCGCGCAAACCATCGGAGATCTCTTTCAATGACTGCTTTTGCCCGGAGCCAACCGGGCATTCCAACTGAAAACCCGGGCCGAAGAATTTTTCGAATTTCTGCACGCTTTCGACGATCAGATAGTTGATCGGCATCCAGATCGGCCCCCGCCAGTTAGAGTTTCCGCCGAAGAGATCGCTCTCGGATTCCGCTGCGGCATATTTGACTTCGGACCGACGGCCGTTCATCTCGAAGACAAAGGGGTGTTCAAGATGATAGCGCGATAAAGCGCGCACGCCGTAATCCGATAGGAACTCATTCTTATCCAGCAGGCGCTCGATCAGCTTGGAGGAACGAAAAGCCCGGGTCATCGCCAGCAGATGCGTGTCGTGAGCGCCCGGTTTGTTCCATCTGGAAACCAGGGCAGCGAGCTTCGGCCGGTATCGCAGATACCAGTTCTGCCGCCTGGTAAACAACGGCATCTTCTCCAGCAATGATGCGTCAATGACCTCGACCGCGAAGATCGGAATGAGGCCGACCAGCGAGCGGACTCGCAAAGGTGTCTTCTCGCCATTGCCCGTGATCAGCCAGTCGTAGAAGAAATTGTCCTCATCGTCCCAAAGCCCCAGACCTTCCCCACCGAGATTGGTCATGGCGCCGCCGATCATCAGGAAATGTTCGAAGAACTTGGTGGCGATGTCCTGATAAGCGTCGTCTTCCTGCGCCAGCTCGATGGCGATCCGCAGCATGTTCAGGCTGTACATCGCCATCCAGGACGTACCGTCCGATTGCACCAGCGTGCATCCCGTCGGCAAGGGTGCCGAGCGGTCGAAGACGCCGATATTATCCATGCCGAGGAAACCGCCCTGAAAGACATTGAGGCCGCGCGGATCCTTGCGGTTTACCCACCAGGTGAAATTGAGCAGCAGCTTGGTGAAGATGGTTTCGAGGAACTTGCGGTCGCCTTTACCGTTTTGTCGCCGTTCGGCTTCGTAGAGACGAAAGGCCACCCAGCCCTGGACCGGCGGATTGACATCGCTGAAGTTCCACTCATAAGCGGGAAGCTGGCCGTTCGGATGCATGTACCAGCACTGGCAAAGCAGCAGCAGTTGGCGCTTGGCGTCTTCCAGATCGAGATAGGCAAGCGTGGTCAGGTGGAAGGCCCAATCCCAAGTCGCGAACCAGGGAAATTCCCATTTGTCCGGCATCGAGACGATGTCTTCCATATTGGCATGGACCCATTCGCTGTTCCGCCCGGAGAGACGGTCGTTGGGGGGGCTGGGTTGCGCTGAATCGCCATCCAGCCACTCAGTGACATCGTAGTGGAAATATTGCTTCGACCAGAGAATACCGGCGAATGCCTGACGCTGAATGCGGCGGAGATCTTCGTCGGACACATTGCCTTGCAGCTTTGCATAGAAGTCATCCGCTTCGGCTTTGCGCAGATCGACGATCCGGTCGAAATCGGCAAAGGGTGCGGTGGGCTTGGATTGATCTTGACACAACCTGACCCGGATGGTGGCACTATCGCCCGATGGAATGCTCCGACGATAAATGCCGGCTGCCTTCGTTCCTTTGCTGGAATCGACCGCGTTCCGATTTCCCGTCAGGATATAATCGTGGAATCCGTCCTTGGATAAATGGCCCGAATCTTCGCTGCCATACAGCTTCGCGGTATTCGTGTCGTTCTCGCAGAACTTGACCTCGTCCGGCTTATCGAAGTGGAGTGCATAGGCGCCAAGCTTCCCATGCTTGATGACCACATCGTTCTCCACCAGTTCAAGCGAGGGCCTCTGGCCTCCCGTGAACCAGCTCCATGTGTTGCGGAACCAGACCGATGGCAACACATGAATCGCCGCCTCTTCGGGTCCCCGGTTATGGATGGTCAGCCGCATGAGGATGTCTTCGGCGCTCGCCTTGGCATATTCGATCTCGACGTCGAAATAACGGTCGTCATCGAAAATGCCGGTATCGATGATCTCAAATTCGGGATCGTGCCTGCCGCGCCGGGCATTTTCCTGCACCAGCCGGGCATAAGGATACTCGGCCTGCGGATATTTATAGAGCATCCGGGCGTAGCTATAGGTCGGCACGGCGTCGAGATAGTAGTAAAGCTCCTTGACATCCTCGCCATGATTGCCCTGGCGGTTGCTCAGGCCAAACATGCGTTCCTTCAGAATCGGGTCTTTGCCGTTCCACAGCGCAACAGCAATGCACAGACGCTGCTTCGCGTCGCAAAAACCGCCGATCCCGTCCTCGCCCCAGCGATAGGCGCGGCTGGCGGCGTGTTCATGCGGGAAATAGTTCCACGCGTCCCCATCGGCGCTATAATCCTCGCGCACGGTGCCCCATTGGCGCTCACTCACATAGGGGCCCCATTTGCGCCACATCTGCCGGCGCGCATTTGCCTCTTCGAGGCGTTCCTGTTCGGGATTGGCCGCTGCTGTCATATGCCGCCTATTCGACTTACCTGGAGATGACGATGCTCGGGCTGATTGTTGCTGACGTACCAAGCAGCCGGATGATCGATTCAACGAGTTGCTTGGCGGGCGGTCCGATATCGACAATCAATGGATCCTCCTCGGGACCGGGTTCTTCCAGCGTGTCGATCTGGCTCTGCAGCAAGCTCTTCGGCATGAAGTGGCCTTCCCGCCCCGCCAGCCGTTGAGCGATCACGTCCCGGCCACCGCGAAGATAGACCAGCCTTGCTTCCAGCCGATCGCCGATGACAATTTGCCGGTAGGATCGTTTGAGGGCGGAACAGGTGATGATTCCCGGCTGCTTTTTTGCCCGCTGGCCGTCGATCCAAGCGGCCACGCGCTCGAGCCAGGGTAGCCGGTCATCATCGGTCAGCGGAATGCCCGCATGCATCTTGGCGATATTCGTCGCGGGATGAAGCGCATCGCCTTCCTCGAATGGCCAGCCGAGGCGTGCGGCCAGTTCTTCCGCAATCGTTGTTTTGCCCGATCCCGATACGCCCATGACCACAAGGATCGGCGGGCTGCCGCGATGGGCGCGCGCGCTGTCGAGGCGATGGATGCCGGCCGCGTCGGCGACGAAGACCGGATCGGCCCGGCTGATGAACAGGCCGCTTTCGACCACGCCGATGATGCGGCTGATGCGCTCCTCCAGCGATGCCGGATCGGTGATGGGATCGAAACTGCAATCGAGGATCCGGTTACCGCTATCGGTCACGAACGGCTCACCCGACGGTATCAGGCGCAGCTGGGTGCCGGCGCCGAGCCTCGCGAGGGATGCCCGGGTCGCTTCCAGGCCGAAGTCGACGACCTCCACGGGGACTGGGCCGTGTTCACCGAGCCGGTTCACCAGCTTGGCGCCGTCGACGACGATCGCAAGGCGTTGGCTTGCCGCGGCAACGATTTTTTCGCGCAACAAGGCGCCACCCAGCCCCTTGACGAGATTGAGCGTGCCGCGTTCCACCTCATCCGCACCGTCGATGGTGAGATCGATCTGCTGATGTTCCGCAAAGGAAGTAAGCGGGATGCCTGCTGCCCTTGCTTGCATCGCCGTCCGTTCCGAGGTGGGAATGCCAAGAAAGCGCAGGCCCTGCCGGTGGCGCCGGGCAAGCGCGTCGAGCGCGAAAGCCGCCGTCGAGCCGGTGCCGAGCCCGACGATCATGCCGTCTTCGACCAGTTCGACCGCCGCCTCCGCCGCCGCCCGCTTGAGGGCGTCCCGGCCGATATCGGC
>SSEL01000029.1 GCA_008012315.1 Rhodospirillaceae bacterium
ACGACATCGAGCTGACCGTCGAAGAGGCGCACTGTGGCGTGCAAAGTGGCGGTGTTTGCGCGGTCCAGCCCGACACGTCCGCGGTGGCCGACGAGTGGTGGCTGGTCGTCGAAACCGATTCTCCATCAGCAGATCTCGACGATATGAGTCGGAAATTGCGCCGCAGAATCCTTGCGGTGCACCAGACCGCTCCGGATCGCATCGTGTGGGTGCCCCGGCACGTGCTGCCCCGAACCACATCCGGGAAGATCCGGCGCCGCACAACGCTTTCGCTGCTGAGCGCAGGGAAATTCGACGTGGTGCGCGAGGTATCGGCCGGGCAGGATCCGGCCTATACCGGCGGGCCGGCAACCGATCTGGCCGAATGCGTCGCCGCCCTGCTCGGGGTGCACGTTGCAGAACTCGACGACGGCACCGATCTGACCGCACTGGGCTTGACCTCCATGATGACCGTGCGGGTTGTCGAATGGGCGGCCGAACGGGCACTGCGCCTGGACTTCGCGGAGCTGTACGCCGAACCGACACTGCGCAACTGGCAGCGGCTCTTCGACACTGCCGAATCCGTCTCGGCACAACGGCCCGTCGAATCAGACATGACGACGGCACTGCAACGCGCCTACTGGATCGGGCGCGATCCGCACCAACCACTCGGCGGGGCGGGCTGTCAGACCTATTTCGAACTCAGCGGCGCCGATATCGAGCCGCGTCGACTCGAAGCAGCATTAGATGGGCTGGCGCGGCGACATCCGATGCTGCGCAGCATGTTCTTCGACCCCAGCCGGTACCGCATCGCCCCGGATAACGTCCATGCTCCGCTGCAGGTGCACGATTTGACCGACGCCGGCGACGCCGCGCGCGACCGGCACCTCGACGAGGTCCGCGCCAGGCTGCGTACCCACCGATTCGCGATTGAAACCGGAGACACCTGGCGGGTCGAATTGACCCGCCTGCCCGACGGCTGCGTCCTGCACTTCGCGATCGATCTCATCATCGCCGACCTGACCAGCATCGGTATTCTCCTGCGTGACCTGGCCGCGCTGTACCGGGGCGACGAGCTGCCCGGACTCTCCGCGACTTTCGGTTGTCCTGCGGCCCCGAGACCATTACCGCCGGCCGACGCCGAACACCTTCCCGAGTGCCCGGAGCTGCCCCGAACCGAAGAACGTGACGTCCGGTTTCGTCGCAGGCAACACAGGTTGGACACCAGCACGGTGACAGGCCTCGATGCGGCCTGCCGGGCCTACGGAGTCACCCGGGCCGCGGTGTTCTTGGCCGCCTACGCAGCGGTGCTGCGAAACTGGAGCCACAGTGCGGATTTCCTGATCAACGTGACAACGTTCGGTCGTCCGCCGGGCACCTCGGGGGTGATCGGCGACTTCACCAAGACCCATCTGTACCGGGCCCGCGTCGATGAGTCGACCGGGTTCGCCGAGGCGGCACGCCACACGCAGCGCGGCCTGCGCGCCGCGCTGCGGGCGGCCGAGTCCACCGATCTGCTCGCGGCCCAGCTGCAGGCCGGTACCGGACACAGCGGAATCGCCCCGGTGGTGTTCACCTACGCGGCGGACACGGCTGTGCTGTCGCAACGTGACGCCGAAACCCTCGGCGAGGCCGGCCAGGTGACATCCATGACTCCGCAGGTGATCATCGACAACCAGGTGGGCGCGGTCTCCGACACCTCCAACGACCTGGTCGTGTCGTGGGATTACCGCGCCGGCTGCTTCCCGCCCGGTGTCGTCGAGGACATGTTCGGCGCCTACATCAGCCTCTTGGAGAGTCTTGCCACCCACGACTGGTCCGTGCCCGCGGTCATCGGCCTGCCCGAGCATTCACGACTGATCCGCCGGCGACGCAACACCACCACCGCACCGTATCCGGCTGGGCTGCTTTACGACGCCTTCCGGGAACGGGCGCAGGCCGATCCCGGTCGAATCGCACTGTCCTGGGCCGCAGGCGAATTCGACGACGGACCCCACGGCGACTCGATCGCGCAGGCAAACCCGCGACTGTCCTACGGCGCGCTCGACGAACACGCGCGACGTGTTGCGGGAGCGCTGGCCGACCGGCATCTCCCGGGCTCGATCATCGGAATACAGCTGCCCAAAGGACCCGCTCAGATCGTCGCTGTGCTCGGAGTGCTGATGGCCGGCTGCAGCTACCTGCCGGTAGGAGTGGACCAGCCGCCAGACCGGCTCGCCCGCGTGTGCGCCCTATCAGGTATGTCTGGGCTGATCCGCTCGAAACGCCAGGAGAACCATCTCATTCCAGTCGGACCCACGGTTCACCACATCGAGGCGATGCTGCGCTGCGCCGCGGTGAAGCCGGTTCGTGCGGACCCAGACGACACCGCCTACGTGATCTACACCTCCGGTTCCACCGGCGAACCCAAAGGGGTGCTGATCTCCCACACGGCGGTGATGAACACGATCGTCGACGTGAACCGCCGAAACCGGATCGACGACACCGACGTGCTGCTGGCGGTGTCCGCACTGGATTTCGACCTCAGCGTCTACGACATCTTCGGCCCGCTCAGTGCCGGCGCGAGTCTGGTGACCGTCTCGGAAGGCTCCCGTCGCGACGCATTCCGCTGGATTGCATTGATCACCGAGTTCGCCGTCACGGTGTGGGACTCCGTCCCGGCGCTGATGGACATGGTGCTGATTGCCGCCGGGGAGAAGGCGGCCGCGCTGGGAAGTCTTCGGACGGTGTTCCTCTCCGGCGACTGGATTCCGTTGGACATGCCACGGCGGCTGCACCGCGCCGCCCCGGGTGCGCGCCTGGTCGCGATGGGTGGGGCGACCGAGGCCGCTATCTGGTCGAACGAGTTCGTCTTGCCGGCAACATCCGACGTCGACCCCGAATGGGCGTCGGTGCCGTACGGATATCCGCTGTCCAACCAGATGTTCCGGGTCGTCGACGATCAGGGCCGTGACCGCCCCGATCATGTCCCGGGTGAGCTGTGGATCGGCGGCGCCGGTGTGGCACAGGGCTACCACAATGCGCCCGAGCTGACTGCCGAGCGGTTCATGTCCGACGAGCGGGGGTGCCGGTGGTATCGGACCGGCGATCTCGGCTGTTACTGGCCCGACGGCACATTGCAATTTCTGGGCCGGATCGATTCGCAGGTCAAAGTCGGTGGCCACCGGGTGGAGTGCGGTGAGGTCGAACACGTGTTGCGCGGGCACCCGCTGGTGCAGGGAGCCGCGGTGGTGCCGATCCAGGGAAACATGGCGTTGGGGGCGGTCGTCGTCTGCGATTGCGCTACCGCAGAGTTCACCGACTCGGCGGCGGCCGAACTGCGCACGTACCTGGCGGACCGGTTGCCGCACTACATGATTCCGCGCATGTTCGTCGCCCGAACCGAGCTACCGCTGAACGGAAACGGCAAAATCGATCGCCGACGGGTTGCCCGGGACGTGGAGACCTCCGTGCGGGAGGCGACCGGTGCGCAGTCGGCTGCCGGACTGAGCCCGGTCGAACAGCTGGTCGCCGAGGTCTGGTCCGACGTGCTCGGCACACCGATCACCCGTCGAGACGACAATTTCTTCGGCCACGGCGGTGACAGTCTGCGCGCGACCAGGGTGGTCGCGGGCCTCAAACACGCCGGAGTGCTCGGGGCGGAAGTCGGTCAGCTACTCGGGAGGCAGACCCTCGGCGAGTTCAGCGCGGTATGCGTCCTCGGCGCACCCGGACACCGTCCGGCCGACCACGCCGTCCAGCCGGCGGGCTTTGGAGCCGAGTTTCCGCTGACCCGACTGCAACAGGCGTATGTGCTCGGCAGTGCGGGGCTGAACGGAAGTACCCGTGCACCAACCTGTTTTGCCATTGTCCTCGAAGCCGGCGCGCCGGGCGACAGCATCGACCTCGATCGCTTTGCCGCGGTCCTCACCGGTTTTGTCGACGAATTCGCCATGCTGCGCTGCGCGTTGGACACCGACACCGGCCAGCGTGTGTACGCGAACGCCACCCCGGTGGCAGTCGAGGTGGTCGCCGGGACCGGTCCGGACGCGTTGATGCAACACATGGCGGACGCGGAGTTCGATCCGCGGGCGGTTCCGGTCATCCGATGTTTCGCGCTGGCCGGCTCGTCGCGCCATATCGGTCTGCTGGTCAACTATCTGAGCTTGGACGCCCGCAGCCTGGCCACCGTCATCGCCACGGTCATCGCCGACTACGAACAGCTGCCGCGGCTGCGAGCGGTTGATCGCAGCGCTGAGATTTTCGCGCGCTTCGTTGCCGAACACCAAGGCTGCGAGGATCTCAGCCACCAGGTCAGCGGACCGCCACTGCTACCGCTTACAGGCCGGCGTATCGACGCTACGATCAGGGTCGGCTTTGCGCGGTCGAGTTTCACCCTGCATCGAGAGGACTTCGACGGGCTGCTCGCTCGGGCATCGCAGCTGTGTGTCACGTCGAGCGCACTGATCTTCGAGGCGTTCGCCGACGCACTGCATTCCATCGGCGCCGGCGATCGGTTCGCGATCGTTGTTCCGGTGTCGCACCGGCCCGACTATGCCCCGCTTGACCGCGAGGTGCTGGGTAACTTCACCCGACTGACATTGTGCGAAATCGACTACGGTGTCGCGCAACCCGGCTCGCCGCAGGCGGTCACGGCGGCGCAGCGGCAACTGTGGCGTGCGGTCGGCGACGGTGGTGACGAAACCGGGCACCTCGCGGCACTGTGGTCTACCGGGTCCGGCGGCTACCCGGTCGTGTTCACCAGTACGCTCGGCATGGCCCCGCGAGGACGCTCAGCGTTTTCCAACATCCGTACGCTGACCCAGACCCCGGGCGTCTGGTTGGACTGCCAAGTCGAGGACGACACGGATGGCGTCCGGGTCAGCTGGGACGTCGCCACCGGCATCATCTCCGACGAATCGCTGGCGACGGCCTTCTCGCGGTTCGAGTACGCGGTGCGCCGGCACGCCGGTCAGGTCGACCAGCCAGCTCAGTGGGTTCCAGCGCCGCTTACGCCGCTACCCTCCGGCGACTCCGGGTGGGCCGGCGCGGTGCTCACGGCGGCGGCCGATCGCTGCGAAGCCGAGCACGTTCGACCGGAGTACGCGACGTTGGTGGGGTACTGGCAGCAACTGCGCGGTACCGCGGCACCGGTCCACGACACCGGTCGTGCCGCGCGGCGGCTGGCCGACATCGTCACCGGAGCGGCCTCGCCGCAGGCGCTGGTCGGCGATCCGCAGTTGGCCCCCGAGGCGATGCTGCTCGCCGAGAGCCGGCTGCAGTGGGCACTCGACGAACTGGGTGAGCGGATCTTCGAGCATGCACGCCAAGCCGGACGACGACTTGCGGTCCTGGAAGTCGGTTCGCGGACCGGGTTGATAACAGGGCGGCTCACCGACCTGATCGGTGCGGTCGTTGAGGAGTACCTGTGCTACGAGCCGAACCCCATACTGGCGCAGATCGCTGCCGGACGGCAGGTCAAGACACCCACCCGGCAGATCGAATCATTGGAGCAAATCGCGGCAAGCAGGGTCGATGTTGTGGTCTGCTGCGGCGCGCTGCACCAGATTGGCGACCCGGGTGCGGTGCTCGATGCGCTCACGGTGACCGCCGGCGGCTGGCTGTGGCTGGCCGAGATCTGCGAACTCACCCCGGCGACACTGGCCAGTGCGGCAGTGCTCAACCCCGGCCTGCTGTCGCCCGAGGCTAAATTGTTACGGGCACCCGAGCAGTGGTGGCGCTTTGTCGCACAACACCGCTGGCAGCCGGTGCGGATGATGCAGGAGGGTCCGGGCCTGACCATCATCGCCCGCCCGCGCTCAACCTTCACCGAACCGCAAGCGGTGCCGCACGCCGACCCCGTACCGTCGCCGCCGACCCCGGCGCGCACCAACGTCGTCGACGGGTCGACGCTGGCCGCCATAGCCGGGATCTGGCAACGGCACCTGAGCATCCCGACGCCGACCGCGAACGACGACTTCTTCCTGCTCGGCGGCGACAGCCTGGTGGCGACCCGGGTCTACGCCGATCTGCAAGCCGCAGGCTTCGGCCAGCTGGCCCTCGTCGACCTGTTCAACTACCCGGTGCTCGGTGACCTCGTCGCGCACGCGGGCGCGACGAGGTCACCGCAGCCATGGCGGACTCGGGAGGCCAACGTTCGGCAGCCGCATACGCGGTCCCACGACGAGACCGGGTTTCCCCTCACCGTCGTCCAGCAGGCGTACCTCGCCGGTCGTGACGGCGGCTTCATGCTCAGCGGTGTTGCGGCGCACTGCTATTTCGAGTTCGAGGCGACCGACTTCGATCGGTCGGCATTCGAGACGGCCGCGCGCCAACTCGTCGAACACCATCCCGGACTGCGCACCACGGTGACCAATGCGACGGACGGATCCCAGGCATCGTGCCGTGCCGTCGTGTACCCGGCACCGATCGAGCCCGTCGTGGGTGAATACGACGACGTTCGAGCAGTGATGCGTGATCAGGTCATCGATCTTTCGACGCGGCCCGGTATCGACTTCGGGGTGCAGGTGTGCGGGGATCCCGGCGACGGGCGCAGCATCGTCGGGATCAGCATGGACAACATCATGCTCGATGGCACCAGCATGATGCTCGCCCTCGCTCAACTGGACCACCTCTACCGGGGCGGAAGTGTCGACGAGTTACCGGAACTGAGAACATCCTTCGCCGACTACATGTGCACTCACCCCGAATTGTGGCCCGGAGCGGACGAATCGGAACACCCGCAGCTTGCGGCCAGCCGCGACTATTGGCGGGCGCGGTTGCCGGCGTTACCGCCGGCTCCGCAGCTGGTTTCGATGCGAACGATCCTCGACATCGACAAGCCGGTGTTCGAGCGAGTGGAAGCCGTTGTCAGCCAGGCCGACTGGAGCACAATCAGCCGGGCATGCCGGGCCGAAGGGGTCACCGCCGCCTCGTTCCTGCTGGCCAACTATGCGCGAGTGCTGGCCGGTTGGGCTGGGGCGACCCACTTCTGCGTCAACGTCACCCTTTTCGATCGAGATCTCGCCGTCCCCGGTATCGAGGACGTCATCGGCGACTTCACCTCGCTGCTGTTACTGGAATGCCACGTCGACGCGACCGTGTCGATCTGGGAGCAGGCACGCCGGTTGCAGCGGCAGCTGATGACCGACCTACCGCACCGCGCCGCGGACGCGGTGTGGCTGCAACGCGAGCTGCTGAGCCACCACGGCCGGCCAGCAGCCGCAGTGTTCCCGGTGGTGTTCACCTGCGGGCTCGGACTGATCGACACTTCGAGCAGTTCGTCGTTCCAGATCGGCGCGTTGACGTTCGGCGTGTCCCAGACTCCGCAGACCGTGCTGGACTTTCAGATGTGGGAGAAAGCCGGATCGCTGGTGTTGTCCTGGGATTTCGTCACACAGGCGATACCCCCGGACATCGCACAGCGGAACCTGGCGGGGATGGTCGCCGCCATCCGCACCGCCGCCGCCTCGCCGGTGGACTCAGCAGCAGGTGATGACCAGGGCGCAACCGACGAATTCGTCGAACGTGTCATGCGGATCTGCTCGACAGCCCTCGGACGGCCACGTGTCGAGTTTTCCGACAACTTCTTCCTACTCGGCGGCGACTCGGTGACCGCCACCGCAGTGGTGGAGCAGCTAAGCCGGGAGGTGTCGGGCAGCGCGACGCTGGGGCTGTTGTTCGAGAACCCGGTGATCGGAGAGTTCGCCGAAAGATTGAAGACGGTTGCCGCACCCGACGACGCGGTGGCCGGCGCGGGAGTCGAGGAGGGCGCGTTGTGAACGCCGCCGAACTGATCGACCACGTGCGCCGCCTCGGCGTGCAACTCTGGGTTGATGGGGAACACCTGCGCTTTCGAGCGCCGCAAGGCGTGCTGGGTGCGGACCTGAAAACCCAACTGGCCGCGGTAAAGACAGATGTGATCACCGAATTGGCACGCGAGACGGAGGTATTGCGGGCGCCGGGGGAGCGATTCGAGCCGTTCCCGCTCACCGAAGTGCAGGCGGCATATTCGGTCGGACGCACGTCGGCATTCCGCTGGGGCGGCGTTGGCTGTCACGGGTATGCAGAGTTCGCCGTCGACCACACTGTGGCAGCACCGAGCGCCGAACAGTACCGGTCCGCGTGGCGCAAGGTCGTCGACACACATGACATGTTGCGCTGTGTCGTTCACCCCGACGGTTATCAAGTCATCTGCCCTGACCTCGGCGACGGCATCACGGTCTACGAAAGCGCCGATGGCCGGCACCTCGCCCTCGAGCGCGCACGTATCGCCGATGAGTTGCGGAACCGGGCATACCCGCTGGGGGTCGGGCCGATGTACGACATCGTGGTGACGATCGGTCCGGACGACGCCGTGGTCCACGTCTCGGTCGACCTGCTGATCGCCGACTTCGTCAGCATCGCGATCCTGATGACTGATTTCGGGGGATGTCTGCTCGATGAACGGTATCGACCACCGGTGCCCGACTTCAGCTTTCGCGAATATCTCCTCAACCTCACCCGCTATCGCGACTCGGTTGCCGGATCGGCCCGCAGACAACGCGATCTCGAATACTGGCAGGCTCGGCTCGACCAGCTTCCGCCGCCGATCTCGTTGCCGCTGTTGCCGACGGTTGGTGCGGCGGCTGACGCGGCTGCGGTCGCACCCACTTTCTCGCGCCGGTCGATGCGGCTGCCCGCCGAGAAGTTCGCGGTGTTGTGCCGCCGGGTCGGCGAGCGTGGCGCCACCGCCAGCGTGGCCCTGACGGCGGTGTTGGCCACCGTCCTCGGCCGGTACGGTGACCGCGACCATTTCCTGTTGACGCTGACGACGATGGCACGCCATCCCTTCACCCCCGGAGTAGCCCGACTGGTCGGGGACTTCACCGGCACCAGTGTCCTTGAAGTGGACGTCGGCGGGCAGCCCACGTTCACCGAACTGCTGCAGGTGATCGGCCGACGTCTCTTCGAGGACATGGACCACGCGACCACCGGTGGTGTGGACATCGCGCGCATGCTGGCGCGAAATGACGAAAACCGGGGTGAGCACTCACCTGTGGTACTCACCTCGACATTGGGTGCCGGCACCCGGGATGTGAGTGCCGGCGTTCCGTTCATGCGCCCGATACCGGGCCGCGGGTGTAGTCAGACCCCGCAGGTGCTGCTCGACTGCCAGGTATTCGACATCGACGGTGCGTGCGAGGTCAATTGGGACACCCGTGATGAGGCGATCAGCCCCGAGGTGCTCGACCGGGCTTTTGCCGACTTCGCCGATGCCCTGGAGACGCTGAGCACCGACCCCCAGGCCTGGGATCGCCCCCTGCTTCCGGTGGTGGCGCCCGAACTCACCCAGATGCACAACCCGCCGAGCGGAAAGTCCGCGCTGGTCCACTCCGGCTTCTTGTCCCAGGCGACCACGGCCCCGGACGCGGTCGCGATCCGGCACGGTGATCGATCTACGACCTACGGTGAGTTGCTCGCCGCCGCGCGTGCGGTGGCCACGGAGCTGGCCGCCGCCGGCATCGGCACCGGCGACTACGTCGGAATCCGGCTGCCGGCGGGTCCAAGCCAGGTCGCGTCCATCCTGGGCACCATGTTGGCCGGCGCCGCCTATGTACCACTGGACGTGGCGTGGCCGGATCACCGGATAACGCAGATCACCGAGCAGTGTGCACTGGCCATGCTGTGCGAACCGGGCGGCGCGGTCGACGAGCTGCTCGCCGATCCGGCGAGCTGGTTGCCACGCGGGGCCGGGTCTGCGTTGGGGCGGCAGTCCCGCGCCGATGACACCGCGTATGTGATCTTCACATCCGGGTCCACCGGAACACCCAAGGGAGTCATCATGACTCATCGCGCGGTGACGAACACGATAGACGACGTCAACGATCGGTTGAACATCTGCGCGACGGACTCGGTGCTCGCCGTGTCCCAACACACGTTCGACCTCTCGGTCTACAATATCTTCGGAATCCTCGCGGCAGGCGGCGCAATCGTGTTCCCCGACGGGACCACTCGCAATGACCCGCAAGCGTGGTTCACCGCCATCTCAAAGCACGACGTCACCGTCTGGAATTCCGTTCCGGCGCAGATGCAGCTGCTGCTCGACTATTGCGGTGGCCGAGAACTATTGCCAACGCTTCGACAGATCATGTTGTCGGGTGACTGGATCCCGGTTTCTGCGCCCAACCAGATCGCATTAGTGGCGCCCTACGCCTCGATGCTGAGCCTGGGTGGTGCGACCGAGGCGGCGATCTGGTCGATCTGCTATCCGATCACCGCGCGCCGATACGGACGCAGCATCCCGTACGGAACGGCGATGCGCAATCAAAGCGTCCACGTGCTGACCCACCGCGGCGAGCCGGCGGCGCCGTGGCAGATCGGCGAGATACACATCGGCGGAGCGGGTCTCGCGCAGGGCTATCTCGGTGACCCGGCGCGCACCGCGGCAGCGTTCGTCGAGCATCCAGTCAGTGGCGAGCGACTGTACCGCACCGGTGATTACGGCCGCCTCACAGACGAAGGCGTAATCGAACTGCTCGGCCGCCGCGACAACCAGGTCAAGATACGCGGTCACCGAATCGAATTGGCGGAGGTGGAGTCAGCACTGTGCGGCCTGCCCGGGGTACAGGCGGCGGTGACCACAGTCATCGGCCGGCCACCGCAAGACCGGATGTTGGCCGCTGCTGTGGTCCCCGATACCGCCGGCGACGACGAGTTGTCACAACGCCGGGACCGTGCTGCCGCTGTCCTCGGCGCGATCGAAGAAGCACATCGAGAGCAGATCAGAGATCTGGATACCAAGAAGCTGCTCGGATTCGCCTCCGCCGCCGACACTGCCGCACTGGACAGCATGTGCGCCGCGCTGGGTACCGCGGTGCTCCCGCATGAACGGATCACCGTCGCGGAACTGGCTCGGCGACTGTCAGTGCCGGACCGGCTGCACCGGTTGTTCCATCGTTGGCTCGAGGTGCTCGTGGATGCGGGCCGCGTGATAATGCATCCCGGGCCAGCCGTGGAACTGACCGAACGCCATGAACTTTCCGAGTGCACGCAACGCTGGCAGCGGGTACGTGAGGCCGGCGCCGCGATCGACTACGGCGACGACCTGTTGGCGTACGTCGGCGAATGCATCGACAATCTGCCGGGCCTGCTCGCCGGCACCGTCGACCCGCTCGGTCTGTTCTTCCCGCAGGGCGCCGTGGATACCGCGACGGCCGCCTACCGCGACAACCTGGTCAGCAGATACACCAATCAGCTGGTGGCAGCCGGTTTGACCGCCCGAGCCGGATGCGCCCGCCGGGCGACGTCACCGCAGCCGCTGCGGGTTCTGGAGATCGGAGCCGGTGTCGGCGGCACCAGCGCGGGCCTGGTTACCGCGCTCGCCGGCCACGACGTGCACTACACGTTCAGCGACGTGTCGACCTTCTTCCTCGCCCATGCCCGTCGGATGTTCGCCGACCACGACTTCATCGACTACCGGCTCTTCGACATCAATTCCCCACCTGCGCGGCAAGGCTTTTCGCCGTGTTCTTTCGACATCGTCGTCTGCGCCAATGTGCTGCACAACGCGGTTGACGTCGACGGCACACTGGTCATGCTGAACCGGCTACTGGCGCCGGGTGGGTCGCTGGTCTTCGTCGACGCCACCGCTGTCAACCATCCGTTGATGATCTCGATGGAATTCAAGGAGGGCTTGCACGGGTTCACCGACGCGCGCGCCGGGACGAACTCGGCATTTCTGACCCGTGCGCAATGGCACAGCGCACTGCTGCGGTCACCGTTCGGCGAGGTGCAGAGTTTCCCGCCGCAGGACCATCCGCTGGCGTTGCTCGGCCAGCACGTGTTCTGGTGTGACTCCGCGTCAACCGCGCATGCGTTGCGGCCCGCGCAGCTGACCGAAGCCGCCCGGCAGATGCTGCCGAGCTCCATGGTTCCCCAGCAGCTGATCTGCCTACCGGCACAGCCCCTGACTGCCAATGGCAAGATCGACCGAACAACGGTGACAGCCGAACTCGAGGCGCTTCGTGCCGCGGCCCGCGGTGAGGGCGGTGGCGCGGACGGGCCGCCGGCCGAGCTGGATGCGATGCAATCGGCCGTCGCCGCGATCTGGACTTCGGTGCTCGGGCTGGCGTCGAGTCAGTCGTTGTCGCCCGCCTCGGATTTCTTCGCGCTGGGCGGCGACTCGCTGCTGATGGCCCAGGCGATCGGCCGGATTCGCCGAGAGATCGACGAAGCAGCAGGGCTGGCCTGGGATGATCTGCTTCGCGCGATGGTCTCCAATCCCACCCTGGCTGCGGCCGCCGAGGTGCTGCAGCGGCCCGCAACCGAGCCCGGGTCGGGCTCGCCCGGTCGCGGTGAAGTACCGGCCAGTTCGCCGCTGGTGTATCTGGGTTCCGGCCAGGGCTTCATCCCGGCCACCGAGATAGCGGTGTGCGTCCACGATGGAAGCGGAGGGCTGGCACCCTACGACCACCTGGTGCCCCACCTGCGAGCGGCCGGAGACTGCGCACCCGATTTGTATGGGCTGCGCAGAGTACCCGCGGACGGCTACTTACAGATCACGCCGGCGGAGCTGTTCACCACCTTGGCGGCCCGCTACAGCGCCCCGATTGTTGCGCTGGCGCCCACCAAGGTTCACCTGTTGGGCTATTGCATGGGCGGTCTGCTGGCAGCCGAGATCGCGAAGTGTCTGGAAGAGGCCGGTATCACCGTCGGTACGCTGACCGTGGTCAGCTCCTACCGGGTCCCGATGGACGTCGAAGACGATGACGTGCTCGACTACTGCTTCGCTCAGATCATGGGTGTCGCACCGGAGGCACTTGGGATGAAGGTCGACGACGATGCGGTTCGCGGTGCGTTCACGCGGGCCAGGTCACGTTATGCCGATGTGATACCGGCTGGCGCGCTGCGCAACCTCGCCGAACCGGTGCTTGCCGCCTGCCTGCAGCAGAGCGCCGAAGCCGGAGAGCCACGGTTGAAGCTGCTGGCGGAATCCGGTGTTCTGGGCGACTTGTGGGACGTCGAATCGCTCACCGAACTGCGATCGATCTTCGTGCACAGCATGCGGGCGGTAGTACACGGGGCGGCCGAGCCGTTCCTGGGCGACGTCCACTTCCTGCGGCAGCGAGGTGATATCCATTTCCTGCCGACCCTGCAGGAAGACATGACCGCGTTCTGGGCCGACTATTGCCTGGGCCGGTTGACCATCAGCGAAATCGACGGTACCCATTTCGATTGTCTCACCGGTGAGAGAGCGGAAGCCGTCGCCAAGTTGCTGGTGAACTCCTGGACCGACCGCACGTGAAAAAAGTGTTGCTGCTCGGCAGCACCGGAGCGGTCGGGGCGGGTTGCCTCGACGTTCTGGCGCGATGCGGTGACATATCCCTGTTGATCGCCGGGCGCAACGTGGCACGACTGGGCACCGTCGCCTCCGCCGTCCGGGCCGATGTCGAGACGGCCCGGCTCGACATTACCGACGTGGCGGCCGTGGCCGCCGCGGTGACGGGCTGCGACGTCGTAATCAACTGCGCCGGACCGTCACAACGGTTCAGCGCTGGCGTCGCGGCCGCCGCCATCGCCGCTCGCGTGCCTTACGTCGATCCGGGCGGTGACGACGCGCTGCTCGAGGAACTCACAGCGGCCGGAACGGATGTGCCAGTGGTACTGCAGGCCGGTGTGCAACCAGGCCTGTCCGGAATGCTGCTACGGGTGCTCGCGCTCCATCGATCCGACGGAATCGACAGCGTCACCGCATGGTGCGGCGGATTGCAGCGGCTGACGCCGGCGTCGGTGCTCGAATATCTCGGTAGCTTGCACGACAGCCGCGGCCACCCCGGTTCCGCGCTGCGAGCCGGGGTGATCCGGCGGGCCGGCCACGAGGAATGCCAACCACCGCCGAAACAGTACTTTGCGGATTCGGCCACGGTGCGCGCCCACCTCGATGCCGAGATCGCAGCGGTGGCAGCGTATCTCGGTATCGGCACACTCTGCTGGATGAACGTGTTCGACGGTGCGTACACGACGCGGGCGATGCAGCGGCTGGCGCTCGACGGTGAACGCTCGCGCGGAGACCTGCACGACGTGCTGGCGGCGGCCAGACTTGATCTGTTCGGCCGCCAACCCTACTTCGCGGTCGTCGGCACTGCCCGCAGTAACACCACCGCCACGACCGTCGCGATCACCTGCCCGGACAGCTACCGCACCACCGGTGCGCTGCTGGCGTTCGCGGCCAGACACGTCGCAAGCATGCCGGCGGGCGTTAGGGCGTTCTGGAGCGTCGACGAGCCACAGCGGGCGCTGGAATTCCTGACCGAATACGTGCCGGAGGCCGAAGTGTCGGTCGTCGACGACCCGGTCGGCGATCCCCAGTCGTCGATGATCGAGGAAGGAGCGCTGTGAGTCAGCGACACCCCGACGGCCCCTCGGCGAGCCATCAGCCGGGTCGTCGGCGACCGCGGGCCATTGTCGTCGGCGCGACATTCGGCGGCCTCTACGCAGAGGCGCTGGCGGCACCGCATTCACCGGTCGAACTGGTCGGTTTGCTCTCCACCGGATCGGCGACGTCGGCGAGTCTGGCCGACCGGCTGGGAGTCTCGCTGTATACGGATCCGGGCAGCCTCCCGGCTGTCGACATCGCCTTCGTGGTGGTGCGTTCGGGTGTGGTGGGCGGCGAGGGAACCAGGATCTGCGAACAGTTGCTTGCGCGGGGCATCCACGTGATGCAGGAACAACCGGTGCACGCCGACGAGATGCTGTCCCTGCTGCGAGTCGCGAAGGCGAGTTCGACATGCTACGCCGTGAACGACTTCTACAGCCGCATAGCACCGGTGCGCCAATTCATCGGTGCGGCTCAAGCTCTCGGCAACAGGTCGCGGGTCCGCTACCTGCACGCCCGGTCATCGATCCACGTCGCCTACCCGTTGTTCATAATCATCAGTGCGGTCGTCGGCCCGCTGACGCCGGCGCGGATCATGCTGCCGCAGCGGCTGGACGGCACGGAAAGCTCGTTTGTCTCCGGCCGCATCATGCTCGGCGACGTAACCGTCGATCTGCTGATACAAAACGAACTGTGTCCGAGCGAGCCCGACAGCCACGCGCGTCTCATGCACTCCATCGCCGTCGGGTGCGATGCCGGAGAACTGGTGCTCGCTCACACCCACGGGTCGACCCGGTGGTATCGCCGTCCTCACGCGGTTGCCGGGTGGATGGATGTACAGATCGCGGAGCCCGTCGGGGTCGATTTCGAGCCGACCACCCTGCAGGTACGAAACGAGCTGTGGCCGAATGCGATTAGGTTGGCAGCGGCAGATTTCATCGAATCGATCGACGGTGCCGACACTATGATCACGCAGAGATTCGTTCGCGCGGCCCGGTTGTGGTCCGATTTCACCTCGGCAATGGGGCCCGCGACGTTGATCGATCCAAATCCGCCGGTGGAGATTGCGGCGTCGGATTTGGTCGTTCAATGATCGGCATCGTCGTGCTTGTCGGCGAAATCATTGTGGGGCAGTAATTTTTCGGGGTGGGTGTGTCCTGAACAAAGACCAAACCCGAAACCACCCAACCCGACAGCAGCTCACCGTCAGTGCCCGACCACTACCCCCAGGTGGTCACCCTGAATGCCTCCGAACAAGCAGGCCGCGCAGGATTTTCGCCAGCGTCGCCAACTCGGCATGGGTGTAGCGGGAGAGGAAGTCACGCATCCCGACAGTCATCTCGTCGTGCATGAGCCGGTGGGCGTGGGCGACGGTCCAGCCGTCCGCGGTGAGGCTCGCCGCCGCGGCGCCCAATCCCGGCGTGTCTGCCTGGGCGGCGCTGCAGTACGCCGCGCAGGTGCGCCCCGAGCATCATCTGCTGGTGCTGGGCGCGACCGGCGTCACCGGCTCGCTGGCGGTTCAGCCGGCGAAGTCCGAATTCGGGTTACAGCGGGTGGTGGTCGCCAGGCGGGACACCAGCAGGCTGGACTGGCTGCGGGACGACGGGGCCGACGAGGTGATCCGGCTGGGCCACGATGATCTGACGGCCAGGGTGGCCGCCGCGCACGTCGAGCGGCCGTTCGACGCGGTCATCGACTACCTGTGGGGCGAGCCGGCCGAGCAGGCGCTGGCCGCCCTGGGCAACCAGGGTTTGGGTGCGCAGTTCCACGCCACCCGCTTCGTCCAGGTCGACAATATGGCCGGCCCGACGATCAATCTGCCCGCGGGGATTCTGCGCAGTTCCGGGGCGACGCTGGCCGGCGTTGGCATCGGCAGTCTGCCACGCGAGGTGCTGATGCAGGCCAGCAGGGATTCCGGCCCCGATTGTTCGCGATGCTCGCCGGCGGACAGATCCGGCTGACGACCCAACTCGAACCGCTGTCGAACGTGGAGTCGGCGTGGAACCGGCCCGAGCAGTCAGGTACCCGGGTGGTCTTCACCCCCCAAGCTAAGTGGTCTTGCCCGTTAATTCGTCGGGGGTCATGCGGCAGCGGTGTGTTGGTCGAGTCGGCTGAGATGTTGGTGTAGGTCAGCGCTGGTGTATCGCCAGCGGAATGGTTCGGCGGTGCAGTTGTAGCAGTCCTGGAACGCGGTCAGGCGTTGCTCGACAGCGACCAGGTCGGGAAAGTCGTTGGGGGTGAGTACCTTGCGCTGCACGATCGAGAAGTAGATCTCGACCTGGTTGAGCCAGGAGGCGTGCACGGGGGTGTGGATCATGACCGCGTTGGGGTAGCGGGCGCTGAGCCGGTCGATCGCGGCGGTGCCGCGGTGCGAGGAGCCGTTATCGACGATGAAGAACACCCGGGTGGCTGATGCGTAGGGCTGGCTGGTCATGACCTGATCGACCAGCCGGGTGAACTCCTTGATGCCGGTGGAGGTCTCACAGCGGCCGAATACCCGGGCCCGGTGCACGTCGTAGGCGGCCAGATACGCCAGCGCGCCGCGGCGGTGGTAATCGTGATTGACCCGCATCGGGTGGCCGGGCCTGGCCGCCACGGTGGGATGGCACCGGTCGCGGGCCTGGATCGAAGGTTTCTCGTCGGCGGAGATCACGTACTCATCTGCTCCCAGCGCGGTGCCCTTATAGATGCCGGCGTACAAGTCGAGGACCACGGCGGCCTTGGCCTCAAAGTCGGGGTCGCGCACGAAGATCCACGACCGCTGTTGCCATGGCTTGAGTGCATCGTGGTCCAGCCAGCGCCGCACCGTGGAAACCGATGCCGTGATGCCGTCGTGGTGCAGTTGGGCGGCCAACTCGGCAGCACTCCACCGTGACAGCGGCAGGTCGTGTTCGGCGGGCAGTGCGCACGCCCAGGCGGTGACTTTGGCCCGCTCAGTCGCGGTGTAGATCGGTGGGCGCCCCGGGCGCGGCGCATCGGCGAGGCCCTCGATGCCCTTGTCGGCGAACCGGGCTCGCCACTTGCGCGCGGTGTCCACGCAGATGCCCAATTCCTCGGCGATCACCGCGTTGGTCGCGCCGTCGGCGGCCAACAACACGATCAGTGCGCGCAGCACCACCTTTTGTGGTGTGGCCCCGGCGCGCACCCAACGGTTGAGGGTGTGGCGATCCTCGTCGCTCAACATGATCCGGTAGGGACTGACCGGGCGTGTCATTCCATCTGTGTAAGTCCGAGGTGGTCCATCATCGGACCGCCGTTGGGGCGGACAGAAGGAGTGTTTTGTGACCAAGACCACGAAGGCGCCGGCTCAGGACAAGACGGCGGCCCGACGGTTGGCGGAGGCGTTCAGCGCCGACACACTGGATTCGCTGATCGCCGATGCAGTGAAATCGGGGACCCCGATCGACGGCGCGGACGGTTTGCTCAACGAGCTGACCAAGGCCGTGCTCGAGCGTGCTCTGAATTCGGAGTTGACCCATCACCTGGGTTACGAGGCCGGCGATCCGGCCGGGCGCGGATCGGGCAATTCCCGCAACGGCACCACACCGAAAACGGTAACCACCGTCAACGGCCCGGTGCGTATCGAGGCGCCGCGCGATCGCAACGGCTCGTTCGAGCCGGCGATCGTGCCGAAGAAAACCCGGCGACTCAACAACATTAATTCGGTGGTGCTGTCGCTGTATTCACGCGGCATGACCACCCGCGATATCGAAGCCCATCTGGCCGAGGTGTACGGGGCATCGGTGTCGCGGGAGCTGATCTCGAATATCACCGAGGTGGTTGTCGATGAGATCAAGGCCTGGCAGTCTCGGCCCCTGGATGAGGTCTATCCGATCCTCTATATCGACGGTCTGCGGCTGCGGATCGGCGACAACGGGGTCATCACCACCAAGGTGGCCTATCTGGCCATTGGCGTGGATCTCGACGGTCGCAAACACGCCCTGGGCTGCTGGATCCAAGACAGCGAGGGCGCGAAGTTCTGGCAGAAGGTCGTCATCGACCTACGCAACCGCGGCGTGCGCGACATCCTCATCGCCTGCTGCGACGGCCTGACCGGTCTGCCCGATGCGATCCGCTCGATCTACCCCGATACGGTCGTGCAGACGTGCGTGGTGCACGTCATCCGCAACGCGATGCGGTTCGTGTCTTACAAGGACCGCAAAAAGGTCGCCACCGCGATGCGGACGATCTACACCGCGCCCACCGTCGATGGCGCTGAATTGGCACTCAAGGAGTTCGATCAGCAATTCGGCACCCAGTACCCGGGCGCGATCGACGTGTGGCGGGGCGCCTGGCCAGAATTCGTGCCGTTCCTGGACTATCCGGTGGAGCTACGCAAGATCGTCTACACCACTAACGCCATCGAGTCGATCAACTTCCAGCTGCGCAAAATCACCAAGAACCGGGGCCATTTCCCGGACAAGGACGCCGCGATGAAGTTGCTGTACCTCGGGCTGCGCAACATCTCCAGCGAGAGAGGAGGCTATTCCGGGACCGGAACCCACAACTGGACCGTGGCACTCAACACACTCGCCAGGCTGTTCCCCGGTCGAATCCCGTTGTGCTAGACTACAACTCGTAGTCAAATCATCTCTGACTTACACAGAATTCGTGACAGGCTCATCCGGGTGGGCGGGCTGCAGATTGATCCCCAACGTGCAACACGCCTGCCGGAAGGTTTGCGACAGATACGCCTTCCCGTGGTCGCACACTACGGTCTCCGGGGCGATCACCGGCCGGGCGGCCGCATCGGCCAACCGTTGATCCACGCCGGTCAAACAGCGATACGGCAGCACCGACCGCGACATCCGCAGCGCATCGGACCACTCCGGCCGCATCGGTTCTGGCGTCAACGCTCGGGCCAGCAGCAGCGCCGCGTCGACCGCTTTGGTCGTGGGCCGCAACACCGCGGCCGGAATCGAGCAGGTCGCGTCGTCAACCATGCCGGTCAGCTCGACCCGGTCCACCGTG
>SSEL01000065.1 GCA_008012315.1 Rhodospirillaceae bacterium
CGCGATCAGCATCATGAATGCCTTGAATCGCATGGCCATCAGCTTCCGGCGCACACCACAGGCCGTCCTCGCACATCAAGGCAAATAACGCGACTGCTGCAGCCGATATCGGCTGCAGCAGTCGCGTTATTTGCCTTGATGTGCGAGGACGGCCTGTGGTGTGCGCCGGAAGCTGATGGCCATGCGATTCAAGGCATTCATGATGCTGATCGCGATGGTCAGATCAACCAGTTCCTTTTCACTGAAGACGGCGCGCGCGGCCTGATAATCCTCATCCGGCACCTCGGTCTCGGCCACGCGAGTCACGGTCTCCGCCCAGGCAAGAGCCGCCCGTTCCCGTTGATCGAATAGGGAACCGGCCTCGCGCCAAGCCTGCAGGAGCGCCAGCTTTTCTACCGATACGCCCTGTTCGAGCAGGTCACGTGTATGCGTATCCAGGCAAAAAGCACAGCCATTGATTTGCGAGACGCGCTGGTAAACCAAGGTTACGAGAATATCCGGCAATCCCGATTGCATGACGTAGCCATAGACCCCGCCCAATGCCTTCACACCGGCCGGGGCGACATCGATGTATTTGATGCGTTCAGTCATTTTGTTTTCTCCTGATCATATGTTGTCAGTTTCTTGTCGTCTGTATCGACGACGAATACGGCGAGCAGCTTGGCGGGCTTCGTCTTGCTGGCATTGCGGCTTTCCAGATGATGGGCCCCGGGAGCCTCGTACCAGCTTTCGCCGGCGTGATAGGCTCGCGCAGGTTCGCCTTCGACCTGGCTCTCGATGACGCCCGAAACGACATAGGCATAAATGAAAGCGGAATTCGCATGATGATGCGGCAGGGATGTGCCGGCGGGTGGATAGGTGACCTCGACCGCGACCAGCGATTTGCCCGGAATATTTGGGATCGCCTGGGCGAAGTTTTGTTTGACCGTTTCGCCGGGATCGTGGGCGTAAGCGGGGGTCGCCAGGGCCAGGCAGGCAGCGATGGCGAGCAGTTTGGGACTCATCATTCTTGGCATCTCCTTATGTCGGTGACGGATGCGTCCCGGGATAGATGCCCTTGTCCTGGGTCAAAAAATAGCACCAAAAAGTAACCGAATTCGTGTACCAAAGGAGATGGCTTTGAAACCTCTTCCTTTCGAACTCGACCGTTCCGCCAAAACCCCCCTGTCGGAACAGATTCGCCGTGGAATCACGGCGGCGATCGATAGTGGCGTCCTGGGCCCGGGCGCACGACTCCCGTCCTGGCTCGATCTGGCGGCGCAGCTCGGTGTGGCGCGCGGTACGGTCCGATCGGCCTATGAGAAGCTGATCGACGCACAGTTGATCGTCTCATCCCGGTCGAGCGGCACCCATGTCGCCGAGCGACCATCCGTCGCCGCCTTGCCGGAGGTGCCTCAGCCAGTCAGTTCGATCCTGGAGATGTATCGGGATATTTCGGCGGGGCCGGCGATTTTTCAAATGGGCATCCCGGCATCGGACCGTTTCCCGGCCAAGCTTTTCTCGCGCATCCGGGCTCAGGCGGTGCGGGCGGAAACCAGCCGGCCCGCCAATTATCCCGCGCCGCAGGGTGAGCTGGAGCTGCGCCGGGAGATCGCCGCGCATCTCGCCATCGCGCGCGGCATTTCCTGCTCGCCATCGCAGATCATCATCACCGCCGGCTTTGCGGCCGGCCTCGGCCTCGCGCTACTCGTGCTTGGCCTTGAGGGGCGACGCTGCTGGTTCGAAGAGCCGGGCTTTCCCGTGACGAGACGGGGCGTGGAACTTGCCCGGCTGGTTCCCGTGCCGGTACCGGTGGATGAAAGCGGCATCGATGTCGATGACGGGATTCGGCGTGCCGGCGACGCCGCGCTTGCCGTGGTGACGCCGGGACAGCAGGCGCCGCTGGGGCCGACCCTGTCGCTGACACGCCGGCTGCAGCTGCTCGACTGGGCGGCACAGGCAGGCGCCTGGATCATCGAGGATGACTATCTGAGCGAATTGCAGTTGCGCGGACGCGCGGCGCCGGCGCTTGCTTCGCTTGATCGCGGAGGGCGGGTGATTCACATCGGCTCATTCAGCAAGACGATCAGTCCGACGCTCCGTCTCGGCTTTATCGTCGCACCTGCATCCCTGGCGGCGCAATTCGCCGAAACGGCCGCCTGCCTGGCGCCTGCGCCCGGAGCATCGGTCCAGCTTGCCACGGCGGAATTCATGCGTGACGGGCATTACATGCGCCATTTGCGGCATATGAAACGGGTTTATGCCGCGCGGCGTGACGCTTTGACGGCATATCTTGAACGCAAGGGGCACCCGGTTGTGATCGGCGGTCTTGCGGCTTTGCTGCGCTTGCCGGAAGGTGCATCGGATATCGCCATTGCCAGGGAAGCCTCCGCTTATGGCTTGGCCCCCCTACCGCTATCGCCGTGGTATAAGGAGCAAAAGGCTGCCCGGCCGGGCCTGCTGCTCGGCATCGCGACGGTCCCCGAACAGCGATTGAACGCATCCTGCGATCGCCTTTGTCGCATCATCGATCAGTTTGCAGTGCGATGATGTTGGGGAAGGTGAAACAACCGGCCCAATAGCCCCTGGAAGCTAGATTGAGACTTGGCCCTCTTGCGATAAGCGGATGATCATGGCGGCAGCCAGTCTTTCGGAAACCGATTTCACCAAAGCAGAATATTTTTTCTTGTTCTTGATGATCAGGTCGTCGATCGTCCCGGTTATCGCCACGCTGTATTTGACCCCGATGGATGGAACGTGGATTGGCGATGCAATTCCCGCAAAGCCGGGAATATCCTCGCCGATACAATAAGCAAGATTGCTCTGCCGGATTTCCTCATGCTCCTTGAGGACGTCCTTGAGGCGAGTCTTTGTGTTGTCCGTGACCGCCGGCAGCGGAGAGGGCAGGATTGCCTTGACGATGCTTTCCGGCTGAAAGGCAAGGATCGCTTTTGCGGAGGAGGCGCCATGCGGCGTGAGGGTTCTGCCCGGAACCACATAGCTGCGCACGTCATTTTCGGGTGTGACCATCGCCACCGAATGGATGTTGAAGTCGCTGAGGCGAGCGACGAAGCAGGTCTCTCCCGTCTTGTCCGCAAGTTCCTTCAAGATCGGCCGTGCCAGCCAGTCGATCCAATCATCCGGCATGCCCGAATACAAGATATTGAGGAATCGCGAGCCGAGCACATAAGGTCCGTAACGGGGGGTCAAGGCGGTCAGGGCGCCGCAGGCGACGAGGCCCTTGATCAGCCGGTGAACCGTTGTCTTCGGCAGGCCGAGGACCTCCACCATCTGCACCAGCGTGACGCCATGCGGGAAATTGGCGACGACCTCCAGCACCCGGAAGTAACGGTCGAGCGGCGAATCCGCAGCCACATTGCTTTCCTGCTCGCTTGATTCCTTCCGGCGTCTCTCAACGACGGTCCGAAATTTCGACGGATTCAATTGAGTTGGCATGAATAACCTGACGATTTCCTACGATAAACCTTAGTTGCCAGAAAAACCCCGGCCTGTCGATTGCCGCTGCAGAACGGCGTCCGTTTCCGTGTTGACAGAAGAAACGCGACCTAATTATCATACTGTTATGCGGTACAATATACCGAAAAACGGAATTTGTAAATCAGGGAGACATAGACGATGACGGTCCAGCCGGCCAAGAACTGGGTGCAGGAAGTTGCAAAGCTGAAGATAAAGTCCCAGGCATTCATTGATGGCCGCTATGTCGCCGCGGCATCGGGCAAGACCTTCGACTGCATAAATCCGGCAACCGGCCAGGTGGTCGCATCGGTCGCTGCCTGCGACCAGGAGGACGTCGATCGCGCCGTCGCGGTTGCGCGCCGTGTCTTCGAAGCAGGCACTTGGTCACGCCTGGATCCCGCGGAGCGGAAGCGCAAGATGCTGGCCTGGGCGTCGCTGATGCGCGACCATGCCGAGGAATTGGCGCTCCTTGAAACCATCGATATGGGCAAGCCGATTTCGGACAGCCTAGCGATCGATGTGCCGGCATCGATCAACACCATCGCCTGGATGGCCGAAGCCATCGACAAGCTCTATGACGAGATCGCCCCGACCGGCCCGGGCGCGCTCAGCCTGATCACCCGCGAGCCTTTGGGCGTGGTCGCCGCGGTCGTGCCGTGGAATTTCCCCCTGCTGATGGCGTGCTGGAAGCTCGGCCCGGCGATGGCCGCGGGCAACTCGGTTGTCCTCAAGCCGGCGGAGCAGTCGCCACTGACGGCAATCCGCATCGCCGAACTCGCAGTCGAAGCCGGTTTGCCGGCCGGCGTTCTCAATGTCGTGCCGGGCTATGGCGAAACCGCCGGCAAGGCCATCGGCCTGCACCACGATATCGATGCGGTGACCTTCACCGGATTGACCGAGGTCGGCAAGCTGTTCCTGCAATATGCCGGCCAGTCCAATATGAAGCGCGTTTCACTGGAATGCGGCGGCAAAACCCCGCATATCGTGATGAAGGATTGCGACGATCTCGACGGCGCCGCCCGCGCCGCGGCCTGGGGCATCTTCTTCAACCAGGGCGAAGTCTGCAATGCCGGCTCGCGCCTGCTGGTCGATGAGCAGATCAAGGATGAGTTCCTTGAGAAACTCATTGCCGAAAGTGCTGCCCTGATGCCGAACGATCCGCTCGATCCCGGCAGCAAGGCGGGCGCCATGGTGACGCAGGAGCAGATGAGCCGCGTCCTCAATTACATCAAGATCGGGCAGGAGGAGGGCGCCAATTTGCGCCTGGGCGGCAAGCAGGTGCGGCAGAATTCCGGCGGCTATTTCATCGAGCCGACCATCTTCGACAACGTGTCGAGCAAGATGGAGATCGCCCAGGAGGAAATCTTCGGTCCGGTCCTGTCGACCATCAGCTTCAAGACCGAGGAAGAGGCGATCACCATCGCCAATGACACGATTTACGGCTTGGCTGCCGCTGTCTGGACACAGAATATCGATACCGCCATTGCCACATCGCGCCGGCTGCGGGCCGGTGTCGTCTGGGTGAATTGCTTCGACGAAGGCAGCATCACCTCGCCCTTCGGCGGCTTCAAGCAATCTGGCTTCGGCCGTGACAAGTCGATTCACGCCATCGCCAAATATACCGACCTGAAGGCGACCTGGATCAAAGTGAGAAAGGCCTGATGGCGCATAGCCATATCATCTGTCAGGGGCGCCAATGAATACCAGAAACGTGTCCGTCAAGGCCGAGGGCGGAAGCGTGCGGGATAGCCGGTTTGACATTCTTTTCGAGAATGTTCAAATCGGTCCGCGCGTCGCCAAGAACAGATTCTATCAGCCGCCGCATTGCAATGGCATGGGTGGTCTTCGCCCCCAGGCCCATGCGGCGATGCGCGGGATGAAGGCGGAAGGGGGATGGGCGGTCGTCAATACCGAACACTGCTCCATTCATCCGACGTCCGATTTGATGCCGGAAGTCCTGCATACGCTGTGGGATGACGGTGATATCCCGCCACTGGCTTTGATGTGCGATGCCGTTCATGAACATGGCGCCTTGGCAGGCGTTCAGCTGGCTTATGCGGCTTACTACAATGCCAACAAACTGACGCGCGAAGTGCCGATGGGGCCGAGTGCCCGTCCCGTGGACGGATATTTCCCGATCCAGGTGCGGGCCATGGATATGCAGGATATCCGCAATCTGCGCGGCTGGATGCGCGCCGCCTCGAAGCGGGCCGTCCAGGCCGGCTTCGATATCGTCAATGTCGATGCGAATTTCTCCACCATCGCCTTTCAGTTCCTGTCGCCGCGCAATCAGCGCACCGATGAATATGGCGGCTCTTTGCGCAACAGGGCACGCCTGCTGAGGGAGTTGATCGAAGAGGCGCGCGAGGGTGTCAAAGGCCAATGCGCGGTGTCGGTCCGGCTCATCATCGACGAGCTTTGTGGCGATCTTGGCCTGCAGGTGGAAGATGAAGGCCTGGCGGTCATCGAGATGCTGTCCGATCTTCCCGATCTGTGGGATGTCGTCGTCGGTACCTGGGCTGACGATTCGCCGACATCCAGATTTGCCGGCGAAAACGAACACGAACCCTTCGTGAAGCGGATCAAATCCGTTACCACGAAGCCGGTTGTCGGTGTCGGCCGCTTCACATCGCCTGACACGATGGCCTCCCTGGTCCGGCGTGGCGTCCTCGATATGATCGGTGCCACCCGGCCCTCCATCGCCGATCCCTTCATTCCGAAGAAGATCGAGGAAGGCCGATATGAAGACATTCGTGAATGCATCGGTTGCAATATCTGTGTCTCCAGCCACTATATGATGGCCAATCTGCGCTGCACGCAAAACCCCACCATGGGCGAGGAGTGGCGCAAGGGCTGGCATCCGGAAAAGATGCAGCCGAAAGCCTCGGACAAGCATGTCCTGATCGTCGGCGCAGGCCCGTCCGGGCTGGAATGCGCAAGAGCCCTCGGCGACCGGGGCTATGAGGTGACGCTTGCCGAGAAGTCGCGCGAGCTTGGCGGCCGGGTCACCGCTGAATCGGCGCTTCCGGGGCTGCGGGAATGGAGCCGGGTGCGGGACTGGCGCCTGACCCAGCTTCAGAAAATGCCGAATGTGCGCGTTTATCTCGAGAGCGACCTTGGCGTCGAGGATTGTCTGGGATTGGAGGCAGACCACATTGTCCTTGCCACCGGATCATCCTGGCGGCGCGACGGTCTGGGCCGGCTGCGAAATCGGCCGCTGGAGACTTCGGCGACAGCAATGCCGATGTTGACGCCGGATGACATCATGGCCGGCCGATCCGTGAGCGGTTCGGTCGTCATCTACGACGAAGACCATTATTACATGGGCGGGGTCATCGCCGAAAAGTTGGTGCAGATGGGTTGCAAGGTCACGCTTGTGACATCGGCGCCGGATATCTCGGCCTTCTCCCATAACACGCTGGAACTGCCACGTGTCGCCCGCCGGCTGGACAGCCTGGGCGTCGCGGTGATGACGCATCACTTTCTGGCCCGCATCGATACGCAGGGGCCGCGTTTCTCTCATATCCATACCGGCCGCGTTGCGGAGATTCCGACGGATGCCATCGTCATGGTGACCTCGCGCCAATCCAATGACGCGCTCTACGAGCCTCTTCTGCAGGCGATCGGCCGAGAAACAGGGGACAGAAATATCTCCGTGACCCGCATCGGCGATTGCCTCGCACCGGCTGCCATCTATCACGCGGTATATGCCGGCCATCGGTTCGCGCGCGAATTCGAGGAAGCGGTGCAGGAGGTTCCGTTCAAGCGCGAGCGTATCTCGCTGCACGGCCAGGGCTGAAGCGGCGGATTTCAATATTCACATTCTCGACTAGAGATACCAGACAGATGCCAGGCGTTACCAGACAACATCAGCAGGCCGAAATGAAAACGGAACCATATTGGTGGGATCTTGCCCGGCCGGTGCCGATGATACCCGATAGCCTCCCCGCACGAGCGGATGTGACGATCGTCGGGTCGGGCTATACCGGCCTCTCGGCCGCGTTATTGCTGGCGCGTGCGGGACGGCATGTCGTCGTTCTCGATAAGGAAGATCCGGGGTTCGGTGCTTCAAGGCGCAATGCCGGCTATATCGGGCGGACGCTGAAGAAGAGCTTTCCCGCGCTGATGAAAAGCCATGGCGAGGCCTATGCTCGCGCGGTTTATCACGAGCTGGACGCCGCCTTGCAATATGTACGAAGCCTGGTCCAAGACGAAAACATCGAGTGCCATATCGCGCAGCCCGGACGTTTCATCGGGGCAACGTCGCCGGCGCATTACGAGGCGATGGCGCAGGATTACGAGATAACGCGGCGCTATATGGGCTTCGAATACCATATGGTGCCGCGTGCCGACCAGCGGCAGGAGCTGGCGACGGATCGCTATTACGGCGGCGTCGTCATTCCCGATCTTGGCTCGCTGCATCCCGGTCTGTACCACAAGGGTTTGCTCGAACGGGCGCTGCAGGCAGGCGTGCAGGTTGCAGGCCGCACCGAGGTCCGGTCAGTCGAGCGGCAAGGTGCAGACCTCAAGGTCGGCACGTCCCGTGGCGACATCATGGCAAAGAACGTCATCATCGCCACGAATGGCTATACCCCGCGTCAATTTCCCTGGCACGCACGCCGCGTCATACCCTTCACCGGCTACATGGCGGCGACGGAGATCCTGCCGGAAGACGTGGTGCGGACCTGCATCCCGCACCGGCGGACGGTGATCGACAGCAATCTCAATATCGACTTCGTTCGCCCCGCACCCGATACGTCGCGCATTCTGCTGGGCGGATCGACCGGGTCGCGATTGGCCACGACACCGGAGATCGCGGGCCGGTTGCGTGAAATCATGCAGCGGGTCCTGCCGGGGCTGAAGGACGTGGCATTCAGCCATGTCTGGTCGGGGCTATGCGCCGGCACATTCGACATGATGCCGCACATCGGCGTGCGGGATGGCATCTGGTTCGGGCTCGGCTACAATTTCGCCGGCGTGCCGATGGGGACTTATTTCGGCAAACTGATCGCCAATCAGATAATCGGCACGGACACGAAATCGTCGATTTTCTCTGAAGGAAAGATGCCGACGATTCCCTTCTATTCCGGTAATCCTTGGTTCGTGCCCTATGCCATGCGCTATTTCGATTGGCAGGATCGCCGTATTGCCCGGCAGGGAATACACCAATGAAACGGGATTTTGTTTTCCGCCGCAATTGGGGCGAGCGGCTGCCGCGGATCTCGCATGGCAGCGGGCCCTATTTGCACAGCGCGGACGGCCGGACCTATCTTGACGCGGTTGGCGGCATCTATGTCGTCAATCTGGGCTATGGCGTCGCCTCGATCGCCGAAGCGATGGCGAAGCAGGCGCGGGAAATCGCCTTTGTCTATGGCGGCAACTTCGAAACGGACGCGGAGAACGACCTCGCCGCGGCAATCATCGACCTGGCGCCCGCCGGGTTCGAAAAGGTCTATTTCACCTCCGGCGGATCGGAAGCGAACGAAGTCGCCTTCAAGATCGCCCGCAAGTACCAGATGCTGGGCGGACAGGCAGAAAGGTGGCGCATCCTTGGCCGCTGGCAAAGCTATCATGGCGCGACCATGGCGACGCTCTCCGCCGGCGGCAAGGTCTCAAGGCGGCGCGAATACCGGCCCTATATGCTGGATTTTCCGCGCGTCACGCCGCCCGATCCGTATCGCTGCCCGGAAGGGTTAAGTTTGCAGGCCTATGGCCGCCAATGCGCCGATGAAGTGGAACGGCGGATCTTGCAGGAAGATCCGGCAAGCCTTGCCGCGGTCATCGTCGAGCCAATCACCGGTGCCGGATCCGGCGCGATCGCGCCGCCACCAGGCTATATGGAACGCCTGCGCGAGATTTGCGACCGTTTCGACCTGCTGTTGATTGCCGATGAAGTCATTACCGGCTTCGGCCGTACCGGCAAGCCTTTTGCCAGCCAGCATTTCGATATGGTGCCGGATATCATCCCCTTCGGCAAAGGCGTCAGCTCCGGATATGCACCGCTCGGCGGCGTCGTGATCCATCAGCGCGTGATCGACCGGTTCGACAAATCCGCCGCGACCGGCGTCTTTACCGGCTATACTTATTCCGGCCATGCCGTGAGCTGCGCCGCCGGTCTTGAGGTGATGCGTGTGCTGAAGGCCAACCGGCTGGTCGACAAGGTGGCCGGGGATGGCGATGATCTGCTGGCAGCGGCGAAAGACCGGCTGAAGCAGCCGATTGTCGGCGATGTCCGTGGCAAGGGCCTGCTGCTGGCGGTGGAATTCGTCGCTGATTCGAAAAAGAAGCAACCGTTTCCGACATCGACCAGGATCCAGCAGAAGGTCGTTGCGGCTGCCCTGAAGCGGGATATTCTCGTCCGCGGCGAAACCGGTGCGTTCGACGGTGAGCTGGGCGACCACATCCTTCTCGCACCGCCCTTCATCTGTGAAAAGCCGGTGCTGAGCGATATGCTTGACCGGTTGGCCGACGCGATTGACGAGGTCAGCAAGGCCCGCCGATGAATTCACAAGCTGAAGAGATCAGATGATGGATAAATCCAGCGATATGCCGTCGGCGAATTCGGCACATCTCTATGAACGTGCCCTGAAGGTATTGCCCGGCGGGAATACCAGAACGACCGTCTTCTTCAAGCCGCACCCGCTTTATGCGCAAAAGGGAGACGGCTGCCGTGTGACGGATGTCGACGGCACCGTCCGCATCGATGCCATCAACAATTTCACCTCGCTGATCCACGGCTATAATCATCCCGATATCAATGCCGCGATCACCGGGCAGCTCGCATCCGGGATGTGTTTCGGCCTGCCGACCGAAGCGGAAATAAGCCTGGCGGAACTGCTTTGCGACCGGGTCGAAAGCGTGGAGCAGGTGCGCTTCATGAATTCCGGCACCGAGGCGGTCATGACGGCCATCAAGTCCGCGCGGGCCTATACCGGCCGGCCGATGATCGCGAAATGCGAAGGCTCCTATCACGGCACCTATGATTTCGCGGAAATCAGCGAAGGCGCGTCCCCTGACCGGTGGGGTGACCGGGACCGGCCGCATGCCGTCGCCAGCAGCCTTGGCACGCCGCAAGGCGTTCTGAGCGACGTGCTTGTCCTGCCCTTCAACGATATCGAGGTCAGCGAAAAGCTGCTGCTGGAACACGCCGAACGCCTCGCCTGTATCCTGATCGATCCCATGCCGAACCGCGTTGGCTTGATCCAGGCCAGCCCCGACTATCTGGCGATGCTGCGGCGTGTTGCCGATAAGACCGGCAGCCTGCTGATATTCGACGAAATCATTGCCTTCCGGCTTGGCTATAGCGGTGCTCAGGGCGCGATCTCCGTCAAGCCGGATCTGACGACGTTCGGGAAGATCATCGGCGGCGGATTTCCGGTCGGCGCGCTTGGCGGAAACGCCGATATCATGGCGGTCTTCGATCCGCGCCCCGGCAAGCCGTCGGTTCCTCACGGCGGTACCTTTACTGCCAATCCGATGACCATGGTTGCCGGACAGGTTGCCATGCAGCTTCTGACCCGCGAGTCCTTCGTCCAATTGCAATCGCTCGGCGACCAGTTGCAGGGCGGAATCGAAGCGACTTTCAAGGCGCAGGGCATCGAAGGCCAGGTGACGGGAAGCGGGTCGCTTCGACGGATCCACTTTGGGACGGCGCGGCTGCGTGACTACAGGTCTTCCTATGCTGATGCCGCCAAGCAACGGCGCATGAGCGCGCTGCATCAAGCAATGCTGCGCAACGGTGTGTTGATGGCGCCGACGGGGTTGACGGCCCTGTCGACGGCAATGACGCCGGATGACATCACCCAGATCGTCGATGCTTTCGCCAAGTCGCTCGCGTCATCTTCGGTCGCTGCGTCATAGTGCCGGGAAACGGTTACAAGTGAGGGCCCTGTGATCAATAAAATCGTCAAGACCATGGCCGAGGCCATGAATGGCATCAGGGACGGCTCGACGGTCCTTATCGGCGGGTTCGGGTCGGTCGGTCAACCGGCCTTGCTGATCGAAGGCCTGATCGAGCATGGGGCCGCCGGCCTCACCATCGTCGCTAACAATGCCGGTACCGGTCGCACCGGCCTCGCGCGCCTGATGGAGCTAGGCCGGGTCAGAAAAATCATCTGCAGCTTTCCGCGCAGTGCTGGCTCCGTTGTCTTCGAAGAGCTGTTCAAGGCGGGCAAGATCGAGCTGGAAATCGTGCCGCAAGGCACGTTGGCGGAGCGGATGCGCGCTGCCGGCGCCGGCATTCCGGCTTTCTATACCGCCACCGCCGTGGGTACGAAGCTGGGCGCCGGCAAACCGGTCCAGGAATTCGACGGGCGCGATTATGTCATGGAGCGCGCCTTGCCGGGGGATGTCGCGCTGGTTGAAGCCTGGCAAGCCGATCGCTGGGGCAATCTCGCTTATCGCTCGAGCGGTCGTAATTTCAATCCGGTCATGGCGACGGCGGCGAAGCTGACGATTGCCCAATCCCAGCATATCGAAGAGCTCGGCGAGCTGGATCCCGAAGCCGTGGTCACGCCAGGGATCTATGTACAACGTGTCATACACCTGCCTTACGGCGACCCGAAAAGCTGAAGGAGCGGCGAGATCGATGACGGACAAGGACTGGCAGCCGCTCTCACGCGGCCAGATGGCGGCGCGCGTTGCCCGCGATATTCCCGAAGGCTGGTATGTCAATCTCGGGATCGGCATTCCGACACTGGTCGCCGATCAGGTACCGGGCGACAGGGAAGTCATCTTCCAATCGGAGAACGGGATCCTGGGCATGGGCCCGGCACCGAACCCCGAGCATGTTGATCCCTGGCTGATCAACGCCGGCAAGCAGCATGTGACCTTGCAGCGGGGTGGTGCTTATTTCCATCACGCAGACAGTTTCGCGATCATCCGAGGCGGTCACCTGGACCTTTGCGTGCTCGGCGCCTTTGAGGTCGCGGAGAATGGCGACATCGCCAATTGGGCAACCTCGGAAGCAGATACGGCGCCGGCCGTCGGCGGAGCGATGGATCTCGCAGCCGGTGTGCGGCGTCTCTGGGTCGTCATGGAACATGTGACGAAGGAGGGAAAGCCGCGTCTCGTCAAACGCTGCTCCTATCCGCTGACGGCACTCAAGGCAGTTCACCGCATCTACACCAATCTCGCTGTCATTGATGTCGCTGCCGAGGGTTTTTGTGTCAAAGAGACAGTCCCCGGACTAAGCTTCGAGTCGCTGCAAAGTATGACGGAAGCGCCGCTCATCGATGATCGCGCGACGCAATGAGCCAGGGATAGCCATCATGACCGAAGCTTATGTCTGTGACTATATTCGCACTCCGATCGGGCGCTATGCCGGCGTGTTGCGCGACATGCGGCCTGACGATCTCGCCGCGCATGTCGTGATGGCATTGAAGGAGCGCAATCCGGCGATCGATTGGGACAGCGTCGATGAAGTCGTTTTCGGCTGCGCCAACCAGGCGGGCGAAGATAACCGCAACGTCGCGCGCATGGCGGCGCTGTTGGCGGGCTTGTCGCCATCCATTCCCGCATCGACGGTGAACCGGCTTTGCGCATCGGGGATGGATGCCGTCGCGCAGGCGGCCCGCGCCATCAAATCCGGCGAAGCTGACCTGGTCATCGCCGGCGGGGTCGAGAGCATGACTCGTGCGCCGCTGGTCATGGCGAAGGCAACGGAAGCCTTTTCCCGCCAGATCGAAACCTTCGACACCACGATTGGCTGGCGCTTCGTCAATCCGCGGATGAAGGCGGCATATGGCGTCGATTCAATGCCGGAAACTGCCGAGAACGTCGCGGCCGATTATGGAATCAGCCGTGAAGACCAGGATCTTTTCGCCCTCCGCTCGCAACAAAGGGCGGAACAGGCGAGGACTGCGGGCTTCTTCCGCGAAGAAATATCGCCGGTCAAAATCGATAACAAGAAATCATCGACACTCGTCACCGAGGACGAGCATCCACGCCCGCAGACGACACTGGAAAGCCTGGCAAAACTGAAAGCGCCTTTTCGGGCCAATGGCACCGTGACGGCGGGAAATGCCTCGGGTGTCAATGACGGCGCCGCGGCCCTGATCATTGCATCCGAAGCGGCCGCCCGGCGGTTCGGGCTCGAACCCAAGGCGAGAATAATGCGGTTCGCGGCCGCCGGGGTGGAGCCGCGTGTCATGGGAATCGGCCCGGTTCCCGCTATTCGCCGGCTGCTGGAACGACAGGACTTGCATATCGGCGACATCGATCTGATCGAGCTGAACGAGGCATTTGCCGCCCAGGCGCTGGCCGTCACGCGGCAGCTCGATCTGCCGGATGATGCGCCACAGGTCAATCCGCATGGTGGCGCCATCGCGCTTGGTCATCCTCTTGGCATGAGTGGCGCTCGCTTAGTCGGCACATTGGCGCGGTCTCTCGCCAAGCATCAATCGGCGCGTGGCATCGCAACGATGTGTGTCGGCGTGGGGCAAGGCACGGCAATGCTCGTGGAACGAGCTTAGAGCAGAGCTGTTGTCGGCGAGCGCGACATCACAGGAGAGAATTATCCTAAGCGCCGACATTGCCAGCCAATTGAAAAGGCTTATGCGTTGACATCAAAGTCGAATGGGCATTACGCTTTTCAATAACGGAACAAAAAACCGAAAAACGGAACGAGGGAGGAATGGGAGAGTAAGGAGCCACGGGACTGCGCTGGCCGCATGATGGCTGGGCGCGACGATGGATCACGATCCCGAAATTGTTCATGAATTTGATTCTCAAGATTGTCTTCCAACGGCTAGGACTGGGCGTATTGACGCTGATCGCGGTATCGGCTGTCATTTTCTCCGCCATCCAGATGCTGCCTGGTGACTTCGCGTCGGCGATCCTGGGGCAGTCCGCCACGCCGGAAACCGTGAAGGCCTTCCAGCATCAGATCGGCCTGGATAAGCCGGCGGTGCAGAGATATTGGGAATGGATTGGCGGCGTCGCCCATGGCGATTTCGGATACTCGTTTTCCAGTGCTGGCAGCCTGGGTGGCGGCCACGACCGAGCGGTCTCGGATATCATCGTACCCCGTTTGAAGAACACCTTGATCCTGGCGAGCCTTGCAGCTGTCGTCGCCGTTCCCTGTGCTCTCCTGCTCGGCATCCTGGCGGCACTCTATCGCAACAGTTTTTTTGATCGCTTCGTCAACTCCTTCTCCTTGGCCTGGATATCCTTCCCGGAATTCTTCATCGCCTACATCCTGATGCTGTATCTGTCCGTGAAGTTTCAGTTCCTGCCGTCACTGGCCAGCGTTTCCAACGATTCCGGTATAGGCGACTATCTCGTTAAATGCGCTTTGCCGGCGATGACGCTGGTGCTGGTCACGCTCGCTCATATGATGCGCATGACCCGGACGGCGCTCGTCAATCTCATGTCCACGCCTTACGTGGAAATGGCGCGGCTGAAAGGTGCCAGCCGGTTCCGCCTGATCTGCCTTCACGCCTTGCCGAATGCCTGGGCGCCGATTGCGAACGTGATCGCTTTGAATCTGGCCTATCTGGTCGTCGGCGTCGTCATTGTCGAAAATGTCTTCGTCTATCCCGGTATCGGCCAATTGATGGTCAGCGCGGTGGCGAGCCGGGACATTCCCGTGGTGCAGGCTTGCGCATTGATCTTCGCAGCGACGTACATCCTGCTCAATCTGACGGCCGATATCATCGGCATCGTGACCAATCCCAAACTGCTGCATCGCCGATGATTGCTGAAGAAAAAGTCATGACGATATCCAAAGTCGAGGGCCCCGCCGGAACACGTCAGCGGCGGCTGTGGCGACACCTCAAGAAGGCGCCGCTATCGGCCTGGATCGGCATCGCGATCGTGCTCGCCTATATGGCGGTTGCCTTGCTGGCGCCGTGGATTGCCCCACATGGCGAAACCGAAGTCGTCGGTGGTCAATACGATCCTTGGAGCGACGAATTCCTGCTCGGCACCGATCAGCTTGGCCGCGATATGCTGTCCCGCCTGATCTATGGCGCGCGGAACACGATTTCCGTGGCGCTGATGACAACCTCCATTGCCTTCGTGCTGGGAACCGGGCTGGGGCTTCTGGCGGCGACCGTCGGTGGATGGGTGGACCAGCTCTTCAGCCGCGTCGTCGACGTGATCATGGCCATTCCGCAGCTGATCTTCGCTTTGCTGCTGTTGTCGATCTTCGGCACATCGGTCGTCAATCTGGTCCTGATCATTGCCGTTCTCGATTCAACGAGACTTTTTCGGGTGTCGCGTTCCGTTGCGCTGAACGTCACCGTGCTTGATTTTGTCGAGGCGGCGCGCTTGCAGGGCGAAGGGACGATCTGGATCATGGTCAGGGAAATCCTCCCCAATATCCTGGCGCCGATCATCGCCGAATTCGGCATGCGGTTCTGCTTTGTATTCCTGACCATTGCGGCCCTGTCTTTCCTCGGCCTGGGTATCCAGCCGCCGACCGCCGATTGGGGATCGATGGTCCGGGAAAATGCGACGCTCATCAATTATGGCGACATCACGCCCTTGCTGCCAGCCGGCGCGATTGCCTTGTTGACGATCGGCGTCAATTTCATTGTCGACTGGTTCTTGCATATCACGAGCGGACTGAAGGAATAGATTAGGATGCGCAAGCCCGTATTCGATGAAGCAAGTCCACTGCTTGAGGTACGAGATCTTCGCATCGAAGGACAGTCCGACGATAGCTGGCATGAGATCGTCAAAGGCGTCAGCTTCGATCTCAAGCGCGGCGAAGTTCTGGGTCTGATCGGCGAATCCGGGGCCGGCAAATCGACCATCGGCCTTGCGTCGATCGGCTATGTCCGACCGGGCTGCCGCATCACATCGGGGCAGGTGCGGTACAAGGGCATAGACCTGGTTTCGGCGAAAGATCGTGACAAGCGGGCTCTGTGGGGAGCGGAGCTGGCCTATGTTGCGCAATCTGCCGCCGCGGCCTTCAACCCGGCCCACCGCCTTATCGAGCAATGCCAGGAGCCGGCCGTCATCCATGGCGAGCGTGGCGAGAAGAAACTGCGTGACAGGGTCATCGGCCTTTTCCAGAAACTGTCTTTGCCGCAGCCTGAGGCGCTGGGCGAGCGCTACCCGCATCAGCTTTCGGGTGGGCAGTTGCAGCGTGTCATGACAGCGATGGCAATGTCGTGCCATCCTGGCCTGCTGATTTTCGATGAGCCGACGACGGCGCTCGATGTCACGACGCAGATCGAAGTGTTGGCCACGATCCAGCAGATCGTTCGTGAATTCGGCGTCGCGGCGATTTATATCACCCATGACCTTGCGGTGGTGTCGCAAGTGGCCGACCGGATCATCGTCCTGCGCTATGGCGAGGTTGTCGAAGAGGCACCCACGACGAAAATGCTCTCGGCACCGGAAGCCGCCTATACCAAGTCGCTTTGGGCGGTCCGCAAGCTCGACAAGCAGGAGGACCTGGCCGCGAAGCCGATCCTTCATCTGCGCGATGTCGATGCCGGCTATGGCAACTCCATCAAAATTCTCGACAAGATCAATCTTGCCGTGCCGCGCGGGCGGACCGTTGCGGTGGTTGGCGAATCCGGATCGGGGAAATCGACGCTGGCGCGGACCATCATGGGATTGCAGCCCGCCTTTGCCGGCACCATCGAATTCGACGGCATGGAACTGCCGCTCGCTTTCAAGCAGCGCTCGGGCCTGCTGCACCGGCGTATCCAGATGATCTATCAATCGCCGGATACGGCCCTGAATCCGCGGCGCCGGGTGCGGGACATCTTGTCCCGGCCGTTGCAGCGTCATCTTGGCCTTTCCGGCGAGGCGCGCCGCCAGCGCGTTGCCGAACTGATGTCCATGGTCGAGTTGAATACCCGGCTGCTGGACCGTTTCCCATCCGAGTTGTCCGGCGGCGAAAAGCAGCGGGTCTGTATCGCCAGGGCCTTGGCCGTCGAGCCAGAGCTCATCATCTGCGATGAAGTGACCTCGGCTTTGGACCAGATCGTCGCAGAAGGTGTCCTGAAACTTCTGCTGCGTCTGCAACAGCAGATCGGCATCACATATATTTTCATCACGCATGATCTGGCGACCGTCCGTGCGATCTCCGATTGGATCGTTGTCATGCATCGCGGTGAGATCGTCGAACAGGGGCCGAAAAGCCAGATCATGACGCCACCACGGCATGCCTATACCGAGCTGCTTTTCTCGTCGATGCCGGAAATGGATCCGACCTGGTTGCCGCGGGTGCTTCGGGAAAGACAGTCGGCTGGCATCGCACAGAACGTATCAGCGGAAATGTCGATGTAAGGGGATAGGTGCAATGGTCCAGGCGATGGCTAGAAACGTGGCGGAAGCCACCAATGCGACCGAACGCGATCTGCGTGTCGATCTCGCCGCGGCTTTCAGGATGACGGTCGAGCTGGATTGGCATGAGGGCGTGTCGAACCATTTCAGCGTCGCGACATCGGATGACGGCAAGAAATTCTTGATGAATCCGAAATGGCGGCATTTCGCCACCATCAAGGCCAGCGATCTTGTGGAATATGATAGCAGCGACAAGACGACGCTCAACCGGGCGGATGCGCCGGATCCCACGGCGTGGTGCATCCATGGCGCCATTCACGCCAATGTTCCCCATGCCAGATGCATTCTTCATCTCCATACGCCCTATGCGACGGCGCTCGCCTCTTTGGCAAAGCCGGAAATATTGCCGATCGATCAGAATACCGCGCGCTTCTATAAGCGGACGGCCATCGATCTGAACTTTCAAGGTATCGCGGATGACTGGGCAGAAGGGCGGCGGCTGGCGGCAGCCTTGGGCGCCTACAAGTCACTGATCATGGGGAATCACGGAATCCTGGTCGTAGGGCCGACGGTCGCCGAGGCTTTCGATGAGATCTATTACCTCGAACGTGCCTGCCGCACGATGATGCTGGCTTATTCATCCAATCAGCCGCTCAACATCATGGGCGATAACCTGGCGGAACGGACCGCGGCAGGCTGGGACGCCTATCGGGAAATGTCCCACGCTCACTTCAGCGAAATGAAGCATTTGCTGGATGGAAAGAAGTCGACCTATGCATCCTGATCGTCACAAGGGGCATGGCAGCGGTACGGGTTTCCGAACATCAGCATGCGATGAAAATATCAATTACCGATCGATCAAACAGTCAAAAATTCCTGGGAGGGAAGAATGAGTGAATTGGAATATTGGGCGGGCCGGTTCCGGAAGGGCCAAATCTCGCGTCGTGAGTTCATGGGACGTGCTGCCGCCATCGGCGCGACGGCAATGACATCCAACCTAGTGGCGAAGATCGCCAGCGCTTCCGAACCGAAGAAAGGCGGCTTCGCCCGCTTCGCCATGGCGGCGGGCGCAACCACGGATACGATCGATCCCGGCACCTGGCCGGATACCTTTACCCAATGCGCTTTCTATGGCGCGATGTGCAACAACCTGACGGAGATCGATGCGAAGGGTCAGGTTGTCGGCGATCTCGCCGAAAGTTACGAGCCCGATAAGGAAGCGAAGAAGTGGGTCTTCAAGCTGCGGAAAGGCGTCACTTTCCATGACGGCAAGGACCTGACGGCAACGGATGTCGTCGAAACATTCAGATACCATATGGCGCCGAATTCCAAATCGGCCGCCAAGTCGTTGCTTGCTTCGGTGAAGAACGTCACATCGGACAATCCGAATACTGTGATTTTCGAATTGGACGGCGGCAATGCGGATTTCCCCGCTCTCGTCAGCGACTACCACCTGCCGATTTTCCCGGCCAAGGATGGTGGCGGCATCGATTGGGCCAAGGGCATCGGCTCCGGGGCTTTCACCTTGGAAAACTTCAATCCGGGCGTCAGCGCGAAGCTGAAGCGCAATCCGAACTATCATAAGAACAACCTGCCTTATTTCGACGAGGTTGAGTTCCTGTCGGTAACGGATGTGGCTGCGCGTACCAATGCACTGACCACGGGCGAAGTGCATTTCATGGCCGGCTGCGATCTGAAGACGCTCAATCTCCTGAAGCGCAATCCGAAGGTGAAGATCGAGGAGGTCGAGGGTATCGGCCACTATACCTTCGCCATGAACACGGCGATCGCTCCATTTGATAACGCCGATGTCCGACGAGCGCTGAAATACGCGATCGATCGCGAGGAGATCGTCAAAAAGGTCTTCCTGGGGCACGCCAAGGCAGGCAATGACAATCCGATCGCATCCTCGGTCAAATATGCCATCGATCCCGAACCGAAATACAGCTATGACGCCGACAAGGTGAAGTTCTACCTAAAAAAAGCGGGGCTGGAGACGCTGTCCATCGATCTCTCCGTCGCCGAAGCGGCGTTCCCGGGTGCGACCGATGCCGGCGTCCTCTATAGCGAAAAGGCCGCGAAGGCCGGCATCAACATCAAGGTCAATCGCGAGCCGAATGACGGCTATTGGGATAACGTCTGGATGAAGAAGCCGATGGTCGCCGTCTATTGGAACGGCCGTGTCACCTGCGACTGGATGTTCACCTCGACCTATGCGGAGGGTGCCGCCTGGAACGACACGAACTGGAAGAACGCGCGCTTCAATGAACTGCTCGTTGCCGCCCGGTCCGAGCTCGACGATACCAAGCGTGCCAGCATGTATGCAGAGATGCAGCAGATCGTGCATGACGACGGCGGCACGATCGTTCTGGTCTTCAACAATTATGTCAATGCGACCTCCAAGAACATGGCCCATGGTGACGTGGTGAAGATTTGGGACATGGATGGCTTCCGCATGGCGGAGCGCTGGTGGTTTGACTGATCGGCCCTGGGGCCGGATCAGCGATTATCCTGGATGGGATAAAGGGATGACGGACGTAAAAGAAAAAAAGCGCGCAAGTTACATCAAGATGGAGGATGGCACCGCCGAGGATTATCAACTGGTCATCTCCTCGGCCAAGGCATTCTCCGCGCGCTTGCCGGACCGGCTGCTCAGCTTCATGGAGAACCTTCATGACAGCTATGAAGGTGAGCAGATCGACCGGTACCAGCATTGCCTGCAAACCGCGACACGGGCGTTCCGTGACGAGGCCGATGACGAGACAATCGTCGCCGCGCTTATTCACGATATCGGCGATATCCTCAGTATGGAAAATCACGCCGAATATGCAGCATCGATCCTGCGGCCGTTCGTGCGCAATGAGACCTATTGGATGATCAAGCATCATGCGATCTTCCAGGGGTATTATTACTACCACCATATCGGTCGTGACCGGCATGAGCGGGATCTCTATCGCGGGCATCCTTGTTTCGAAATGACCGCTGATTTCTGCGGAAAGTGGGATCAGATGGCCTTTGATCCCAATTACGACACGATGCCGATGAGTGCGTTCGAACCAACCCTGCGCCGGGTTTTCGCGCGCGAACCCTGGAGCCTGCACATGCCGGGTCTGGGGTACTGATCGCTCTGTTAGTCTCGGACCGATCGTGAGCCGCCGATCTGCCGTCAGCAGATCGGCGGTTTTTTATGGCGGCGTCCGTACCTGGGGCGGCGATCAGGCAAATCGCTGCAGCGAGAAGGGCGCAAGAAGCCGGGATTTCCCCGTCATGGCCAGGCGCGCTGCCTCTTCGCCGATCGCCGGGCCGATCTTGAATCCGTGTCCGCTGGAGCCGCAGACGACGACAAGGCCTTCGACCCCAGGGACAAAATCGACGATCGGATTGTCATCCGGGCTCATGTCGTAGAGGCCCGCATAGCCCGGGCGCAAGCCGAGTTTCTCCAGCTTCGGCATGCGCGGAAACAGATGCGCAAGAATGTCGATCGACTCGCTCTCCTCAACGCCTTCCTTGTAGCTATCCGGATTTGAGACCGGTTCCGGCCGTCGCAGGCTTTCATGGCGGATACCCGTGCCGCCGCCGGACCAGGTGCCCGCGAGGATGACGCGGTCACCATCCGGCCGCGCATAGCTGCACATCGTATCGTCGCACCAGGAGAACGGCAGATGTTTTCGCGCCTCTCCATTGGCTTCCAGGACGGCCATCTCATGGCGCTCGACATGAATCGGAAGGTCACAGCTCAAGGCGGCGACAAGCGGCTTTGTCCAGACGCCAGCGGCGACGATGACCCGCTCGGCGCCGAGCTTGCCATGTTCCGCCGTATCGATGCCGGCGATCCGGCCATTCTCGACCCGCAATGCCGTGACCCGCGTATTGAAGAAGGTCTGGCAGCCCTTTGCTTTCGCGCCATTGGCGAGTGCGTTGGTGGCGCTATAGGAGTCGGCATAGCCGAATTCCGGCTCCCAAAGGCCCAAAGCGATGTCGTCGGTGACGAGATCGGGCGCCAGCTTGGCGACATCATCTACCGATAGCGTATCGATCTTCGATCCTTCCGTTCGGATGCGGCTGGCCGAATCGCGCCAGTCCGCTACGGCGTCTTTGCCGCAAACCCAGAGCATGCCGATCTCATGATGAACCTTCGGGCCGCCGGTCAGTTCCGGAACCTGGCGCAGCACCTCGACACCGCGAATGGCAAGCTGGGACAGTTCGGGCATGAGGTAGAAGGCATGCGTCACCGCCGACGAGCGGCCGGTCGGCCCGCAAGCCGGGGTACCCTTTTCAACAAGCGCAACCTTCAGTCCTTGCTGGGCCAGGAAGAACGCCGCGGCGGAACCGGCGATGCCGGCGCCAACGACAATCACGTCGAACTTTTGCATGTTTGTTCTCCTTAACTGGGTCTTGTTGGCGCGAGGCGCGATCAGCGCAATATCGATTGCAGCTCCGCGATCAGCTCGGTCGTCTTCCGCTGCCGGCAATAGCCTTTGATGGCCTTGAGTGAATTCGCGTGGCGTTCAGGCGAATAGGTGGCGCAGGCATCGGTGACCTGGGTCACCAGATAGCCGAGGTCGCAGGCATCCCGGATGGCAGATTCCACGCATTGGTCCGTGATGATCCCGCTGATGATGACCTGTCGAATGCCGAGTTTGCGCAGGATGTAGTCGATATGGGTCGAGACGAAGACGCTGCTGGAAGACTTCGGCAGCCAGATCTCGTCCTCGGCCGGTGCGATCTCGTCGATCACCTTGCCATCCCAGGAACCCTTGGGCACATTGAAGCCGGTAATCTTGTAATCGAGACTCCGATCGCGACCATCCAGCGTCAGGCTTTCGATCGTCGTATACATGACTTCGACACCTGCCGCGCGGCAGGCCGCCTGCAGCTCTTGCATGTTCGGGATTACGGATGTCGTCAACTGCTCGAAGAACCAGCCGTATTTTGCCGCGAAGTCAGCCTCGGCCAGATCCTTGAATTCGCTGCCGTCGCGCTTCGCTGCAAAGTTCTGGACGTCGATGAAGAGCAGCGCCGCCTCCGACGGCTTGATTGCGATCTCTCGGCTCAGGGTTGCAGTCATTTATCTACCATCCGCTGTAGGGTGCCAGTTTTTTATCGTCGAAGCGGCCGGCTTCGATGTCGCTCAAGGCCTGATCAAGGACGGAAAGCGCTTCGTCGACATCGGCCTCGGAAATCGTCAGGGGCGGGGTCAGCTCGATCACGTTGCCATGGAGGCCGCAATAGATGACGATCAGGCCAAGCTCGAAACAGCGATAGGCGAGCCTGGCGGCTTCGTGTGCCGCCGGCTCGCGGGTTTCCCGGTCGCGCACCAGTTCGATGCCGATGATGAGGCCTAATCCCCGCACATCGCCGATCAGCGGATGCGCCTTTGCCAGGTTTTGCAAGCCATCGAGCAGAAGCTTGCCCATGGCGACCGCGTTTTCACGCAGCTTCTGTTCCTCGACAACCTTGATGACGGCCAGACCGGCGGCGCAAGGCGCCGGCGAGCCACCCAATGTGAAAAGGTTATAGGTGGAGACATCAAGCAATTCGGCGCGGCCGACCACGGCCGAGAGGGGCAAGCCGCCCCCCAGCGGCTTGCCGAGGCTGATGGCGTCGGGGATGATCCCGGCGTGCTGGAAGGCGAACCATTTACCCGTCCGGCCGAGACCTGTCTTCACCTCATCGAAGACGAGCCAGATGCCATGATCGTCGCAAACCTGACGCAGCGCCGGCAGGAAATTCGCGGGCGGCACAATGTCGCCGGCATCCGATTGCATGGCTTCCAGCACGATAGCGGCTGTGTCGCTCGCGGGCGAGGTCGTCTGCAGGGCGTATTTGATATGGTCCAGGCATTTCAACGAGCAGCCATCGCGGCTGCAAGGGCCGAATGCGCACCGATAGGGATCGGGATAGGGCAGCTTCGTGACGTTGCCCAGGCCGATGACATCGGCCTGGGTCTGATGGCCGGAGAGGATCGCCGATCCCGTCGTCTGCCCGTGATAGGCGCCGATGAAGCTGATGAGGCGCCGGCGGCCCGTCGCCTTCGGCAGCAATCGGGACAGGCAGTCATTGGCATCTGAGCCGGTCGTGCCAAACCAGACGCGCTTCTCGAAATCGCCGGGCACCAATGCCATCAGCCGTTCGGCCAGATCGATCGCGTGCGTATGTGGATGGCAGCAATGCATTGCTGTCCAGACGCCATCCAGCGCTTGGTGGATAGCCTGCTGCACGGCCGGATGACGATAGCCGGTCTGGACAACGGCTGCGGCGGCGATGAAATCCAGATATTCCTTGCCATCTATATCGGTCAGCCTGGTTCCTTCGGCCGAGACCGGCACAAACGGATAGATCCGGATCTTCATGACCTTGCCGATGCTGGCGCCCTCGCGTTCGAGGGCCATGTCGGACAGGCTGCGGTTGGTCGGCGCATTGACGGTATCGGTCATGTCGGCCCCCAAGATCTGTCAGCAAGACAATCTGTCAGCGAGACGATCGGTCAGGAAAGCGGGTAGATGCGCCGGGCATTCTCTTGCGCCACCATTCGGATGATTTCCTCGGCGTCCTGCAGCGAGCAGGCATCCTCGGCGAGCCAGCGGTCGAGGACGCGTCGCAAGGCCAACCGGAACTGCCGCGCGCCGAGATAGTAGAGTTCGCTGAGGCCGAAGGCGTCGGAGCTATAAAGCAGCTTCGAGTATTTCCCCATCTCCATGGCTTCGCCGAGAATGTCAGTCGCCATGGGGGCAGCGTAATTCAGAATGACGCCGACATCGTAATGGACGTTCCGGAAAATCTCGGAGAGCCAAGCCGCCTCGCGCTGGAAGGGGTAGTTATGAAGCAGCGTGATCGGCACGTCCCACTTTTCCATCGCGGCGATGAAGTCCGTGAAATGCGATGGGTCGCAGGCATGCATATAGACATCCGGGTCGCCGAATCCGACATGTACTTGCATGGGAAAGCGTCGGCTGCGGCAAAGCTCGGCGCCAATCCATAATCCGTGCCGGATGATCGTCGGGTCGTCCAGCCGGACCTTGCCGCTGTCGGCACAACGCTTCAGCCAGCGATCGGCTGCACGCTCGACATCGGCCATTGCCGGGGCCGTCTGATCGATCTTGAAGGTGGTGCGATAGGCAACGATCGTCTTCAGCCCCACGGCACCTTTCGACCGCTCGCTCAGCATGTCTGCGAAGGTCAGGCCGAAATCGCCGGCGCCGACACCACTACGCGCGACTTCCTCCGCGACCGCTTCTATGCGAACGACCTCGCGGGCCGGGCGGGTCGATATCTCGCCCATCTGCGCGACATTGGCGATGCTGGCGCTGCGATGGCCGGTATCGATCAGCAATTCGTCAAGACCGCTCGCCCGCAGGAATCGCCTGTTCACCTCGGCCGCGCCGAGCGCCAGGCGGCGTTCGACATAGATTTCCGCCGGGCATGACGGCTCGAGATCCAGCACCGGCGCGCACCACCGCCGGATGGCGAGGCCCAGGGGTTTCTGGAACTCGGTCGTGCCGGCTGGCGCCGGGCGGTAGCTTTCACTGAACAGCGCCTGGAAAGCGGCAAAATCCAATTCAGCCGGCGACACGCCGTGGCAATGATGATCGATCATCGGCAGGGCAAGATCGCTCTCAATAAGCATGCTGGTACCTCCGGCACATATCCAGGACATCCGCCTTTGCGAACATGTCGATCTCCTTGCGCTTGACGGCGACATAGGAGGATTTCATGACCGGAGACATCCAGCGACCGACCTCGGCATCTCCTTCCATGAGGTCGAGCGCTTCCTGGAGCGAGGCTGGCAAAGGTACAATACCACGCGACAGGCGCTCGTTTTCGCTAATGTCCGATGGGTCACAGTCCACGTTTTGCGGCAATGGAAGTTTCTGTTTGATGCCCGCCAATCCCGCCCGCACCATGGCGCCGATCACCATATAGGGGCTGGCGGTAGCGTCAGGTGCCCGGAGTTCCATATTGAAGGCGCGCGCCTGGCGTTGCGGATCCGGATCGGGTGA
>SSEL01000053.1 GCA_008012315.1 Rhodospirillaceae bacterium
GAGCGGATAAGCTCCATGACCAGGCCACGGTCGAGATGGACCCGTTCGCCCCGGACATCGGCACCGGCTTTTTTCCAGTCGTCGAGCGCGATCGGGTCGCGAAAGATGACGCCCACATCCTCCAAGATCGCCATTGATGCTTCGTGAATCCGCTCGATCTGGTTCGAGGTCATCGGCTCCACGACCGGCAATCCGTTTCGCAGGGTGGGAAGCATGTCGAAGTTGGGCGCCGTCCGAGTGGCGCGGCGCGCATCCCGGCCGGCTCGTCTTGTCGGGTTTTCTTGCACTGTCACGCCAACCTCCAGTCGCTTGGAAAAAGATGGGTTTCGGATATGCCGGTGAAAAGACACGTCACGGCTCTTCGCCCCTATACCGCTCAGACTATTGCTGGAGACGCGGCATGACCTACGGCAAAAGTTTCACGCGCCGGTTTACTAAAGCGCCGTCCATTCACATCTCTCTGTTTTGAAAAGCTGCCCGCCATGGTTCGCCGGTACTATGACCTTCCATCCCTGACTGCGTTGGCGATTTTTGAAGCGGCCGCACGTCACATGTCATTCAAACTTGCGGCTGCGGAACTCAATGTTACACCGGGTGCCGTCAGCAAGCAGATCAAGGCGATTGAGGATGAACTCGGCATGCCGCTGTTTACGCGGCTAGGAACCCGGGTTGCCCTCACCAATGCCGGGGAAGACTTATATGGCGTGCTTTCCAGCAGTTTTTCCAGGGCATCCGAGGTCGTCCGGACGATCAAACGCGGCGATCGGTCGAGGAATGTGACGATCGCCTGTACAGACGCATTTGCCACGTTCTGGCTCATCCCCCGGATGGGGGATTTCTGGGAGCGTTTCCCAGACATAACGGTCGATCACCTGATATCGGATAATCCGCGGGACTATCGGCGCGCGGAGGTCGAGCTGCGGATCCGGTACGGGCTGGGAGCCTGGACCGATGAGACCGCCGAACTGTTATTCGATGAAACAATCTATCCCGTCTGCGGATCGGGATTTGCAACAACGCACCGGGATGCGACGGCGGAAACCCTGCCGGATCTGCCGCTGCTGCATGTGGACTGGGTCGATCCGGAATGGTCTGATTGGGATGAAGTGTTCCGCCGCGCGAAAATTCCGCATGGACCTAACAAAGGCCGGCGCTTCGGCAAGTTCAGCGTCGCTCTCCAGGCCGCGCAGGCCGATCAGGGCGTCGCAGTCGGCTGGCACAGGTTGGTCCGCCCCCTGATGCATGACACAAGGCTCGTCAAGCTTACCGATCTGGAGATGCCGGCGCCGGGGGGTTATTACCTCACCTGGAACGACAGGCGGGCTTTGTCTCCGGCTGCGGATACATTGCGCGCCTGGCTGCGGGAAATGGCGGAGCAGGAGCGCCAGACTTTCTGAGTCAGAGCTCCCGTCCAGCGCGTTTTTGCACCCACCAGAGCTTCGCCTTGGCTCCCCAGGTCATCAGCGGTTCCGGGTAGAGCTTTTCCGGAGCGGCCTCGGCCAGGACGTCCTCCACCAACGGTTCCCTGGTGCCGGCAGCGAGATCGGCGGCAAGCTTGCCGTATAAAGTGCCTTTCACCGTCCCTAGCCCATTGCAGCAGCAAGCGGCATAAACCCGCGTTTCAATCTCGCCGAAGGCCGGCACCGCGTTGAGCGACAGGCACAGATGACCACCCCAGCGATACTCCTGGGCCCCATTTTTCAGCGTCGGAAAACGTGCCGCGAAAGAAAGATCATGGGACTCGCCGATGCTGTCGATCTGCTGCTCCGAGGTCTGCATGTCCGGGTTATAGGTAAATGTATTGCGGACCACGATCCGGCCCTCCGCAATCCGCCTGATCGTGGAGCCCATGGGATCGGCCGGAATCAACCCCCAGGCGTTCTCGCCACCCAAGGTTCTCATTTCCACGGCGGAAAGCTGGCGTGTCATGCTGGCAAAGGTGAAGATGTGCATCAAACGGCGGCGAAAGAAGCCGAAGTTCTCGACATGGCCGTTATTGGCCAGGATGAGCCGCGGTGTGCGAATTTCACCTTTGGCCGTGGTGACGATGTGCTCGGTCCCGGTTTCGATCGACAGGGCAGGCGTTTCTTCAAAGATGTCCACGGCGCTTGAAAGACCCTGCGCCACCCCGCGTATATAGGCGGCGGGCTGGATCATGACGGTTCCGGGCGTGAAAGTGCCGCCGACATAGAAGGCCGTTCCCGTCAGGCGCCGCATGGCATCGGCATCCAGATGCTCGAAGGGCTCCTTCAAGTGGGCGAGATGCTTTTCGAACTGGGCTAAGGCATCGAGGCCCCGGTTCGTTGCTGCGCCGTGATATTTGCCGGCACGAACGAAATGCGCCGCGAGGCCATATTCCTCGGCAGCCCCGGCGGCAAAATCGATGCCGGCGCGGTTCATGCGAATCTGTTTGAGATCATGCTCCAAGCCGCCGGCATAGGTTTCACTGGAAAGCTCGTGCGGCAGATCGATCATGAATCCCGAATTGCGGCCTGCGGCGCCCCATCCGATACGCTGGGCCTCCAGCACGGCAATGCGATCGCCCGGCGCGAGCTGAGATAATCTGCGCGCGGCAGAGAGACCGGCGAAGCCGGCGCCGATGATCACCCAGTCGGCTTTTTGCCGGCCTTCCAGAATCCGGGGCGGCGCGGGGGCGGGCAGCAACCGATACCAGCCCGAGCCCCTGAGATCACCCGGTATGCGACGAGCCGTTCGAACGCTCATGTGAAATGTCAGTCGAGGGTCCGGGTCGGCCGCGGATCAGAGATGTCGGCCCAGATCGTCTTCAGTTCCGTATACTGGTCATGCGCATGAAGCGACTTATCCCGGCCGCCGAAACCTGAAAGCTTGAACCCGCCGAACGGCGTGGTGACATCGCCCTCGCCATAGCAGTTGATCGTCACGGTGCCGGCGCGGATATCTCGCGCCATCCTCTGGGCCCGGCCGCCATTGGCGGTGAAGATCGAGGCGGTCAAGCCGTAGGAGGTATCGTTCGCGACCCGCACGGCCTCATCAGCGCTGGCAACGGAGATGATGGACAGGACGGGGCCGAAGATCTCTTCGCGGGCGATCGTCATGTCGGCACGGACATTGTCGAAAATCGTCGGCTCGATGAAATACCCTTGCCCCAGGGGATGCGCGTTCCCGCCGGCAATGACCTTTGCGCCTTCCGCCTTGCCCTTGCCGATATAACCCATGACCTTGTCGAATTGCTCCTTGGACACGATCGCGCCGAGGCGGTTGGCGGGGTCGAGCGGATCGCCGAGGGGCCAATCGCGCAATTTGACCAGAATCTGTTCGACGAGCTTATCCTTGATCTTCTCGTGGACGATCAGCTTGGAGTTCGACGAGCAATTCTCCCCCATGTTCCAGAAAACCGCCTGGGTCGCATGCCGGGCGACAACATCCAGGCATTCCGCATCATCCAGGACGATGCAGGGATTTTTCCCGCCGCATTCGAGCATGATGCGCTTGAGGTTGCTCTTCGCCGAGTATTCAAGGAATTTTCGGCCGATCTCGGTCGAGCCGGTGAAGGCGACCATATCGACATCGGCATGCAAGCCAAGCTCGCGGCCGGTGATCTCGCCCGGCCCGGTAACGATTTGCAGCACACCTTCAGGGATGCCGGCTTCATGGGCAAGTTCCGCAAGACGCAAGGCCGTCATGTTGGTCTGCTCGGCCGGCTTCACGATCACCGAATTGCCAGTCGCCAATGCCGGTCCCAGCTTCCAGGCCAGCATCAGAATCGGAAAATTCCAGGGCAGAACGCAAGCGACCACGCCGAGCGGCTGACGGACGATCATCGAGACGACGTTGTCACCGGATGGTGAGGTCTGCCCGTAGATCTTGTCGGCCGCCTCGGCATGCCATTCGAGGCAATGGATCGCCTCGGGAATGTCGACGGTCACGACGTCATAGATCGGCTTTCCGCTTTCCAGCGTTTCGAGCACCGCGAGCTCATGGGCATATTTTTCCATCAGCCGGGCAAGGCGGCGCATCACGCGCTTGCGGTCGGTCGGATGTGCTCGCGACCAGGCGCCGTTCTGAAACGCGCGCCGCGCCTTTTCCACGGCAAGGTCCACGTCCTGCTTCTTGCAGGACGCGATCTTGGCCAAAATGTCACCAGTCGCCGGATTGATCGTGTCGAAGGTTCCGCCCTCAATGGCAGGCGTCGATTTTCCACCAATGACGGCATTGGCGGGAAGGGTCAGGCTTCGGGCGAGAGCCTTATATTCATCATGCGTTAAAAGCGACGACATTCTGCGGTCTCTTCCTGCTGGAGTCATTTTCGATGGAAGCGATGACGGATTTCAGCGTGCGGATGGTCTCTTCGAGCTCCCGCTTCTGCTCATCCTCCAGTCCGCGCATAGGCTTTCGGACTGGCCCCGCTGGCAACCCGGCGAGCTCGCATCCGAATTTGATGCTCTGAACGAACTTGCCACCTTGTTCCAGGGCACGCATGAGCGGCAGAAGCGCCGACATGATTTTCCGACCCTTCTCGAAATCCTTCTCAACCGCGCAAGCGTTGTAGAGCGCGATATGCTCTTCGGGCAGGCAGTTCCCCGCGCCGCAGACCCAACCTTTGGCACCCCAGGCGAAGAATTCGAGCGCCTGGTCATCCATGCCGCAAAAAAGATCGATATGCGGATAGTCGCGCGCCAGGGCATGAAGATGGTTGATGCTGCCGCTCGATTCCTTGATCGCGCAGAAATTCTTGCTCCGACCGACCCGATCCAGAAATTCGGTATCCATATGCGTTCCGGTACGGCCGGGATAATTGTAAAGCATGATCGGCAGGCCGGCTTCCCGGTCGATCGCCAGCGCATGGTTGGCAAGCTCCAGCTGGGTCGGCACGGCATAATAGGGCGAGCCGATCAGGATGCCGTCGAACTTCAGGTCGCGGGCGATCAAGGCGTAATCGATGCAGTCTTCTGTCCTAATCGCGCCGACGCCGGCGATGAGCGGAATTTTGCCCTTCGCGGTGGTGGAGGCCAGCTTCAGCAATCCGATCCGCTCGTCCCGGGATTGGGCGTAATACTCGCCGGTAGTCCCGCCGATGACGATGCCGTGCACGCCGGCGCCGATCAGGTGCTCCATCATGACGACGAAGCCTTCGCGATCGATCGAGCCATCGTCGTGAAAGGGGGTGATGACCGGTGGAATGATGCCTCTGAATGACATGGAAAGCCCCGCTGGAAGTCACGGAATGCAGCGACTCTAGCGAAAAGCCCGGTTCCGGACAGTCGATATAAAGTAAATCGGCAGGCTACTTTTTTGCATCGGCGATTCAACGGGAAGCCGTGCTAACCCTAGTAGAAATCAAAATCGGCCAATACCGAAAAACCAAAAAAGGGGAGACTGAACATGAGCAAATTGCACTGGGCGACGGACCACCATCTTCAGCTGGGCATGACGTCCCGGCGGACATTCCTGAAAGCGGGTGGCGCCGCTGCGCTGGCCGCGGGCGGCCTGGCACGGGGTGCCCTGGCCGACGCCTCGCGGCCTATCGTCTATGCCTATGCCAACTGGTCGGATGCGCTGGCGATCACCTATGTCGGCAAGAAGCTGATCGAGGACAATTTCGGCTACAAGGTACAGCCACTTCAAGGTGAAGCGGCGGTGATCTATGCATCACTGCAGTCGGGCAAGGTCGATTGCTACTCGGTCGGCTATATGCAGGGCATGGGGCCCTTGAAGGGGGAATACAAGGGCGGGCAGGCCGAATATGTCGAGCGGGTCAAGGACTCGATCGAGATTGTCGGCGTCGCCGAAGGTCCGATGACCCAAGGCTTAGCCGTACCGGAATATGTGACGATCGACAGCATCGACCAGTTGAATGACAACGCCGATAAGTTCAAGGGCGGCATCATTGGGATCGATGCCGGTTCCGGCCTGATGCATGCCGCCGACGACACGGTGAAGGCATACGATCTGAAGCTCAAACTCGTCCCCGGCAGCGAAGCGGCGATGGAAGCTGCTTTCCAGCGTGCCTATACGCGGAAGGAGTGGATCGTCGTGACGACATGGGAGCCGCTTCCCATGTGGACCCAGTACAAAATGAGGTATCTCAAGGACCCCAAGAAGACGATGATGGAAGAGCCGTTCAACTGCTTCCACATCGTTCGAAACGATTTCAAGACGAATTTCCCGAAAGCCCATGACTTCTTCAAAAAGTTCCACATCCCGAACAATGAAGAGGCCCGGATCATGGCCTGGATCGACAAGGGAATGAAGCCCGAGGACGCGGCGGCCAAGTGGATCGACGAAAGCAAGGGCAAGGGCCTCATCGAGGAGTGGATCGCCTAGTTCCGGTTGGTGTGAATCGAATACGGGGCGGGCGAAAGCCCTGTCCCCGTATTCCATCCTGCGTAGATTGAGGAGCGCATCATGGAGTCAAGCGAACTCGCCATCGAGATCAGGGATCTCTATAAGCTCTATGGGCCGAAGCCCGAAGCGGCCCTGGGCCATATACGGTCGCGGAGCATGCGCCCAGAGGATTCAGGCCATTTCGTTGCTCTGAACAATGTCAACCTGGCGATCGAACCCGGCAAGATATGCGTGATCATGGGGCTCTCCGGCAGCGGCAAGTCAACGCTTCTCCGGTGCATCAATCGCCTCATCGATCCGACCGGCGGACAGATCTTTATCCAGGGCCACGAGATCACGCATGCCAGCACAAAGGAATTGCGACGGATTCGCTCCTCGAAGATCAGCATGGTCTTTCAGCATTTCGCGCTCCTTCCGCATATGACCGTACTCGACAATGTTGCCTTCGGGCTGCGTATCGCGGGCATTTCGCGCAAGGAACGACGCGACCGCGCGGCGCACGCGCTTGAGCTGGTCGGCTTGTCGGGTTGGAACGATCGAAAGCCGTCCAATCTCAGTGGCGGCATGCGGCAACGCGTGGGGCTGGCCCGGGCACTGGTGATGGATACGCCGGTGCTTCTTATGGACGAACCCTTCAGTGCCCTTGACCCGCTGATCCGTGAAGAGATGCAGCAGGAACTGCTCCGGCTGCAGAACACCTTGAACAAGACGATCGTCTTTGTGACCCATGACCCCAACGAAGCGGCGACGCTTGGAAATCGCATCGCCATCCTGCTGAAGGGAGAGGTCGTCCAATACGGACGCCCTTTGGATATCGTGATCTCCCCGGCGAACGACTATGTGCGCGACTTCGTTCGCGGCATCAATGTCTTCAATGTATTGAGCGCCGGCCAGATCGTGGATCCCGCGCGGCCGCCGGTCGTCTTGACCGGAACATCGGTCACCTCACTGCCGATATCGCGGTCGACTGCCGGACCTGTCGCGGTGACAGACGGGACAGGCCGGATTCTAGGCGTGGTCGAGAAGACGGCCAGCCTGGGCGCATCGGCGGCGGATTGGCAAAGCGCGCTTTCCCAAGACTATATCCGGATCGCACCCGATCAATTGGTGGCACCGTTCCTGGAGGAATTATCCCGGAACGGCCGTCCGCTGGTCGTCGTCCGGGACGACGATTCGCTGGTTGGAGTGGTCACGGGCAGCTCCGTTCTAAAGGCGCTGGCGGCGAATTCCGGCGTCAAAAGCAAGTGTGAAGAGGCCCGGCAGCAGCCGGAAAGCAAGTCCGCCATGGCTGCCGAACAGCGGGCAGGATAACGGACGCGATCGGCAAACACGACCACACCGGTCAACGGGCAGGAGGGGATCGAGACGATGGATTTCACTGACTTCGCAATGCAGGTCGCCTCCGCGATCGATAATTTCACCAACTATGTTTCGCAGAAATTCGGTGCCGTTTTCGACTTCATTTCCGCCATCATTCTTGGCATCAACGATCCGCTGACGGCAGCCCTGAACTTCGTGCCAGCTTGGCTTGTCATCGTGATTGCCGTGATCGGCGGATTTGCGGCCGGGCGCCTGCCACTGGCCCTTTTGGGCGGGCTTGGCCTTGCCTTCATCCTGGCGATGAACCTTTGGTCGGCGGCCATGGTCACCTTCTCGCTGGTATTGACGGCGGCTCTCATTTCGCTGGCGATCGGCATTCCCTTAGGCACCCTGATCGCCGAATCGAAGCGTATGAATGCCGTGTTCGAGCCGATACTCGATTTCATGCAGACGATGCCCGCTTTCGTTCTGCTGGTGCCGGCGGTGTTTTTCTTCGGCGTCGGCGTCGTCCCCGGCGTCGTTGCAACGATCTTCTTTGCAATGCCGCTGCCGATCCGTTTGACCGCCCATGGCCTGAAAATGGTGGAACCGGAGGTGATCGAAGCGGGTGAGGCTTTCGGTGCCAGCCGCATGACGATCCTGTTCTTCATCAAGCTGCCATTAGCCTTCAAATCGATCATGGCCGGCGTCAATCAATGCATCATGATGTCGCTTTCGATGGTCATCATCGCATCCATGATCGGTGCCGGTGGCCTCGGTGACGAAATCATCCGGTCGATATCGCGCCTGCAGGTCGGACGGGGTGTCGAGGCGGGTCTGGTGGTCGTGATCCTCGCGATCCTGATCGATCGCTTCACCCGCCGTATCAGCCAGAAGATCGATCCGACGGCTTAGGATAACGATGGCCGCCACCTGTTCCTCGGTTGATGAGTGGCGTGCTGCTGACGGGACATGGTGGTTTCGATCAGAAGGATTTCCTGTCGAAACGCTACACGGGAAAATTCGTCCTGATTCCGCCGCGTTGAACCATTAAAGACGGATGTTCAACTGACGGGCAGCGGCAGCTTCTTGGTGCGGCCGCCGTCAACGACATAGACTTGCCCGGTGACGAAGCTGCTTTCATCCGAGGCCAGCCAGACTGCGAGATTGCCGACATCCCGAGGTTCGCCGAGGCGCCCGGCGGGGTGCATGGCCAGCAGTTCCCGGCGGACACGGCCACTGTCTTGCATGTTCTCGATATAGGTCTCGCTGAGATCCGAGTTGATCCAGCCGGGTGCGATGGCATTGCAGCGGACACCATCGCGCCCATGATCGACGGCTACCGCAGCCGTAAAGCCATGAATCCCCGCTTTCGAGGCGGAATAGGCAGGATGACCCGGATTGGACGCCAGACCCTCGATCGATCCGATGTTGATGATGCTTCCTCGATGGTGCCGCCTCAGGAACGGCATGGCCCTCTTCGTCAGCAGGAACGGCGCCTTCAGGTTGATCGCCATCATCTGGTCCCAATCCGCCTCGGACATCTCCTCCACGGTTTTTTCGAACATGATGCCGGCATTGTTGACCAGGATGTCCAGGCCACCGAATTGCTTGAATATCGCGTCGATGGCCTTGGCAATGTCATCCGGGCGCGCGAGATCCGCTTGGATATAGACGGCCTCGTCCCTGACGGATCGATCCTCGGGCGGCGTCCGCTGGATGATGGCCACCCTTGCGCCTTCCTCGAGAAACCGCTGGGTGATGCCCAATCCTATCCCGCGTCCACCGCCGGTGACGACGGCAACCTTGCCGGCAAGTCTGCGAACCATGATGATCCTCCTCAGTAAACCGGCTTGGCGCCATTGACTTCGATGGCCGTTCCTGCGACGTAGCGCGCGGCATCCGAGGCCAGGAACCGCACGACATCTGCGATGTCTTCCGGTTCGGCGATGCGACCGATGGGAACGCTCTTGTTCAGCTCCGCGATCGCGGTATCCGGATTGAAGCCGCGCCGGATGAAGCCCGTGCGGATCATCGGCGTATTGACCTCGTTCGGGCAAACGGCATTCACGCGTATGCCATCCGCTGCATGATCGCGGCCGAGGCATTTCGAAAAGGTCGCCACGGCGGCCTTGCTGGTGCAGTAGGCCGCGTGGCCGGGGCCAGGATATAATCCCCAGCAAGAGGAAATGTTGACGATTGCGCCGCCGCCATGATCCTTCATATGCGTGACGGCCCTGCGGCAGGTATAGAAGATCGCGGTCAGGTTGATATCGAGGGTCCGGAACCAGTCGTCATCGCTGGTTTCCACGACATTCCCACGGGTGATGATCCCGGCATTGTTGACCAGGACATCAATCCGGCCGGTCGCCTCGACCGCGTGATCGACCAGGGCTTCGCAATATTCCTTTGATCGTAGATCGCCGGGCTTCTCCCAAAGAACCTGCGTGCCGCGATTGAAGGTGTCGGACAGTCCTGTCAAGCCGGCCGCATCGGCATCGCCGGCGACGACCCGATAGCCGTTTTCAGTGAACCGCTTGACGATCGCCTTGCCGATCCCGCCGGCCGCCCCTGTGATCACTGCAGTTTTCTTGTCAGGTGCCATCTCGCGCTTGCCGCTCCGAACCGAATGTTGATGAGATCCGCCAATATTTCATCAGCGGGCGGCCAATTGCCAGCGACCAGAACGGCAAAAGTCTCACCTCGGAGTTGACTTGGCAGACAAGAAATGCGCTTGGGTTTGCCGCCGGGCTGTCAGATGCCGAGCGCAGAGGTTCGGTGGTTCCTATTCCGTGCAGAAGAAAAATGTATTTTTAAGGCGCCGCCGAGCCTCTATGAGTAGGATCAGACGCAATGGTAGCGCGCCTTCTGTGCTCGCTCGGGGCGGCCGGAGGAGGAAGACAATGCGCGACCCACGTTACGATATCCTGTTCGAGCCCATGAAGATCGGGCCGGTCACCGCAAAGAACCGGTTTTATCAGGTGCCGCATTGCAATGGCGGCGGCTATCGAGACCCCTCGGCGGCGGCGGAAATGCGCCGCATGAAATCCGAAGGCGGATGGGGCGTCATCTTCACCGAGCAGACGGAGATGCATCATACCTCCGAGATTACGCCCTTCATCGAGCTGCGGCTGTGGGACGATGCCGATATTCCCGCTTTGGCCAAGATGGCAAAGGCGATGCACGAGCATGGTGCGCTGGCCGGCATCCAGCTTGCCTATTCCGGCATCAATGGTCCCAATCTTTATACCAAGGAAGTGCCCAGGGGGCCCTCGGCCCTGCCGATCCGGACATTCACCAACGACCCGGTACAGGCCCGGGCGATGGACAGGCAGGATATCCGCGACCTCCGCCGCTGGCACCGCAATGCCTACAAGCGGGCCAAACAGGCCGGTTTCGACCTGGTGTGCCTGTATGGCGCACACGGCTTTGGCATTATTCAGCACTTTCTATCCACCGCCACCAACCAGCGCACGGATGAATATGGTGGCTCTCTGGAAAACCGGTCGCGCCTCATGCGCGAGCTGATCGAGGAGGGTCGGGATGCGATCGGCGATACCTGCGGGCTGACCCTCCGCCTGTCGCTGGATGAGATGATCGGCGAATTGGGCTTTGCCAATGCCGAGGTCCGCGACATGATCGAGATGCATGCCGACCTGCCGGACCTCTGGGATCTCGCCCATGGCGCCTGGGAGGATTGCTCCGGCCCATCGCGCTTCAAGGAAGAGTGCGCGCAGGAATCACTTGTCGCGGGCATCAAGAAACTGACATCGAAGCCGGTGGTCGGTGTCGGGCGCTTCACCTCGCCCGATGTCATGGTGCGGATGATCAAGTCCGGCACACTTGATTTCATCGGCTGCGCCCGGCCCTCGATCGCCGATCCGTTCCTGCCGAAGAAAGTGGAAGAGGGACGGCCGGAGGATATCCGCGAATGTATCGGCTGTAATATTTGCATTACCGGCGATATGACGATGTCGATCTCCCGCTGCACGCAAAATCCCACCTTCATGGAGGAATGGCGCAAGGGGTGGCACCCTGAACGGATGCAGGCAAAGGGCGCCAGCGACAGCGTGTTAATCGTCGGCGCGGGACCCGCTGGCTTGGAGGCCGCACGGGCACTGGGCTTGCGCGGCTACCAGGTGGCGCTCGCCGAGGCAAGCAATGAACTGGGCGGTCGGGTTGCGCGGGAATGCAAGCTTCCCGGCCTTGCCGCCTGGGGGCGGGTCCGCGACTATCGGCAGTACCAGCTCAGCCAGATGTCGAATGTCGATGTCTATCTCGACAGTCGCCTGTCGGCGGATGAGATCCTGTCATTCGGCTTCCAGAATGTTGCGATTGCCACGGGATCGACCTGGCGCCGCGACGGTGTCGCACGTGCCCATGTCGTCGCCATGCCGATCGAGTCTTCAATGCCGGTCTTCACGCCCGACGACCTGATGGCGGGGAAAATGCCGGATGGGAACGTCGTGCTGTTTGACGATGACCACTACTATATGGGCGGCGTCTTGGCGGAATTGATGGCGCAGCGCGGCGCGAAGGTAACGCTTGTCACTCCGTCTGCTTTCGTATCGGACTGGACCCGGAATACGCTGGAGCAGGGCGCCATCCATCGCAAGCTATCGGCCTGCGGGGTCGACATCGTCCTCAACCGCTCCGTCACGCATATCGGTGCCGGCAGCGTCACGACGGCCTGCGTCTATACCGGATCGGCGCAGGAGCTTGCCGCCGATGCCGTCGTCCTGGTCACATCGCGTCTGCAAGACGACGCTGTCTGGGCGGATCTAAAATCCCGCCGGGATATGTGGGCGGATCATGGCATCAAGGCGATCAAGGTTATCGGCGATGCCGAAGCGCCGGGACCGATCGCCTGGGCGACTTATGCCGGACATCGATTCGCGCGGGAGCTTGACGAACCCGATATCGGCGATGCCCTTCCTTTCCGACGGGAAGTGGCCGCATTGGCTGAAGACTAAATGACGTAACAGGCAAGCCCGGCCGGTTGGGGCGGCGCAGACGGTGGTTGCAGCTATGCGCGAAGACCTCGCCGCAGGGCGATTCCTGGTCAGTTTATGCAATGACCGGTTCATGCAATGGGCTGGAAGCGGCTATACGACCGCTCTCGTAACGATCCGTAGAGCAGGAGAATGCGTGGTGGGTGCGCCGATCCACCCGAGATTCTTAGCTTCTGCATTGTTGGCAGATCGAAAACAGCGCGATCCAAATTCGGTAGATCGTTGCTTTCAGCGACTTGCTCGCTTGTCCTTACATCGTCCACTTCAGGCTCCAACCAATCCCCTCGATGACTTGCATGGCATTTGTGTCCCCGATCGGCTTGGGCTTAGGCGGTGTCACCATTCTTTCATCGAATGTCCGTTGACAATATTCCACAATTCGATATTTATCGAAATATGAAAAAGAAAGAGGCGCTAGACGCTTTTGCGGCGTTGTCACAGGAGACGCGATTGGATGTGTTTCGTCTCCTAATCAAGAGATTGCCAGAGGCAATGCCAGCTGGTGACATTGCCAAAGAGATGGATGTGCCGCCGAGCACGATGTCTACCCACCTCGCTATCTTGAGTCGTGCGGGCTTGGTGAAGTCTGAACGGAATGGGCGTGTCATTAGCTATGTGGCGGACCTCAATGGGGTTCGCGACTTGCTGGCCTTTCTGGTTAAGGATTGCTGCAGCGGAAAAACTGACGCTTGCAACGATCTGATCGAGGCGGTTCTTCCTGCCTGCTGCTAGTGAACAGCCAACTGAAAAAGCCCACGCAAGTAAACCCGACGGAGACTGACCAATGGTCGATCACGCATACAACGTTCTGTTCCTGTGCACTGGGAATTCGGCCCGTAGTATCATCGCGGAGGCTATCATGAACCGGGAAGCGCAAGGACGATTCAGAGCTTTCAGTGCCGGCAGTCATCCAAAGGGACAGGTGCACCCCTTCGCCCTTGATCTCTTGAAAAAGATGAATCATCCAACGGCGGACCTGCGGTCTAAAGGCTGGGATGAGTTTGCTAAGCCGGATGCGTCGCAGTTGGATTTCGTTTTTACCATTTGCGACAATGCCGCCAACGAAGTCTGTCCGGTTTGGCCAGGCCAGCCGATGAGCGCGCATTGGGGCCTGCCAGACCCTGCCGCAGCTGAAGGAAATGAAACTGAGCAACGTCTGGCCTTCGCCGATACCTATCGAGTGCTACACAACCGCATCAGCATCTTTACCAGCCTGCCCTTGAAATCACTCGACAAGCTGAGCCTTCAAAAGCGGCTGGATGAAATTGGCCGCAACCTCTCTCAGTCAGCCTGATCATTACAAGTTCACGAGCAATCTAAATGTCCAAGTTTGAACGCTACCTGACGGTCTGGGTGATTCTCTGCATCATCCTTGGCATTGCTTTTGGCAGTTTCTTTCCGCCGGTCTTCCAGGCTATCGGGGCCATGGAGATCGCCAAAGTCAACCTGCCGGTTGCGGCATTGATTTGGCTGATGATCATTCCGATGCTGGTCAAAATCGATTTCGCCGCCCTCGGGCAGGTGAAGGAACATTGGCGCGGCATTGGCGTCACGCTTTTGATCAATTGGGGCGTGAAGCCATTTTCAATGGCCGCCCTCGGCTGGTTCTTTATCGCCTATCTATTTCGGCAGTGGCTGCCTGCCAATCAGATCGACTCCTACATCGCCGGACTCATCATCTTGGCTGCAGCGCCTTGCACCGCGATGGTCTTTGTCTGGAGTAATCTGTCCGACGGCGAACCGCATTTTACGCTCAGCCAAGTCGCTCTCAACGATCTGATTATGGTGTTCGCTTTCGCACCAATTGTCGGGTTGTTGCTGGGCCTTTCCGCGATCACCGTTCCTTGGGAGACCCTGATCTTATCGGTTGGCCTGTATATCGTCGTTCCAGTCATCCTCGCTCAGATCGTCCGCCGCGCAACGTTGAAGGCTGGCGGGTTAGCGGGGCTACAACAACTGCTCAAAGGCCTTCAGCCAATCTCCCTAATCGCTCTTCTGACAACCCTCGTTTTACTCTTTGGATTTCAGGGCGACCAGATCCTTGCTCAGCCCATGACGATCCTGCTGCTCGCGGTCCCCATTTTGATCCAGGTGTATTTCAATTCCGGCTTGGCCTATTTGCTGAATAGGGCTTGTGGAGAACAGCATTGTGTTGCTGCACCGTCGGCACTGATCGGCGCAAGCAATTTCTTCGAGCTCGCCGTGGCCGCCGCAATCAGCCTATTCGGCCTGCAATCGGGTGCGGCCCTCGCCACAGTGGTCGGTGTGCTGATCGAGGTTCCGGTCATGCTATCGGTCGTGCGAATTGTGAACTCAACCAAGGGGTGGTACGAGCGCGGTGCAGCACAGCGCAGCCGTCCAATCCTTGGCCGCCAAAAGATTTAAGGAGCCGGGGGGCTTAATGACCACCGAACCCATAAAGGTGACCATTTTTCACAATCCTGACTGCGGTACGTCGCGCAATACCCTGGGCCTGATTCGAAACGCAGGCATTGAGCCGGAGATCGTGGAGTATCTTAAGGCGCCACCATCCTCGGCTGAAGTCATGGACTTGGTTCGGCGAGCGGGATTGACGCTCAGGCAGGCGCTTCGGGAAAAGGGGACGCCCTACAAGGACCTCGGCTTAGATGATCTAAATCTCAGCGAAACCCAATTCCTCGAAGCTATTGCTCAACATCCTATTCTCCTGAATCGTCCGTTTGTTGTGACACCTTGGGGCGTCAAGCTTTGCCGCCCGTCGGAACTGGTGCTCGATATCCTGCCGTTAGCCCAAAGGGGCTCCTTTGCGAAGGAAGATGGAGAGGTAGTGATAGACGCAAATGGCAACAGGGTTACGTCTCGGGCGTGAACTTGGATCAACGCCCGTGACTTCACGGCACTTCATAGATGCGAGATGAGGGGCTCGCCCGAAAGGGCACTGGAAGTACATTTCCGGACGCTGTTCCGCTGCTCTTGCTGGCGAGATCGAGGGCACCTCGAGGAAACTTTTATCTACTGGTCTGGACTTCGACCTCAATTTCTGGATGCCGTTGGTAAAATCCTTGCAGGCGAGGAATTAGCCAACTGTGAGCAAAGGAGCGGTGACGCTCAAGACCAACCGCTCACCCAGGCCGCGCGCCGGTATCGGCGACCTCGCCCCGACCGCGATGATCGGCCGCCGTTGCGCGATTGTCTGACCAAGTCGCTCATTCCGCCGAAGGATACCGAACCTCAGTACGGGCGCATCGGCCGGGACTGGCGTAGGCCATATCAGTAAGTGCTATAGACGTTTCATCCGGCCGTCTCGCGCCCGCAAACTGGGGGCTGATCCAGCCCGAGCCTTCTTCTGCTCTCGGCCGCTCCGAGTACTTTGGCACCCATCAAGGTCGCGATCGTTGCTGCGCGATCGACCAATGCACCGTTGCTGGCGGGAACCCCACGCTCCAGCCATAAATTGTCCTCGAGACCCACCCGGACATTGCCGCCCAGTAGAATCGCCTGGGCCACCATCGGCATCTCCATTCGGCCAAGCCCAAAAGCCGCCCAATTGGAGCCTGCCGGCAGGCTTTCCATCATTGCGCGCATTGAGATGCTATCGGCTGGCGCGCCCCAGGGAATACCAAGGCAACGCTGGAACAGTGGCGTTCCGGTCAACAGGCCTTCCGCCATAAGCTGCTTCGCAAAGCGGATATGTCCAAGCTCAAAGACCTCGAGTTCTGGCTTCACGCCGAGCTCTTTGTATTTCGCTGCCATGATACGGAGGTAGTTGGGCGTACTGATATAGATGCTGTTCCCATCGCCGAAATTGAGCGTGCCACAGTCGAGACTGGCGATCTCCGGCAGGAGCTCCGTGACATGCGTCATGCGCTCTAGCGGCCCGACCATATCGGTGCCGGGGCCGCCGCTCATCGGCGCATCGTCGGGACCAAGCACAAAATCACCACCCATGCCGCCGGTCAGGTTAAGAATCACGTCTACTCCGCTCTCCCGAACGCGAGAAACCGTTTCCCGGAAGAGCTCAGGATCTCGGCTCGGCTTGCCTGTCTCAGGGTCACGGACATGGATATGGACGATCGCCGCCCCGGCTTTTGCCGCTTCAATGGCGGAATCGGCAATCTGTTTCGGAGTGACCGGGATCGCCGGGTGCTTTCCGACTGTGTCGCCCGCACCCGTCAGTGCGCAGGTTATGATGACTTCGCTATTCATGGAAACCTCGTGGTCGAACAAAAATCAGGAGCGGCTGCGCTTGCCGGAGAAGCCAAAAGCCTGCACAGCAAGCAGTATCCCTCCAGTTATGATGATGAGACAGGTCGAGATCGCCGCGATGGTCGGGTCGATCTGCTCTCGAAGAGCCGTAAACATGCGGCGGGGAAGGGTCTCGCTATCACCGCCGGAGATGAAAATCGCGACAATCACTTCGTCGAAGGAGGTAAGAAAGGCGAAGAGTGCGCCAGTAATGACTGGAACCCTGATTTGAGGGAGCGTAATGGTCAGGAACGCCTTTAGGCGGTAGGCGCCGAGGCTCCTGGCGGCGGTCTCTTGGGCGAAGTCGTAATTGGCTAGGCCCGACCCGACAGTAATAACGACAAACGGCACCGCCAGCATGCTATGGGCCAGGACCACGCCGGTAACGGTCGTATTGAGACCGATCCGCGCGAACATGAAGAAAAGGCTGATGCCGATCAGGATCACCGGCACAACCATTGGCATCGTATAGATGGCCTGAACAGCGCCGGAGAAACGGGTGCCGAGCATGCGGAGGCTATAGGCGGCCGCGGTGCCGGCCGGTGTCGCGATCAAGGTTGTCAGGAACGCCACCTTTAAAGAGGTAAAGGTGGCTGCGCGCCACTCGATCGAATCGGCGTAGGCATGGTACCACCGCAGTGACCAGGTCTCGGGCGGGAAAGTGAGGAACTGGGAATCCGAGAAGGACGTCACGGCGACCACAACCGACGGCGCTGCCAGGAAAACCAGGATGGCGCCGCCCAGCAGATAAAGCCAGAGTCGATCACAACGTAGTTCCATCAGCGCGATTCCCCGTAAAGGCGCTTCAAGCCGAATAGCCTGTTGACCAGCCAGAGAACGCAGAAGGTCATAACGAGGAGCGCCACACCGAGTGCGCTGGCGGCACCCCAATTCGCATAAAGCCGGATCGAGCTATCGATCATCATTGACCACATGATGACGCGGCCGCCACCAAGTAGGGCGGGCGTTACGTAAAAGCCGAGGCAAAGAACGAAGACCAGCAGCATGCCAGCTGTCAGGCCGGGCAGCGATTGGGGCAAGAATATCGTCCAGAAGGCTCTTGTTGGCCCGGCGCCAAGATTGGCGGCGGCCCGCACATAGTCGGGGCTGATTGACTTCATAACGCCATAGAGCGGCAAGACGAGAAAAGGAAGCATGATGTGGACCATGCCGATCACTGTTCCGGTCATGTTATTGACCATCCGGATCGGATCAGCGATGAGACCCAGAGAAATGAGCGCGCTGTTGATGATGCCCTTGCGCTGCAGCAAGAGCATCCAGGCGTAGGTGCGCACGAGGGTCGACGTCCAGAAGGGTAGCACCACGAAGATTGTGCAAAGGCCGGCCAGGCGCGGTGGCAGCTGGGAGAGCATGTAGGCGAGCGGATAGCCGAGTACGACGGAGATTACGGTAACCAGGAACCCGACCTGGAAGGTGGTCACCAAGGTGCTGGTATAGGTGCTGTCAAACAGGCGAACATAGTTCTCGGCGGAGAACGCGCCATCCGCGTTGAACAGAGACATCCAGAAAAGCCAACCGATCGGCAAGATCAGCAGGATGAAGACCAGAATGAAGGATGGGAGGCACAGTGCCGCCATGCCGTAAAATTCCCGGCGCCCATCACGTGCAAGACTGGCGGCGTTGATATCTCCTGAGAATATCATCATGCGTCCGGCACGAGGACAGTATCTTCGGGATGCAAGCCCAGCCGCATCGAACCGCCAAGCTCCGGCAGGCCGGCCAGCGTGTCGCGGCGCGTGGGCCCGCGCACGACAACTGTATGGCCTTCGCCCAGGGCGATCTGGCAAAGGAAGCTTTCGCCCTGGTAAATGAGCTCGGTCAGGATGCCACTCAGAACGTTCAGCCCAGGCGCTTGCTCGGAACCAAGGATCTCGAGCTTTTCAGGCCGGAGAACCAGCAGCTGGCGGGGCGCGGTATCCAATCTGCCACCCGTCTTTAAGACCAAGTCGCCAAATCTGGCGATGCCGGCCTCTACAATGATCGGCAAGAACGAGGACTCGCCAATGAAATCGGCGACGAACCGACTTGCTGGCCGTTCATATAGCCGGCGCGGCTCATCAATCTGGACGATACGACCTCGGTCCATGATCGCGATGCGGTCCGACATGGTCAACGCTTCACGCTGATCATGGGTCACATAGATGGTCGTCATGCCGAGCTTTTCGTGGAGCCGCCGGATTTCGATCTGCATATGCTCGCGGAGCTTCTTATCGAGGGCCGACAACGGCTCATCCATCAGAAGGATTCGCGGCTCGAAGACAATCGCTCGGGCAAGCGCAATGCGCTGTCTTTGTCCACCAGAGAGCTGATCGATCCGGCGCTCACCAAGGTGACCAAGCTGGACAAGGTCTAGCGCTCGAGCCACCCGATCGGCAATCTCGACTCGCCCCGCGCCGCGTAAGCGCAGGGGATAGCCAACATTTGCGGCGACATTCATATGTGGGAAGAGGGCATAACTCTGGAACACCATGCCCATGTTTCGCTTGTGAGCGGGGGTACGAACAATATCGGTGCCGCCGACCATGACGGCACCTGAATCCGGCCGCGCGAAACCCGCGATCACCATTAGGAGGGTGGTCTTGCCGGATCCAGAGGCGCCGAGCAGGGTCAGGAACTCCCCGCTTCCGACGTCGAGATTGACGTCGTCCAGCACTTTCAGTTGGCCATAGGCCTTGGCGACATTTTTGATCGTGAGCGGCTGAGATCGCATGTCACCAGTTCGCTGCGACATGGGTTTTCCGCGGTCGCCGCCCGGCGGCGGGGAAGGGACCTCCGCCAAGCTCTTGGTTTCTATTTGCATGCGAACTTGTCCTGCCATGGCGCGCAGTTATTCCTGCAGGAAGGCTTGCCAACGCTTCTGAACGTCGGGAAGGAGAGGCGCCCACCAATTAAAATCCAGGATGACCTGCTTTTTGATGTTCTGGGGCGACGAGATGACGTCGGCGGCTTCTTCTGCCGTCAGCTTGCCGGTGTCAAAGGCCTTCAGATTGGCAGGGCCGTTGGCCGAGTATTTGGGCAGGTTTGCCTGCAATTCCGGTGAAATGAACTTGGCGATTGCCTTTTGCGCCAGCGTGACATTCTTGGCACCCTTCGGGATCACTAGGCAGTCGGCATTCAAGACTCCGCCGGAGACTGTATAGCTTATCGGGGCGCCACTCTTGACGAGCGTGTTGGCGCGGCCGTTCCAAATGCTACCCATGTCGACTTCGTCATCCTTCAGAAGGTTCATCACCTGGCCGCCGGAACTCCACCATGAAGTGACATGGGGCTTGATCTCCTCGAGCTTCTTGAAGGCCTTGTCCAGATCGATCGGATAAACCTTATCTGGCGGGGTGCCATCTGCCATAGCGGCGAGCGTCAGGCTCTCGGTCGCGTAGTTTCCGAGGGTGCGGGCACCCGGGAATTTAGTGACATCCCAGAAGTCGGCCCAGGTCTTCGGCCCATTCTCGCCAAGCTTGCCGGATTTATTGTAAGCAAGAACGACGGCGTAGAAGGTGACGCCAATCCAGTTATCTGCGACCAGTTTCTTGTCAATGCCGCTCGGATCGATGACGGAATAGTCGAGCTTTTCGAAGAGACCCTCTTGGGTGCCTCGCACGCATTCTTCGGCGCTAAGCTCGACTACATCCCATTTCACCGCATGGCCCTGTACCTGCAGGCGGACGTCCGGCAGACCATCGGCGAGGTTGTCCTCCTTGATGGTGATGCCGAGTTCCTTGGCAGCCGGCTGAAACATCGCCTTCGATTCAGCTTCCTGGTAGGTGCCGCCATAGGACGTAACGGTGATGCTGTCTTCCGCCATTGCGGCTGTTGAAGCGAACCCTGTTACCAGACCAAGGGCCAGCAGCGAGACCAATTGGCCGTGACGTTTCCCGCTAATCATGTTTTTCCTCCCTAAGTTCGTAGCTTTCTTTTTGTGCTACTTGTCGTTATCCCGCGATTTTCTGGACCTCGTTGGTCAGGGTGCCGATCCCTTCTATCGAGACCACGACCGGCCCGCCGAGCCGGTTGAGGTCAGTCACCACCTGAGGCTTATCGCCGGTCTCACCACCCGGATCCGCGGCAGTACCGAGCGAAATGATGTCGCCCGGCAGTAGCGTCTGGTAATGCGACATGAAGGAGATCACGGCCGGCATGAGATGCTTCAGGTTCCGCGTGTTATCGGTATACCAGAGCTCACCAGCGATCCAGCATTCGACCTTCAGGCCATGCGGATCGGGTAGTTCGTCTTTGGTGACGATCCAGGGACCTTGAGGTGCAAATGTGTCGCTGCCCTTGTACCGGCCAGCATATGAAGCATGGCTCTCAACAATCTGCTTCTTGCCATCGCGCATCATGGCTTCGCGGTAATGGAAGGTGTCCGTTTCCCGCATGCTGGCTGAGGTGATGTCGTTGTGGACCGTGTAGCCGAAGACAGCATCGAGGACCTCGGCGGGAGAAATGTCCTTCACCTTCTTGCCGATGATGACGCCGACTTCCGGCTCCGGATAGGTGACGCCGTAGCTCGGGCGCAGCTCGATCGGTTGGTTGTGGCCAGTGAGTGCAGCGGCTGACTTCACGAAGAAGGCCGGGGTTTCCGGGCCCTTCATGATGGTGTCCTGGAAAGCGGTGTTGTTGTTCGCGACACACAGGATCTTCGAGGGCCGCCGGACGGGGGCGTGCCAAGTGACGTCGCCTGCCGCGTAGACCGGAAGGGAACCAGGGTTCTTGGCTGCAAAAGCCAGTGCTGACTGCGCCTTCTGCAAGAGGGCCGGGCCGGCCTCGATGAACTCAACCATGTTCCGCGGGAAGGTGTCGGCCGCCCCCGCGGCGATGCCGTCCATAGCCCGGAAGGCTTCTCTTAAGTCGATCAGGTTGCCTGAATTGGTCGCCGCACCAAAGCGGTCAGCGCCACCGGCTGCAAAGCTCGCCAATTTCATCCTAGTTCTCCTTGTTTTCGGTCTCGTGTATCAATATACGATACAGTGTCTTATTGTAAATGACAAAAAATTAGAATAATGTCTTAATACGTAATTCTGTCTCGGACAGAGATACAAATTTATGTTTTTATGAAGGAGAGATTGATGAGTGCGAGCGTGAAATCTGCCCAAGTGCCCAGGTCAGCTCATAATGCGGACGTGATCGACCGATTGTTGGTTGGCGCTGTCGATCTCCACTGCCATAGCGGGCCGTCGGTCATGAAACGGAGCCTCGACCACATCGAGGCGATGCGAGATGCCTCGGCCGCGGGGCTGAAGGCTGTGCTGGTCAAAGATCACTATTACAGCGCGGTCCCGGTGACCCAGATGCTGAACCGGCACTTCTCCGACCTTGGCGTCTTCATGATGGGCGGCATACCGCTCAACAACAGCACCGGCGGTATCAACCCTCACGCCGTCGATCACGGCATCAAACTGGGAGCTAAGATCGTCTGGATGCCGACCTTCCACGCCCACAACCACATCGCCCATCAAACTAAGGCAAAGCCTGGCGAGGAGTTTCCACCAAAGAACACCACGTCGCTGGCGCCTGAACCGGTTCTCTTTCTCGATTCCGCGCGCCGTCCGACGGACCAGCTGAAGCTGGTCCTCGACCTCATCGCCAAGCACGACCTGGTCCTCTCCGCCGGCCATATCCATGTTAGCGAAATCTGGCCGCTCTTCGACGAGGCACGTGTTCGTGGCGTGAAGCGCCTGCTGGTGAACCATCCGAGCTATCTGATCGATGCCAGTCATGCCGACATCCGGCAGCTCGCCGAGATGGGGGCCTATCTTGAGCATTCGCTGTGCATGTGGTTTGGCGGCCCCGGGGACAAGCTCTACGGACCGGAAGAGCTGAAGGCCTTGATCGAGGCAGGTACGATCGACCGCACGATTTTGGGATCCGACCTCGGCCAGGCCTGGAATTGCAGCCCCGTCGACGGCTTCCGGCAGACCATCGCGATGCTCATCGATCTCGGCTATAGCGAGCCGGAGATCCGCAGGCTCACCTCTGGAAACGCTTGCGCCTTGATGGGGCTGGAATGACCGGAAACGGCCTAGAAAACGGCCGGTTATTTGCTCGATCGGCCGTTCTGGGATATCTAGGGTGCGCAGAATCGGGCGTCTTACTGGGGTGGTTAATACGGTGATCGAGTCGGTCGAGTTGGCTTTGAGGATTTTGGAGCTCCTGATCCATTCGGAGCAGAAAAAGGGCGTGAGTGAGCTTGCACGCGAAATCGACTTGCCCAAGGCACGGACCCATCGGCACCTGGTAACGCTGATGAATCTTGGCTACGTTGAGCAGGACCCCGAGACGGAGAAATATGCGGCGAGCCCCAAGATCTATATGCTCGGCCAGGCGCTCGCGGATCGCGTCGATTCTCTCGCCGTCGTCCGAAAGATGCTCGGTGCGCTTCGCGATGAACTCGGCATGTCAGTTGCATTGTCGGTCAGCGTTCCTAAGGGAATCCGGGTCGTCGAGAATTTTCGCGGCAACTCGATCATCGACGTTTCTGCAAAGTCCGGAGCCGAGCTTCCCTTCCATGCGACAGCTCAAGGTAAAGTGGCCTTGGCGTTTGGACCCAAAGAGCTGCTCGAACGATGCTTCGAGTCACCTCTTCAGGTCTTCACGCCGCAAACTATTGTGGCGCCGGATCAACTGAGGTCGGAGCTTTCTCTGGTGCGCCGGCGTGGCTGGGCGGTAGCGCCGGAAGAATTCGAGCCGGCCTTCAATGCGCTGGCGGCGCCGATCTTTGGGCCCGGTGGGAAGCTCCTATATACGTTTGCCCTCCTGGATACCCTTCACGGCATTCCGGCCGAGCCGAAAGAAATCCAGTTACGTCTCCTCACCGAGGCGTCGGTGGAAATCTCCCGTAAGCTCGGCTGGAACAAGTCGACGTCGATCATACACGGATCTCCGCCAGGAAGGTGACACGACGGGAGGTAGAGATGAGGCCCGGCATTGTCAAGCTCGAGCGATAGGTTTCGGCCATACGCCAAGCGCGTCATTTGGATGAAGCCCGTGCCGGTCTGTGAGGTCAATTCGCTGCGCGAACGGCTGAAAGAGTTGCTCCGAGGTCAAGCTGCAAAAGGTAGCACGAGTGAAAACGACCGAAGGATTTGCCTGACACCCATAGTGCCGATTGTTAGTTGAGCAACTGCTTACCGACGCGCCATCGCACTTTACTCAAGAAGATCGCTTCAAGCAGGTAAGCATGCTCGGCATCGCTGAGATCGATCTGAACATCTTTTTGCAGCTCCAGCTTCGTTGCCAAAGCACGCTTTCTCGCGTTGACCACGTCCGGATCGCAGTCATACGCCTTTGAGCCGTAGATGATGCTGATGAACTTGTCGCCGGCTTTCAACCCTTCCAGATAGTTCGGATCTTGTTCCATGCTGAAAGCCATAGTTCGCTGCAAGACTTCCACTCCCAGGTCGTCGCCGCAGGCCATTACATACGCTCGCGGCATGTCGCTGTATTCGGCCGGCGTTTCGCCGGCACGGACCGCCACGGCATGCATGTAATAGAAGAGGAAGCCAAGGACGAAGGCGTCTTCCCAGAAGGCCGGTGGAATCTCGCCGGCCGATCGAATCATGTGCAGCAGAGCCCTGACTGCATTTGCCGCTGCATCGTAAGGTCCGGGCGTCACCATGCTGATCAACACGGCGCCACTTTGTAGGTTCCGGCATCTCGAGTGCGCTGAGTACTGCCAAGGATCTCAAAGGAAGCGAGCTAAGCGTAACTAATTCATCTGCTCCAAGTTCACTCGGCCGCATCCAACCATGACCAGCGCGCCGCGTATCGATAACCGGGAACAAAGCCCTGGGCCTCACCTTAAGGTAACTGGGTGGAGGAGAGAAATGACAATAGCAGGCCAGGGACCGGACATGGAGAAACGCCGGGATGCCAAGCACGGTGTGGCGGCAGAACGATTGCCCGACAGGGAGCCGGGGCGAGGACGAGATGCCCGTGCTCCGAGTCAGATTCCGCCGCAGGGATGGCGCGACATCCTATTGAGAACCTGGGACAACATAGGTCGCCATAGGGTCCTGGCAATTGCAGCAGGTATTACTTTTTATGGTGTACTTTCGATCTTTCCCGGCATCGCGGCAGCTCTTGCCTTTTATGGGTTTTTTGCCGACCCACAATCGGCCCAGGAATTTTTTGGTCAATTGTCCGGCGTGCTGCCCAGTGGGGGACAAGAGGTTCTGCGCGACCAGGTCACGCGTATCACCACACAGCCCGCCGGTCATTTGGGCTTCGCCTTTATACTCGGGCTACTCACCTCCCTTTGGACCGCCAGTAGCGCCACCCGTGCCCTAATCGATGCGCTCAATATTGTATATGGGGAGGAAGAAAAGCGCGGCTTCGTAAAACTATATGCCTTCAGTCTGGTTGCCACGGTCGCGATGATCATTTTTTTCCTGTTGGTCAGCCTGGTCCTCATAGCGCTTCCTCTGGCTTTGGACTATCTGGGCTTGGCCAATTTTTCCAAACTTCTGGTGAATTTGCTGAGATGGCCTTTCCTCTTTTGCATTGGAGGTTTCGCCTTGGCGGTCACTTATCGCTTCGGGCCTAGTCGTCATGACGCCCGCTGGCGCTGGATCAGTTGGGGAAGTGCCGGAGCCATCATCGTATGGATCGCGGCGTCGCTTCTGTTCTCTTGGTATGCGGAGAATTTCGGGAGTTACAATGCAACATACGGCTCCCTCGGCGCCATAATTGGCTTCATGACTTGGATGTGGATCTCTGCCATCGTGCTGTTGTTGGGCGCTGAAATCAATGCTGAGATGGAACGCCAGACCGTCCGTGATACAACCGTGGGCAGTGAGAAGCCGATAGGTCAGCGCGGCGCTTGGGTCGCCGACACCAAGGGCAAAGCTCAAAAATAAGTTTGCGTCTCGGCAGCGGCGAAAATTTTTTCACTGTGTCCCGGAACGACTCTCCGATCGCCCGCTTATTCCGCAATATGCCGATTGCGGCCAACACATTGTGATGGCGCCATTTATATCGGCCGGCACAATCCTATCGATAAAAGAAAGGGAGGCACATGGTTGATGCCCCGCGCAGCGTCGGCGAGTCTCCTGGGGAGAATGCCACGCCAGACAAGCTCACGGATCGGGTTCGCGACGCAGGTGCCGCAGTGAAGGAAATGGGCCAAGATGCCGCTGCGCGCGGGGCCGCCTTAGGAAGTGAAGTCGCTGGCCATCTAAAGGACGACGCACTTACAGCCACCGAAAAGGGTAAGGACGAAATCGCCGGGCGCCTCGAAGACATGGCAGGCGCCGTGCACCGCTCAGGCGAGCAGTTGGAAGGCCAGCAGGATTGGCTGGCTCAACTGGTCGAGCGGGGCGCCGACGAGCTCGAACAATTCGCCTCGACCGTACGCTCCAATGATTTGCGAGGTCTCTTGAACAAACTGCAGGACCTGGCTCACAGGCAACCAGTCCTTTTTGTCGGCGCTGCCATGGCGGCTGGTTTCGCCAGTGCACGCCTCGGCAAAGTCGCAATCTCCACCGCTTCCCGTCCCGATCCGCATGAAGAGGAGGGGGAAGATGGAAAACAATAGAGCAGCCAACACGCATACGTTAGCAGAGATCGTCGGTGGACTCGCCACAGACGTGCAGGATCTGGTGAGGGGCGAGATTGCCCTGACGCGCGCAGAAGTTGAGCAAAAGCTGCACCGACTCATGGGCGCATTCCTCTGGATTCTGGGAGGCTTCCTGCTGGGGTTTGCCGGGCTCGTCGTGCTCCTTGAGGGCGCCGCCGCCGCGCTTGCTCTTCGACTTCCTGTGTGGGCGGCGTTTCTGATTGTTGGTGGAGTGGTCATCGTGGTAGGCGCTGTCGTCGCGGGCGTCGGCCGCCGCATGCTTTCCCGCGAGACCCTGGTGCCGACCCGGACGACGACAAACCTGAAGCAGGATGCCCTCGTGGTAAAGGAGCACATGCAATGACGGACACCACGACTTCGCTCGAAGATAACCTGCGGGAGACAAGAGCGCGCATGGACTCTCGGCTCACCGAGCTCCAAGAGCATCTGACGCCGGGCCGAATTTTAGATGATGCAGTGGCTTACTTGCGGGATAGCGGTGGTGGCGACTTCGGGCGCAATCTGTTGGCCAGTATCCGCAACAACCCGTTGCCCATCACCATCACCGGTATTGGTTTGGCTTGGCTTATGGTCTCCGGATCACGAGGTGGTGTCGTCGGAAGTTTGCCTTCCGCGCCTACCGAAAGGCATCTCGACGACCTCGATATGCGTCTCTCCAATGCCGAACGTAACGTGGTCCGGCAGGAAAACGAGACCGATGATGCGTGGCGAGCGCGGTTGGATGATGCTCGGGCGGGCGTGATGGGGATCGCGCGTGAAACCACCGAGACGGCTGAGTCATTTGCCCAGCGCATTGCCGAAGCAATTGGCAAAGCGAAACAGAGTGTCATGAGGAAGGTGCACGACGTGCAGGATCGAGCCGCAGATGCCGGGGAGCGGGGCAGCGCCATTGCCCAGATGGCAGGCGACAAGGTGACGGCGGGAACGCAGCGCGCGAAGGAGGCCGGTAGCCACCTCGTTACGACGATGAGTGATAACCCCCTTCTCCTGGGCGCGATTGCGCTAGGGGCTGGTGCGCTGCTCGGCGCGCTCATTCCTCAATCGAAACAGGAAGAGGCGGCGCTCGGCGGTGTGGTGGCCAAGGTCAAGCAAACTGCCAAAGAGGCCGCGCATAGCGTGGTCGGCCGCGGGACAGAGGCCGCGGAGCAGGTCGTAGCGGCCGGGCAGAGAAGTGCGCGTGCACACGGCCTCTCAGGCGAAACCACAGTGGACGACCTCGTCACAACTGCCCGAAGCGGTGAGCTTCTCGACAAAGTCGAAGGCACGGTCCGAGGGACGCTCCAATCTGCGGAAACCGCGCTACGTCAGGAGGAAGCGAAAGCACCAGGACAGCGATGAAAGATGGCCCAATGCGGAGTTGAGGATCATCCCGAAGTGATGCGCGGGGCGCCTGATCAGCCTGGCCAAGCTAAAGTGATCAGGCTGTCTCTTGAGTGGGAACGGCACCTATGGACCTCAGCTCCTCATCGGAGATCCAATCGCCGGAAGTCGGTTCCAGGATCATTCTCCCGTTTTCAACAGTTATGGAGAGCCTAAGCTCCCAGCGACTTTTGTCAGCGCCGGCGACCTTCACCCATTCACCGAGGCTAATGCTTTCCCCTTGGTTGTTTTCAAGCTCAACGAACCGCGCGCCGTGGGTAGGCGCGCCTTCAAAGACGATGGCGATATAATCGGCTCCCTCAGCTACCTTGCTTTCTTGTGACATGGCTGGCCCCTCTCTCAAGTTCATCTGGGATAGAAACCGTGAGGCTCTCCAGAAGTTGCAAATCAATATGGCATGCGCAGTGAGTTTCATCGAATCCTGAAGTGGCTGATCGCCAATCGCTGCTAGTCAGTTGTTGCCATTACTCCCAACTGTCGCGTGGTCGTTTGCCCCACATGGGATCTTCTGGCCAACGCTCCTCGAGAACATTCGCCCACCAGAAGCCCCTTGCCTCGTTGCGCACCAGAGCACCGGCTTGGCTTAATTAATGGCGGAAACTTTCATCGTTTCGCGACAGAGCGACCATCGAGGTGCGGTACAGCCGGAAAGCGGCGCAGGTGTGAACATTAGACTCGGCAAGAATGCTGCTCGGATCATGCGGGAATGAAATCTATGCCCGGCTGCGGAGCAGGTGTTGACTATGGCCTCGCGTTTGTCGGTCGATTCCTTGACCGATCGGCTGGCGCCTGCTGTCACCTCTCAGAAGAAGAGATCTTAACCCTATGGTCGTCACATGACCGGTTTTTCCGCTGAAGCTGCTGCCGACCTGCTCATCGAGCATTTCTGGATGAATACGAAAGCATCGCTGGCTATCGCCGGTCCTGACTCGCGTGCGGACGCACTATCTAGTGCAAGACCTGATAATCGCAGCTCTCGGTGGGGCGTGTGGTTGGAAGCTGGAGCTGGGCGAGAAAGATTCTGAACCCTATTGCGCACCGATTCCGCTCACACGGCTAATATCAAGCGGAGGAATTTTGTGCGCCCCAACGGTGTCGCCCGCGTGGAAGCCGAGTTCGGTTTCGGCTGGCGCGACGTGCCACCGTCAGAAACCTTGTGGGACAAGATGGAATGCGCGGCGTTGGTCGACGCGATTCTTCCCTGCATGGAAATAGTTGAAACGCGTCTCACAGGAGCGGCGGCACAGGATCCTCTTTGGAAGCGAGCAGATCCGCGACACTTGGCTCAGCGTTATCAACGGCTTTCTCTCTCCTCATGACGGAGAGATTCGGTCGCCGGGGCGGCAATAATCAAAATCGGGGTGAGATTATTAGAAAAGCGATATCGTTGGATATCACCCGACCTGGATATCCAACGGATTTTTATCTCTCTCAGTGAGGAGCCTTGCCGAAGGGCGAGACCAAGTCTCGGATCGACGGAACACTATAGCTGATTCCTGTCGGTGTTCCGATGATTTGCAGCAGACCTTGATCACACAGCTTCGCCAGCGGAACGACAAGGGAGCTCGGCACCCCGTGCCGCCTTGCATTGTTGACGAGAGCGCCACTGAGCAGGTCCATCGCGATCCGCGGCGCCGGATCTTCCTCGATGTCCTCTAAGATAAGCGCAGCGGTGAGTTCCAGGCGTTGGCCGGTCATGACTTCCACCATCGTGTGGCCGAGTGCTATGGCGCGCTCGCAAGCTTGCAGCATGAATGTGAGGAAGGCATCGATCTTGCCGTTCTCGATGGCGTCTCGCAACAAGCGCTGATAGCGATCGTACTGCCTTTCGAAAATAACTTCCCAAGGCAGTGCCGGCCAGCCCGCGCGTCGCAACCGCGCACCAAACAGCATTCGGGCAGTACGGCCATTCGCTTCCGCGAAGGGCAGAATCTCCATGAATTTTACCAGGGACAGCGTGGCGTAGATCAGCGGATGGATGTCGACCCATCGGTGCTCGTCAAATCCATCGACATAACGCCTCATTGTATCTTCGATGGCGGATGGCGGCACCTTAGGCGGGCTGAAAGGCCTTTGCGAAGGATAAGGGAAGAAATCGCCGTCAAGCCGCCAGACCCGGTCCCACTTCGGGCTCAAATAGAGCGGGCGCGCATCTCTATTCACACTGCAGAGATGCGGCACTTCATCAAGCTTCTGCATGGGCACGTCACATGGATCAAACCTGTCAAATAAGCGGATCGTTGTATCGGCCTACCGGGCTGCAGCCTCGGGGCACCGGGCTACAAATATTGATGTAACCATTTAACGTTGAATAAATAGTTGCCTTTAATCGTCGCTGCGTCAGAATCATCCGCTCAGGAACAGCGGATGAAACGGTGGGACGCAATGCGTGTCGCCTTGCGTCCCACGATCCAACAGGTCCTGAATATCCTGGTTTCGCCATTTTCGAGCGAGAAAGGATTTGCCGATCGGTTTTCTCGTCTACGGTCAAGGCTCCCGTCTCACTGCGGACTGGCATCACTCTGAGTTCCTCACCCGAAATTGGCTAAGTACGACTTTTGATTATCCCATAGTTAAGCAAAATTTGTCCGCCCAACTAAGGAATTTCCTGCTAATATGGAAAAATCACATTTTGATATGCTGGCGAGACCTCCGATACCGGCGGGGTCCTAGGGACTGTGAGCTATTTAGAGACTAGGATGCGAGCTTTCACGAATATTGGAGAGTACCTCTCGCCTGCGGTGCCCGAGATCTGCAAGTACTGGTTGGCGAAGATCGACGGACGATCAGCACCCACGCGCGCGGAGATCGACCCCTTGCAGATGCCAAAGGGTGTATTGCAGCACATTTTGCTAGTCGATCTGGAACGGCAGACCCGGCAGATTAGATTTCGCCTTGTCGGTACCCACGTCGCGCGCATGTATGGCTCCGATTTTACCGGCGCGTCGATCGACGAAATCATCCTTCCCCACGGCCTGACCGACGCTTTGCGGGAGCTCTACGGAACCATCATGGATCTTGGTGAGCCTATTGTCGGACATTATGGCTATCCGATGCGCAATGGTCGCCAGGTGCTTTCTGAATTCGCGCTTTTGCCGCTGCAGTCACACGGCGCCGTCACGCAATGCTTGGCGGTCGAGCATCTAGGAGCGTTGGGAGGCGTCGATCCTGAAGACCTGGTTTCTCTACGGCGAGTCTCTGCCTCAGCGATTGCCCGGCCGCAGTGACCGCGATGGAGGCTTTGACCTGGCGTGGACTGTGACAGGGTGTGACACGCTGACCCTCAAGACTGAAAATCGAAGCCTCTAAGTAGCCATATTTTCAAGAGTTTTCGGTAAACGTTGGTGAGCACCCCAGCGCCTTAGCCAGCAAATCAGATTTTCGTCATCGGTAGTCGAAACTGTCTGTAGCTTCTGGCCCGAGTTTGATCCGGCGTGGCATGCCGATTGTCGCAATGACACTGAACTTTGGCGGCGCTTGCGGTCGTCTAATTTCACGACAGTTAAGACGGTCTCCCCCTCAACGCGATGTCTGACGGCGGGAGACAGGTGCGTTGGACCCCTGGATCGAGGAAGCGCGGGCAAGCCGATTGGTGTCCTTTGCCAGAGGACTAACTGCTATCAGTAGACGTTATAAGGCAATCCCGCTACCGATGTGACCATCGAAATTCTCTAGGAGTTGATCCGACCATTCGACGAAAATGACGTGCCAAGTGGCTTTGGTCAGCGAAACCTGCGGCGAGTGCGATCTCGGACAGTGAAAGATTGGTGCGGGCCAACATTTCTTTGGCTCGTTGGACACGCTTCTGTAAGAGATAAAAGTGCGGTGTGACACCCGCCGTTTGCTTGAATTCTCGCGCGAAATGAAAAACCGAGAAACCTGCCACTCCAGCCAGCACCGCGAGATCCATTTTCTCGCTTAGGTGCGTCTCCACGTATTCCAAAACACGGCGGGTAACGCCGGGCGGGAGACCGCCCCGAGCTTGAGGCGCCGGCGTGGGCACTGATTCTGTGACACTTCGAATGTATATCAAGACGAGGCCTCTCAAGCAGCGCGACTCTCGTCGCATTTTGTTGGGCGCTAAATGGGTAGCTTCTTGAGCTCTATAGTGGGGATGCGTCGCACTGGATGATATTGTGCGTCAGCACTTCAGGTCGCCACTCTAGGGAGGGCCGCGTTGACAGAAGGGACAACTCCACTATACCGAGGTATATCGTTCAAGGGTGAGCCCCGTCACCGGCATGACATGCGTCGGGGTCGCGTTATAGTTGGAGCGCCAGTTGGTCGCCGGCGCCGTGATGTGCACGTCAGTTGCAAGGACGTCTCATGGAGCAACGGGCGCACTCCATACAGGGGTGAAGGCACATTAAAGGCATGGGGGGCCAAGGCATGCGCGATCTATGCGACGAACAGAAAGACCCTGTTGAGTCGACGATGAGAAGGTGAGTGTAGACTCATCGACTGCTCCGACACGCTTGCCCGTGCGCCACCGCGATGCGAAGGCAGTCGATCAGCGCGGCTTCCACCAGCGGCTTACGAAGGTAGCATTGCACCCCCCGGGTGAGCATGCACTCTTGCGAGCGCTCATCCGGATAAGCGGTCACCAGAATCGTCGGGATGGCGTGTCCACTTTCGAGCAAATGGTTATAAAGCTCGACACCGGTCATTTCTGGCATGTGAATATCGGCGACCAAGCAGGCCGTGGCGGTAAGTTGCGCAGACGCAAGAAATTGGGCTGCAGACGGAAACACCGCGACAGAGTAATCCAGCGCCTTCAGAAGCCTACGCATGGAGTCGCCGAAGGACTGGTCGTCATCGACGACAGAGATTAGTGGTCGTTCGGGCAATATGGCCTCCATGAGTGTCGGCCGCGGCTACACCGCGCTTGTGAGGCGGCTAGGTGCAGCATCTGGCATCAAGCATAACGCTGTAGCGGACCTGCGACTCTAAACTTTGGTTTAGGATTTCTGCCCCTCAGGGGTGGGCGGACGGCTGTTCAAGGGTTTTCGTTAGGGCTAAGATTGGCAAATGAAATGTGGAGGGAACAGATGCGCCAGTCCACGGACCTTGGATCACGAGCGGCAGCCGCGCCAAATTCACATTCCTGCGTAGTCGTCATCGATGACGACGAGGGGTTTCGCGAATCCCTCGGACGACTTCTGCGAGCTGTGGGCGTGAATCCACGACTGTTTGCGTCGATTAACGATTTTGTCCGCTCTGACCCGCCCGATAGCCCGACCTGTCTGGTCCTCGACGTCAGGTTACCAGAGCGAAGCGGACTCGATTTTCAGCGCGATCTCGCCGCGGCCGGAGCCACGCTCCCGATCGTCTTCGTCACCGGGCACGGCGACATTCCGATGAGCGTACAAGCAATGAAAGCGGGCGCCATCGAGTTTTTGACGAAACCGTTCCGGGAGCAGGATCTTCTGGATGCCATAAGTGCCGGGCTCGCTCGCGACCGTGTGCGCCGGCAAAATGATGAAGTCCTGAGCGGAGTCAGGGCGCGATTCCAACTGCTGACCGCGCGCGAGCGCGTTATTCTGGCTCGGGTTGCGGAGGGTCGACTAAATAAGCAGATTGCCGGCGAGTTGGGCATCACCGAAACCACGGTGAAGGTCCATCGCAGCAATATGATGAAGAAGATCGGAGCCACATCGGTGCCAGAACTGTGTCGAATAGTGGATAAGCTGAAGCTGCTCAAGTTGCTGCCCGAGAACTCCAAGCTGGCCTAACCGTGGAGAGCCCAAAGGGCCACAGAACGTCACCTATCCTGGGCCTCTCGGGGTACGTGCTGGCGCCCCTGCGAGAAAGCGCGGACTTTACTCTTTACCGTGGCCGAAAGCACGACGACTCCTCGCCGGTACTGGCGATCGCACTCTTTGAACATCCATCGCCTCAGAGTGTCAGGCGGCTCTTGCATGAATACTCTCTCGCAGCCGAACTCGATCCCGCGTGGGCTGCCAAACCACTGGCCATTACTCGTCACGAAGGGCGGACGATTCTCTTACTCAAGGACCCTGGCGGTCAGCCGCTGGATCGGATTCTTGAGCGTGACAAGGGGCGACCGCTCGACCTGACTCGCTTCCTTAGCACCGCCATTGGGTTGGCAAGAACACTCGGTCAAGTCCATCAGCAGGGCCTCATACATAAGGATATCAAGCCTGCGAATGTCCTCGTCGATGACACCGGCAACGCGTGGCTCACCGGGTTCGGGATTGCATCCCAACTTCCTCGAGAGCGACAGTCACCCGAACCTCCCGAGTTCATCGCGGGAACGCTCGCCTATATGGCACCCGAGCAGACGGGACGAATCAACCGTTCGATCGATTCTCGGAGTGATCTTTACTCGCTTGGAATGACGTTTTACGAAATGCTGACCGGGAGTCTTCCCTTCGCGGCCGGCGACCCGATGGAATGGGTGCACTGTCACATCGCGAAACAACCAGCCGCACCCAGCGAGCGGCTGGGAACCGTGCCAGGCTCAGTCTCCGCACTCACGATGAAGTTGCTCTCCAAGACGGCGGACGAGAGGTATCAGACAGCGGGGGGAGTTGAGAGCGATCTTCGGCGATGCCTATCCCAATGGGAGGCCCAGGGGCGGATCGATGACTTCACCCCTGGCGCTCGCGACACCCCGGACCGCCTCATGATCCCCGAGAAGCTGTATGGAAGGGACCGCGAAGTTGATACTCTACGCACCGCTTTCGACCGCATCGTTGGTGGTGGCCGAGCGGAACTGGTGCTGCTCTCCGGATACTCCGGGATCGGGAAATCCGCCGTCGTTAATGAGCTCTGCAAGCCACTCGCGCCCCCGCGTGGCTTGTTTGCGTCGGCCAAATCCGACGAATATAGGCGCGACATTCCGCATGCCGCACTGGCCCAGGCGTTTCAGAGCCTCATCCGGCGGCTCCTTAGCCAGAACGAGGAAGACCTGCGCAAATCGCAGGACGCGTTTCGTGACGCGCTGGGTTCGAACGGTCTACTCCTAGTCGATCTTATCCCGGAATTGAGGCACGTCATTGGCGACCAGCCGCCGGTGCCCGAACTGCCAGCGCAGGAAGCGCAGAGACGTTTTCAGATTGTCCTTCGACGGTTCATCGGCGTATTTGCGCGACCTGAACATCCGCTCGCGCTCTTCCTGGATGACATGCAATGGCTCGATGCCGCAACGCTCGATGTGCTCGAGGATCTTTTGACCCAGCCGGACATGAAGCACCTGTTGTTGATTGGTGCCTACCGGGACAATGAAGTCAGTTCGACCCATCCGCTGGCGCGCAAGCTGACAGCGATGCGTCAAGCCGGAGCGGTCGTGCAGGACATCGTTCTCTCACCACTCAGTCGCGCCGATCTAGCTAGACTGCTTGTGGATTCCCTTCGCTGCCAACTGGAGCGCGCCGCGCCGCTGGCCGACTTGATTCACGAGAAGACCAGTGGCAACCCGTTCTTTGCAATCCAGTTCATTTTTACTCTGGCGGACGATCGCCTGCTGACATTCGATTACCGCTCGCGGCGTTGGGTATGGGACCTAGCTCGGATTCGTGCCAAAGGCTTCACGGACAACGTTGTAGAGCTGATGGTCGAGAAGTTGAAGCGCCTTCCGCCAGAAACCCAGAAGGTACTCCAGCAGTTCGCCTGCATGGGCAACAGTGCAGACTTCGAGATGCTGCGGATGGGATATCAGGGCTCAGTCGAGGACATGCACGAGCATCTTTGGGAAGCCGTGCGAGCCGGCCTCATCTTTCGTGCTGACAATTCCTACAGCTTCGTGCACGACCGCGTACAGGAAGCCGCCTACTTGCTGATCCCGCAGGAGCTGCGCGCCGAGGCTCATCTACGCATTGGAATACTCCTTGCAGAGCACATGCGCGCTGAAAAACGTGAGGAGGCGATATTTGAGATCGTCAATCAACTCAACCGAGGCTCGAGTTTTATCACCTCTGTCGAGGATCGCGAGCGCGTCGCAGAACTGAATCTGATCGCAGGTCGGCGCGCGAAACTCGCGGCGGCATACGACTCGGCGCTCAAGTATCTCAGGGCCGGCAGAGCCCTTCTTGCAGAAGAGACTTGGGAGCGGAATCGCCAGCTCATCTTCTCGATCGAGTATCTGGCGGCGGAGTGCGAGCTGCTCAACGTCACCGTTTGCCTCGCCGCCGGAGATCCGCTCGCGGAAGTGCAAAAGGAATGCGAGAACGGTTTGGCATTTGCCAAGCGGGTGCGTTTCGGCTTGGCCATCGAGCGGTGCGGGGCACAGCTCGGTTTGATCCTCACTTTGCGCGGCCTGACTGCGAGGTTCGGGTGCCTGGATCATGAGGGATATAGCGAACTCGATACCGAACGCCGCTTGGCCAAGAGTCCCGATCTGGTTCTCGCCGAGTTCCACTACTGGACGCGTAAGCTGCAGGCGCACTTTTTCGCCGGAGACTTCGCGTCGGCGGTCGACGCGGCGCTGCAGGCGGAACCGCTGCTTTGGACGTCGACGGCAATGTTCGAGTCAGCGGTGTATCGGTTCTATGGCGCGCTGGCGCATGCGGCGGCCTGGGATCACGCCACACCGGAGCAGAGACCGAGCCATTTCAATGCTCTGCTGGATCACCACCGGGAGCTCCAGGCGTGGGCGGAGGTCAATCCAGAGACTTTCAAAGACCGCGTCGCCTTGGTCGGCGCCGAGGCCGCCCGCATAGAGGGCCGGGTACCGAACGCTCAGGAGCTGTACGACAAGGCCATCCGCGAGGCTCACAAATACGGGTTCGTGCACAACCAGGCGATCGCTAACGAACTTGCCGGCCGTTTCTACGCAGAGCGCGGCTACGAGAAGATCGCGGCTGCCTATTTGCGGGCCGCGCGGGCCTGCTACCTGCGCTGGGGAGCCGACGGAAAGGTTCGACAACTCGAGGAGCTTTATCCGCACCTCAAAGTGGACAAGTCGATCCCGGATTCCACGGCGACGATAGCGACACCCGTCGAGCAGCTCGATTTGGCTACCGTAATCAGGGTCTTGGAAACAGTCTCAGGCGAGATTGTTTTCGAGAAGCTAATCAACACGCTCATGAGTTCGGCAATCGAACACGCGGGCGCCGATCGAGGTCTCTTAATTCTTCCGCGAGGCGACAAATACCAAATTGAAGCGGAGGCCAAAACGAGCAGCAGCAACGTGAACGTGATTCTCAAACAAGCACGCGTCACGCCCGGTGATCTACCGAAGTCTATATTTCACTATGTCCTTCGAACCAAAGAGCGCGTTCTCCTGAACGATGCGTCCAGTCAGAAGTCATTCTCAGAGGACGTCTATATTCGCAGCCACTGCTCACGGTCAGTGCTCTGCCTGCCGATACTTAAGCAGACTAGGTTGATTGGGATACTGTACTTGGAGAATAAGCTTACGACCGGCGCGTTTACTCCTGCTCGAATGGCAGTCCTCACACTGCTCGCTTCCCAGGCGGCTATCTCAATAGAGAACGCCAGCCTGTACCGCGAACTCGCTGAGCGGGAGGCCAGGATCCGCCGCCTAGTGGACGCCAACATCATCGGAATAGTCTTCTGGGATGGTCGGGATCGCATAGTCGATGCCAATGATGCGTTTCTTCGTATGGTGGGACTCGACCGCAAGAATCTCGTTTCGGGCGGCGTGCATTGGATGGATCTGACGCCGACCGCCTGGTTCGAACATCAGCCCCAATTAAAGGTGCAGGGCAGCCTGCAACCGTTCGAAACGGAACTCTTCCGGGAGGATGGCAGCCTTGTGCCAGTGTTGATTGGTGTGTCCACCTTCGAGCAAGGTGGGTACAAAGGTGTTGCATTCGTACTTGATCTGAGCGAGCGCAAGCGGGACGCCGACATGTTACGCGCATTGCAGACAGACTTGGCGCACGCCAACCGTGTGGCAACGATGGGACAGCTTGCCGGCTCCATCGCACATGAGATGAATCAGCCGATTGGGGCGGTGCGGAATAACGCCCATGCAGCTCTACGCTTCCTCACGGCGAATCCGCCTAACATGCCAGAAATCAGGGAGGCGCTGGAGTGTGTGGTGGGCGAAACTTACAGGGCAGGTAACATCATTGGTCGGATCCAGGATCAGATAAAGAAGGCTCCGCCCCGTATTGAGAGTATCAATCTGAACAAGGCGATCGAAGAGGTGCTCGCGCTGGTAAGGGGGGAGCTGTCAAAGAATGGCGTATCGGTTCACGTGCGTACTGCGGAAGGACTATCTCCTGTAAAAGGAGATCGGGTTCAGCTTCAGCAAGTCATGCTTAACCTCATTCTCAATTCCATCGAAGCGATGACGAGTGCGGACATTTCGGAGCGGAAAGTGGAGATCACGACGGAATCGCACCACACGGATGGGCTGCTCGTGGCCATAGCCGATTCCGGACCAGGCGTCGCAGCGAATGATCTAGAGCGTGTTTTTGAATCCTTCTACACTACAAAGGCCGGTGGATTCGGGATCGGTCTCTCGATATGTCGCTCTATCATTGATGCCCATGGGGGACGCTTGTGGGCAGAAGCACATCAACCACGTGGCGCCGTCTTCAGATTCACACTGCCGACACATAACTAAGCCAAAGTTCAGCCCGCCCAACAATCAGGCAATCGTTCTAGTCACCCTCGCTTCGTAGGTCGGGGTCGTGTGGGGCAATAATTGCATCGACCTAAACCTTGGTGCAATGGAGGCCAACCTGTGATCTTACGTAGGTCGTAAGCGCATTAGGCCACGGTTCCAGTCATCAGCTCGCCGTGTAGCCCGCTTGACAAATGGGCCAGATCGGCCGGACCATCTATTAAGTCTTTGCGTAAAGGAGGTTGAAAAATGGCAACCAACCTGACTGATAATGGCTTAGCGACGAGCGAGATGATTTTGGATGGCGACTTCGACGAAATCGACTTCCGAGGAGAAATCGTCGACGGGCACCTCGTCGCAAAAGGAATTCTCGCAAACCAAGCAGAAATGGATTCTATCCCAGTAGGGATATACGTTCTCGAAAAGGATGCCACCGTCGTCAAGTGCAACAAAGCTGCAATCGCGGGGTGGGGACGCACGCCGTCTCTGGGAACGTCGGAAAAATTTTGCGGGTCGCACCTTCTTCGTTACCCCTCGGGAGAAGTGATGCCGCACGAACTCGCACCACCTTCCGTGGTGATTAACAACGGCGCCACCGTGCGGAACGCCGATGTGATTTGCGAGCAGCCCAATGGTAATCGTCTTCTGGCGCTCGTTAATGTCTTTCCAATTCGTAACAACGAGGACGAAGTGATCGGAGCCGTCAACATTTTTCGTCACAATACCAGCAAGACTGTTCCTGGCTTACTCTACGAATCTGCAAGTAGTTCCAGCTCCAAGATCGGGGAGGGAGAGCAGTAAGGCGCCGCCTCGCCGCTTCGGGCTAGACTAGCACCTTGATCGGTCGCTTCTCGGAGAGTGGATCACGAACCCAATATGTTATGTCCGCCGCAATCCGGCTGACGACGTTTAAGGCTCCGAAAATTACTACGTGCGCCAACTAGGCCGCGCTACACTTTTTGCGGTTGGGCTATTCATGCAATCGAACGAGCGACGTGAACGGGAGCGTGAGATGCGTGCCGCTGGGCGGCTGCCCCCAGGACAGTCGTTGACGCTCAAGTGGCCGGTGCTCCATGTGGGCTCGGTGCCGCTCTTTAACCCCAGCACATGGGATTTTCGCGTGTTCGGCCTAGTCGAGGAGCAACTGCGGCTTTCGTGGGAGGAGTTCTCCAATCTGCCGCAGAGCGAAGTATGTGCGGACATGCACTGCGTCGAGCGCTGGAGTCGGTTTGACAATCATTGGGGAGGATTGCTTGCCACCGAATTGATGAAGCGGGTGAAGTTGCGGCCGGAGGCGCAACATGTGATGGTCCATGGCGAGAATAACTACACAGCAAACCTGCCAATCTCCGATTTTCTGCGCCCGACGACGATTCTCGCCCTGCGGCATGACGGCGAACCCCTCACGGCTGAGCATGGCTATCCGCTGCGCCTCGTGGTGCCAAGCCTCTATGCGTATAAGAGCGTGAAGTGGGTGCGCGCGATCCAATTGTTGGATCGCGAAACGCCGGGCTTATGGGAATACAACGGATATCACATTTACGGCGATCCGTTCAAAGAGCAACGCTCAGCGAACTGAACATCAGGACGCCGGCAGAAGCCTAAGTCAGCCGAGCCATTGGGATGAACACCTCCGAGCCTCGTGACTGGCGGCGTCGACAACGCCCTGGCTGGATCCGCTCGCCGTTGACTTCCCCCCGCAGCACGAGTCTATCCTGCTGTTCGATGGAAACGTAGAACGCGTGATGTCGACAGGGATGGCCTTCCCAAGCGGATTATGGGCGACATCCATAGCTGGGCGCTTTACTCAGAAGCGGACAACCGCCACGTGGCATTGCTAATCCTGTACCCGAGTCAACGTCCATAAGGCCGGGCCGCTTTCGAGCACGCATAGGCGCAAAACGCGGCTTTCCATAGTGACCAAGCTCTGGTCCGAAGAAAATTCTTCCCGCGCGTCTGGAAGCCGGGACATCGCAGGATTGTCGCCGACCACGGCCGTGAGGCCCCTACTACTTTGACATCTGGCCGCGAATTTCACCGTTCGGGTTTTCGTTGGTATGGATATTGACGTAGACGTTCCCGGCCTGAAAGTCGGCGATCTGATCATCGGAAAGCTTGGCCATACCCTCAATCGGACTGTCAAGAGGCGCCATTATCGGGATGAGCACCCCCGCGTTTTTGCCCACACCAGCGGGGCCATGGAAATGCCCCGCCGTTGCCGGACCCGAAAGACCCGCGTACTCCACCTTGTAACTCAACATCTTGAGATCGGTGTCAATGGTGGCCGTTGCGCTTCCGGTGCCTGCGGTTTTGTTCGGCGGCACTTCGGCAGCACTGCTGAGGGTCGCATGATAGGTAATGGTATCAGCGCCCGCCGCGGCGGGCATCAAGCTAATGGCAAATGCAGTTAGGAGCAGAGCGGAGCGGAACATTATCACATCTCCCTGAAGTAGAGGCGGTCATTCATTATCGCCACGTCAAAAAAATCAAGGGTCCTGGGGACGTGTCGATACCAGGCGGTTGCGTTGCCCGAGGTAGCTGAGCGCGAAAATCGCCGGGATGCTCGGACGAAGACCAACCTCACTTGTGGTATTTCTGGGCGATTTCGTCGAGCGATGGGTAAAACTGGGTCCAGACATCGTCTTTTTTGGCGCTGGCAATGTGGCAGAAGGCACATTCCTCTTTTGGCTTGACAGATGCTGTTTTTGCTTTCGGTTCGTAGTGGTGAAAGTTGTAGTAGCCCCAGCCACCGGTGGCTGCGTAGCGCTTGGAATCCTTCACCGTCACGTCGGCGCCATTAAAGGCGCCTGGAAAATACCCGCGACCCGACGGCTCGGTCCTTGAACCGTCTGGTTCTTCGCCTTTGACCGTGAGCTGCAATTCCTTGAAGAAGATCGTTCCTTCAGGGAATTCTCCGGTCTTCTCGTAGATCGCAAATGATCCGGGCTCGATATAGACGTTGTGGAATTCCGGAAAGTTCGCCTGGCCGCCGTTAAGTCCATTAGGCGTGAGCGGCGAGCCCACATAGACCCAGTGACGCCAATTTTTTGGCAGAATTAGATCGCCGTTTGCGGTGTATTCGGGAAGATACCGCTGGGGCGCCGCGCTCTCACTGTTCGTCGACTGGGCTTGACTTGCCGTGGAGTCGATGAACGCGGCGCCCGCGAGTACGCCGCCGGTTAGTGCGAGAAAGGTAAACATCGCTTTTCTATTCATACTGTCCTCGGCTCGTCATTTGTGTTGGAAGGACCATGTCGATCCAATGGACACCGCGCCATCGTTAACTTTAGGGCGTGACCATATGCTGTCCCCAACAAGCGATCCGGAGCTCCGCAATTGGTGTTCAGTGCTCCGAAGATCAAATATCCATTCCCTGTGCGGGCCGCAGCGTGGTCTGCACTCATCGATTGCTGACGTACCGGTCTGGCAGGGCCAGAATTAGGCATCCAACCGAGGAACAGCGGGGCACAGCGCGAGTGGGACGTATTAGAAGCAATAAGCGACCTGGCATGGCGGGCGTGTGAGCCTCGAAGTTGCATCGCTGCCTAATCTGCCGTAACTCGCTACCATCGAGCTCGCCCCAATCTGTGGCTGGCCTAACCCCGGCGCGCTACCTAAGATGTGACAGGCCCAGCAGGATTCAGGCAACTCTTGGTCCGGTAGCCCGAGCGCCAGCGAAAACGTGAGCAACCCACCAGGATTCAGGACACTCTTGGTCCGGCAGCCGGTGCGGCACAGTTCGAATACAGCGACTTGCGGCACGAAGTGAGGCGAACTCACGCGGCGATGTGCAAGCCCGCGTGCGCTGATCAGGTGGTTATTGGAATTCGCTTCCGCGCCATAGCCGATAACGGCCTCAGATCTCAATCCTAGGCAAGCGAAACCGTCTGTGGTTTCTGGCCCGTGATTTGAACTTCGAACTCGCTGGTCGTGAGGTGTTATCTCACGCAGTTCTGCGTCGCGCTTTGATCTCGAGGCGAATTCTTTGCGGTTTCGCTCATCTCTGTGGTCCAAGTATCAATTCCCGCGCCGAGGACATTCCCTTCATCAACAAGTCTACCCGGATTTGGGCAAGCTCGATCCGTCGCGGCATATACGCAGCGCGATTATAGACGCTTTCAACTTTGTCCTTTGGTACGTGCGCAAGCATCAAGTCGATGATGCCGCGAAAAGGTCGAGCGCCAGCCGTGCGGGACCTGCCGGCCGTGATATCCTCCAGCGCTTGACGAGAAAGCGGCACCCAAAATTCCCGTGTCTCATGTTGCTTGTGCTGCTTCTTCAATTTCATGCGTTCTGGCGGCACGCGCCAAATTGGATCAGCATTGTCGGGTAGCTCAGTCCAGGACGTGCCGCGTAGTACCCCCGGCCGTACAACGGTTAATGCGAGCAATCGCAGGGCCAGCTTTGTGACTGGGTGAGCCGGCGTGGCCTCGGCAGTCCGCAAGACAGTTCACGCAACTTTCAAGTGTGTCACGGCCGGCTGGCGAGATTTGATCAGTACCGGTGTTCTCTCCTGAGCGGGGTCGCGCTCCATTTTCAGCAGCTTGCGAGCTTTATCTCGAGCCTCGCGGGCATCAGCCAGGCCTAGGTTGAATCGACATTCATTGCATCCAGATCATTGCGGCGGCGAGTTGCAGGAAGCTGAGGAAATATGTGGCTCGTCGGTCGAAGCGAGTTGCGATGCGTCGGAAGTGCTTGAGCTTGTTGAAACACCTTTCGATGGTGTTTCGGACCTTGTAGGCCTCGAAGTCGTAGGGGATCAGCTGCTTTCGGGTGGGATTGCAGGGGATCACCGCTTCGGCGCCGATGTCGGCGATCAAGCCTCGCAAGGCATTGGAATCATATGCCTTGTCTGCAAGCACGCGGCGCGGTGAAAGCCCCTCAAGCAAGGCGGGGGCGATTGGGGCATCGCCGCGCTGGCCGGGCGTAAGAAGAAGCCTGAGCGGTCGGCCGAGGCCATCTACTGCCATGTGGATCTTGGTCGTCAGTCCTCCTCTGGAACGCCCCAAAGCCTGGTCCCCCCTTTTTGGCCGCTGCCCTTTCCGGTGGCTGCCTGCTGATGGGCGCGCACGAGGCTCGAATCAAGACTGACGTAGTCATTGTCGGGATCGTCGATGAGGTGGGCGAAGACATGCTCCCATACGCCCGCCTTCGCCTACCGCGTGAAGCGCTTGTGGGCGGTCTTCCATTTACCGTAACGCTCGGGCAGGTCGTGCCAGTGCGCGCCCGAACGCAGCACCCACAGCACGCCGTTGACGAAATTGAGATTGTCGGCGCCTGAGCGGCCCGGATCATCGGGCTTGCCGGGCAACAAATCACTGATCTCGTGCCATTGGTCGGCAGTCAGTTCGTAGCGCTTCGGCTTTGCCATCATGGGGCTCCAGATCAGCGAATCTGGAGCCCCATGATACATACATCACGACAAAACTGAATCCTGAATGTCGATTGGTCCTAGGGCAGGGTAAGCATCCAGCGAGAACTTTCTCTTTCCCCAATCTTATAACGGGGCCGCCAATATTTGCCGCCGGTGGGAGTGACATAAACGTACAGGCCCCGCCCGTCGTTCAATTTGTAAGGTTCTCGCGCGGCTTGGCAGTTTAGATTTTCAGGTCTGTCAGCAAGGCGATTCTCTCCATACCCGCTTTTTGCCGGTAGGATACCCACTTTATACCCGCTTCTGCGCGCGCTTGCTGGGAACGGGGTGGGACAACCTGAGAAGAGTTTTTGGCTAAATGCCTTGAAAATCAAGGATTTTGCGACTGACTGAGATCGTCTGAAACAAGTGGTTGGCGGACCGCGACCGATAGTGATGAGCACTATGTTTACGCCATTGCACTCTGAACTGATGGGGAGGACACTTTTCCCCCGAAAAAACACCAAAATAGCAGAAGACTACCGCCTACTCACCGCCAGGCTGAAGCAGCAGAAGAAACAGCGCAGCCTGCGGTCCGAGGTGCTGATCTTGCGCGATCCAATATTCCTCGAGTGGATGGGCAGAGGTAGAGTCCTTCCAATATTTGGCTGCTTGTCTTGCGATCTCGGCGGGGGTGCGCCCACCCAGTTTCGAGTGTGGCCTGACCGTGTTGTAATCGTGCTGCCATTCGGCCAGTTCCGCCAGTGTATGGGCCAGTGTTGTGAACAGCGTTTCGTTCAGACATTCGTCGCGCAACTTGCCGTTGAAGCACTCGATGAACGCATACTGGGTCGGCTTGCCGGCGGCAGTATCGCCCACGGTCATGCTGGCATGGCTGTCAACGGCAGAGCTGCGCGTCATTGCAGCGTGTGGAGGTAGGCGATCAGATCGGCGCGATCCTGCGGATTCTTCAACCCGGCAAACGCCATCCGGTTGCCTTTGACCAGACCCTGCGGATTTTCGAGATAGGCCGACAAGGTTGCATCATCCCACGTGAGATTGGCGGACTGCATCGCCGGGGAATAGGCAAAATCAGCCAGCGATGCCGAAGCCTTGCCCGTAATTGCATGAAGCGATGGGCCAATGCCGTTCTTGCCGGGTGCGATACTGTGGCAGGACGCACATCGGGCGAAGAGGGTTTTGCCGTGGGCTACGGGATCGGTAGCCGCTGCAGCAGCCGGCTTGAGGGCTTGCGCTGGTGCAGCAGCGACAGGATCAGTCTGCGTTGTGCTTGAAGAAGTTGGCGCATCGTCGGCGCTCTTCCCGCAGGCGGCAAGCGCGAAGGTCAGTGCGAAAAGCGGGATAAATATGCGTTTCATGCGGAAACTCCTGATTGAACGGGCGCTATGGGTTTTGCGCGGGTGCGCGGCAATGCACGTGGCCGCCCGTTGAAAAGCAGCGGGATCGTCCATGCCATGGCGAGGCCGATGGCGAGGAACAGGAAGCCGTAGCCCAGCCGCCACTGATCATCGATCAGATAATTGTTGCACAATCGAACCGGGGAATGGGTGAACAGGAAGGCCATGAATCCCGCCATCGAGATGGCCTGGGCTTTCAGGAAACCGCTCAACAAGGCGTGCGCCTGCCGCCAGCCAATCGCGAGCAGGGCCCCTATCAACGGGACCGACAGAAACTTTGCCAGTGTCATCACCGGGAAACTCACCGCGCCATCGATCGAGCGGGGTAGCATCCAGAAGGCAATACCGGACAGGGCAGCCAGCAATGGCGCAAACCCGCCCTGCGCCCAGCGCCATTCGCGGCGCGGTGCCAGCAATGCGCCGCAGAGGCCGAGCATGGGCAGTTGCACCAGCACGTGCAGCACAGGATCAGCTTCAAGCGCGCGGTTCCCCAATATGCAGGCGAACATGATGATGGCGGCCAAGCCCGGTCGCAGGCGACGCTTCATCGCAAGGCCTTTCGCGCGGCGGCAATAATCCCTTCGAAATCACCAGTGTCGTGGATTGCTGCCAACCTGCCATCTGCCGTCACCACATGAACCGCAACATTGTGGGTATAGCCACCCATCCGGTCAGGGATGGCGATTACGCCGAAATCATTCAATATTTGCGGGAGCACTTCGGCCCGTGGGCGCGCGATGGTCCACAGCGCGCCGTCGGCATCATGCCGCTCCCCATAAGATTCCATCCGTTCGACCGTATCGAATTCGGGATCGAAACTGACCGACATCAGCGTGACTCGATCAGCAAGCCCGGCTTCCCTGACCCTGTTTCCCAGCCGGAACATATCTGCCCCGGCGGATTGGCACAGCGTCGGGCAGGTGGTGTAGATGAACTCAACCAGAGCCACTTTGCCGTGAGCATCAGGGATCGTGGCCGATGCGCCTGACATGGTTTCCAGCGCAAATGGCGAAACCGGCTGCGGGGCGCGCTGGACGACAAGGCGCCGCGCGCTTTCCGCTGTCAGCGCCTGCCCGCCATCGGTTGCCTGCCACAGCAGCCCGCCCCCGGCAGCAACAACCAACAGCGATGCCAGCAGCGCCTGCATCGCATCACCGCCCCGCCGAGTGTTTCAGCCCCAGCAGATAGCGCAGCACAAACATCGCCGCGCCCACGATAACGAGCAAGGCAAAGCCCGTGGCGATCTGGCTTTGCAGCACCCATTCCGGCGCATGCACCGCCCAGCGGCGCGGCACCGAAAGCGCACCGGAGACCAGGAACATCAGGGTAAATCCTGTTCCGCCGAGAACATAGGCGCTGAATGCGGCCCAGTTGAAGCCGCCGGCGGCCTTGTGTTCGGGCTTACCGATGAGCCACATCATGAAGCCGAAGGCCATCGCCACTTCACCGAGGATGAGGTAAATGTGAAAATGTCCCGGAACCCACTGGGTGTTGTGCATCACCTTGTTGACCGAAATCATGCCGTCGATGATCGCCGGTACCGACCCCACCGACCAGCCCGCAACCCCCAGAACCAGCAGTGCCGAAGCCAGATCCCAGCGCATGGCATCTGCCTTGCGCAGATAGACGATCAGCGAGAAGGCCGTCACCGTGAGCAGTGGAATGCCAGACAGGTAGGAAACAATCTGGCCCATCGCCAGCGACCATGCGGGCATGACCGTGTCCTGCAACAGGTGGTGCGGATAGACCGCCATGACAAACAGCAACACCAGCGACCATGCCACGGCAAAAATGCGCGATGTTTTCCAGGGGGTGCCGGTATATTCCGGGATGATTTCGTAAACCGCGATCACCGCCATGTAGATGCTGGCGTTGATGAATACATGGCCGAAGAAATAGATCATGTTCTTGGCCAGCAAGGCATCGACCTTGAACTCAGGGAAATAGAGATTGACGAGGCTGCTGGCGAGAACCGCCGCGCCAACCACCGTGCCGATGGTGTTGAAGATCGTGGTCGCCATCGCCGCCACGACAGCGGGCGGCGGCGCATTTTCTGCCGCGCCTTTGCTCATCACCAGCGGCCAGGCCAGCGCCCCGCCGATGCCGCCATAGGCCGCGATCAGCTTGCGTCCGACTTCGAGATAGAGCAGCAGAAATGCAACGCCGATGGCGACGTAGCCGAGCAGGAACGCAGCCGCCGCATCCGTTCCCCAAACCCCGCCGCTATTTGCCGGGAGCGGGAACAGAAACGTCCACGCGCCGCCATAGCCGCCGATGAAGATTGCGCCAAGGATCAGCACCACGCCGAGCAGGAACAGGCCGAGAAAAGCCCAGAACACCCCGCGCGCCAGCGGCACGTAACGCCCCATGAAATACCACAGGATGGCCGCCCCGGTCAGCCCGGCGGTTCCCACCATGCCTGCGCCATGCGCGGTCAGCAATTGATAGAACATGGCCGGATCAAGATCGATCAGATTGCCTTGCGCGGCGCGCATGACAAAGCCGAAGATCATCATCAGCAGCAGCACAACCCCTGCCAGCAGCATGGTGAATTTGACTGCGCCAGCCTGTGGGCCGGGCAACCTTTGCGCAGAGTTGTTGTCCATCATCGTGCCCCCTGTTTCAGTTTGCGGCCGCGACCGTGAATTCATTGGTCATCGCGTGGTGCGCGACGCCGCAATATTCCATGCAGACGACGCGATAGACACCGGGCTGGCGGAAAACATGCTCCACCTGATTCACGTAACCCGGCATCGCCTGCGTCTGGAACAGCAGGCGATCCTGACTATCCATCACCCCGAAACCATGGGTGACGTCGGTCGTGCGGGCATTGAAGGTGACAGGCACGCCAAGCGGCACGGTTGCGCGATCTATTTCCCAATACCACATGGCCCCGGTCACATTGACGGTGGCGCTTGGCCCGTTCGCAGCGCTGATGGCATGCGGCCATGGCCGCAATGATACGGCGGTGACGATAACCCCAACCGCCAGCAAGGCATAGATGAAGCGCGTTCGCACAGCTTCACGAGGAGCGCCGGTATCAGGTTTGCGGCTGGCGCGAACAGCGCTGATAAAGAACCCTGCAACCACTGCCATCAGCACCAGGCTGATCAACAGCACACCAGATTGGATTGGCATCGCCCGCCCCCTTATCACGTATGTTATATACGTAAATAAGGTCAGGCGATATCGCCTGTCAAATCAATTCGAGGGCGCGGGTTCAGGAGGCTTTTCTTCGAGCAAGGCCGCAAACCGCGCACGATTAGGCGTCAGGTCTGACAGTTGATACTGGTCGAGGCAGCGCAGAAAATCAGCCAGCGCGCGAGACAGCGCGCCCTGCAGGCCGCAAGCACCCACCACGGGGCAACCATTTGTTTTTGCCTGCATACATTCAACAAAACCGTCGAGACTCTCCATCTCCCGGACAACCGCGCCTACATTGATCTCTTCGGCAGGCTTTGCCAGCCTGAGACCGCCGCCCCTGCCACGCGTCGCCTGCACGAGTTCGAGCGCCTGTAGCCGATGTGCGACTTTGGCCAGATGGTTGCGGGAGATGCCATAGCGGCGCGCGATATCGTCGACCGACATCTGCTCCCCAAACGACGACAAGGCCATCAGGATGCGCAGGGCGTAATCGGTTTGCAGGCTCAAATGCATCAATGGCGTATATGAGATATTGCTTTTCGCCTCAAGGAATGGAATAGATGTATTTCATATGCGTCTTTAAGGGATATGTCATGGAACAGTCTGGTGCAGGCACGGGCACACATCCAGGCGCTGGGGCAAGGCCCCCGGTAAACGATCATGCGCGGCGCGCGCGGGAGGCCAAACGCGCCAACGCCGAATTACTGGGCATCGACGCCGATTTCATCGCTCTTCTTGTCGAGCGTTTTTATGCGCGCATCAGAGACGACGAGCTTCTCGGCCCGATCTTCGCGCAGAGGATTACGGACTGGCCTCAGCATCTCGATAAAATGAACCGCTTCTGGCGATCAATCCTGCACAATAGCGGTGAATTTTCGGGCAATCCGATGGTCAAACACATGGCCATACCGGGGCTGGAAAGCCGCCATTTCGAACATTGGCTCGCCCTGTTCTACGCCACCCTGTCCGAAATCGAAACCTCTGCCCAGGCCACCTGGCTGGTGGCTGACAAGGCCAGAATGATCGCCGACAGCCTGCTGACCGGCATCGAAGTCAATCGTCGCGGCATGGGCGGTGCTCGCGCTGGAAAGGGATTGCCCCATGCTTGACGATCACAGCCCGGCAACGGGGGACACCGAAGCGGTTGCCGACATGTCGGCTGACAAACTCCTTCCGCCCGACCATGAAACCAGCGGGGTGCAGCATGGATTCCAGTTTCCCGCCTGGATCTGGGGTGCGATGCTGGGGTGTTATGCGATATTTTTCCTGTCCGTAACGCTGGCAACCGGGAGCGGAGGCAGAGCTGTCTTCGCCATCGTCGTTTCGATGCTCTACACAGCCATGTATTTTGGCCTCGCCACCGTCCTGTCCTCGATCAAGGGTCATGAAAAGCCATCGCCGCTGGCGCAGGGCAGGCCGCTGCAAACCTGGACTGGGCCGATGAGTTCGTCAGCCGTTGCCGGGCAGGTTCTGGCCATCCCGCTCGCGCTCGTCGTGTTCGGGATTGGGATTTTGCTGATCGTCGTGATCGTAACGTAACGCAAGCCGGGAACCCTGACCTGCGGCGCGCCTTGCCCGTAGCTGCAACAAAGCGCCATTGACTTACCTTCGATCCATATGCATAGGACTACGATGCATAGTGATGGCGACCTTCTTGACGCGCAAATCAGCTTTGGGCTGGAACGGATCGCGGCCTATGCCCGGCAGAAGCAGTGGGCAGTTGCTGAGCAATATGGCCTGACGCCGACGCAAATCGCGATCCTCGAACTTGCCGCAGCGCGCACCGATGGTGTCCGCCTGACCAAAGCCGCAGCGCAAATCGGCGTATCCCAACCCACCGCCAGCGATGCGGCGGGGGCTCTGGTCGCCAAACAACTGCTTGAACGCGCGCCAGATCCGGATGATCGCAGGGCCCAACGTCTCACCCCGACAAAGCAAGGGGCGCAACTGGTTTCTCGCCTGTCGCGCGGCCATTCCGCTGTTGCGGTGGCCGTCCCCCAGCAAAGGCGGGCGGGCCTTTTTGCAACATTGGCGCAAACCATCGCCACCCTCCAAAGTAGCGGCGAAGTGCCGATCCAGCGCATGTGTCTGACCTGCAGTCAGTTTGAACAGGGTCGGCATGATGATGCAAAACTGCCGAACCATTGCCGGTATCTTGATCAGCCCATCGGCCCGTTGGGCATGATGCTGGATTGTACGGATCATATCATGTCCGCCGATTTGGAACCGGCATAAAGCTGCGGGCGCTGGCGCGACCGTAGAAACCTGATTGAGCCATCGCTGCCTCCGCAGGGGGAGCGATGCTGATCCCCGTAGGCGGGCCGCCTGCAATTATGCGCACACAAACCTGCGCATAATATATATAGGAGTCCTAATATAATGAGCGTTGCAACATTCTATCACGCCGGTTGTTCGGTGTGCGTCGATGCGGAACAGAATCTCGCTTACGCGCTTGATCCTGCACGCTATACCGTTGAAATCGTTAATTTCGCCGACAGCCCGGAACGGATTGCCGAAGCCGAAACGGCTGGCGTTCAATCTGTGCCAGCCTTCGTGATCGACGGAAGCGTATTCCACGTCAATCACGGTGCCACGATGGCGCAAGTGAAGGGCGAATAATCCCGCACTCCAGCGGCGGCATCTGCGGGAGGGTGCCGCCGCTGACGCTCCAACAGCAAGGAAAGCACATGAACACGAAATCCAATCCCCCAGACTGGCAGGTCGCGCAATGGTTCAACACCGCCAAGCCACTGTCGCTTGCCACGCTCTCAGGCCGCGCCGTCATTCTGGTCGCGTTCCAGATGTTGTGCCCGGGCTGTGTCAGTCACGCGCTACCTCAACTCCAGCGCGTGCGCGCCGCGTTCAAGGAAGCGGACCTTGCCGTGGTTGGCTTGCACAGCGTGTTCGAACACCACGCAGCGCAGGGAACCAGCGAAGCGCTGACGGCCTTTCTGAAAGAATATCGCATCACCTTTCCGGTGGGGATCGATGCTCCTGCGGTAACGCGCGGATTACCAGCGACAATGCAGACATATCAGATGCGCGGCACGCCAACGACGCTCATTTACACGCGCGATGGCGGGCTTTTTACCCACCACTTCGGCCACATCGACGATCTGAACCTGGGCGCGCTGCTGGCGCAGGCAATTGCCATTTAGTGACCTGCGGCGTTGCTGACAGTTGACGATAATATCGCATCATTTTTCGCCATCCCCCGCTTTGTATCTGTATCCGGCCAGAATGCTGCACGTTCCAGCCGTGGACCAGCTTTCCGCATGCACGGCAGGCCAATTTGGTGCGCGCGATGCGCACCACGGGCAGCTGTGCTGGCACCCCCCAGTCAAGCATATCGGACGTGCTCGCACCCATCGCACGCAGCGCGCCGCAGCAGCACGGACAGCCCACCCCCAGGAGAACATCCGATGGACAAGAATTGCATCCCGCAAATCAGGTGCCGAAGTCGGACGCTTACGTGTAGAAAACTGAGTGCCCCGTAATTCCGACAGCGACATGTGCCGCGAGCGCTACAGCACCGCCTCACTGCAGCGCGATGCCGGCGCCGATGAGCACGGAAGACTGCGCGGCGTATCAGACTTGGGCCGCAACTTCGCAGACCGGCGCGCACGAGCGTCGAATAGTGTCCCGATACCTGCTATGGAGGAGAAATGGCGATGGCGAATACTTCCAGAAAATCGAAGCCAAATAAGAGGGCAAGATAAAGCGAGATTCCTCGCTGCCGGGGTGCTGCCCCTAAGTATCTGTCTGCACATTGTTTTTGAGCGGATTTCGACCCGTTTTGCGAAGTGACCGGGTGGCGCTCCCGGCGTTTTTTCGTTTGTTATCAATGCAAAGATAGGCGGCGCTTGCCGTGTGCGGCTTCTGGCCCTCCGCCGTTTGCCGCCGCTGGCAAGCCGTTGCACGCTAGGCTGCTATGCTGTGATTTGCGGTCTTGCGCAGCTGACTCCAACTCTCAATCGTCATGCCATGAGTGGTGATGACGAGAGCTTTCGTATCCGTCCCGGCAGGGTCCGCGATCACGGCGCAGGCTTGGCCCGTGTGGCCCGCGCGCGCCCGGTGCGCCATCGCCCGAAGAGCTTCACGGCGCAGGTCAGTCTGGCGATCCGCCGCGCTGGCGGGAACCCCAATCAGCTGTCCGGAACGCGGAAAGCAAGCGGGCGGTGCAATGCGCGGGGCCGGGGCGCGAAGGTTGCAGCCGGATTGAAGGGCCGGAACGGGTGGAGTCGGGGCGCAAACGGGGTTCGCACCCGCGCGCGCCGGGTGGCGGTGAAGGCGCGGATCGTGAAACTCAATCCGCAGCGCGGGGGCACGCGCGGGCGGCAGTTTGTAAGCGCCAAGGCGGTGGATGCGCATCTGCGATATCTGGAGCGCGACGGCGTTACCCGCGATGGCGAGAAGGGCCAGGTCTATTCGGCTGACCATGATGTGGCGGATGGTTCTGCCTTTCTCGACCGGGGCCGCGAGGATCGCCACCAGTTCCGCTTCATCGTATCGGCAGAGGACGGCGTCGAGTTTTCCGATCTTCGCCAGACCACGCGTGACCTGATGGCGCAGATGGAAGCCGACCTTGGCACGAAGCTCGACTGGATTGCCGTAGATCATCACAACACTGGGCACCCCCACACCCATATTCTGGTGCGCGGTGTTACCGAGGACGGCAAGCGGCTCGACATTGCGGGGGACTATATCGCCCACGGCATCCGCGAACGGGCGAGCGAGATCGTCACGCTGGAACTGGGCCGCCAGACCGAGCAGGAGGTCAGCAGCCAGCTTGAACGCGAGGTGGATGCCGAACGGTTCACCCGGCTCGATCGGATGTTGATTGCCGAGCAGGACGCAGGCAGCGAGTTTGCCGATCTTCGTCCTGACAAGGACATGGCCCTGACCATGCGCCAGAACCGGGCGTTGATGATCGACCGTGCCCGAAAGCTGGAGCGGATGGGGCTGGCAACCGAGCATACGCCGGGTGTGTGGACCATTTCACCCCGCGCCGAACCCGTGTTGCGCGAGATGGGCACGCGCGGCGACATCATCAAATCGATGCATCAGGCGCTGGACCGCGAGGGGCTGGCGCAGCAGCGAGCCCTTGCAGGCTTCACAGTCCATCAAGCTGCACCGACACAACGGATCGTCGGGCGCGTTGTCACCAAAACACTGGGCAGCGACGAGCTGGGTGAACGCATGGGGATCACCATCGATGGGATGGATGGCCGCGTTCATTACCTTGAGGTTCCCGCATCCAAGGTCGAGCATATCAGTCGCGGGAGCGTCGTGGCAATCAATCCACCACCCAGCATCGCACGAACTTCAGATGAGAACATCCTCCAGCAGACCGATGCCAACGGGATTTATCGACCATCGGCCCATCTGGCATCGGTTCGCGAGACCATGCCCCGGATCGACCACGAGCGGCATGTCCAGTCACATGTCCGCAGGCTTGAAGCCTTGCGCCGCGCAGGAATTGTAGAACGCCTCGATGCCGATCGCTGGAGCATTCCCGCCGACCTGCCCGAACGCGGCCTTGCCTATGACCGGCAGCGGTTTGGGAAAGGCCAGCGTATTGAAGAACTGTCGCACCTGCCCCTCGACCGGCAGGTGCGCCACGAGGGAGCAACCTGGCTCGACCGGACGATGCTGGAGGGCGGACGCGAGACCATGCTGCATACAGGGTTCGGCGGCGATGTCCGCAAGGAATGGGACGCACGCAAACAGGCGCTTACCGACATGGGCTATGTTCGCGATCTTGGCGGCGGGAAGTTCCGCGCACCCAGTGACCTGATCGCGCAGCTGGAGCAGTCCGAGGTCAACCGGGCTGGCAGGAAGTTCGCCGCAGAGCGCGGGCTCACCTGGCAGCCGACCGGGACCGGAGATCGTGTGTCGGGCAAGCTCGTCGGTCAGGCACAGCTCGCCAGCGGGCGGTTCGCCATGATCGACAATGGTCTCGGGTTCCAACTTGTGCCTTGGAACGACGCGCTCGGAAAACGGCTTGGCCAACAGATCAACGGCATCGCCATGTCTGGCGGGGGCGTCGATTGGACGCTTGGGCGGAGCCGCAGCCGGGGGCTGGGATTATGATGCTGATGCAAAAACAGCCTATTACCCACTTCGATTGAGACGAGACAGGTTTCGGGATTGCGTACCTTGGCCCGAAATGACTTGAGCTGGGTGGCAAACGGAAACGCTGCCTTCAAGTTCACCAAGCCGCTTGCACCACTCCGGCGGCACTCATCCGCATCGATGACACCAATCAGGATGCTTTTGTCGGACGTCGCGACATGCCGAGCCGGTCAACATTCCTCGCAATTGGTTATGGTTGAGAAATGCATCTTGGCCGACCAATCACGCAAACGAATATCGTCGGCGGACGCGAGGCGCCCTTCAAGGCCATGCCCTGCGGGCGGCGCTGCACGCACAGGTCTTGACCGCCACCGCCCATCCGTCGGGATCGAGGTGTGCGCCGGGACGGAAGAACGCTTTTGCGCCGAACCAAAGAACAGGGCTGGGAAAGCGCCGCGAGCGCTGCGCTGCTACCGCCGTGGCTCGGCATTGCCCAACCATCGCCCCTATCTGCGCGCGCCGATACGAAGCGAAGTCCAGCGAAGGCATGCGTGGTTCCGCTGGCGGCTCGCATAGCCGATTCTGGCGCAATGTCCCGAAAACCGCGCCAGCAAGAACCCACCGCGTCCGAGCAGCTTGAACAGCTGCTCGGCGAGCCATGGCCGTTCCGGGGCCGTCCTCCCAAGCATGATGTCGAGCAATGGCGCGTCATCGACGATTGGCCAACGCACGTTCCGATCACAGACGCTGAAATTGCCGTGTTTGAAGCGTGGTTCGGCGACGTCTTCGATGAGCTATTGGGCCCGATCTGATCGCGCAGGCCCATACCTTTCACTTGTGGACCTGTTGCATTTAGTGCCTCAACGGAGTATGTAAAATGATCTCGAAACGTGCACCATTCGGACTTCATTGAGGCATCCGATTTTCTGGCAGCGACATGGTGCATCATGGCCGACACGGAGCACACTATGACGAGCAAGGTCACCAATAGCATCCAACGCAAACCTGGTGACGCGGATGCCTTTGCCGAGTGCACTGCGCTGGCGACCCGCTTTAGCGTCCATATTCCGTAAGAAATCGACGTGAAAGCAATCCGGGCCAAGCTCGGCATGACCCAGCTGGAGTTCGCCAGGCGTTTCGGACTCTCGATCAAGACGCTCCGGCATTGGGAGCAAAAGCAGCGCGTGCCCGAAGGCCCTACGCGCGCCTATCTTCTAGTCATCGACCGCGACCCTGACGCGGTGCAACGCGCGTTGAGGAGCGCAGCATGACCGCCGCGTCGTCCAGCTCCGTGCCGCTGCGCGCTGCGCTGTATCTGCGCGTTTCGACCGCGCGGCAGGCCGAGCACGACGTATCGATCCCGGATCAGCGCAAGCAGGGGGAGGCTTATTGCGCTGCGCGCGGCTATCAGCTGGTCGAGACCTTCGTCGATGCAGGCGCGTCCGCTACCAACGACCGCCGCCCTGAATTCCAAAAGCTGATCGAAGCAGGAACCGCCAAGCCCGCACCTTTCGAGGTGGTGGTGGTCCATTCGTTCAGCCGGTTTTTCCGCGATCACTTCGAGCTGGAGTTCTACGTCCGCAAGCTCGCGAAGAACGGCATTCGTCTCGTATCGATCACCCAGGAGATGGGCGACGACCCGATGCACGTCATGATGCGGCAGATCATGGCGCTGTTCGACGAGTATCAGTCCAAGGAAAACGCCAAGCACGTCCTTCGCGCCCTGAAGGAAAACGCGCGGCAGGGGTTCTGGAATGGCTCGCTGCCACCGATCGGCTACCGCGTCGTCGCCGCCGAGCAGCGCGGGGCCAAGATCAAGAAGAAGCTGGAGATCGACCCGCTCCATGCCGATACCGTGCGGCTCGCTTTCCGGCTCGCGCTGGAGGGCGATGGCACATCGGGGCCTATGGGCGTCAAGGCCATCACCAAATACCTCAACGAACGCCGCATCTTCACCCGTGACGGCGGGCGTTGGGGGATCGGCACCGTCCACCGGATGTTGACTCGCAAGACCTATATCGGACGGCACGAGTTCAACCGCCGCACCAAGAACGGTGACAACAAGCCCGACGAGGAAGTCATCCCTGTCTCTGTTCCGCCGATCATCGATCAGGCGACGTTCGACGCAGTGCAGGCGCGCATGAAAGCACGCAATCCCAAGGTGACACCGCCGCAGGTCGTCGGCGGCCCCACGCTGCTTACCGGTCTGATCCACTGCGCCAAGTGCGGCGGTGCCATGACCATCCGCACCGGCAAGGGTGGGCGCTATCGCTACTACACCTGTTCAACCAAGGCACGGCAGGGGCCCACCGCTTGCAGCGGCATGACCGTGCCGATGGAAAAGCTCGACACGCTGGTGGCAAAGCATCTGGAGGAGCGCTTGCTCGATCCTGCGCGTCTGGAGGAGGTGTTGGCGGCAGTCCTCGACAGGCGGCAGGAGCGGGCCACGACCGATAGCGATGAGCACTATGTTTTCGCTATAGCCCTACGATGAACCTACGTGACTTCCCGGCCGCCGAGTTGCGGAAGCATGGCTTGATCGGGCGGTCGCCGGATGCCTTCCTTGCCGGTCTCTATGAGTAGGCACCAGACATGCTGATCGAGACGCTGGCGAATGCGCGGGGCAATCTCAGCCAGCCGCGCGTTTCAGCCGCAACCTCCTTCGGCATCCTGCGCGATCAGAGGCTCGTCAAGCTGGCGGCGCAGATCGAAAAGCACCTCGACGATCTATAGCGCGGCTTTCTCCGGCCACGCAGATCGGCTTCCGTTTCGGCCTGGAATTGACCGTAAAGTGTAGCTTGACACTATGCGATATTTTTCACTAACATCGACCCGCAGATTCGGAACGTGAAACAACCGGCGTGGCTGATCCGCGTCGGCTGAACCTTGGGCGAAAGCGCAATGAGTGGCAACCGCATGAAGTCCCCCGCCCATCCTGGTGGCTTCGTGAAGGCCGAGGTTATCGGCCCTCTCGGCTTGTCGGTCACTGCCGCGGCAGATGCTCTTGGTGTCACCCGTGCCGCTTTGTCGGCGCTGTTGAATGAGCGAGCTGATTTGTCGCCAGAGATGGCGATCCGCATCGAGAAGGCGTTTGGCATTTCAATGGAGACCCTCATGCGGATGCAGAACAGCTTTGACATCGCGGAGGCGCGTAAGAAGGCCAAAGAAGTCAATGTGGCGCCTTATGCAGGAAAGGCGTCGGAATGAACATTCCTATCGCGCCCCATTTGGTTGCAAAAAGCTTTTGGACGAAGGCTCCAGAACTCCAGGGAAAGCCGGCCGTCGCATGAAGCTCGAAGACATAAAATCCGGCGTCAGTTTATCCGGGATCGAGCCATCCCAGGTGGTGACGGCTGTTGCTGTCGTCCCCCTTGGGGAGGGATCGGTTCAGCTCATCTATCGGACCCCTGACGGCGGCATGAAGGAGCGGCTGCTCAACAGGGGCGACGAGCCTTCTGTCGATATTGCCACAGTGGAACGGCCGTTTTCCTTCGACGGCGATGGCGCGGCGTTCCAGCTTGCCTGCGAGGCCAAGCGGATCGACCTCGCCTTCCTGTTCGACCCGATGATGGCGGTCCATAGCTCGAATGTGGAGCCGCTGCCGCACCAGATCACCGCTGTCTATGAATCGCTGTTGCCCCGGCAACCTTTGCGGTTCGTCCTCGCCGATGACCCTGGCGCCGGCAAGACGATCATGGCGGGCCTCTATATCCGCGAACTCATCATGCGCGCAGACTCGCATCGCATCCTGATCGTCGCGCCCGGCAGCCTGGTCGAACAATGGCGGGACGAGCTCTACGAGAAATTCGGGCTAGAGTTTCACGTCTATTCGCCGCTTCTGGAGCAGACCTCGCCGAGCGGGAACCCATTCGACGATTATCCCCGCCTTATCGTTCGGCTCGATCAGCTCTCCCGCAACGAAGAGCTTCAAGAAAAACTCTGCGCGCCTGGCTGGGATTTGGCCGTCTTCGACGAGGCGCATAAGCTCTCCGCGCACTATTTCGGTTCCAAGCTGGAAAAGACGGGCCGCTTCCGCTTCGCGGAGAAGCTGGGCGCGCATGTCCGGCACCTGCTGTTGATGACGGCAACACCGCACAACGGCAAGGAGGAGGACTTTCAGCTTTTCCTATCGTTGCTCGATTCCGACCGCTTCTATGGCAAGTTCCGCGATGGGGTTCACAAGGTTGATGCCTCCGACCTTATGCGCCGCATGGTCAAAGAGGAGCTGGTCAAGTTCGACGGCACCCCGCTCTTCCCGGAGCGCAGGGCCTACACGGTCAACTACGAACTCTCGCCGATCGAAGCGGCCTTGTACGAGGCCGTCACCAACTATGTGCAAACCGAGATGGGCAAGGCCGACCAGCTCGAAGGCGCGCGCAAGGGTTCTGTCGGCTTCGCCTTAGCCGCATTGCAACGGCGTCTCGCCTCAAGCCCGGAAGCAATCTTCCAGTCGCTCAAGCGCCGCCGCGAGCGGCTTGAGAACCGGCTGCGCGATGAAAAGCTCGGCATCAAAGGGCGGCACGCGCTCGCCGAAACCTACGCTGGCGCTCCAGAGGATGACGACGACCTGAGCGCCGAAGAGCAGGAAACTCTGGAAGAAAACCTGATCGACGACGCTACGGCCGCCAAAACCGTCGTCGAGCTTGAAGCCGAGATCGTCATCCTGAAGGGGCTGGAGGAGCAGGCCAAGGCTGTCGTCGCTTCCGGGAAGGATCGCAAATGGGATGAGCTGTCCAGAATCCTTCAGAACCATCCCGAAACGCGCGACGCCGCCGGCCGACAGCGCAAGATCATCATCTTTTCCGAACACCGCGACACGCTGAACTACCTTCAGGCGCGGATTGCCGGTGTGCTCGGCAATCCCGATGCCATCGTGACCATCCACGGCGGCACGCATCGGGACGAGCGCCGCCGCCTTCAGGCGCTCTTCCGCTCCGATCCCGATGTGCGCGTGCTGGTAGCGACGGACGCCGCTGGCGAAGGCGTGAACCTTCAGAACGCGAACCTGATGGTCAACTATGACCTTCCCTGGAACCCGAACCGGCTGGAGCAGCGGTTCGGCCGCATCCACCGCATCGGGCAGACCGAGGTTTGCCACCTGTGGAATCTCGTCTCCAAGGAAACCCGCGAGGGCGATGTCTATCACCGCCTGCTGATGAAGCTGGAGGTCGAGAGCCAGGCCCTTCATGGCCGCGTCTTCGATATTCTGGGCGAGGTGTTTGAGGGGACCAGTCTCAAGGATCTTCTGGTCGAGGCCATCCGCTATGGCGATCGCCCAGAAGTCCGTGCCCGGCTGACCCAGAAGATCGACAACGCGCTCGACCACGACCACCTGAAATCTCTCTTGAACCGCAATGCCCTTGCGCAGGAGACGATGAGTGCGGATCGGCTGTTTGCCGTGAAGGAGGAGATGGAAAAGGCGGAGGCGCGAAGGCTTCAGCCGTTCTTCGTGCGGGCCTTTTTCAACAAGGCTCTCGACGCGCTTGGTGGCACGGCGCATCCGCGTGAGGCCGGACGGTCAGAGATCACGCATATTCCGGCGGCGATCCGCGATCGCGACCGCCGCCTCACGGGTCGAAACCGTCGTGAGCATGAGCCGGTTCTACGGCGCTACAGCCGCGTTTGCTTCGAGCGCCAGGCTATCCAGCCGCTCGACAAGCCGGGGCTGGAACGCGCCGTGCTCATGCACCCCGGCCATCCGCTCATGCTTGCCATGTCGGACATGATCCTTGAGCAGCACACCAACCTTCTGCGGCAGGGGTCGATCCTGGTTGATCCATCCGATGAAGGGTTCGACCCAGGGATGCTGTTTCTGCTGACGCACGAGATCAAATCTGGCGACGGCTCGGTGCTTTCCAAGCGGCTGCAATTCGTGCGTGTCGGCCCGGACGGGCAAGCGGCCTTTGCCGGATGGGCGCCACACCTCGACCTTGATCCTCTGCCGGAAGCCGAGCGTCCCTTGCTCAAGGACATGCTCGATGCTCCCTGGCTGTCTTCTGGTCAGGAAGCCCGCGCCTTGTCTTTGGCGGCGACGACCTTGGTGCCGGAGCATTATGGCGACGTTGCTCAGCGGCGCATCGACCATGTGGAGAAGACGCTGAACGCCGTCCATGAGCGGCTGAGCAAGGAAATCGCCTTCTGGCAGGATCGTTGGCTGAAGCTCAAGGACGACGCCGAGGTCGGCAAGGACGTGCGGCTCAACCTTCAGAATGTCGAACGCACGCTTGGCGATCTTCAAGGCCGCCTCGACGGCCGCAAGAAGGAGCTTCAGGCCATGCGTCATGTCGTGAACGGCACGCCGGTCGTGCTGGGCGCGGCGCTGATCGTGCCGGCCGGCTTGATGAACAAGCTTCGTGGCGACGAGCCGGTCGATCCGGTGGCGACGACCTTCGCAGCCGATGCAGCGGCGCGTTCGCGCATTGAACAGCTTGCCATGATGGCCGTTCGGCAGGCCGAGGAAGCGCGCGGTTGCCGTGTCGTCGATGTCTCCGCCGCAAAATGCGGCTGGGATCTAACCTCTTATCCGCCAGCCGTTGAGGGTCGGCAACCCGATCCCAGGCACATTGAAGTGAAGGGGCGGGTGAAGGGCGCGAGCACCGTCACCATCACGCGCAACGAGATGCTCTACGCCTTCAATCAGGGTGAGAAGTTCGTTCTGGCGATTGCCATCGTCGGGGACAACGACGCTATCGACGGCCCCCACTACATTCCCAGCCCATTCGACCGTGAACCGGGCTGGGGTGTCGCGTCCATCAACTTCAATCTGGGCGACCTGCTCGCCAAGGCGGAGGCCCGATGACCGCGCTGCGCCTCGACAAGCTATCGCTGACGAATTTCCGCTGCTTCGCCCATTGCGAAGTCGCGTTCCATGATCGCCTCACCGTGCTGGTGGCGGAGAACGGCAGCGGCAAGACCGCCGTGCTGGACGCTGCCGCTGCGGCGCTGTCCGTGTTCGTCAACACGCTCGATCCGCCGGAAAAGGTACGGCGGATCGAGCGGAGCGATGTGCGCCTGGTCCTCGATCAGGAACGCAGGATGTCGCCTTGCCTGCCGACCGAATACGAAGCGCAGGCCATCGTCCAGGACGCGGCCGTGACGTGGAAGAGCGCGGTCAGAACCTATGGCGACAAGGTGCGGCCGAGCACGCGGCACTTGGGTTCGATGAAAGCGGCCGCGCAGCCCTTCCTGTCGGACTCGGCGCTTCTGCCGCTCATCGCCTACTATGGAACAGGCCGCCTCTGGAGCGAGCAGCGACAGACCGAATATCGCCGCTCCTCCATCACCAATGTCGGGGAGCGCGTCGCCGGCTATGCCGATAGCCTCACCTCATCTTCGTCCTTCAAAGGCATTTCGGCCTGGTTCGAGCACCGCTTCAGGCAGACGGCATCGCCTTCCTTCCGCGAGAGCCTGCAAGCCAATCTTGCGATGATCGAAGGCGTGAAGACTGCCACGGACACGGTTCTTCGGCCGACCGGCTGGTCAAGTCTTCGCTGGGATGACGAGCTTCACACCCTGACAGCCAAGCACGAGACGCGGGGCGAACTGCCCTTGTCCATGCTGAGCGATGGCGTGCGCACCATGCTGGCCCTTGTCGCCGATGTCGCGCGCCGCTGCGCCAGCCTCAATCCGCAACTGAGTGACCGGGCCGCGCTCGAGACTCCCGGCGTGCTGATCGTCGATGAAGTGGACATGCACCTGCATCCCCGCTGGCAGCAGCAGGTGCTCGGCCTACTGCAAAGCGCGTTTCCCGCGCTTCAGATCATCGTCAGCACGCACAGCCCGCATGTGCTTTCGACGGTCGATAAGTCGTCGATCCGCGTCCTTCACATCAAGGATGGCGACGTGGTGATCGAAACGCCCCTGATTCAAACCCGCGGCGTCGAGAGCGCGGATGTCCTGGCGAGCGTGATGGACGTGGACCCGGTTCCGCAGCTTGCCGAAACGGAGGCCCTTAGCGCCTATCGCAAGCTCATCGAGGCAGGCGAAGCCGAAGGGCAGGAGGCAGCGGCCCTGCGGCAACGCCTGATCAAACACTACGGCGAAAGCCATCCGGTCATGCTGGAGGTCGACCGTCTAGCCCGCTTCCAACGGTTCCGGCTCACCAAGAGCCGACCGGAGGGCGCATGACATGCGGAAACTCGATCGGACGACCTGCGCCGCGCCGCCCTGCTTGGGCGGGTATCAACATGGAGCTCATTCATGGGACGATGTGACGCCTGCCCACAAGGCGGAGATCAGGACGCATCTGGAAGCGATACAGCGCCGCCGCTGCGCCTATTGTGAAGGCGACATCGACACGCTTGGGCAGCATATAGAGCACTTCCGTCGTAAGGGTGATCCAGCCTATCGTCACCTCACCTTCGACTGGAGCAATCTCTTCTGGTCTTGCGATCAAACGGACTCCTGCGGTCACTTCAAGGATCACGGTGCAGGTCCGTACAATGTCAACGACCTGGTTAACCCGTGTGCCGACGACCCCGACGCCTTCTTCATCTTCCAGTCGGACGGAACGATCAGCATTCGGCATGGCCTTTCAGCAGCGGACCAGCATCGCGCCAGCGAGACGCTGCGGGTCTTCTCGCTTGATGCCGAGTGGGGTCGATTGCGCGCCATGCGCAAGATCGCAGTGTCGGGATACGTCAACGACGCCGATACGGCTTTCAACGCAGGTTGGCCGCCAGACGATATCCGCGCGTATTTTGCCGAAGAGCTTCAGATCGCGCAGAGCCTGCCATTTTACACGGCCATCCGCCATGTGTTGACGGAAAGACAATGAGTATGGGTGGAACTATTACTGACGCCAAGGCATCGAGTGCCGAAGATAGATCGGATGCAATAATTGTGTCCTTCGACTCTCGTTGGCATGACGCCCTCAATAGCGGACGGATAAGCTGCATTATTCGGAAGCGGATTCCCAAAGACGCCTACGAATGGCTTTATGTCCATGTGAACAGCCCAATCGGAGCGATATGCGGGCGAGCAAAAATTAACAGTGCTTGCGGTATTACTCTGATCGAAGCTGTTAATTTGGCCGATGAAATCGGACTTTCAGAAAAAGAGATTTATTCCTATGTAGGAAATGGCAATTCCATAGGATGTTATAGGATTGGATCATTCGAATTGGCGATGAATCCAAAGAAGACGGGGGAAATAAATAAGCTTGTAAATTACAACCCGCCTCAAAGTTTTTTGATTTTATCAAAGCCAGCAAAACAGATCATCGACGAGATGTCCGAATTTTGCAGCATTCCTGCGGAAGGAGCAGAATCGTGACATTCGAGATTAAGTCACCCCGCAAACTGATCGAAGTCGCGCTGCCGTTGGATGCTATCAACGAGGCTGCTGCGCGCGAGAAGTCGATCCGGCACGGGCATCCGAGCACGCTGCATCTATGGTGGGCGCGGCGACCGCTGGCCGCCGCGCGCGCCGTCATCTTCGCGCAAATGGTCAACGATCCGTCGTGGAAATGGGAGCTTGAGCATCCGGGCGAGATTCCGCCGAACAACATCAAGGCGAGTTGGGCTGCCGGCCGCAACCGACTCTTCGCCATCATCAAGGATTTGGTGAAGTGGGAAAGCACCACCAACGAAGCTGTGCTGGAAAAGGCCCGCGCGGAAATTCGCAAGTCTTGGCGCGAGACCTGCGACCTCAACAGGGATCACCCGCAGGCGACTGAACTGTTCAATCCCGATAAACTGCCCGCATTTCATGATCCCTTCGCGGGCGGCGGGGCGTTGCCCTTGGAGGCGCAACGGCTCGGCCTCGAATCCTATGCCTCCGACCTCAATCCGGTCGCAGTGCTTATCAACAAGGCTATGATCGAGATCCCGCCGAAATTTGCTGATCGGCCGCCGGTGAATCCTGAAGCGTCCAGCAGTCGCGATCTTGTCGGGCGGCAATGGAAGGGCGCGCAGGGCCTTGCGGAGGATGTGCGCTATTATGGCCAATGGATGCGTGAGGAAGCGCAGAAGCGCATCGGCCATCTTTATCCGCCGGTCGAAATCACGGTGGACATGACGACGGGACGAGCGGACCTAAAGCCGTTTGTTGGCCAGAAGCTGACCGTTATCGCGTGGATTTGGGCCCGGACTGTAAAGAGCCCGAACCCGGCCTTTAGTCATGTTGATGTGCCTCTTACCTCAAGCTTCGTGCTATCGAGCAAGGCTGGGAAGGAGGCTTATATCCAGCCCGTTATTATCGAAGATAAATATTACTTCACGGTCAAACTCGGAAAAATACCGAGAGAGGCCGCCGATGGGACGAAGCTAGGCGGCTCGAATTTTCGTTGCCTGATGTCCGGTGTTCCAATCGAAGCAAAGTATATTCGCGCTGAAGCGCAAGCTGGACGCATGGGAACCCGCCTTCTCGCCGTGATAGCCGAGACTAGCGCAGGCCGCACACATATCCAGCCTACGGCGGAGATGGAACACCTGGCCAATTCCATGCTCCCGAATTGGAAGCCGGATCTCAAGGTACCCACGCCCAATCATGATGTTGATCGACTGCCGATGTACGGCATGCCGACTTGGGGTGATGCTTTTGATCAGCGCCAGTTGGTGGCTCTCACGACTTTTGCTGATCTTGTGAAAGAAGTCAGGTCTATTGTTCTTCGAGACGTTACAAAGACCAATATCCCGCAAGATTCTCTATCGCTAGAACGTGGTGGGTCTGGATCGTGCGCTTATGCCGATTCAATTGCCACTTATATAGCGCTCGCGGTCGGGAGGAGTGCGAACTATTGGTCGTCGTTTACCCCGTGGGCTGGAGATTTCATAGTCCAAACATTTGGGCGGCAAGCAATCCGTATGGTGTGGGATCATGCCGAGGCGAATCCCTTTTCCAGTTCGACAGGTAACTGGGGCGGCGCAATTGATTGGATTGTCCGCGTTATTCAAACAAGCCTTTCTGCAAAAACTCAAGGTGTTGCTGCTGTGGCAGACGCGCAGCGCCAGGCACCTATTGATGGCCCTGTGGTGATTTCGACAGATCCGCCATATTACGACAATATAAACTACGCCGATCTATCTGATTTTTTCTATGTCTGGCTGCGACCTTCTCTAAGAGAAGTTTTTCCATCTCTATTTGCGACTCGTGAAACACCAAAAGCGGATGAATTAGTTGCAAGCTCTTCAAGGCATGGAACAAAAAAAGCTGCCGAAAATTTTTTCTTGGAAGGAATGACTACAGCTATGCGGCGACTCGTGGGTCGCTCTCATCCTGCTGTTCCCATCACAATTTACTATGCGTTCAAGCAGGCCGAGACCCGAACGGATGGCGGCACCATCAGCACTGGCTGGGAAACATTCTTAGAAGCCGTTTTGCGGTCTGGCCTTGCTGTCACCGGAACATGGCCGATGCGGACGGAGCGCGACCAGGGGCTAAAGTCTGGCACAAACGTCCTAGCGTCGAGCATTATCCTTGTTTGCCAGAGGCGACCGGAGGAGGCTCCGTCCGTTTCTCGTAGAGTCTTTCTCAGAGAGTTGAATCAAATTCTGCCGGAGGCGCTCGATGAGATGACGCGCGGCTCGGGTGATGATCGCTCGCCAGTTGCGCCGGTGGACTTATCACAAGCTATCATTGGTCCTGGCATGGCCGTCTTCTCCAAATATGCCGCTGTGCTGGAAGCGGATGGCACGCCAATGAAAGTTGGCAGTGCCTTGGAACTGATCAATCGCTTCCTCGCTGAGGATGATTTCGACCACGACACGCAATTCTGCCTGCACTGGTTTGAGCAATATGGCTGGAAGGAAGGCCGTTTCGGTGAGGCCGACACGCTCGCGCGTGCCAAAGGCACTAGCGTTGACGGTGTTAAACATGCCGGGGTGATCTCTGCCGCAGGCGGCATTGTTCGGCTGCTGAAGTGGGGTGAATACCCGTCCGAATGGAACCCGGCTGCCGATGACCGCCTGCCGGTCTGGGAAGTGCTGCATCATCTGATCCGTGTTTTCAAAGCGGATGGCGAAACCGGAGCGGGCAAGGTGCTTTCCGTTGTCGCGGCTAAAGCCGAGGCAACGCGCCAGCTCGCTTATCGTCTCTATACGCTGTGCGAACGGGCGGGCTGGGCCGAAGACGCCCGCGCATACAACGAAATCATAACAAGCTGGAGCGCCATCGAGGCCGCCGCTACTGCGGCGCCGAAGGCGCATCAAAGCGATCTGTTTGGTTGAAGGGGGGAGCCGGCGATGAAACCTTGGAGAGAAGTGGCTGTACCCCATCGGGACGTGCTGGAAGGCACGTTTCAGCAATCGGAGTTCGCGGCCGACATCACGGCAGTTAGCACCGGAAGGGCCAGCCGTGAATATCAGGATGCGGGCGCGTTCTTCGACCGCACCTTCATCACCGAGGGCATGGCCATGCTGCTGACGCAGGTGGCGCAGCGCCTCGCCGGCCGAGGCGGCGAGCCGGTCGTGCAGCTTCAGACCGCATTCGGCGGCGGCAAGACGCACACCATGCTCGCCGTCTATCACCTGGCCAGCCGCAAATGCGCCTTGTCGGATCTCGCCGGCATTCCCGCGCTAGTCGACCGTGCGGGCTTGATGGATGTGCCGCAGGCCCGCGTCGCGGTGCTGGACGGCACCGCGCACGCCCCGGGCCAGCCGTGGAAGCGCGGGAGCCAGACGATCAAGACCCTGTGGGGCGAGATGGCATGGCAACTCGGAGGCGCGGAAGCGTTCGCGCTCGTCGCCGAGGCGGATGCCACCGGCACGTCCCCCGGCAAGGACGTGCTGCGCGACCTTTTGGGGCGCCACGCCCCATGCGTCGTGCTGATCGACGAGTTGGTCGCCTATATCCGCCAGTTCCCGGAATCGCAGGCGATCAGCGGCGGCAGCTATGATTCCAACCTGTCCTTCGTGCAGGCTCTCACCGAAGCGGTGAAGCTGGTGCCGCGCGCCTTCGTGCTCGCTTCCTTGCCGGAATCCGATCTTGAAGCGGGCAGTCAGCGCGGCGTGGCGTCGTTGCGGGCTCTCGAAAAGACCTTCGGGCGCGTGCAGGCGCTTTGGAAGCCGGTGGCGACCGAGGAGGCGTTCGAGATTGTTCGCCGCCGCCTGTTTGAGCCGGTGCGCGACGAAAAGACCCGCGAAGCCGTGTGCCGCGCCTTCGCCGACGCCTACATCGCCGAGGGCGTGAAGCTCCCGGCCGATACGCAGGAGCGCCGCTATTTCGAGCGGCTGCTGCACGCCTATCCGATCCACCCGGAGGTGTTCGATCGCCTCTATGAGGACTGGACGACCATCGACGGCTTCCAGCGCACGCGCGGCGTCCTGAAGCTCATGGCGAAGGTCATCTACCGGCTGTGGAAGGACGACAACAAAGACCTGCTCATCATGCCCGGCAGCCTGCCGCTCCATGACAGCAGCAGCCGCAACGAGCTGACCTACTATCTGCCGGCAGGCTGGGATGCGGTGATCGAGCGGGACATCGACAGCGACCGTGCCGAGACGACGGCCCTGGAAAGCAAGGAGCCGCGCTTCGGTCAGGTGGCGGCCGCGCGGCGTATTGCCCGCACGATCTTTCTCGGCAGCGCCCCGTCGTCGGTTGCGTCCAAGGTCGCTGCGCGCGGCCTCGACCGGGCGCACATCGTACTTGGCTGCCTTCAGCCGGGACAGGCCGCGTCCATCTATGCCGATGCGCTCGGCCGACTCGCTGACCGGCTGCACTATCTCAACGCCTCCGGCGACAGGAGCCAGGATGCGACCCGATTCTGGTTCGACACCCGCGCCAATCTGCGCCGGGAGATGGAGGACAGGAAGCGCCGATTCGATGACCGGACGGAAGTGCGCGGCAAGATCGCCGACGCTTTGAAGAAGACGGTGGGCAATGTCACGTCCTTCGACGGCGTGCATACCTTCACGCCGCATAGCGACGTGCCGGACGATAGCGCCCTGCGGCTTGTCGTGTTGCCGCCGGAGGCTTGGTATGCCCGCGAAGAGCACCGGCTCGCCTTTGAGGCGGTGCTTGAGACTATCGGCAAGAACGGTGCGAAGCCACGCTATCGCAGCAACCGGCTGCTCTTCCTCGCCCCCGATCACGGCGCGCTTTCCCGGCTCAACGACGCAACGCGCGTCGCGCTCGCGTGGGGATCGATCGTCGAGGATGTGAAGGAAGGCCGCCTGAACATCGACCTCTTGCAGAAGAACCAGGCCGAGAAGGAACTGAAGAGTGCCGAGGATGCGCTGCCGCGCGTGGTCCGCGAATGCTACAAATGGCTGCTCTGCCCGATGATGGATACGCCGACCGATCCCAAGCCGGGCATCGAGGCGTTTGCCCTGAACACGACCGGCGGCTCATTTGGTGGCGAGATCGAGCGGGTTTGCAGCGACAACGAGCTGGTGATCGCTACCTGGTCGCCAATCCATCTGCGCACCAAGCTCAAGGAGCTTTATTGGAAGAGCGGGCAGAGCGCGGCGAACGCGGCCAGCTTCTTCGAGGATACCTTGCGCTATCTCTACATGCCGCGCCTCAAGACGAAGGATGTTCTGGCGCAGGCGATCCGTGCCGGTGCTGCCAGCAAGGACTTTTTCGGCACCGCCTATGGTGAAGCCGACGGCAAGTTTGAGGGATTTTCACTCGGTGATGGCAACGCCGTCTTCGACGACACCTTGCTTTTGATCGAGCCACAAGCGGCTCAAGCCTATGAGGATGCAATCCGGCCAACGGCGACTCCTGCTGTTGAGCCGACCACCGCCACGACACCGAGTGGCGTAGCCGAGGGGCCTGGTGGCTATATCTCCAATGGCGGGAGCGCATCGCCGACGGTGGTGACGATCCCGCCCGCACCGGCCGCCGCAAAGCTGAAAACCTTCTACGGCTCAGCCGAGGTTCCGCCCGCGACCGCGAAAATGCGCCTGGTGCAGATCGCCGAAGAAATCGTGTCGGTGCTCACATCCGATCCGAATGCGACCGTCCGCCTTGTGGTCGAAATCTCGGCCGAGTTTCCAGATGGAGTCGGCGACAACGTGCGGCGCGCGGTTTCGGAGAACGCTCGCAGCCTTGGTCTGAAATCGGCCGATTGGGAATGAGGGCACGCAGCCTATCGGGCATGTACGCTCACGCCCAACGAAGGCTGCCAGACGCAGATTTGCGCAATAATCCGCCCGCCATCGGTCACGCCCCATAGGGATGGTCCTGCGTGGCGGTGAGATTCGTGCTGGCGCGTTCCGCCTCGAACGCCTGCTTCCCCTTCGCGGTCCACAGCGCCAACGCCTTCTCGCGCTCATCGCTCTGGAGCTTTTCGGCCGCCCAGAGCAGCGCGCCGTAGATGGTTGCGCGATCATCGCCGGCCAGGTCAACGACCCCGGCTTTGACGACGAGACCGCCGAGTTCGATCAGATGGCGCGTGCGCTTGCGGCGCTCGACCTGCCACGTCCGCATGTCATGCCGCGCCTGCTGTGCCTGATGGCGATTGCGTGCTGTCCGATTGCGGTTGAGCGCCGCCAGCGTCGCGATCAGGCGCTGGCGCAGATCGCCGCGCCCGGTTCTGAAAGAACGCGGCCCCACGTTTCGCCCACGCCTCCCGTTTGGCAATGTCCTTCGTCTCGGCCAGCACGATCAGCGCACCAACCAATTCATCGGCGGTGAGCGCGTCGGCTCCGGTCGAGATCACCAGTTCGCCGAGTTGCTGCACCTTGCGGTTCTTGAGGTCTTTGGCCTTGTCCTCCAGCGCCTTCAGTTCCGCATCAAAGTCTCTCGGTTTCCGCATCATGTCCTCCATAAGCAGTCGATGGAGCGATGATAGTTTCGTGTCGGCCGGAATGCTGTAAGGTTGCCGGGACGGGGTGGAACGTCGCGGACCGTCCCGAGAAATTCATTTCGAGGGCGCGCTTATACGTCGTTCCGACGTGCGCTTGAGGGCAGTATCTGGTCGGTCGCCATGGCGATCTACCATTTCTCCGTTCAGGTCATCGGACGCGCGGCGGGCCGCAGCGCGGTCGCCGCCGCCGCCTATCGCTCGGCATCGCGGCTGCGCGATGACCGGCTGGAGCGCGACCATGACTTTTCGAACAAGCCCGGCGTCGTCCATTCCGAGGTCATGTTGCCGGAGAACGCGCCGGAGGAATGGCACGACCGCGAAAAGCTCTGGAATGACGTTGAAGCTTTCGAGAAGCGGAAGGACGCCCAGCTTTGCCGCGAGGTGGAGTTCGCCATTCCGCGTGAAATGACACAGGCGCAGGGCGTCGAACTGGCCCGCGATTTTGTGCAATCCGAGTTTGTCGATCAGGGTATGATCGCCGACCTCAATGTGCATTGGGACATCGGCGCGGACGGAATGCCGAAACCCCATGCCCATGTCATGCTGACCATGCGCAGCGTGGACGACAACGGGTTCGGCCAGAAGGTGCGGGAGTGGAACCGCACCGAGCTTGTCGAGCATTGGCGCGAGCGTTGGGCCGATCACGTCAATGAGCGCCTAGCCGAACTCGACATCGATGCGCGGATCGACCATCGCAGCCTTGAGGCGCAGGGCATCGGCCTTGAGCCGCAGACCAAGATCGGCGCACCGGCGCAGCGCATCGAGGCCGCCGGGCTTGAGGCCGACCGCGCCGAGGATCACCGGCGCATCGCCCGCGAGAACGGCGCGCGGATCGTCGCCGATCCCAACCTGGCACTGGACGCGATCACACAGCAGCAATCGACCTTCACGCGCCGCGACATGGCGCTGTTCGCGCACAGGCACAGCGACGGGATCGACCAGTTCAACGAGGTCATGGGCGCGATGCGGGGGGCGCCCGACCTGGTCGAACTCGGCAAGGACGATACCGGGCAGGACCGCTTCACCACCCGCGACATGATCGAGGCCGAACAGCGCCTGCACCGCGCTGCCGCGATGATGGCCGAACGGGAGCGCCATCGCGTCGGCGAGCAGGATCAGGACCGGGCTCTGGCGCGCGCGGCGGATCGTGGGCTGACCCTTTCCGGCGAACAGGCCAACGCGCTTTCGCATGTCACGGACGGGCGCGGTCTCGGCATTGTCGTCGGCTATGCCGGGACGGGAAAGAGCGCCATGCTCGGTGTGGCGCGCGAAGCTTGGGAAGCTGCGGACTACGAGGTGCGCGGCGTAGCCCTGTCCGGTATCGCTGCCGAGAATCTGGAAAGCGGATCGGGCATTGCGTCCCGCACCATCGCCAGCATGGAGCATGGCTGGAAGAACGGCCGCGACATGCTCACAGCGCGCGACGTGCTTGTCATCGACGAGGCGGGCATGGTCGGCACGCGGCAGTTGGAGCGCGTCCTGTCCCACGCGGCGGAAGCTGGCGCAAAGGTAGTGCTGGTCGGTGATCCGCAGCAGCTCCAATCCATCGAAGCGGGCGCGGCCTTCCGTTCCATCCATGAGCGTCACGGCGGCGTCGAAATCCATGAAGTGCGCCGCCAGCGCGAGGACTGGCA
>SSEL01000035.1 GCA_008012315.1 Rhodospirillaceae bacterium
CTCTTCATGCCAGCCATGGCCGTCACCCGCAGCAACTCAGACCTCGCTCAAACCTATAAAGCTCTCCTCGCACGCGGCAAAAAACCTCGCGTCGCCATCGGCGCCATCATGCGAAAGATCATCGTCATCGCCAATGCTAGGGTCAGAGATCAACTCCAATATCAACAGAGTTGATGACAAGCGGGGGATGGTGGGCGTCTTGCAAGATCGGCACCATCGCTTTACATAAGCATCCCAAATACATCGAACGCCGCACATCAACCTAAACCGGACGCCAGCGGGTCGGGCTCGAGGGTGACAAATTTGCTCCGGTCATCGCAGCGGTGCTGACACCGGCGTCATCCTCATCCCGCAGCGAACGCACCTCTCCCTCTCTCCATCAACACAGGAACGACTCCATGTGGTCTTACCGCCTGGCGGCCGTTTTGGCGGCCTCGGTTTATTTGATTGGCGCCGGTGAATTCATGCTGGCGCCCCTGTTGACGCCACTGGCCGAGGCTTTCGGCGGCAGTCCGGCCGAGGCGAGTTGGCTGATCTCGGCTCATGCTTTCGCCTATGCTGCTGCCGCGCCGGTCATCGGTCTTGCCTTCAGGCACTGGCCGCGTCGGCGGCTGATCCTGGCGGCGCTGCTGCTTTTCGCACTGGATGCGGCGGTACTGCCATTGGCGCCGACAATCGAGATTGCCCTGCTGTTGCGGATTCTCGGCGGCGTGGCTGCGGCGGCCTTGATCGCGCCGGTCTTCGCCTTGATCGCCGATCTGGTGCCGCCGCAAAGCCAGACCGGCGCCATGGGGCTGGTGACGCTCGGCATAACCGGCGGCATCGTCAGCGGCCCCGTTTTTGCCGGGCTCTTGACCGAGGCGATGGATTGGCGCGCGGCCTTCGGGGCATTGGCCGTGGCGGGACTCACCGTCAGCGCCTGCGCCGCGATCTATCTGCCACACGGAACGCCGCGCATCACAGTGTCGAATGCCAGCCTCGCGCAGCTGCGTCACGCACCGCTGCTGCGGCCGCTCGCGACAAAAGCCATATGGCTCGGTGCCGCCGTTGCGGGCTATCTGCTGTCGGGGGAAATCCTGCGCCGGCAGTTCGGCCTGGCGACAGCGGATGTGGGCCTGGCGACATCGCTGTTCGGCATCGGCCTCGGTCTAGGCAATCTCATGGCACAGCCGGTACAGCGCCTGTTGCGGCGGATCGAGACGGCGCTGCCAGCCGTGCTGTTGCTGATTGCCCTGGCGATGGCGCTGTTCCTGGTACCGGCCAATCTGATCATCGCCCTCGCCGCCCTCTGCCTCTGGGGAATTGGCCTCGGCATGGCGGCGCCGATCAGCACCGCCTTGCTGGCACAGCGCGCCGGCCCGCTGCCCGGCCCGGTCCTGGCGATTTCCGAAAGCGCCAACAACCTCGCCCTCATGGCCATGCTACCGGTCGCAGCGGCGCTTGCCGCATCGCGGCCGGCGGCGATAGCGATCTGGCTGCTCGGCCTGATGGCGGCGGCGCTGGTGCTGTCGCTGATCGACGGCCATCTCAGCGCCGTTCCGCCACTTGCCGCGTATCGAGGGCGCGGATCGCCTCCAGCTTCGTCTTGCAGTCCAGCCAGGCCGCCTGATAGCCATAGGTAAGCGCCAGCAGGTCGAGATCCCAGGCGAGATCCGCCACCGACCAGTCCGGCCCATCGCTGCAGCTCAGCAAGCCTCGATCGATCGGCGGTTCGACCAGCTTGTATTCAATCGCCGGGGCAGGCGTCGAAATCGCCTTGCCGCTGCTGCAGGCACCACAGCCGAGCAAGGCCAGTACGGGCAGGAGCTGACAGAGGTGCTGCTTGCTGTTTCGCATGTTTGATATCCCCGGTTTTGCTATCCGCGCCTTTGATGTCGTTGATCGCGGCGGCATAGGAGCGTTTGAGATCGGCGAGCTTACGCGTTGTCGCATCCGCCGCCGCCTGTTGCGCCGCGAGCCGCGCTTCATAGCTGGCCATCAAGGCGGCATTGCGCTGGTTGATGGCGGTGAGCTCGCTGACGAAACCTTTCTGCCGTGCGACCTCTGCCTCCGCCGCCTCGGCGCGCAGAATCTGCTGCGTGGTCCTGGCCGACGCCCGATCGGCCGCCAGGCGGGCTGCGGCGAGTTCCAGTCGCATGACGCCGAACAGGCCCAGTACCGCGAGCAGCACCAGGGCGATCACGATCGGCTTCCAATAGCGCAGCAGCCATATCCCGATGACGGCCATCACAGCCACATCCCCGTCATAGCCATACCGCCCTCACAGCCATCCATCCCGTCGCAGCCGCATCTGCCGATAGACGACCCAGCCGATCGCCGCCACGGCCGCCAGCGCCAGGACGACCGGGCCGACCCGTAAGGCAAGATCGACCAGCGGGCTGGCCGCATAGCCGATATCGCCGACCTGCCGGGCGATCTCCGCCGTCGCCGCCAGGCTGCCCGCCCCCGCCGCGATACCGCCGCCCGCAACACCCGGCGAGGCCCGCATCGGCGGTTCCTCGATGAAGCCCTGGGGCATCGCCGTGCGGTCTTCCGGCCGGACGGCGGAGAGATAGAGTGCCGCCTCCCGCGCCCGGCGCGACACCAGGCCGGGCAGCTCCACCTTGCGAGCCCGTTCGCCCTTACGCCCCCGCACTGTCGCCTTGGTCCACAGATTGAAGGCGCGCCCCGCCGCCTGGGTATCGCCGCGATTATGGGCGTTCAGCACGGTCGATTTGCGGAAATTGCCGATGCCGATATTGAAGGCCAGCGACACCATGGCCGCATGCTGATTGGCATTGGCCGAGACGCGGCAGGCACCGGCCACCTGATCGCTCACCCGGCGCAGATCGCTTTCCAGCAAAGCTTCCGCCGCCACCTTGGTGATGCTGCGGCGGCCGACATCCTGCATCGTGACATCGGGACCGGTATGGCCATAGCCGATGGTGGGAATGCCGGCCGGGCACAGATAGGCCGTGAGATGACATCCCTCATATTCCTCGATGATCGCCAGACCGGCCGGTGCGATTTCAACGGGCGCGATTTCCGCAGAAGCGATTTCAGCAGGCGATATCACGGATAGTTCCATCGCTTCATCCTTTCAGCAGTGGAGAGGATTGTCGTATCGCGAGGGTCGATGCCCAGATGATCGAGGCCCAGGCGATCCAGGTCGAGCGCCGCCTTGCGCGTCTGCGTTTCCTCCAGGCGGTTGATACGCCGCAGGGCGTCTTCCAGCTTGGCATCGGTCACGGCCTGGTTCACCAGCACCTGATTGATCGAGCGTCCCTGCTCGCGCAGATCGCCCCAGGCCTGCATGCCGAGGAAAGCGAGGACCGGCAGCGAGATCCGCGCCGCCAGTTTGACCCAGGCGTTGTCCGCCGCCTGCTCCGCCTTGCGCGCGAAATCGGCCATGTCCGCATCCTTTCTTCCGTGATCGCCGGACCGCACTGTCGTCGGGCTGCAATGCCGGGCGCGATCCGGTCTTCGCGGCGGCGAGATCAAACTCGTCGTTGATATATTGACAATTATATCAGGTTGATTGATTTATAATCAACATCACTTTGTGCGGTCGCCCTCCGAAGCATTGCGCGATCCTGTGAAAGCTTGGCTTTTGAAGAAATTTCTCTTATAGGTTGCAAATCTCACTTGCCGCCGGTCCGGCCTTCCGTCGACAATGGCCGCTGCATGAGAGAACATGACGAACAACAGAAAATGACGACAAGAAAATGAAGATCACCGAAACCAGTAAATTCCTCAGCTACGTCCTGCGGCATCAGCCGCAGAGCATCGGCCTCACCCTCGACAGCGAAGGCTGGGCGCAGATCGACACACTGATCGCCGGCGCCGCCAAAGCAGGACGCAAACTCGACCGCGCCCTCATCGAGAAAGTGGTGGAGACCCGCGACAAGAAACGCTTTTCCCTCTCACCGGACGGCACGCGAATCCGCGCGGTGCAGGGCCATTCGACGAAAGACGGTGGCACTCACCTATGAAGAAAAGGTGCCGCCACCTTTGCTCTATCACGGCACCGCGACACGCTTCCTGGACTCGATCCGCGCTCGAGGGCTGATTGCCAAATCGCGCCACCACGTGCATCTCTCCGCCGATCCGCAAACCGCCACCGCCGTCGGCCAGCGCTACGGCACACCGGTGGTCCTCACGATCGACACCGGCCGCATGCATGAGCGCGGCCTCAAATTCTACCAGGCAGAAAACGGCGTCTGGCTGACGGATGCCGTGCCTCCGGAATTTATTGGCGAGGAAGGTGAGGATAACCGCGAAATGAGCAGCCCATCAGCTCACTGATCGTCTCGCATATGGGTTAATTCCACGCCGCCTAAAGGGCTCACCATTATCGCGACGAGATGTTCCGGCTTCTCGGAAATCGTGTAATCGAAAAACCAGCCCATCCCCCACGGTTGCACCGAATTTAAACGTGTATTCGAGCAATCGGCTTTGGTTTCTTCACAGTATTTCTGCAGTTCTTTTTTTGCCAATTCCTCGGCAGATTCGCGGGATTCGCAGCCGGAGAGAAGCAATGCAGCAAATAGGAAGCTGAGCGGCGGCATCTTCATTCTCGTTTACCTCGAGCAGATACGGGTACCGAACCCCGTATCTCAATGTCGAACGGCTTACCTGGTGTATTACGGCCGATTGTGGTCAACAACTCACCGATAAAGCCTCGATGAGTTGATTTTTTTGTGCTCTCAGCATGAGAGATGATCTCCCCTGCATCTGACTTAAATCTGTGGTTAGCATCCGATTTTTTTGCCGAACTGGGCCGCGATGAAGGGCTGGTGGCTTGTGCCTTATCGTTTAGTGCTGATTGTGGTGTCTCTGCCGGATTGCCGCTTCCCGCATCAGTGCCCTCACCGATACGAAAGGGCAGATGGAATTTCCCAAACGTGACATCCTCCAGCGCGGCTGCTTGCCTCAGCCGGTCAAGGTTACGAAGCACCAGGTCGTAGTTAAGGCCGAAACGATCGCCCAACTGCTTCGCCTCAATGGCTTGCTTGATGTCTGTTCGGTTGCCAATCGGCCCAAACCTTTCGGCCGGCACTCCCCCCTGAGCATTGGCGTCGGCGTTAACAGGCAACCTGGGACTTGCCGTCGGAGCAGTGATGGTGTCGTTCTTGCTTGGCGATGTCTGCGGCTCCATGAATCACCTCTTATGGCTTTTATCACATCAAACATTGATATTATGTCAACATCCTTTTGAAATTCCATCGAACTTCGGTAGTCATTCGCAGCAGATTCACCCTTGCCCGATGCGGGCACGGTTTCAGAGGCGAGGTGGACAACCCTCGCTTCGACGGTCTTCTGACCAAGAGTTGCTGATGTTCATCCAGCGTCAGATCCCGGCCGATAGCAGCTTCCCCGGCGGAGGCGCACTGATCGATATATCCAGCTCATTCGCTTGGTGGCGTATCATCAATGCCGCTGCAGGACCACAGCACCATCAAGCCGAGGATCGCCGAGGGAAAGAAAAAGACACAGAACCAACTATAGACGATCGGAAACAGGTTAGGGATGTTCAACCCATCGCGCGTATCGAGATAGATTTCCTGAGGATTGTGCGAAATAGCGAGATAACCGGCAAAACTCGCCGCGGCAGAACCGGCAACAGCCGCAATAATGAGGACGGACCAGAAGGCGGCGCGCATCAATCTCCGGGGTAGGATCAATAATCCAAGAACAGCTGCTGCAACGAAGGAGAGGAAAAACAGGGGCGCTATGCCAGAGGACGCTTCCAAAAGAATACGGCCGATATCCGCCATTGAGCTAACCGGCTCGCCCCAGGCATCGACCAATGTAAAGGCCAATACATTACCGCAAGCATAAGAAAGAGCGACCACGCTAACCAAGGCAAGTCGCCGCCATCTGCAGATGCCCAACATGTTCGAATACACCTTAACTACGGTCTATCTTAACGCATGTGCGATATCGGTACTTTCGCCGTTCACCCAGAAATAACCCGCAAAAGTGGCCTAATGAAGGCCGAGTTGTCGCAACATTGCGCTTTCAGGCAGCGACGGTCTGCCGTCATTCATTGTCTAACGCGAATTTTTGTCGGTTTAGCCGATGCGGGCGATATTGGCACTGATAAACGAATCTAGTTCTGGCGCGGTGGAGTATCTCCTCGCCGGAACTGGTAACTGGTTCTATCCCTAATTAGATCCTGCTGCCATGGCTGTGTTTCATATGCCTTCGCCACTTGCGCGCCATAACTAGATACGGTCCGAGCAACGTGGCTAGAGTTTTCATACCAGACCGATATTTCTACCTATAGTAGAATTTAATTCAAAAACAAAAGCGGGTCAACTACGGTACCGCCGTTAAGATGGGGCATCGCATTTCCATAACGTACTTCGAAATGCAGATGAGAATATTTCACCTTGCTAGCGTTTCCACTTCGTCCGATCTCTGCGATTGCCACGCCTTCTCCATCCATCGTGACATGACTGACGCCGGCGTCACCGGCCATTGCGTCCACTGCGCTTTGAAAGCTTTCTGGGTTTCGCGAAAGCAGCTTTGTTTCTGCCGCCGCATCTACAATGTCGCTGATGCCTGCCGCCGGCGCTGGTGCGGAGGGCATCTTACCTCCATGCGCTCTTCTCGCGAGTTTCACACCGCCGACACTAGTTTGATGCACCCAGTGCGCGGTCCCGCCGGTCTTTGACATCTTTCCAAGTCGTTTGATGCTTATACCGGATCCCAAACTTGTTCGCCGCTTGGTTCACCAAGCCGAGCTTTCATAACCCTTCTGCATCGCGACAGCACCAGATAGTCGCCCATCGCTAAATTCTAGTACATAGCTCCAGACGGAGCCGCCTTTGCTTCGCAAGCAGTTACCGGTCGTCAGAGCGGCATGAGAATCTGCCGACCAGGCAGTGAATGACCATGTCGGGAAATCGCGCGGAAGAAACCTGAGTTTTTGTGTGACAGTATCGACCGTATCCCCCAGTTTCACTCCTGCAATCAGCAGCCCGTGATATACGGATGAATCATCTAGTCTGGCTTGACCAACGGTGCTTTGCTCAATCGAGCCATTTAGGTTTATGTCGTATAGAATTCCGCTTCCATTGGCATATACGCACTCGCCTTCAATATCACTTTTGGAATAGCACTCTTCGGCTTCCGATCGTGTCATGAAGGCAGTCTGTGCCGTGCCGATAGCAATATTGCCCAATGAATATCGACCATCGATATCATCGAAAATCTTGCATGCATCGGCAGCAAAAGCCCCGGATAGCGACAACCCGACGCAGAGAGACGCGATGCAAACCAATGCTACCTTAACCATCTACATACAATTTTTAATGGATCCATAAATCATAGAACCCTCAATAGCTAAAAGTCTACCGAAGAAAATACATTGGATTGATGAGCACTCTTGTATTCGGGTCCACGCCATTATTCCCCATCGCGAATTTCCAGATGTAAGTGAGCTTTCCCACCGCCAGCATTACCGGTGTGACCAACCGCCCCAATCCGGGTACCGGCCATTACGCTATCGCCAGATTTCAGTTCTTTTTCTTGACCGTCCTTGTCTTCAAAGACGAAAACCAGGTCGCCCCCACCAATCCCAGCCAGTTGGGCCAACATCCCGATTGCCAATGCATCCCAGATAACTCTGAGCGCCTTTATGATGGCTCACCTTATTTGACCCACTTATTGTGTTTCCCAATACTCTTGCCAATAAAGCTGGGATGACGACGCAATACCGATCAACCTGTCTTGCCAATCAAATTCCAATTCGTAATTAACCAGCGTGCCATTGCCGCTGAGCACACATACATCCGTAACGAGAACGGAGTTATTTCCCTCAGCGGTTTCGATGTGCCAAGAGGGAAAATCCCAGGGCAAATCGTCAAGTTTGTGAGTCACTTGAGCAACGACATCCCCATCGGCGACACCCGCGATCAACGAGCCTCGATAGCCCGCAATATCCCGGATTTCCTTCCGAACAACTATTTTATCGTCGACAAAATACGTGACACCGTCGGTGTCGACGTAAACGCAAAAATCGGAGAGCTTTTGGCTGCCGCGGCAATTCTCCGACTGCGGCGCTGAAGGCGGAATTGGCTTGCGTGCTTCGCCAATCATCGTTTTCCCAAAGGAAAACCTATCCTCCCTATCGTGAAACGGTTTACACCGCTCAGCCCAAGCAGAGCCCGATAAGCTGATCCCGATAAGGGCACATAGCAGAGTTTTCATAGCAAATCCGAAATTCTACCTATAGTAGAATTTAATTTAAAAACAAAAGCGGGTCAACTACCGTGCCGCCGTTGAGATGAGGCGTGGCACTTCCATAACGCACTTCGAAATGCAGATGAGAATATTTCACCTTGATAGCGTTTCCACTTCGCCCGATCTCTGCGATTTGATCCCCAGCTTTCACGACCTGGCCGACTTTGACGAGATCCTTGTTCCTTCGATGCGGTCGACCGCCCTTGACAATGAATGGATAATTGAGATGCGCATACTGCGTGTAAAAGCCGCCAGCATGCTCAATAACGATCTGATACCCAAATGACTTGCTATAATCCACGAGGACAACCTTGCCGTCTGACACTGCATAGACAGGAGAGCCAACCGGAGCTTCGATATCAATTCCCCAATGCCCCTTTGTCCCACCATCTCGGCCACGCCCGAAGCCACCAGCACCTTGCCCCGAAGCTGCGTCACGTTTAGTTAATGTCCGATATTCCCCTACTGGCCATTGCGCAGCTTTATATTTTTCTAATGCTCGAATGGCTTGATCTGCCTTCGGTCCATCAGCCTGGGCGGTGTTCTTTGATTTTGAAACCTTTTCCTTTGGAGGTGCCACATTAGTTGGTACCGCCCGCTGCGCCGGCTCCCTCGTAGCAGGGCCCTCTTTAGATGGTGGGCTAGATTGAGATGGAGGTACATGATCCGCAGTCCGAATCATGAATGAGTTGTCGTTTGCGGTCGCCGTTCTGCTAGTTGTCGAGATGACCCCGCCATATCGCGTCATGGCGAAGCTCCGCTGATCGAGCTTCATATCGATCACCGCCTGATCGGCCAACTGTTGTTGCTCTGCCGGCGTCGCCTTGCGGCCGGTTGCGGCCTGGTAGCCGGCCAGATCACGGTCGATCTGGTGATAGAGTTTCGCAATGTCAGTTGCCGAAAGATCGAGCCCGCGGAGGGTTCGGTCGATGTTGTCTTTATAGACCCGCTCCAGGTCGAGCTGCGGGTCGTGGTGGCCACTGCGCAGGCTCTGCTGCAATTGGTCGAGCGTCGCGAGGTCCTTCGCATCGATCTCGCCGAGGTGATCGTTGAGATCGACATCGAGAAAAGCCTGCGGATCATCGAGCGCGAGGTTCTTCAGCCCATAATAGACAACGGGATCGGTCTTCACCTTGCCGCCGGCCTTGGCATAGGCGCTTAACGCCGCCTTCCCTTTCGCATCGATGCCGATGAGCATCTGATAGGGAATGTCGGTGAAGGAACCGCCCCGGTCGAGGATATCCTTGGCCTGACTTTTTAGTTGGCGCTGCTGGGTCAGATAGGTTTGCTGGTCCCGGATATTCTGGGAAGCGATCCGATCCGATACGGCCAACCGCAATTGCGGGTTGGCGATCTTCTCTGCCATGGCCAGGCGCGCCTCGGCATCCGGCGGGCTGGGTTCGGTCGCGGTCTTGCCATGCTGCTCGCCGCCGAGGCGCAGCGGTGAGGCCTGCAGGATGCGAGCGACCTCGTCCTCAACCCGGTTGTTGAATTCCAGATGGCCGAGCCGGGCGCTCGTCGCCGCCCGGTCATCCGGCAGCAGATTGACTTCATACAGGCTGAACAGGTTTCGTGCCGCGCCGCTGTCGCGCTGCGCCATCGCCCCGTCGATTCGGGCCCGCATCGCCCGGCTGGCGACCTGCGCCAGTGCCGCCTTGATCTCCTCCGGCCCTGCCTGGTGACGCATGAGCTGGTCCAGGCTCTCGGCTTGCGCCAGATATAGGCCCTTGGCGTATTCCCGGCTGTCGTTATAGAACCTGCCGATGCCCTGGATCGATTGATCGATCCGCGTCGTGCTGACATCGTCCTCATAGACACCCTGCTGCTGGTCGCGATAGCGCTGCATCTGCCCCAGGACGGTGGCGCTCCCCGCCTCCATGGCCTTGCTCAAGAGCTCCGCCTGCGCTGGATTGGTCGCGCGTGCGAGATAATCCCGCTTGAGGACCGAAAGCTGCTTCTCGGTCGCTGTGTAGCCGTCCACCGCCAGCTTGCCGGACAGTGTCTGATAGCTATCGGCAATCTTGCCCTGGGCCGCCGTGTACTGATTGAAGAGATCAACCGCGGCGGTTTCGTTCTTCTCCTGGTCCTTCTTCTGCAGATACTTTGCGGCATCCCCTAGCGTGTCCGCGACGGATCCGAGGGATTTTCCGAGATCCGTCAAGGCTCGACCGACATCGCTGCCGAACATCTCGGCCGTCGGCTTCATGGTTTGATAGGGCGTATTGGCAGTGGCAAGCGCGATCTGTCGCTGGTTGTATTCCGGAACACGAGGCATGAATCTCTCCGTCGCGGCCAGGCTTCATGCCCGGCGCGAAAATGATCGGTCACATGGATTCGTCAGTCGAAACGATAGAAGCTGACTAAATGAATCCTTTGTCGTGGAAATCGATATAGCTGCTACCGACCTTCGATGCGCCGCCCAGGAATGACGTCGTGGCATCGAAATAGCCGGCGGTCTTCGCCTGTTTCGCCTGCATCTGGTAGAGCTCGGCATCGGCTTGGAAATTCGCGCCTTGCAGCAAAAACTGCCGCGCCTCGCGGGCCGCATTGTTACGGATGGTGAGCTTGTCCAGCTCGCCGGTCGCCGCGGTGTCGCCGAGGATGTCGAGGACGGAGCCGCTGGTGAGATCGGCGCCCTGGGCGGCGAAACCGGTGCGCTGCTGGCCCAGTATGAGCTGCACCTTCTGGCGCTGCTTCTGCTCCTCGATATCACCGCGCTTCAACGCGTCATCGGCATTCTGCTGGGCAATGATCTGGTTGTTGCGGGCGACGGCCGCCTGATACTTGGCCTGGGCCGATTGCGCTTTGCTCTGCTGAATCGAGCCGACGGTGGAGACGCCGGCCGAGATCGCGGCGACAGCGAGCGAGGCGATGGCGGTTGCGGTTGTTGCACCTGTCATCTTAGTCCTCCGTGACGGTGATCGTGTTGAAACTGGTGTCGCGGCGCGAGACCAGGAGATCCGCCTCGTCGGTGAATGCCCGTTCCGCCGCTTCGACTGTCTTTGCTTCGGTCGGGAACAGCATGGTCATGTCGGTATCGGCCAAGGCGACGAAGGCCTGCTTGCGGCCGGCGCTCGCGGCAAAGACGTGATAGCCGTGCAGCTCCCGCGCCTCGCCGTCGAGATAGATCACGACATCGCCGCTGACGATCAGCACGGTCGCGATCTTGATCAGCGCGCCGGTGATCATCATCCCGGCCGGGATGCGGATGGTGCGGGCATAAAGGCCGGCATGAAAGAGATGCGCGGTGTCGATCGCCTGCTGTGGCTGGCATGCGGCCAAGCTTTCCAGCGCCCGCACCTTGGCGAGCGCGGTCTCGCTCATCGCCGGGATGACATTGGCGGCGGGGCGGCTATCAAGCCCGGCTAAATCACGCATCGGCCATCTCCTTGAAAAAGACCCGGTTGGTTTCGCGGTAGCCGAGATGCGGCAGCACCCGGGCCAGGCGGCCGCCATAGGGTGCGCTGACCAGCAGGCCTGGTGAGCCGGCTCGCCGCGCATGGCGCTCCGCCGCGCGCAGCAGCTTGATGCCGGCGCCGCTTTTGCGATGCGCGGCGGCGACGAAGAAAGATTCGCTGACCGCGATCGCCACGCCGTAATGCGGGATGACCGGTGTCAGCACGGCGACGAAGCCGATCAGCTTCTCGTCGTCGAGGAAAGCGCCATAGCCCTGGAAGCAGCCCGAGGCTTCGATCAGGCGATAGGCGGCCAGCTTCTCGATCGGCGCCGGCAGGCCGTGAATGGCGGCTTCCGAGGCGTATTCCTGGGCGAGTGCCGGGAAATGCGGGTTGCCCTCGATTTCGGCGACCGTGCAGGGTTTGATGGTGACGATCATGTGATAGCCACCCTGGGTTCTTCAGTCGCTACGGTAGACCCTCGGATCAAGTCCGAGGGTGACAAGCGGGGGGTGGCTGATGTCGTGCAACGAATATGGCCGATGCCACTCGCACCGCGCCCACTACAAGCAAAGCTGTCATCCTTGGTCGGCGAGGAGACGTTCATGTTCTTGAAATTGCCGGTCTGCGTCGCCCAGAGCGTCTGCGGCTTCTGCGTCGAATTGGCGAAAAACTTGCGCTGCTCATGATAGGCGACGGTGCTGGGCCAGTTCCCGTCCTCGAAGGGATCGCGCGCGCCAGGCGGCGTGTTGCTGGTAACAGCGAATGATGTCGTCGCTGTCCTCCAGAATCAGATTGACCGCCGAGCCGAAGACCGACAGTTCCTCATAGAGTGTCGCAAAGGAATTATAGAAATTCGACTTCGCCATGACGCGCAGCATCCGCTTGCGCACCTCGTCCAGCCAGATCTTGACCGGCATGTAATCGGCCAGCCTGGCATCCGGCAGGGTCAGGCGGAACCAGGGCCGCGCCGGCGAGGTAATGCCCGACATCAGGCCGGAGGCGCAGGTGCGCGCGGCGATGGTGCCGGTGCTGTCGATGATGCGCTGGTTCTTCTTGCCGCCTTTATACGGATCCTCCGTACCCTGCAGGTTGCGGCCGCGCCGCGGCAGGATGAAATCACTGAGATCCTGCCAATGGGCAAGATAGGACTGGCGCTCGTTTTGCAGCGCGGCCTTGCGCCGCATCAACTGCTGCATCAATTCGGTATGGTCGCCCATCGTTTGACTTGATCCGTCCTAGTTAGGCCATTAGCGATAATGAGGTGGCGCTTAATGAAATTGCCCCTCATCCCTCTCCTTGCGCTCGGTCGGCGCAGCCGACAACGCAGGAGCACGGCGGGAGGAGGGCCGCCGGATCGCTTCCGCCATTGCAGCGGGAGGATTGGGATGAGGGGGCGATGCCACGGCGGCTGATGACCGCGGCATCGCTATCTTCTCGATATGTCGGAAAGCAGGAACAGGCTCGGCCCGTCGGACCTACTGCCCCAGAAAGGTTTTCAGTGTCGGAGCGGTTGAGCCATTCCCCTGCCCGCCCGTCAGGATGGTGCCCGCGGCGCCGGCAGCGGCAAGCGCCCGCTGCCTCTCGTCATTGCGCGCCTTCACCACGGCCGCATCCTGCTCTTTCGGCTCCTCCGGCGGCGGTGGCGGTGGCGGCGGCGGTTTCGGAGCGGAACCTCCCATGCACATGATGAATCCTCGATGTTGTGGTCGTGATGGAAAACGGGTTGGCACCTGGTTCAGGCACCACGGCTAATGCCGACCAAACAGGAAATGCAGCGCCAAAGCGATCCGGCCGCGCCAGTCATAGGCGCGCGGCGAGAACAGCCACTTGATCACATGGCACTGCAGCACCGACAGCTCATCGACCTGTGCTTGCGTCAGGCCGAGCCGCGCAAAGATCTGGTCGGCCTGGCTTTCGATATCCCGGCTCCAGACCAGCTTCAGATCGGCACATCGCCCCTTGGCCCGGCCATAGCGGTAATAGGTGTCCGTTAGAGCTTTCATCGGCCGGTTTTTATTGTTGTGTATTTCCCTATATTAAATTGATGTTGATATAAAATCAACAACAAAAGTGACACCGTTAAACGAAGCGGCTTTTAGGAACCCCCGCGCATGCTCGGAATTATTTCTCCTGGAAAGCGAAATGCCCCTAACGTTGTGGCGCACCACAGTGAATGTCCTCGTCGTCCTTGCCCATCCTTTGAGGGACAGCCTCTGTCATCGCCTCGCAGAACATGTCAGCGACGAGCTACGCTGGGCCGGTCATGATGTCGTGATCGAGGATCTCTATGCGCGCGACTTCGATCCGGCGTTGAGTTCCATCGAACGGCGTCGCTACAACGCCCCCGATTATCGGGCGGAAGGCGATATGCGGCGGCCGATCGAGCGGTTATTAGCTGCAGAAGCCATCGTTCTGGTTTTCCCCACCTGGTGGTTCGGCCTGCCCGCCATTCTCAAGGGCTGGATTGATCGCGCCTGGGTGCCGGATATCGCCTTTGACCATCACCAGGATGTCAGTGTGCTGAAACCGCTTTTGGGAAATTTGCGGCATCTTGTGGCGATCACAACCCTCGCCTCGCCTTGGTGGCTCGACTGGTTTCTGCTTGGTCGGCCGGTGGCAAAGATGTTCAAATATGCGCTGTTGCCGAGTTGCGCGGTCGACTGCCGGTTCCGGATGTTATCGCTGTATCGCAGCGATCGGATTGGCGAAACACGCATTCGTGGCTTCACGGCACGGATTTCACAGGTATTGTCGGGCCTGCATTAGGTTGCCAAACGATAGGGGGACGAAATGAAATGCCTCGTTGTCGTTGCACATCCCCTGCCGGATAGCCTCTGCGCCAATTTGGCCACCCATGTGATCGCCGACCTTCAACAATCGGGCCATGAGGTGATGGTCGATGACCTCTATCGGGAATCCTTCGAACCGGCCCTCACCTGGGGCGAAAGACAATCTTACTACCTGCCTGCCTACAAACCGGGTGGCGATGTCAATGCCGCGATGGACCGGCTTCTTTCCGCCGACATGCTGGTCCTTGTTTTCCCCACCTGGTGGTTCGGTTTTCCAGCAATCCTCAAAGGCTGGTTCGACCGCGTCTGGTCGCCCGGCATCGCTTTCGATCATACCGAAACGCGTGAAGCCATCGCCCCTCGCCTTACCGGGTTGAAGCACGCGATTGCCGTGACGACGCTGGGTTCCCCCCAATGGGTGGACCTTCTGGTCATGCGCCGTCCGGTCTATCGCCAGATCAAATACGCCATCCTGCGTTCCTGCGCGCCGCAATGCCGCTTCAAGATGCTGTCGCTCTATCGCAGCGAGCATGTCACGCCGGAGCGCGTGACAGATTTCAAACGGGAGATCTCCCAGGCTCTCGCGCAATATCCGGCGGCCACAACCGCACCTGCGCCCGCCGCGGCGGCCGAACGATGATGTGATGAATTCCGTAGCGGCCCGATACCCAAATTATATCTTTGCCACGATCAGGATCAGTGTCGCATGCAATACATGCCTCGAACCATCGGCGGTAAACTGGCCATCATCCTCGGCGCCGCTTTTCTGCTCGGCGCGGGGGCGGCTTTGGTGTCTCTTTGGATCGGCGCCAAGCTCAGCGGCATATGGGCCCGGGGCTTCGCCTTCTATGCCCTGGTCGTCGGCGGCGGCATCACCATGATGCTCGCCGCCGGCCTGATGACGGCCCTGTTCTACAGCGACCGCGCCGGGCACGATCAGGACATTTCCGGCGAGGCGCTTGATCGCTTCTCACGGCATCCGCATCAGCGCGACAATCCGTTCGGCGATGATCCGGAAGAATGACGCTCCTACCGGTCCCGTGACTTGCCGCCCCAGGTCGCCGCGAAGCTGGCCGAGAACGCACCGATCAGCATGGCCAGGAAACTCCAGAATGCCAGGCCGGCACCGGCCTTTCTCGCCGCATCGGCTGCTTCGCGCCCCTTCTGCTCGGCCTTGTCCATCGCGGATTTGGCCTGGCCGATGACATCATCCACGCGCTTTTCGGCATCCTGCTGGCTCATGCCGGTGCGTGCTGCCACAACTTGCGCGACATAGGTTTTGTCGGGCTGGCTGATCTCGCCATTGGCGAAACTCATCGCTATGATGCGGCGTAATTCGGCACGCGTTCCCGGATTGTTGAGATCCTGCGGCGGCGCGCCGGCCGGCGGCTGCCCCGTCGCCGATTGTCCCTGCGCCGATTGTCCCTGCGCCGATTGTCCCTGCGCCGATTGTCCGCTGCCGGCCGGTTGACCCCGCAGCATCATGTCGACGAAATAATCCATCGGATTCCCGGCGCCAGGTCCACCGCGGCCGCCTTGCTCACCCATATGGGCGCCAGCCATGCCGCCCGCCCCCATGGCGGCTGCCCCACCGGCACCGCCGAGCGCCGACGCACCGGTTTCAGCAACCCCACGCGCGATTTGGCCGGCTGCCGAGACGACCATGGCCACCCCGATCAAGGTGCCGAGCGCCCAGGTGACGAAGCCATGCGCCGTGTCGCGGAAATAAACTTCATCACCGTGAATGTCGGCCCATTTGGTGCGCAGCCGTCCGGCGACATAGCCGCCGATACCGAAGGCGATGATCTCCATCAAGATCGACCAGATGATCGCACCGATGCCGATCGTTGATCCCTCGGCGCCTTCGTGGCGCCAGGGCGAAACAGCGATCAATCCCAAGCCCGTACCGAGGCTGAGCAGGATCAAGCCCAGCGCGGCCGCAACCACGCCACCGGCAATGATGGCGCCCCATGACACGGCGGAGACCGCCGATTCATGGGACTGGCGGGCATAGGTGCGAGCGTCGCTTGGCCGGCCATCGGCAGGATAATCTGTTACCATCTTTCATCCCCTTCACTGTTATGGAACCGAAAGGACACGGTTTCGATTGCCGCGCCCGTTGATGCCTGACAAAAATGTCGTCAGCCTTCGCGATTGCGTGCGCCGCTCAGCACATCGGCTGCCTTGCGGGTATCGTCTGCGTTGCCGGCATCGTCGAATCCCGGCTTCGCCCGCTCGCGGTTTCTTTCCGCGGCTGGGCCGGTGCGTGACGGGCGGTCGCCAGCCCGCCGTTCAACACCCACTTGCCGGTCGACCCCGGGACGATTACTGCGTGCTGCATTATCGGGCGTGTCGATCAGCGGACCGCGCCTGGCGCGCTCCGATTGCGACATGGGCTTGGCCTGACTGTCCTTTTGCGAGCTATTGCCTTCGTCCTTTGCAAATGCCCGCTCCGGCGCGCCGCTTTCCTTCGCCTGGGCATCCCTGCCCTGTTTGCTGGGTTCATTTTGCGTTCCCATTGCCTATCTCCTTCCAGATCAGGCGGATATGAACCGCGATGTGTCGGTTAATATGAAGGTGAAAGCGGCCCGGCCAGAAATGGTTCCGTCTACAAGTTGTTGGGACGGATGGTCCCTCGACCGGAATGGATGGATGCGCCGTCTTTTCACAAGGTAAGATGGCAATCGCTTCAACAAGGCTCGTTTGGCTGTCATGAATGATCGACCCGGCAAAACCACGCAGAGTGAAATCAAGCAGACCGGAACCCAGCAGGAGGTCATCGGCTTCCTCTCGACCGGGCATGCGTATGGAAACGACAATGCGGAGATCCGGCGGATCGAAACCCACTGCTCGGTGATCTTCCTCACGAGGGACCGCGCCTTCAAACTGAAGCAGGCGGTGAAATTCTCTTATCTCGACTACACCGATATCGCCGCGCGCGAGAAATTCACCCGCGCGGAATTGAACTTGAATCGCCGTACCGCGCCGGAGATCTATCTGGCGATCCGCAAGGTCCTGCGCCGCGACGACGGGTCGCTTGAGCTGGCACGCGAAGACGCGCGCGGCGAGGCGCTCGACTGGATTCTGGAGATGCGGCGCTTCGGCGATGACGACCTTCTCGCTTCGCTGGCCGATGCGCATCAATTGACCCCGGCGCTGATGCAGGACCTGGCCGACGCGATCCAGCGCTTTCACGACAAGGCGGAACGCATGCCCGGCCACGGCAGCGCGAAGATCGTCGCTCATGTCCTGGATGATTGCGTCGCCAACCTGAAGCAGCATACGCCGCCCCTGGACATGTCTGCGGTAGACGATGTCGCGGCGCAGCTGACGGCAAGGCTTGACGCCATCGCGCCCATCATCGAGCAGCGCCGCGAGAATGGCAGGGTGCGGCGCTGCCACGGCGATCTTCATCTCGGCAATATCTGCTTGCTCGATGGCCGTCCCACCTTGTTCGACTGCATCGAATTCAGCGACGAGATCTCCTGTATCGACGTCTTCTACGACCTCGCTTTCGCATTGATGGATCTTTGCCACCGTGGCGAAGAACATCGTGCCTTGGCGAATATCCTGCTCAACCGCTATCTCGATCTCGGCGGCGATATCGCCGCCGAGATCGAGATAGCGGTTGAGCAGGATATTCGCCAAGGCACGATGTTCTTCGCCACGGTGGCAAAGATCCATCAATGCGAAAGCGAGGTCGTAGAAGACGTCGATA
>SSEL01000021.1 GCA_008012315.1 Rhodospirillaceae bacterium
CTCTACCCCCGATGCCGCCCGCTCCAGCCACTTATAGCCGGTCTGCGGACTGATCCCGAAACGCCGGCATAACTCTCGCCGGTTGCTGCCCTCTTGCTCGGCAAGCCGAACAAATTCCAATCGCTGCTGCATGGTGCACATCTCTTTCCACGGCATGCTTCAACCCCTGCGGTTGTCTCATGCCAAATGTGTCAACCATGTCTCCGAACACCTGTCAGCTATCTCCCAGGGCTAAACATCGAGCCCGAGGGTGACAACCTTGTTTGTGGTTGGTGCGGTGCGATGACTGGCCGCGAGATATTTTTGACAGTATTCTGCGCTTATCACCGCAGCTCATTTGCGGCAATCTTGCCTCATTGACCCAGCAGGACCCTAGCCAAGGAGAATGACGATGAAGGCTCGCCTGAACCCGTATCAAGCGTCACCCGAGATGATGAAGGCGGTGGGTGATCTCGAAGCCAAGGTGGCCGGCAGCGGCCTGGAGCACAGCCTGATCGAATTGGTCAAGACGCGCGCTTCGCAGATCAATGGCTGTGCCTTCTGCATCCACATGCATACCCGCGACGCTCGCGCCAAGGGCGAGAGCGAGGAACGGCTTTATCTGCTGGATGCCTGGGAGGAATCGCCGCTTTATACCGATCGTGAACGGGCGGCTTTGGCCTGGACCGAGGCGGTGACGCTGATCGCGCAGACACATGCGCCGGATGCGGTCTATGAGCGGGTGCGCAAGGAGTTCAACGAAGAGGAACTGGTGAAGCTCACCACGTTGATCGCCACGATCAATGCCTGGAACCGCATCGCCATTAGCTTCCGCTCGGTGCATCCGATGGCGAAGGCATCGGCGGCCTGACCAGCTCAGCCGAAATCGGCACCGCCGGGCGGCAGCGGCGCTTTTGCCTCATTGCCCATCTTCCGCAGGCTGACAGCGGCGATGATCGCGCTGAGGAAAGCGAGCAGGCCCGCCGCCGCCATGGCCCAGCGATAGCCGCTGACGAAAGCCTCCTTGATCGCTTGCGAGACGGCCGCCTGTTGTGCGGCCGTCAGCATGTCCGGCAGATGCGCGGCGGCGAGCTTCGCGCGCTCGGCGGCCAAAGCCTGCAAGGCCTCGGGCGGCAGATCGAGCCCGGCGAGGGTACGGTCGAGGACGGTGCCGAAGCGATGGGCGAGGATGAGGCCGAAGACCGCGACGGCCATCAGGCCGCCGGTCCGGGCCGCCATGTTGTTGATGGCCGAGGCGATGCCGACCCGGTCCGATCCGGCGGCCTGCATCGCAGCGACGGTGACCGGGGCGACGCAGATGCCCATGCCGATGCCGATGGTGATCAGCGCGGGCATGAAGCCGTGCAGGTAATTCGCCTCGGCATTGGGTACGGCCAGCCAGACGAAGCCACAGCCGGCGAAGAGCGCGCCGACGATCAGCGGCAAACGCGGCCCCAGGCGATCCGACAGCTTGCCGGCCCAGCGCGACAGGATCGAGACGATGATGACGAAGGGCAGCAAGGCGATGCCGGCCTGCAGCGGGTTGAAGGATTGAATCTGCATCAGCCGGAAGGGGACGAAGAACAAGGCACCGGACAAAGCCGCCCAGAGGCAGAAGGTGAAGGCCTGGATGCCGGCGAAGCCGGCGCGGCGGAACAGCTCCATCGGCACCATCGGCGTGAGGTTGCGGCTTTCGGTGAAGATGAAGGCCAGCAGGGCGATGACCCCGAGCGCCAAAGTCGCCGGCACGGCCGGATGGCCGAACCCCGCATGACCGCCTTCGATCAGGCCATAGGTCAGGCAGCCGAGGCCGAGCGTGCCGAGCACCATGCCCGGCCAGTCGAGGCGGTGGCGGTGCCGGGCGCGGCTTTCCGGCACGCGGCTATGCAGGATGGCCAAAGCGATGACGGCGAAGGGCAGGTTGATCAGGAAGACCCAGCGCCAGGAGGAGATTTCGATCAGCCAGCCGCCGAAGGCCGGGGCGATGGCGACGCAGATGCTGGTGGAAGCGGACCAGAGGCCGATCGCCTGGCCTTGCCGTTCTGGCGGGAAGGTGGCCGAGAGGATGGCGAGGCTGCCCGGCATCATCAATGCCGCGCCGATGCCCTGGACAGCGCGGGCGATGATCAGCGTCATCGGTTCCGGCGCGAGGCCGCATGCCGCCGAAGACAAAGCGAAGAGGCAGATGCCGAGGCTGAAGACCCGGCGCCGGCCATAGAGGTCGCCGATCGCGCCGCCGGCCAGGATCAGCGCCGAGAGCAGCAGGGTATAGGCTTCCACTACCCATTGCGCCTCGGCGAAGGAGGCGCGCAGATTTTCCTGCAGGATCGGCAAAGCGACATTGACGATGGTCATGTCGATGAAGGCCATGCTGGAGGCGATGATGGTTGCCGCCAACACCCATCTTTCCCGCATGCGTTCCGCGGTGGTCCTGCCTGCCATCGTGATCATCGGTCCCGGTGCCCAGTTTGAATGCGCTCATGAAAGGCGCTCTGGGCGACCTCTACCATGAAACGCGGGGCCGGTCGTCAGATTCGGCGGCAAGGTCTATTGTGATCGGGTGACAGGCGCCCCCGCCGGACGACCGCATCACTGTGACTATATCATTGTGTCTGGCGGGGTACCGCGCCGGGCGGGGCTTCGAGCACGCCGCCGGGATTATAGGGCCGGGCTTTCATCCAGGCATCCGGCGACCGTTCCGGCGGGGTGAAGCCAGAGTCAGTGCCGGAGCTGCCCGATGGATCGTAAGGCTGGGCTTTCATCCAGGCATTGGAAGCGGGGGGCTCCAGATATTTCGCGGCCGGACGCGATTTCTTCGGCTCGATCTTCGCCGGTGCAACCGCCTGCGGCTCGGTCCTGGCCGAGGCTTCGTCGGTGCCGGATGTCGTCCCGGTCGATGTCGGTTCGGCCGATGTTGGTTCGCCTGCCGGTGCTTTCTGGGGTTGGGTGCTGGCCTGCTGCGGTGCCTGCTGCTGTGCAGGGGCCGGTTGAGCCGCCTGCGGCTGAGCCTGTTGCGGCTGCTGCGATGCCTGTTCCGCCGGCTTTGCCGTGGTCGCAGGCTGGGAGGCCGGCGGCGCCTTATCCAGGGAGACGGCAGGCGGCGATGTCGGCGCGTTCGCCGTCGCCGTGGGTGCCGGTTGCTTCTGTCCCTGGCCTTGTTGCGGTGATCCTGGCTGTTGCGGCCCCGCTTGTTGTGATCCGGGCTGCGAGGTCGCTACCTTGTCCGGCGGCGGGCCGCCGAGCATGTCGAGGCCCATTGCAACGATGGCATTCAAGGTGAAGCCCTGGTCGCTCAGTTTCTCGATGCGCGGTTTCAGGTCGGGATAATAGTAAATCAGCGGTCCGCCGATCAGGGCGGCGAGCACCAGCAACAGGCTGATCGGGCGTTCCCAATGCCAGCGTTCCCGCCGCCTTGGCCAAGCCTCGGTTTCGCCGCCGGCGCGCAGATCGGGCGGCACGGCAAGATCGTGAAATTCGCGCATGTCGGATGAGATGCGCAGCAGCGGCCGGCCTTGCGCATCGTAATCCGGATCATAACCTTCGCGATCATAAGTATCGCGGTCATAAATATCGCGTCGGCGCTTCTCGGCCTCGCGGGCCTGCGTCTCCGCTGCATTGCGCCGCTGCGCTTGATTGCGCCTGCCATCCTGATGCTTGCCATCCCGGCGCTTGTCGTCATCGCCGGGACGATAGGGGCGCGATGGGCGTCCTTTGCCCAGCAGTTCCGGGCTGGGCTTGTCGAAATTGGAAATGTAATCCGTCATCGGCGCGTTATGCGGCATGGCATCGGGCCGGACAGCGGGCCGGGCGCGGAACGGATTGATTCGGGGTTTGCCTGGCGGATTGCCAGCTGGACCTTCCTGGCCGAGATCCGAGGGATAGGCCGCCGGTTGCCCGAAATCGGATTGCCAGAAGTCCGGCTGGCGAAAATCGTCAGCAGGCCGCGTTTGCGGTGCACCCGGCGGCTGGGGGATGCGTGGTGGTTGCTGACGCCGACCAGCCGGCTCCTGCGCCTGCCGCATATCCGGATGCGGACCGCGTTGTTTCTGCGAAGCGGGCTGGCGCAGGTCCGGCCGTTGCATCTCCCGCCCTTGCATGTCCTGCCGCTGCATGGCGTCGCGCTGCCGGGATCCGGTCGGCTCGCGCGCCGCTGGTTGCTGCTGCGCTTGCTGCCGGCGCTGCGCCTCGATCCGCTCAAAAATCGATCGCTGGAATTCCTCGAGTGCCAAAGCCTCACGGTCGACAGGTTCGCGATCGACAACGTCGCGCTCAACAGGCGGCCGCCGATCGCGCTGGGGCAGCGCATCGAAATCCGTCGCTTCAGATATCGTTCGCTCAGGCTGTGTTCGCTGAGGTTGTGTTCGCTCGGGGCGCATCGATTCAGTGCGTATCGGTGCCGTATGCGGGGATTCAGGGCGCTGCGTTTCGGGCGGCAAGGGAGGACGCGTATCGAAGCGGTCCGCATGCCGGGCCTTGGCGAGATTGGGGAAGGGATGCGCGAACTCATCCTTCTTTGGCGGCGTCGCGGCGGGGCGAGCCGGGGAGGAATCATCCGGGAAAGGACTATTCGGGGAGTGGCTTTCATGTGCCGTCTCCCGTTCGCCGACGGGCTTTTCAGCAGCCAGCTTTTCAGCAGCCGGCTTTTCGGTAATCGATGTTTCGGCGGCCGATTTTTTAGGCGGGATCGGAGCCTCGGAGGCCGGTGCTTCCGCGATTGGTGCCTCAGCGGCCGGCACCTCTGCGGCCGGCACCTCTGCGGTCGGGATTTTGGCGGCTGTCGCCTCAACCGAAGGTGCGGTTTCTTCGCGAGCCGTCCGCTGCGCCGGTGCATCTTTCGCGGACGCGTCTTTCGCAGCGGCATCGTCCGGATAGAGCCGGCCGCCGCCGCTCAGGCGCGCCATTTCGGCAGCGACCTCCTTCGCGGACATGCGCGAGAGATCGAAGCGTTCCAGATTCTGTCTCGCCGATTTCCTATCCACGGCGCTACGTCAGTCCCTTATCGCTAGTGGAGGGCGCTGCACATATCCTCATTCAGATCGTCCCATCCGATCTTGTGCAACAACGAAAAGGCCACGCAAACATTTTGCCCAAACATCCCGCATGGCCACGTGCCGCTAGAACGCCCGGGAGCAGGCCCAGTTCCCGCAGCGTGATCGCTTTATTGTGACTTGCCTAGTCTTAAAATGGTCCTATTGCCGCCATCTCACGGCGCGCTTCGATCATGCGAGCTTGCACGGGGCATCAAGATCATCCGCCAAGGCCCTGCGACAAAATCTCTACCGCCTTGTCGAGTTGCGGATCCTGTCCATCGGCGTAAGGCAGGGAAAAGGGAATCTCTATCGTCGGCGTAACGCCGCGCCCCTCCAGCCGCTCGCCATCGACCGCGACATCGGCGACCGCGAGTAAAAGCAAGCTGTCATCATTCAGCAAAAATGCGCGGCCCGCGAGCAAAGCGCCGGCAGTTCGGCTACCGATGACCTCACCAACGCGATACTTCTTGAAGCCGTAAGCGAGCACTTCCTTGCCGCTGCGGCTGCCTTCGTTGATCAGCAGAGCGACGGGCTTGCGCCATTTCACATTGACGGGCGAGCTGTCGCCATCGCGTTCGGTCAAGGTCATGGTGGGGCCAAGATTATCGAAGATATCGAGATAGCGCGGCTGCGCACCGCCCCAGCCGTCGCGCAGATCCCAGATCAGCGCATCGGCATCCTTCAATCTGCCGATGGCGAGCTGTTCCTCCAGCATGTCCTGATAGCGATTGCCGGCATAGGACCATATCCGAATATAGCCGATCTTCTTGCCGCCGGCGTCGATGATGCGGGCGCCGTCTTCCATCGCATCGAGAAAAGCCTGGGCCGGTTTGATCATCACAGGTGTGAGCATGATCTCTTGTGCTGGACCGCCGGCCTGGCGACGGATGGTGATCGCGACCTGTTTGCCGGTTTTGCCGTTGAAGGAATTGACGGCTTCGAAGGGTTTGCCATCGACGGCGAGAATCTCGTCGCCGACGCGCAACCCGGATTTGTCGGCGGGCAGGCCGGCGACGATGCCGGAGACGAAGTCTTTGCCGTCGATCCTTTTGGTGAAGATGCCGATGCCGGGATATTGCACGCCATCGGGAAAGATCTGCCGCAATTGCCGGCGCAGCGAACCGGCGAAGATATCGGCCAATTGGTAATAGGCCGGATCAGTCGGCCGGTAGCGCGCGGTATGGGAGGCGTGCAGTTCGGCCAGCATGCGGTCGATCACCACGGCTTGGGCATCGGCATCCTTGGCTGCCTCCGCCTGCGGCCGGTATTTGTCGCGCAAGGCCTGCCAGTCGGCGCCATTGAAATGCGGATCGTAGAAATCGCGGTCGACGATGCGCCAGACTTCATCGAAAACGGCGATGTCGGGTTTCGGGGCGGATGACGAATCCGCATGAGCCATCGACAATGGATGGACTGTCAGAATGCCAATCAGCAGGAGGGCGCGCCAGAACATGCGGGGTCTCCTTTCCATCAGGATCGGCATTGTAGTCGCTGCATTGGGCGAAAGGGAGTCGGCTATCTATTGCGGGGCAAGGATGAAGCAGCCGGCGGCGCCCGTAGGTGACATCGTGCGCAGATGGTTCCATCGCGTCCATACGGCAAGATACCGGGTCCAGAAAACGGCGGCTTCGGCGGTATCGGGCACATGAGCGGCGAGAGCGTTATTCAGCGGCACATTGCCCATCATGGTGACGAGAATGACGCCGGCGAGATAGAGGATGCTGCCGGCAAGCAGCCAAGCCGAGTCTGGGCTTGTCCAGTCGAGGACCGCCAGCACGCCGGTCGCGAGACAGAGCAAAGCGGTGCCGAAAAGCAGGCTCATGAACCAGGGCGTCACGGCACGCAGATTGATCGATTGCATTGCGGCGATGCCCGGTCCCGGCTGTAACCTGGCAAGTGCCGACATGACAAAGGTGGAGAAAGCGAAAAAGACACCGGCGACGAGGCCGCAGCCCAGGGCGGCAGCGAAAGCGAGAAGCGGGATCAAGCTGCCCATCATGTGTCGTTTTCCCTTTTATTCCGGTTTTGGGGTGGTTCGCGACGCATATCATGGGCGCGGTCTCTGCATCCCATTTCGGCCAACAGGGCAAGGTCGATGTCAGGCGGCCGGCCACATACCTAGCGGTGCGGAACCGATCTATTCCCTGGATGTTCTATGCCCAACGGTTGCAAGGAAAAAGGGTCTTTGTCGTGAAAACCATCGTAAAAGCGTCGATGTTGCTGATGGTGGCGTTCCTGTTTTCCGCTTGCGACCATACGGCGGAACTGTCCAACGACCGGACGGTGGGCGCCAATCCCACCTTGCCGGAACCGACGACAAGCTGGATCCCGACCCTGAATATCGCCCCGGCGGTGGGCTGGAAGGATGGCGGCCAGCCGATGCCGGCGGCGGATCTCGGCGTCGCGCCCTTCAGCGCCGGGCTCGATCATCCGCGTTGGATTTACGTTTTGCCCAATGGCGATGTGCTGGTGGCCGAGAGCGCCGCGCCGCCGCAGCCTGAGAACAATACCGGCATCAAGGGCTGGGTCGCCGACATGGTCTTGAAGAAGGCCGGCTCGGCCGTGCCCAGCGCCAATCGCATCACCTTGCTGCGCGATGCCGACGGCGACGGCCAGGCGGAGGTGCGCACCACCTTCATCTCGAGCCTGAATTCACCCATCGGCATGGCCCTGGTCGGATCGGATTTCTATGTCGCCAATACCGATTCCGTGATGCGCTATCCCTATCATGAGGGCGATACGCAGATCACCGCAAAGGGTGAGAAGATCGCCGATCTGCCGGCCGGGCCGATCAATCATCACTGGACCAAGAACCTGATCGCCAGCCCCGATGGCAAGACGCTCTATGTGACGATCGGCTCGAACAGCAACGTCGCGGAGAACGGCATCGACAAGGAGACCAACCGCGCCGCCATTCTCAGCATCGATCTCAGCGGCAGCGATCACCAGCCGAAACTCTTTGCCTCCGGCCTGCGCAATCCCAATGGCCTCGCCTGGCAGAAGGATACCGGCGCGCTTTGGACGGTGGTGAATGAGCGCGATGAATTGGGCAGCGATCTGGTGCCGGATTACCTGACCCATGTGCAGGCAGGCGGATTCTACGGCTGGCCTTACAGTTATTGGGGCCAGCATGTCGATGACCGCGTCGCGCCGCAACGGCCGGATCTGGTGACAAAAGCCATCGTGCCGGATTACGCACTCGGCAATCATGTTGCCGCACTGGGGCTCACGTTTTCAACGGGAAGCCTGTTGCCGGAACGCTACCATGACGGCGCTTTCATCGGTGAGCACGGCTCCTGGAATCGCGAACCCCGCAGCGGCTATAAAGTGGTTTTCGTGCCCTTCAGCAGCGGCCAGCCGTCCGGCCCGCCGATCGATATCCTGGGCGGTTTCGTCAACAGTGACGGGGAGGCCAAGGGACGCCCGGTCGGGGTCGCCATGGCCAAGGATGGCGCGCTGCTGGTGGCCGATGATGTCGGCAATGTCGTCTGGCGGGTGGCGCCGAAAACGGCGCAGTGATTGTCACAGCATCGCCATGCGGGCGAAGTCGGCCTTGAGGCGCGGGCCGGCGAAATCGACGAAGGCGCGTACCTTGGGGACGGAGAGCCGGCCTCGCGGGGCCAGCAGATGCACCGGCTGGGCATAGGTCTCGTCACGCAGCACGACGACCAGGCGTCCGGCGCGCACCTCATCGGCCGCCTGATAAGAGAAGACGCGGGTGAGGCCATAGCCGTCGATCGCCGAGCCCAAGGCAGCCGACACGGTATTGACCACCAGGCGCGGTGCGATCTTCACCTGTTGCGGCGGGTCTTTCGCGACAGCGGGGGAAAAGGTCCAGGTATCGTGACCGAAACCGGTCATGGCGATGCAGTCATGCTCGGCGACATCGGCCGGTGCGGTGATCGGCGGCTTGCCTTTGAGATAAGCCGGTGAGGCGACGACCACGCGGCGGACATCGCCGACCCGCAAGGCGATCAGGCTGGAATCCGGCAGATAGGCAATGCGCAGGGCGACATCGATCCCTTCATCCACCAGATTGACCTGACGGTCGAAGAGCAGCAGCCGCGCACGCACGGCGGGATAGGCTGCGAGATAGGCATCGAGGATCGGCCGCAGGACCAGGGCGCCACTCACCAGCGGACCGCTGACCGTCAGCAAGCCGCGCGGCGCCGCCGCTTCGCCGGCCGCCAGCAGATCCGCTTCTTCCAACTCGGTCAGGATGCGCCGGCAGGCCTCGGCATAGCGCTCGCCGGCCTCGCTGAGGCGGATGGTGCGGGTGGTGCGGTGCAGGAGCGGTGCCCCGACATGATCTTCCAGAAAGGCGATGGCGCGGGAAACGGCAGCCGGCGAGCGGGATAGGCGGCGGCCGGCGGCGGCCAGGCTGCCTTCATCCAGCGCCGTCACGAATACCCGCATGGCCTCGATCCGGTCCATTCATGCCTCCAAGCCATTCTTCCACTAACCAGAAGAGTGACTTGCATTTTTCACGTATTCAGCCGATCTACGCAAGAGATTAGCTTCTGTCCGTGGACGCGCGCCGCGTCGCCTCCCGCCGGACAGGCAGGGGTTCCAGGTTTCAGGATCGAGAGGACCGCCATGACCATTCAAGGCATAGGGACCATTCAAGACACAGGAGACAAAGTCGCCATCGTGACCGGTGCGTCGCAGGGTATCGGCGCCGGGCTGGTCGAGGGTTTGCTGGAGCACGGCTACAAGGTCGTCGCCAATTCGCGCAGCATCCGCCCGAGCAACCGCACGGATGTCATCAATGTTGCCGGCGATATCGCCGACCGGCAGGTTGCCCAGAGCCTCGTCGAGACCGCCTTGCGCCAGTTCGGCCGCATCGACACGCTGGTGAACAATGCCGGCATCTTCGTTTCCAAGCCCTTCACCGATTATAGCGACGCGGATTTCCGCAACGTGATGTCGGTGAACGTGGAAGGCTTTTTCCATATCTCGCAGCTCACGGCGGCCGAGATGCTGAAGCAGGGCAGCGGCCATATCGTCAACATCACCACGACCCTGGTCGATCAGCCGCTCGCTGGTGTGCCGGCGGTCATGGCTGCCTTGACCAAGGGTGGATTGGATGCCGTGACGCGCTCCCTCGCCATCGAATATGCCGATAAGGGCATCCGCGTGAATGCCGTCTCACCGGGCATCATCAGGACGCCAATGCATGCGCCGGAAACCCATGCCGCGCTGGCCAAGCTGCACCCGCTGGGCCGCATGGGCGAGATCAAGGACATCGTCGATGCGGTGCTCTATCTTGACCAGGCCGGTTTCATCACCGGCGAGGTGCTGCGTGTCGATGGCGGTCAGCATGCCGGCCGATGGTGATACGATCGCCGGTGGGACGGAAATACCCGCCGGCGATTTTTATTCGGGAGAGGATGAATGCCTTACGTCAACATCAAGATCACCCGCGAAGGTGGAACGACCCCACAGCAGAAGGCGCAGTTGATCAAGGGTGTCAGCGAGCTGCTGCGGGACGTACTCAACAAGCCGCTCAATGCGACCTTCGTGGTGATCGATGAAGTGGAATTGGAGGATTGGGGCGTGGGCGGCCTGCCGGTCGATGAATACCGCAAGCAAGCGGGGGAGAAAAGCTGAACGGCAGATGGGCGCCCTGGTCACGGATCAGGGCGTCTTGCCGCGTTCTTCCAGCTTCTCAAGGCGGTGCGGGAGATCATGCTTGATTTCCTTGCGCCGCTTCTTGCTCGCTTTCTTCCACTCGCGGCATTCATCCTTACTGCGGCCGCAGCCGATGCACCAGCCGGTCTTCTTGTCGAATTTGCAGATATCGATACAGGGATTTTTCATCGGGGATTTTTCATTGGGGAGTCTTCACGCCGCTCTCAGTCAACCGGCCGTCACATATTCTACTTATATGTTTATATGTAAACCGGCATGAGGCCCCGCAAGTGCGACAGCCTTGCGCGAAATGCCGAGCCCTCATGCAATCGGGCGCATGACGACGCCATTCACCCACAGGTTATTGTTCCGCTGGTCGATTCGATTCTTGCAGAATCCATATCGGCACTTTAGGGATGGAGCATGCTGATGTTCGACGACTATCTGCGCCGTTGGCATCTGGCCCGGGACGGGCCGCCGATCCATACCCGGAGCAGCGATCTCCTGCCGGTGCACCGCGACCATATGCGGGCGATGTTGAAAATTGCGCGTGAGCCCGAGGAGCGACGTGGTCCTATCGCCTTGGCCTGGTGGGATGGCGTCGGTGCCGCGCGGGTCTTTGAGCGAGATCCCTTTGCCGTGCTGATGGAGCGTGCGATAGGCAGTCGTTCCTTATCGGCGATCGCCTCTGGTGGCGGCGATGATGAAGCGACGCGCATCATCTGCGCCACGGCGGAGCAGCTGCATGCGCCGCGCACGAAGCCGCTGCCGCTTGAATTGGTGTCGCTGGAGACATGGTTCGTTGCGCTATGGCCGCTTGCCGCACATGGCAACACACGGCATCAGGACCTCTTGCGGCAATCGGCGGCCGCGGCGCGCCTGCTGCTGGATACGCCACAGGAAGAGATCGTGCTGCATGGCGACCTGCATCACGGCAATGTGCTCGATTTCGGCACCAGGCGCGGCTGGCTCGCAATCGATCCCAAGGGCCTCTATGGCGAACGCGCTTTCGACTTTGCCAATATCCTCTGCAATCCCGAACCGGAAGACGACAAGGAACCATTGGCGCTGAAGCCGGGGCGTTTCGCCCGTCAGATCGACATCATCATCGATTGCACAGGCCTTGACCGCACGCGCCTGTTGCTGTGGGTGCAGGCCTATGGTGGCCTCTCGGCCGCCTGGTATCTCAATGACGGCGATGATGAGGAAGCGGAATGGCCGCTGGCGATCGCCCGGCTGGCGGCGGATGAATTGGGCAAGGGGTGAGCGGTGTTTCAACGCTCACCCCTTGCCCTCATCGCACAGCGGCACAACAAACTCCCTTGTCACCCTCGGACTTGATCCGAGGGTCCATGGTGGACACCGCGCTAGGTATTGGACGATGCTGCCGCCTCGAATAGCAACATCGCTATTCGTCAGTCGCCCCGATGGACCCTCGGATCAAGTCCGAGGGTGACAACCTTGTTTGTCGTTGGCGCCCTGCGATGAACTGTCGAGTCCTAATTCCCCGACAGAAACGCGGCGAGATAGGGCGCGGTGCGGCTGGCTTTGGCTTTGGCGACCTGGGCGACCTGGGTCGCAAGCCGCAGGCGTTGCAACTCGCCGGGCGACAAGGTTGGTGTGCTGCGGTCGAGTGCGAGATAGCCGAGGCCGAGATCGAGAATTACTTTCAGCCGCCCGACGAAATCCTCGGCGATGCGGTGGGCCACCTTGGCACGCTCGCCGTGATCCATGGCCATCTTCGCGAGACCGGGGGCGCTGCCATCGGCATAGGGCCGCAGCAGATCGCCGAGCTTGGCCAATGGCAAGCGGGCGATCTCGGCAATGTCGAGGCCGGCGAATGTCACCGAGAGGGCTTCGCGGCGCAGCCTCTTGCCGTCGCAAAGCGGGCAGTCGCTATGCACCATATATTGCGAGACACGCTTCTTCATCAGTGCGCTCTGCGTGGTGGCGAAGGTATGCAGCACATAGCGCCGGGCGCCGGTGAAGGTGCCCTGGTAGCTGGGCTCCATCTTGCGCTTGAGGGCGCGGCGCACTTCATCGGCTTCGAAGCCGGCATAGACTGGCACGACAGGCTGTTCGTCGGTGAAGAGCAGCCAGTCGCGATCCTTTTTCGGCAATTGGCGCCAGGGCGTGTCGATGTCATAGCCGAGGGTGACGCAGATATCGCGCAGGTTCTGGCCATGCCAGGCCGGCGGCCAGGCGGCGATGGCGCGTTCGCGGATCGACAGCGTATCATCCGGTACCATGGATTTCTCGGTCACGTCATAGATGCGTCCCAAACCATGGCATTTCGGGCAGGCACCGGCCGGTGTGTTGGGCGAGAAGGCCTCGGCATCGAGATGCGGCTGGCTGCGCGGATAGGTGCCGGCGCGGGAATAAAGCATGCGCAGCAGGTTGGAGAGCGTCGTCACGCTGCCGACCGAAGAGCGCGTGGTGGGCGCGCCGCGCTGCTGCTGCAAGGCGACGGCGGGCGGCAGGCCGTCGATCTCATCGACCTCCGGCACCGACATCTGATGGAACAGTCGGCGCGCATAGGGCGAGACGGATTCGAGATAGCGCCGCTGCGCTTCGGCATAGAGCGTGCCGAAAGCGAGCGAGGACTTGCCCGAGCCGGAGACGCCGGTGAAGACCACCAAAGCATCGCGTGGAATCTTCAGGTCGACATTCTTCAGGTTATGCTCACGCGCGCCGCGCACATGGACGAAACCGTCATCGGTCGAGGCCGCTTGTCGATGCGAAGAGGGGGAGCGGGGGGAACTGGCCTTGTTCATGATGCCTTCGTGCTTGTGAAAAATTGTGCGGTGGCCCAACCACGTCCCGCTGTCACCCCCGGACTTGGTCCGGGGGGCCATGGTGGAGGCCAAAATGATGCCGGAAAGCAATCATTCGCTCGGTGCAGTCATCGCTCATCAGTCGTTACGGTGGACTCTCGCATGAAGTCCGAGAGTGACAATTTTTTTGTTTTTAGCATCCTGCGAGGCAGGCAACACCAGAAAACCTAACCGCCACAAACATATCAGTTACGCTCTTTCAACCTAAACCAGGTGCCCATGGCTTACAGCTTTGTCGTCTTGACGAAATCGACGAAGGCGCGCAAGGCGGCGGGCAATTGGCGGCGGCCGGGGTAATAGAGGAAGAAGCCGGGATAATAGGGGCACCAGTCTTCCAGCAGGCGTACCAGCCGGCCCTCGGCGAGATGGCGCCGCACCAGTCCTTCGAAGACATAGGCGATGCCGGTGCCGGCCAGCGCGGCATCGACCATCAGGTCCTGGTCGTCGAGGGCCAGCGGCCCGTCGACTTCGATCTCCAGCTCGGTGCCGCCGCGTTCGAATTCCCAGCGATAGAAGCGGCCGCCGGCGAAGCGGTAGCGGATGCAGGGCAAGGACAGCAAATCGCGCGGGTGCTTGGGGATCTCCCGCGTCTTGAGATAATCCGGCGTGGCAATGATGGCGGTGCGCTGGCGCGGGCCGAGGGGCACGGCGATCATGTCGCCGGCGATGGATTCGCCGAAGCGCACGCCGGCATCGAAACCGTCGGCGACCACATCGACGAGGCCGTCATCGACGACGATATCGACCGTCACATCGGGAAAAGCCTGCAGGAAGCGCGTCACTAACGGGAGAAGGACGAGTTCGGCGGAAGTCTTCGCGGCGTTGATGCGCAAGGCGCCGACCGGGGTGCCACGGAAACTGTTGAGATCCTCCAGGGCGTCATTGATGTCGCGGAAGGCCGGCGTCACGCGGTTGAACAGGCGCTCGCCAGCTTCGGTCAAGGCGACGCTGCGGGTGGTGCGGTTGACCAGGCGCAGACCCAGCCGCTCCTCCAGATTGCGCAAGGCATGGCTGAGCGCCGAGGCGGTGAGACCAAGCTCGGTCGCCGCCTTGCGGAAACTGCGATGGGTGGCGATGGCCAGGAACACCGACAGATCGGCCGGATCGATCCGTTTCATTAATGAAAATTCCTCAATAGTTCATTGCAAATTTACGTGATTTTTTCATCAGACACCAGGGCGTAGCTTCTTCCCATCGGCGCCGCGCCAGGCGGCGCCAGATCAGGAGGAGGACATCATGCGCGTTTGGTTCATTACGGGAGCGTCCCGCGGTTTCGGTGCCTTGATCACGGCGGAAGCCCTCGCGGCGGGAGATGCGGTGGTCGCCACGGCCCGCGATCCGAAAGCCATCGACAAGCGTTTCGGCCAACATCCCAACCTGCTGGCGGTGCAGCTCGACGTCACAAAGGAAGACCAGGCCCAGGCGGCGGTCGGCGCGGCGCTGAAGAAATTCGGCCGCATCGATGTCCTGCTCAACAATGCCGGCTATGGCCTGCTGGGCGCGGTGGAGGAAGCCAGCGCAGCCGAAGTCGAACGGCTTTATGCCACAAACGTCTTCGGCCTGCTGAACGTCACCCGCGCGGTCCTGCCGCAGATGCGCCGGCAGCGCGCGGGCCATGTGATCAACATCTCCTCGATCGGCGGCTATTCGGGTTATGCCGGTTGGGGCGTCTATGGCTCGACCAAATTCGCCGTCGAGGGCATCACCGAAGCCTTGGCGATGGAAGTGGCGCCGCTCGGCATCAAGGTGACGGTGGTGGAGCCGGGCTTCTTCCGCACCGATTTCCTGGACGACCAGTCGCTGGCGAAGACGGCGCAGGTGATCGAGGATTATGACGAGACGGTGGGTGCGATGCGCCGTCATGCGGTTGATGCCAATCATGCCCAGCCAGGCGATCCTGCCAAGCTGGCGAAAGCAATGGTCGCTATGGTGTCATCGGCGAATCCGCCACTGCGCATGCCTTTCGGCAGCGACACGCTGCAGCGGATCGCGAAGAAGAACGAGCAGGTCAATGCTGAAGTCGCCGCATGGCATGACCTCGCAATCTCGACCGACTTCGCGCCGCATTGAGGGCATCCCGGCGGCAATACCTACCGGGTCACTGAAGAAAACGGCCGGGCGTGGCAGCACCCGGCCGTTCAGTTCTCAGGGAATGCGTTGGTTGGTCTAAGTTCTAACCGGTACGATGCTACCGGTTCCGCCAGCCACGGCGGGAGGCTTCGGAATGTCCTTCCGGATCGCCGAACCAGCCGCCATGGCCTTCATCGCGGCCGCCGCGAGAGCCACGACGATCGTCGTCATCCTCGTAGCGGCTGCTGCTGGAGGAGCGGCCACCTTGGCGATGCTCCCAGCCGCGATGTGTCGCTTCCGCATGGCCGCGTGGATCGCCATGCCAGCCGCGGCCCTCGTCGTCATCCTCGTAGCGGCTGCCGCCGCGCGAGCGGGCATAGGAGCGGCCACGATAATCGTCGTCGTCCTCCTCGTAGCGGCTGCCGCGAGAGCGCGAGCCGCGATAGTCATCATCCTCGCCATAACGGGATGATCCACGTTCTTCCCAGCCCCGGCGGGACGCCATGGAATGACCGCGGGGATCGCCGAACCAGCCGCCCTGGCCACGGTCGCGTGACCCGCGGCCGTAATCGTCGTCCTCATCCTCCCGGCGGGATGAATAACGTGAGCCCGACCGGCTGCGGGCTGCCATGGAATGGCCTTCTGAATCGCCATACCAGCCGCGACCGCGGCCGCGATCATCATCGTCATAATCCCTGCCGCGCGATGAATAGCGGCTGCCCCGATCGTCATCCTCGTCGGTAAAGCGGCCCATTTCGTCGCGCGGTCGGTAATTCGAGTATCTGGCCATGGTGTCATACTCCTGATTGCTTCGGTGTTGTGCTAGAACGTCGAGATGAAGCGTATGGGGAACTTGCGGATCCAGCTCGTCTGCTTCCGCTTCGGCCATGAGTTCCTGCTTGCGCATGGCAATACGCTGACCCAGGGCTTTCATGTCGACGCCCGTTTTCCGGGCATTGGCGAAGATCCCGTCGCTTCCATCTTCTTCTTCGCCGACATGATGCTTGATATATTCGGCCAATACCTTGACCTTGGCGTCGTACATTTCCGATCCCGGCGCCGCATTCTGCAATTCGCTGATGAGAATCTTCGCCGTATCATGCTCGATCTGCGCTTCGTCGAGCATTTCCTCATCGACATCCTGCCGGCGGCATGCCGGATAGAAGATCTCTTCTTCGAGGATCGTATGCACGGTAAGTTCCGTACATATCTGCTTGGCGATCTTCCGCTTCTGCTCGTCATTGGGAGCGGATTCGTACTGCGTGAACAGATTCTCCACCTTGCGGTGGTCGGCTTTCAAAAGTGTGATGGCATCTTGCGAAGCGGTCGTCGCGGAACTCGCTGTTGTGGAGCTCGCCGTGCCGGTTGCTGCCGCCGATGTCTGGCCCGCCTTCCGTCCTCCGGCTCGCTGTGCGTTCTTGATGATCTTTGCTGACGTCTTTGACGCTTTCATGGAAAAGCCACCTTTGATCGTCTGATGTCGCGGAAAGTGGCGCTTATGAAAGAACCACGAATGCGTCAATTGCCGGCTCTATCGATTGTTCCTTGCGCACCGGAGAAAAAATACGAGGTCTTCGAGTGGATTCATCTGTTTGACGAAGTCGCCCGAAACCTGCGCAACAGGAGATTGATGACGGCGACCGGAGACGTCTATGATCGACGGCGATTTCCAGTTGCGCCATTTCACTGCATGGCCGTCCCATCGCATATTCGGAGCAGAGCGGAACCGACACAGAGACATCGAGGAAGCGGACAATGCCCGAAAAAACAATGCCCGCCGTCACTTTGCGAAGCGCGATCGCAACGGACCACGACGATCTGCGCGCTGCCCTGGTGGGCTTGCAGGAATATGAAAGGTTGCTGCACGACACGCGACTGCCGGCGGAAACCTTCGTCGATCGTTACCTTCGCTGGATGCTGGAACAGGCGAATGAGCAGGACGGCCTCTGCCTGATCGCCGAAGCCGATGGAGCCTTCGCCGGTTTTGTCTGCGGCTGGATCGAGCGCATCGACTGGATGGTGGAGACGCCGGATTCGACGGTCTATGGCTATATCTCGGATATCTTCGTCCTGCCGGACTGGCGGGGACAGCGCATCGCGACGCGGTTGCTGGACACGGCGGCACGGCATATGCGCGAGCGGGGCATGGCGCGGCTGCGGATCGGTGTCTTGTCCGACAATGACTCGGCGGTTGCCGCCTATCGGCATGCCGGTTTCCGGCCCTATGAGATGACGATGGAGAAGCTGCTGCGCTGAGGCATCCTGCGGCCTTCAGCACTTTGCTGTAAAGCCAGCAAGGGTTGTGGCAAGCTCGGCCGGTCGGGCTTTCGCGAGGGGGAACCGCCTTGGCGATGCGATTACACCGGTTTATTGCAGGCAGGCCATCATCGCCTTCATCTTCTCGCTCTGGGCGCTTTACGGCTCGGGGCGGGAAGCGGTCTTCTGGGACTTCCTGGTGCTGATCTCCGGCATTCCCCTCTATACCTGGCGCAAATGGCGCAACAAGGCGGCGATGGCGAAGCTGAATGCGTGATCGCCCTCTATCTTATGGATGAGAGGCGGATTCACGTTTTAGACAAAATCGCAAAGCGATCCCGTCTAAAACGATCCGGCTCTAGACACCCTCAACGTTCCAGGCCGCGCGCGATCCGCCGCAGCATCCGCAGCCAATCATGCATATGGCCCATGGCGGTGTCCGACAGCTCGACGAAATCGCGCCGTGCATCCTGCTCATCGGGAAAGCGCGAGACGAGACCGGCTTCCTGCAGGTCGTCGATGCGGCGCAAGGCAGTGGATTGTGGTAGGTTGGAGGCGATGCAGAGGCTGGAGACCGGCAGCTTGCGATGCTCCAGTTTCGCCAAAGCGAGTTCCAGCAGCATGTCCCAGGACTGGCCACCAAGACGCTTGTTGGTGAAGAAGGGGTTGCGCGCGCTGCGGACGCGCATCACGGCCCGCAGCATGTTCGTCATTTCCGATTCCGTCGGCACCGCATCGATGGCGGCATGCTCTGCCTCGGTGCCGGTCGGCTCGGCCGCATCGTTATCGGCGAAGCGCATGAGGTCGCGGGCGAGGGTGGCGACCTCCGCTTTGAGCGCCTGCAATTGCTGGCCGGCGCCGGGCGCTGTCGCCGCATGAAGTTGTTCGGCCTTGGCCTGGGCCAGCGTGATGGCGGCGAGAAGCTGTGCGGCATCGACCGGCTTCGCCAAAAAATCGACGGCGCCCAGGCGCAGGGCGGAAATGGCGCTGTCCAGGGTGGCGAGATCAGTGAGGAAGACCAGTTGCAGCCAGGGGCGGGCGGCGAAGTCCCGTCGCAGCGCCGCGCCGAAGGTGAGGCCATCCATTCCCGGCATCCGCAGATCGCTGACGACCACGGCAAAAGCTTCATGTTCCTTGAGCAGGGAAAGGGCGTGATCGCCGGAGGTCGCGGTCCAGCAGATATGACCGGCTTCTTCCAGGATCGCACGATGAGCCTCGAGCAAGGCCGGCTCGTCATCGATCAACAATATCCAGCCTGGACCGGAGGCCAGGGTTGCCGGCGCCCGGTCATCGCCTCCCGACATGCATGGCCTCGCCCGATAGAGAAACGCTGGGCTATTCCACTGGCCGCTGGTATTCCTGTCAAGTATCGGCCGGCGATGTCGGCCTTCGTCGCTTCTGCCGGCGACGATTGGCGATGTCAGCCTCGACCTCGGCGAAGCTGTGCAAGGGCTGGTGCAGATAGGGGCTGACGAAACCTGGTGCCGCGGGGGCCGGTTTCGGGGATATCGGTCTCGCGGGAGCCGATGCCACGGGCGCCGCAGGTTTCAACGCCGTCTGACGCGACGGCCGGGTATTTTCATTGGCCGCCTTTGTCAAGCACGGCCCGATCAGGCACCGCCGGGTCCTCCGGCATCGGGGCACAACGCAACGACGAATTCATGGCATCTCACTCCGCTAGGACGAACCTACGTCGTCACGGGAGATATCGGTATGCTTGGCGTGATCTCAGGGCGAGAAAGCACCATGTTGGGCCAACGAGGCGAACAGCGCCGGAAGATGCCGCCAAAATGGCGGCAATGCGCGTTCGGTTAATGCGTCGTCGTTTCAAGGCGTTGCGCGATTTACACCAATGCGGAAGGCGAGGTGAGGAACCTGTTGAATTAACAGTCTCTCATTGATTGCCGTTCACGCCGCCTTCGACCACTTCACAGCGAAAAGTTCCTTGGATTGACAACCTTGTGAGGCGCGGAACCCCTGCGCGCTGACATGGTTTGGTCAGCATGGGTTGTCGATTGGCGCAGTGATCGGTTGATCGCGCGCCGCTTACCGGCGTCGGTTCATCGGCCCAGCCGGTTCATCGGCCCAATGGGTTCTTCGGAGGGAAAGAAGGAGAGCGACATGAAACGCGAATTATTGATGAGCGGTGTGGTGGCTTGCCTGCTGGCGGTCGCCCCGGCAATCGGACAGGCGCAGAGCACGAATGATCCAAGCCAGCCGGCCACGCCGGCACCGTCGACGACGATGCCGGCACCGGCCGATCAGACGCAGCCGAACGCTGCGAATGAGACCAAGACCAATGACGCCACGACCGATGTCTCGAAGGGCGCCGCCACCGCGATGAAGAATACCGATGGTACGTTGAATGCCAGCCAGATCATCGGCCTCGCCGTGACCGATGCCCAGAACAACTCCATCGGCAAGGTCAGCGAAGTGCTGATGAACGATAGCGGTCAGGCGGAAGGCTTCGTGGTGGATGTCGGCGGCATCCTAGGCGTCGGCACACATCCGGTTCGCCTGGGCTGGAAGGACTTGCAGCTGTCGGAGAAGGATGGCAAGGCCGCGGCGAGCGTGAACATCTCGTCTGACGAATTGAAGGCCATGCCGGCTTACAAGACGGCTGCCGACTGACGCGGCGCATCATCTGGCGCCACGATCGTCCCTTGAAGAGGCGGCGGGGAATTTCCCCGCCGCCTTGTTATTTTCGTCCCGCCGCGATCGGCGAGATCCCTTTTTCTGCAGAAAATGCAGCTTCGCTCCGCTAATACTTGCTTAATCCCCCTCGCCAAGAATAGTCATCGTGGTTAATGATGCGGGCGACTTATAGGTTTGGGCAAACCAATCATGAAGCGAAGCAAAATACGAAATGGCAGGCACGCCATGAGCGTGGCGCGCCTTACCCTCATGGCGGCCTTGGGCTGCCTTCTCGGCGTCGCGACGGCCGCGGCCGATGTGCCGGCGCAATTGCAGGTACGAACCGCAGCCTGGGATGACGGCAATTCCGGCGGCAAGGACGTTCAGGGCCATGCGTCCTTTCGCATCGGTACTGGCGTGCTGCGCCAATGCGACGGCACGAGCCAGGTCCTCGCCATCCGCTTCAATCGTCGCACCGCGCCCTTGATCAACCAGGTGCAAGCAGGCCAACCGCTCAATCTCGATCAGCAGGTCAAGGCGGCGGGGACCGACGGCCTGCGCAAGACCGTCTGCGACGCCAAAGGCGATTTCCGCTTCGAGCGCATGGCGGCAGGCTTCTGGTACGTGTGGACGCAGTTGCCGATGTTGACGGCCGATAAGGCGGGCGATGGGAAGGCGACGATCGCCGAGACAACGCTCGGCGCATCGCCGATGGAGACGTCGTCAGAGGCAGAGGCCAAGACGAAGGAGGCGGCGGCCGTCACCGGCGTGCTGGCCACCTTCGTCGTGGTCGGGCCGGCGACGATGAATGACATCGATCTTTCGGCCGATGTTGTGAAGCTGTGGCCGACCTGGACGGAGACGCGCTGACCGCGTCACTTGCCGATGAACTTGTGGAAGCGGCTCAATTTCCCGTCGTCGGTTTTCTCCTGATAGAGAAAATCGAGATTGTTCTTGTCGAAGGTGCGGAAGAAATCTTCCCAGCTGATTTCTTCCAGGCCTTCCTCGGGTTCGCCGAAATCGATCCGCAGCAGACCGCCGCCTTGCTTGTCGGCAGTCGCCGTCACGCGCGACGGACGACCCTTGCGTTCTTCAACCCAGGAGCGGATGACCTTGTGATTCGTAGTCGTCTTGCTCTCACTCATACTAGATCCTTTCTTAAAGCTTCTCGGCCAGGCCGCGTGCTTTTTCGCGCCGGCGCATTTCGTCCCAGACATCGTCCGGGGTGACACCGGTCTCATTCCACAGGACGACGAGGTGGTACAGGAGATCGGCGCTTTCGCAGATCACGGCTTGGCGGTCTTCGCCGATCGCGGCAATCACAACCTCGACGGCTTCCTCGCCGACCTTCTGCGCCACTTTGAGGTGCCCCTTGCGAAGCAATTTCGCCGTCTTCGTGTCGGTTAAGGCGATTTTCGATTTGCCGGCGCCGGTCTGGTCGCGTTGCACCAGCTTGGGATGTGGTGCCGTGCCGTTATTGCCGCCACGCTCTTCCTCGGCATGAAGAGCCGATACCTCGTGAACTGCCTGGTAGAGGCGCTGTAGCTGTTCCGCCATCCTGGTCGCGGGCAGATGAGAGATAGCTGTCTGCCCACTCCTTTCGCTGTTAATTCTCAAAACGCAACACTTCCCTGACGGCGGAAGTTCCCGGCCCGTCTCGTCCGGGCCGGTAGCGTCACGGCCATTTGAGGATTTCCAGATCACAAATTTATGTACGGGATCGCGCTTTGCTTTTCGTCCCTCAAGCGGAACGCAGCCGACGGTAGACGGTTACTATCGTCAGCGGCGTCATGATCGCAAGGAGGAGTATTGTGATGACTCAAGAAAAAAGGGGATTTGCCGCGATGGACGCGGATAAGCGGCGCGAGATCGCCAGCAAGGGCGGCAGCGCCAGCGGCGGCAATTTCAAGAACGATCCGCAACGCGCGGCCGCTGAGGGGCGCAAAGGTGGCCGTGAAAGCGGCGGTAATTTCGCGCGCGATCGCAACCGGGCGGTCGAAGCGGGTCGAAAGGGCGGCCGGGCGTAAGCTATCCGCGCTGAAAGTAAAAATCGGTGGTGGCCTGCCGTCTCCAGTTTTAAGATCGTGTCTCACGATCGAGGAGGCAGGTCATGGCTGACAGTTCCATGGCGCCGGAGCGGGTCAAGACGATCCGCTTCGAGCCGACGCCGCGCCTATTGCGCGTCGAAGTGGCAAAGACAATCGTCGCCGATACCATCCGCGGCATGATCCTGATCGAGAGCGGTCATCTGCCGGTCTATTATTTTCCCCGGGGCGATGTGCGTTTCGATCTTCTGGAAGACTCGGCGCGGACGACGCATTGTCCCTATAAGGGGGATGCGGCCTATTGGCATCTCACCCTGGGCGACCGGCGGATCGAGGATGCGGTCTGGGGTTACCCCCGGCCGGCGGCCACTGCGCCCGGCTATCAGCCGCCGCAGGGACCAGGTGGGGAAAGCCTGTCGGAATATGTTGCCTTCTACTGGAACAAGGTCGATCACTGGTATGAGGAAGACGAGGAAGTCTTCGTTCATCCGCGCGATCCCTATAAGCGTGTCGATGCTATCACCAGCAAGCGCCGGGTCGAGGTGATCATCGGCGGCGAGACGGTGGCGACGTCGACCAATGCCGTCTTCCTGTTCGAAACCGGCCTGCCGGTGCGCTACTACCTGCCGCGGGAAGACGTAAATCCGGAGGTGCTGCAATCCAGCGAGGCACATACCCGCTGCCCCTATAAGGGGGTCGCCAGCTATCACCGCGTCGTCGTGAACGGCCAGGATCACGGCGATCTCGCCTGGTACTATCGCGATCCCATCCAGGAAACCCATCGCATCAAGGATCGCATCGCTTTCTTCAATGAAAAGGTCGATGCCATCCGGATCGATGGCATCGAACAACTGAAACCGCAAACGCAGTGATCCTAGGACGCCGTGGTCCCAGGATGACGCCCGCCGGCCGGCGTCAGGAGAGATGGCCATGAAGCTTGAAGGTTCGTGTTATTGCGGCGCCGTCAAATTCTCCGTAAAGGCCTATGCCCCGGTGCCGTTCCTGCGCTGCTATTGCTCGATCTGCCGCAAGACGGCGGGGGGCGGCGGCTATGCGATCAACCTCGGCGCTAAGGCCTCGACGCTGAAAGTGAAGGGGGAGGAGCATGTCGCGGTCTTTCATGCCGTCATCGACGGCGATAAAAGCTCCGGCCAGCGGCGCTTCTGCAAGCATTGCGGCACGGCGCTCTGGGTCTGGGACCCGCAATGGCCCGATCTCATCCATCCTTTCGCCAGCGCCATCGATAGCGACCTGCCCGAGCCGCCGGAGACCGTGCATATGATGCTGGGCTCCAAGGCGAATTGGGTGAAGCCGCAGATCGGCAAGGGCGACGACAAATTCGACACCTATCCCGACCAGTCGCTGGAAGACTGGCACAAGGCGCATCACTTGCTGGATAAGGCTTAGGCAGAATGGCTGCAATGCCGCTCTTCTATCGAATATCATGAGCCTCTGCCGTGGACCCTCGGGTCTAGCCCGAGGGTGACAATCCAGTTTAGTATTGATGTCGTGGGATGCTTGGCAACGTACAGCCCTCGTGCGTCGTGGCCAGCCATCTTCGCACATCGCTCACCGTTCCCCGCTTGTCACTTTCGGACTTGATCCGAGCGTCCATCGTTGCGGCTGATGAACATCGCTTGCCCGGCGATCACTGCGCCGAGGCGACGACGGCTGGCAGTTTGGTGTCGCCGCCGAGGGCCTGGTAGAGGGTGACGTGGTTGACGAGGCGGTTGTAGTAGTTCTCCGCCACCGCGACCTCCGCCGTGCGCCGTGTTTCCTGGGCGTCCAGCCAATCTTTCAGCGGCACAGCACCGGCGCGGTAGCGCAGCTCGTACAATCTTTCCGTTTCCTTGGCGGCGTCGAATGCCTGCTGCAGCTTCTCGCCCTGGGCGGCGAATTGCGCCCGGGCCGATAGCGCGTTCTCGACATCGCTGAGGGCGCTGTAGAGGGTCTGGCGATAGGTCACGACGGCGGCCTTGAACTCTTCCTTCGATACTTTGATATCGAGCAGCATCTTGTTGATTTCGAGGAATGGCAGGGTGACGCCGGCACCCAAAGCGCCGATCGGATTCTTCATGATATCGGTCAGGGCGATACTGCTGCTGCCCAACGAGCCGGTCAACGAGATGGTCGGCAGATAGCTGAGCTTCGTCGCATCGGCATCGGACAGGGTCTCGCGCAGGCGCAGTTCGGCGGCCTTGATATCGGGGCGGCGCGCCAGCAGATCGGCCGGGATGCCGGCTTCGACCGGCGGCAGCGCATTCTTCGGCAGGCGCTGCGGATCGGCTTCGATCACATTGGGGGGGCCGTCGAACAGGATGGCGAGCGCGTTATAGGCTTCGACGCGCTGCTGGATGAGCTGCGTATGGGCGGCCTGCTGCGCCGCCAGGTTCTGCTCGGCCTGTTTCACCTCCAGCGACGAGACCCCGCCGGCGCCGTATTGCACCTGGACGAGGTCGAAGGTCTTCTGCGCATAAGCGATGCTCTGCTCGCTGAGAGCGATGCGCTCATTGAGAAAGCCGATCTGCCAATAGAGATCGACGGTGGTGCCGATCAGCGTCAGCGCGGTGCTTTCCCGGTCTTCCTCGGTCGCCTGGGCTTCCCAATCGGCGGCATCGCGCAGGCTGCTGATGCGGCCCCAGAGGTCGAGTTCGTAGCTGACATTGGCGGAAGCCCCATAGGACCAGTCCGTATGGGTCGGCTTGCTGAGATGCGAGGTGCGGTCGGCGCTGCCATCGGCGCTGAGTACGGGAAAGAGGTCGTTTTCCGCCAGGCCGAACTGCAATTGCGCCTGACGCACGCGGATGGTCGCGGCGGCGAGGTCGTTGTTCTTCGCCAGCGCCTTGTCCACCAGCGCATTCAAGGTCGGGTCGTTGAAATTGCGCCACCAGTGATCGTTGAGCGGCATCGAGCGGATGTCGCTCGTCGTGGCATTGGCCTTGATGAGTCCGGTCTCCGTGACGCCGGGAGCGTGCTGGGTCCATTGGCCCGGCACATTGACCTGGGGTTGCTGGTACTCGGTCTGCAGCAAGCCGCAGCCGGCGAGGAGCAGGAGCGAGGCGATCAGGCCGCTATAGCGCAAATGTTTCTTCATCGTCAGTCTCTCGCGCTCCATCAATCCCGAGCCAGGGCTTCGACCGGATCGAGCTGCGCGGCGTTGCGGGCTGGCAGGAAGCCGAAGGTGATGCCGATCAATGTCGAGGTCAGGAAGGCGGCGATGATCGAGACATCGGAGAAGACCAGGACGAAGTCGGAGCTGAACTTGGCGAAGCCGTAGCCGATGCCGAACGCAGCCAGGATGCCCAGGGTGCCGCCGATCAAACAGATCAGGGTCGCCTCGATCAGGAATTGCTGCATGATGTCGCTGCGCCGCGCGCCGACCGCCATGCGCACACCGATCTCCTTGGTGCGCTCGGTGACCGAGACCAGCATGATGTTCATCACGCCGATGCCGCCCACAATCAGCGAGATAACGGCGATCGTGGAGATCAGCAGGGTCATGGTGGCGGTGGTGCTCTGGATCGTCTCGCGGATGCTGGAGGTGTTGAAGACGTAGAAATCCTTGATGCCGTGGCGCTGCTGCAGCAGTTTCTCGATCCCCTGCTGGGCCGCTTCGGGCGCCACATCGTCATTGATCCGCACGGTGATGCGCTTCAGGTAGGATTGGCCGAGAACGCGGCTCATCGCCGTCGTATAGGGAATATAGGCCATCAGGTTTTCGCTGTTGCCGATGGCGCTCTGCTTGTCGGCGACGATGCCGACCACACGGCAGGGCACATCGCCGAGCAGGATCACCTGGCCGAGCGGATTGTCGTGAAGCGTACCGGTCTCGCCGAACAGTTTCTTGCGGGTGTTCTCGTCGATCACGACATCCTGGGTGAGGGCGCGCACGCCGTCTTCATCAAAAGCGCGGCCGACGCCCATCTCCATGCCGCGCACCTGGAAGAACTGATCGCCGACACCGTTGATCATGCCGCTGACGGCGACATTGCCGAAGCGCAGGGTGCTGGAACTGGTAACGATGGGCGTCACGCTGTCGATGAAGGGCAGGCGGGCGAGGGCATCGGCATCGCGCGGCAACAAGGTCTGGATGGTGGCGGATTTCTCGTCGCCGAAATCGTTGCCGGGAAAGATGTCGAGCGTGTTGGTGCCGATCGAGGAAATGCTTTCCAGGATGCGCTGCTGCGAGCCGGTGCCGAGCGCCACCACGGAAATGACGGCGGCGATGCCGATGATGATGCCGAGCATGGTGAGAAAGGTGCGCAGCCGGTGCGAGGCCATGGCCAGCACCGCCATGTGGCTGGCTTCGGTGAAGCGGTCCCACAAAGCGCCGATGCGGCGGCCGGAGGGCTTTGCCGCCTTGGCCGGTGTCCCGGCTACGGGTTCAACCTCCTTGCGCCGGTCGCCGACGATCAGCCCGTCGCTGATCTCGATGATGCGCTCGGCATGTTCCGCCACCTGCATGTCATGGGTGACGATGATGACCGTATGTCCCTCGGCATGCAGTTCCTTGAGGATGGCGATCACTTCCTGGCCGCTATGGGTGTCCAGGGCGCCGGTCGGTTCGTCGGCCAGGATCACCTGACCGCCATTCATCAAAGCGCGGGCGATGGAGACGCGCTGCTGCTGGCCGCCGGAAAGCTGGCCCGGCCGGTGGGTCAGGCGGTCGGCGAGGCCGAGGCGGCTGAGTAAGGCGGTGGCGCGTTCGCGGCGCGTCGGCCGGTCCTTGCCGGCATAGATCGCCGGGGTCTCCACATTGCCGAGGGCGGTCAGGTCCGAGAGCAGGTGATAGCGCTGGAAGATGAAGCCGAAATGTTCGCGGCGCAGCTCCGCCAGCTCGTCTGGACCCAGCTCGCCGGTCGCCCGGCCCGCGACGCGGTAGATGCCGGCGGTCGGCCGGTCTAGACAGCCGAGGATGTTCATCAGCGTGGATTTGCCGGAACCGGATGCGCCGACGATGGCCACCATCTCACCCGCCTCGATGGCCAGGTTGACGTCCTTCAGAACGGCAATCGTGCCCTCGCCGGCGGGAAATTCCCGGCGCAGGTCGCGCAGCTCCAGCAGCGGGCGCGTGGCTGTCTGGGCTTTGGCCGTGTCATGCGCGGAGAGGCGGTTGCTCATATCGCATGGCTTTCTGTGACGTTGACGCCGGCGCGGTTGTCCGGCGCTTCACGCCGCCCCTCACCCCGACCCTCTCCCCGCGAGCGGGGCGAGGGGGATAGTTTGGGGATGGCTATCAGCAACAGCGCTCCCTCGCCCCTCCGGGGAGAGGGTTGGGGTGAGGGGGCCTCGCGATGGCCGGTGACATCGGTTGGCATATCGCGGTGCATCATCGGCTCCCTCACAGCCGCATGCGCGGGCGGCGCTGGGGTTGTTGGGCGGCGGCACCTGGGTTGCTTTCGCCGATGATGACGTGTTCGCCTGGCTGCAGGCCGTCGAGGATCTGGACATTGACGGTGTCGTTGATGCCGGCCTTCACCTTGCGCGGCGTCACCTTGCCGTCGGGGCTGAGCAGGCGCACGGTATAGGTGCCGTCCTTATGCTTGGCGCCGAGCGCGGCCATCGGCACCGTCAAGGTGTCCTTGGCTTCCGCCAGGACGATGGAAACCTGCGCGGTCATGGAGATGCGCAGCTTGCCTTCCGGGTTGGGGACGTCGAACAGACCGTTGTAATAGATCGCGGCATTGGTCGAGGTGCTGCTGGAGGAACTGCTTTTGGCGCTGGAGGAGGTATCGCTTTCGCTGATCGAATCCGGCGCCGGCTCGATCGCCCGCAGGGACGCTTGATAGCGGTGATCCGGCTCGCCCAGGATGGTGAAATAGACCGGCTGGCCGGGCTGCACGCGCACCACATCGGCTTCGGAAATCTGCGCCTTGATGGTCATGGTGTCGAGCTGCGCCAGCATGATGATGGTCGGCGTGGTCTGCGCCGCATTGACGGTCTGGCCTTCCTTGACGGCGAGATAGACGACGGTGCCGTCCATCGGCGCAGTGATCCGGGTATAGCCGAGATTGACCTGGGCGGTGTCGACGGCGATGGTGCCCTGTTCAATCTGGGCGTCGAGGGCGGCGATCTCCGCCTTGGTCGCGGTCAGGGTCGCTTCGGCGGTTTCGTAATCCTCGCGCGAGGCGGCATCGGCCTGCAGCAGGGTCTGCTGGCGCTTGAACTGCAAGGTCGCCTGTTTCAGGGTGGCTTGGCGCTGCTGCCGCTGGGCCTTCACATTCAGCAATTCCGCCTGGGCGTCGCGCAGCGCATTCTGCTGGGTGCGGGGATCGATCTCGGCAATGAGCTGGCCGGCCTTGACGTGATCGCCCAGGGCGACTTTCAGGGTCTTGATCTGGCCGGAGACCTGGGCGCCGACGCTGACCTGGTTGCTGGCTTCCAGCGTGCCGCTCGCCAGGACAGTCTGTTCGATATCGCCCTTGGTGACATCGGCGGTCAAATAATTCGGGCTCGATTCGGTGGGAAAGGCGAAGACCTTCACGCCCCAGCCGACCAGCGCCAGGACAGCCACCGCCAGGGCGTAACGCAGGAGTCGTTTTTTATTCTGCATCGTCTTTCACTGAAAAGTCGTCGTCGAGCGCCGGAGGTGCCGGCCGGATCGGCCGCCGCCTTATAACGGGTTTATATCTATTGATGAAACTGGCGCAATTTAAGGCTGTAATGGTAAGCAAGACGCCAGGGAAGTGTAAAACTTCCGTAAAGCGGGGCCTGGCCCCATCGCAAGCGCGGCAAAGCGATGTATGTATGAGGGGCGATGTATGTATGCAGGGGCGGAAAGGGCCGAAGACCGTGCATATCCTGTTAGTCGATGACGATGCCGAATTGAGTGCGCTGCTGACCGAATATCTGGGCGCCGAGGGCTTCGAGACCTCAGTCGCGCATCATGGCGAGGCAGGTGTCGAGGCGGCCCTGTCGGGGCAATACGATGCCGTCATCCTGGATGTCATGCTGCCGCGCCTGAACGGCATCGAAGCGCTGCGCCGGATTCGCCAGCACAGCCGCATCCCGATCATCATGCTGACCGCCAAAGGCGACAATATCGACCGGGTCGTCGGGCTGGAAATGGGCGCCGATGACTACGTGCCGAAACCCTGCTATCCGCGCGAGCTGGTGGCGCGGCTGCGCGCCGTGCTGCGCCGTTCGTCGGACGGCGCGAAAACGGATGCGGCGAGCGACGCGGTCCTGCGCGAGGGCCGGCTGGTCCTGTCGCCGGCCCAGCGCGACGTGACCTGGGACGGGCGAAAGATCGACCTGACGGTTTCGGAATTCAACATGCTGGAACTGCTGTTGCGGGCCGGCGATGCGGTCGTCAGCAAGGACGAATTATCGGAACGCGCGCTCGGCCGGCCGCGCGAAGCCTATGACCGCAGCGTTGATGTGCATATGAGCAATCTGCGGCAGAAGCTCAGCCAGGCGGCTGGCGAGGGCATACAGATCGCCACCGTGCGGGGCATCGGCTATCGCCTGAGCCGCCAGGTGCCTGAAACCCCGGCACCAGAATCTCCGGTATCGGAAGCGTGAGACGCCGCGCATGCTGAAGCGCCGCCTGTTCTGGAAGATCCTGGTCGGTTTCTGGATCACCTTCTTCGCCATCATGGAAGGCACCTGGGTGGTCTTCACCCTGTATAATTCCGCGCCGACACGCCTGGAGCGCGCGGAAGAGCGCGTGCGCCAGCAGGTGTCGATCCTGGCAGTGGCGATCCGCTACGGCGGCGGCAAGGCCTCGCAGGATGTGCTCGCCACCTGGTCGCCGGACGACCGCAAGGCGCTGACGATCGAGACGGGCGCAGGGAACATCGCCGCGGATGCTGCCAATGCCACGGGCGGCGGCGATGCGGGCAGCCATATCATCGCGGCCGTGCAGGGTGCGGATAGCATCGGTTATCGTCTGGATTACGATCTCGGCGCCTTGCGCCAGCGATTGAAGCCGCGTGGGCCGTTCGACCTGCCGCGCAATATCATCCTGCTCGGCCTGCTGGGCGGCCTGCTCTTTGCCGCTGCCCTGGCCTGGTATCTGACGCGGCCGATCCAGCGCCTGCGCGGCGGCTTCGAGAAACTGGCGCAGGGCGATCTCGGCACCCGGCTGCAGCCGCAAATGGGCAGCCGCCGCGACGAGCTGGCCGACCTGGCCCGCGATTTCGACGTCATGGCCGCCAGGCTGCAGCAACTCTTGGCGTCGCGCGAGCAATTGCTGCACGACGTCTCGCACGAATTGCGCTCGCCTCTCGCGCGGCTGCAAGTGGCAATCGATCTTGCCCGGCAGAATCCCCAGAAGGTGCAGGTCACGCTGGAACGGGTCGATACCGAGGCGCGGCGGCTGAACGAACTGGTCGGCGAGGTGCTGACCCTGTCGCGCGCCGAAAGCGGGGCGCCGCAGCTCGACGATTATTTCGATCTCGACGGCCTGGTGCGCAAGGTGGCGAGCGATGCGCAATTTGAAGCGGGCGCTTCCGGCGTCACCATCGGCATCACCGCCAATGACAGCGTGACGGAAGACGGCAATGCGGTGATCCAGGGCAATGCCGAATTGATCCGCCGGGCGCTGGAAAACATCATCCGCAATGCCTTGCGCCATTCAAGCCGCGGCCAGCAGGTGGCGATCGACCTAGCCAGCGACCGGCAGGCCGGGGAAGTCGTGATCAGGATCGCCGACCAGGGACCGGGCGTCGATCCCCGGGCGCTGGAGAGCATTTTCGATCCCTTCGTGCGGGCCGAGGAACGGCCCGGCAATGCCGGTTCCACTGGCCTCGTTGGTTTCGGGTTGGGCCTGGCGATCGCCCGCCGTGCCGTGCTGGCTCATAGCGGCAGGATCGCTGCGGCGAATGGTGAAGGCGGCGGTCTGGTCGTGACCATCCGGTTGCCGGTCACGCGCAGCAGGGTGGCTGCGTTGGACTGATCGGCCGAAAGAAACCGGGAAGCGTTCAGGCCCGATAGATCGCGAGACCGATCATCGCGTTGACCTCGTATCCGTCGCAGGCGAGGGGAAGCAGCAGGACCTCGTAAGAGATGACGGATTTGGTGTCGCACCGCCAGCCCAAGGTGCTGCTCCGCAGACGCAGATGCAAATTCAGGCAATCGAGATAGTGCGCTTCGAAGTCGGCATGGTGATCGGGGCAGAGGACCAGTTCATGCAGGTACTGGCCAGGCCGGGTGTGTTCGTAATCGACGATTTCCTGGCCCAGCAGGCGGAAGCGGAAACGCGGCCGGCGATCCTCATGCAGCACATCGGCGAGAAAGACATTGGGCAGCAGCTTTCGCGGCATCTGGACCGGGTCGACATCCCGCCGGCCCGGCAGGCGGTCGAGCGATGTCACCAGATGGTGCCAATAATCGAAGAACAATTGCCAGCGCCGCTCCTGCGCCTCGGCGAGGAAGTCGCGCAATCCCGGTTCCAGGCTGATCCTACCGGAAGAGAGGTCGATGAAATTGACCATGCGCTCATCGACAATGGGCTCGATGTCATCCGCTCGATCGTCGAGGGGGTGAATCGCGATATCGGGTTTCGACATGATGGTCCAAATGCTTTCCGGCCGGTGCGACGGAAGGTGGAGGCGCATTCGGCCAGCACGCCTTAGCGATGCCGGTGTCACTTCGCAACCTTCTTTTTGCGCTGCAGCAAAAGTTTATCGACAAATCTGGCCCAATTCGACGGAGGTGCCGTCGTATTGCCGGCTTTGGCCCGGGACTCTCATGCCATGACGACCCGGCTGCCATCCGTGACGCGGATCATAGTTGCGGCGGCTTGCCTCATCAGCGGCTTATCCCTCGACGGCTATTCGATCGCCGCCATCTATTCGATCGCGGCGAGGGCGCGCGCCAGCTTGTCGAGCGCCGAGCCGGGCAGGGTCATGGCGATCGATGAGGTGAAATGGCCGCGCCCGGCAATGACCAGGTTGTTATCCGGGACCTGCCAGCGCTGCGCCAAGGCAAGGCCGTCCTCATAGGGCGTCACCGTATCGGTGGTGCCCAGCACCATGGAAATCGCCGCCGGATCGATCGGCGGTTCCTCGGGCGGTTCCACCAAGGTCGACCAGCGCTGGAACAATTCCGGTGTCCAGCCGGCATCCTGCACCATGCGGTCGAGGCCGGCGGCGACCGCGAGGGACGAGGTGAAAGCGAGATCGGCGAGATTGCCGGTCGGCGTCACCAGCAGCAGGTGATCCGGCCGTGCGATCTCGAGATCGGATTCGATCACGCGCGCCGCCGCGAGCTGTGCCGTCATGGCGCCGAGGCTGCTGCCGGCGAGCGCCACTTTGGGCGAGCCGGCGGCGCGGCACCAGGCGATCATCGCCACCGCCTCGGCGCTGGCCTGCAGCAGATGGCGGATGCCGGAGACCGGCTGCCCGCGCAAGAAGGCCTCGCCGCCATAGAGGCCCTTGCGGCGGCGGCGGCCATGGCCCGGCGCTTCCGGCATGACGATGCGCAGGCCGCGGCGGGCGAGGCTGCGGGCGAAGGCGATGGGCGGGCCGGAGGTTTCGTATTCGACGCCGAGGCCATGGCAGATGACGATCGCCGGCAGGCCGGGCGGGGCATTGGCCGGCTCGATGACGCGGGCATAGCCGATGTCCCGCGTATCCTCCATATCGTCCTCCGCCCTGGCGATGTCTCCCCTGGCGATATCCCCTCTGGCAATATCCCGGGCAACTTCCTTTTCCACCTCGTTCTCGGTCGGCACGCTTTCGGTGATGCGTGCACCGGCGGTCACCTTGCTATCGGCCTGCCAGCGCAGCCAATAGGTCACCGTCTCGGCGAGAGGAATGGCGAGGCTGCGCTCCAGGCCGGGCGTGATGCAAGTAAGGTCGAGGCGCGGGCGGTGCTTCACCCCGGCCAAAGCCTTTTCCGCGGCGGCAAGGCTGGCGGGTGGCGCGCCGACGGCAAGAAACGGCGCATTGGCATAGGGCAGGAACAGCGGCTTCAACCCATGCAAGGCACGCTGGGTCTGGCGCCGGGCCTTTTCCAGCGCCTGCAGATCCTTCGCCCAATCGGGATCGACCCAGGCCGGCGCGCGGCTGGCGGCATCGGCCGCCGGGCTGAACAGGGTGGATTCCCAGACCAGCCGACGCAGCGTCGCACGGGAGGCAACGCGTTGCGCGCGGCGCAGCAACGCGCGGTCGCCGAAATAGCGCGTGGCGAGATGCTTGGGTGTCAGGTGATGGAGGTTGGGATCGAGCTCTTCGTCCATCGACATGCCATCGAGGCCGAGCAGGGCATGCCAGCGGTCGAGATCGCCCTCGGCGATTTCGGCGGCGGCCCAGGCCCGGATCGGTTTCATGAAAGCGGTGATGCCGGTGATGATCGCCATATCGAGCCGCGAGGCGAAGGACGAGCCCAGCGCGGCGCCGGCTAGCAGGATGAAGGGATTCCGCAACTTCATCAGAAGCACCTCCGCCTTCAGCCTAACGCAATCGGCTGGTCGGCAGCCAGCATAAGGGTGGGTGATGTCCGCGCCACGCGGTCATATCTTCGTCATCGGCACCATGTCTTCGTAACCGGCGGCAGGCGGTTTGCGCAACAGATGAAAGATGACAGTAAAATGTCAGACGCCTCTCGCGCTTTTGATCGATCTGTGGCAGCTTGCCGCATGAGTTGCGATGACCGGATAATTGAACCGGGCGATGCCGGGCCCGGGGTGATCCGGGGTGATAATGAGGGGATATGTGTTCATGGTTGCGCCGCTTGCTCTTTATGAAACCGTCATCAAGCCGGACTGGATCGATTTCTACGATCATATGAATGTGGCCTATTACGTTCTGATCTGCGACGAGGCGACAGGCGCCTTCTGGAACCATGTCAATGGCGGCCGCAGCCTGGAGCAGCGCCAGGGTGGCGAAATGGTGGTACTGGAGAATCATGTCAATTATGTGAGGAAGGTCAGGTTGGGCGATCCGGTGCGCGTGACGACGCAACTGCTGGAATTCGACAACAAGCGCACCCGCCTGTTCCATACCCTGCTGCATGCCACCGAAGGTTTCGTTTCCGCGACCAATGAAGTGAAGACGATCGGTTTCGACCTCAATCAGCGGCGCATCATGCCCTTCCAGCCCTTCGTCCAGGCGAAGCTGCAGGAAGTGTGGGACGAACACCGCCATCTGCCGGTTCCGCCGGCGGCAGGCAAGGGGATCACGCTCGGCCGGTCATGACAGCCACATAATCATGACAGCCAGATACTCATGACAGCTAGGCAATCATGACGACCAAGCCGACGGCCCTGTCCGTCCTGCGCCAGCGCGATTTCGGACTTTTCGTTCTCAGCTCCCTGCTTTCGGCCCTGGCGGCCGAGGTGCTGACCATTGCCATCGCCTGGAAGATCTACGACATCTCCGGCGATCCGGTGGACCTTGGCCTGGTCGGGCTGATGCAGTTCCTGCCGTCCTGCCTGCTGGTCTTCCTGACCGGCAGCGTGGCCGACAGCTTTTCCCGCAAACGCATCGTGGCGATCTGCCTCGGCGTCGAATTCCTGTTCGTGCTGGCGATCTTCCTAGTGGCCGACAAGGACACCACACAGGTCTGGCCGATCCTGCTGCTGATCGCCGGGCTGAGCGCCGGCCGGGCCTTCCTGTGGCCGGCTTCGGATGCGCTGGCACCGACCTTGGTCGAGCGTGAGGAAATCGCCTCGGCGCTCGCGGTCTCGACCTCGTCGCATCAATTGACCATCGTCGCCGGCCCGGCCTTGGGCGGCCTGCTCTACGGCATCTCGCCCGGCTTTGCCTATACCAGCGCGCTGGTGATGGTCTCGGTCGCGGCCGTCGCCATCCTCGGCGTGCGGCATCGGGAACAGCATCGCATGCAGGAGCAACGCATGCTGGATGCGCTGGTGGGCGGCGTCAAATATGTGCTGCAGGAAAAGGTGGTGCTGGGTGCGACGACGCTCGATCTCTTCGCCGTCCTGCTGGGCAGCACGGCCATGCTGCTGCCGATCTTCGCCCGCGACATCCTCGTCGCCGGCCCGACCGGGCTCGGCCTGCTGCGGGCGGCAACCGGCATCGGCGCTTTAGCCGTGGCGCTGCTGCTCAGCTTCTGGCCGATCCGCCGGCGCGCCGGCCATATCATGTTCGCGGCGGTGGCAGTCTTCGGCATCGGCACCGTCGTCTTCGGTCTCTCACGTTCGCTGACCGTCTCGGTGATCGCGCTGATCGTCATGGGGGCTGCCGATATGATCAGCGTCTATATCCGCGGCGTGCTGATCCAGCTCTGGACACCGGATCATCTGCGCGGCCGCGTCAATGCGGTCAATGGTGTCATCATCAACGCCTCGAACGAACTCGGCGGCTTCCGCGCCGGCATGGTGGCAGCAAGCCTCGGCGCCGTGCCGGCCGCCGTCCTCGGCGGCATCTGCACGCTGCTGGTGACAGGGCTATGGTGCCTGTGGTTCCCCAAGCTCCGCCGGGCCCACGACCTCACCGATGTCGATGTGATCCCGGAAAGCGCCGTGCCGCAGATCAGCCCAGCAGCCGCGCCAGATCGGTGAAATCCTCGGCGATGGCGGTGGCACCGGCAGCACGCAAGGCGGCGGGCGGCTGGTGGCCCCAGGCGACGCCGATCGGTGTCGCGCTGGCGGCGAGGGCCATCTGCATGTCGAAGACGGAATCGCCGATCATGATGGTTTCGGCGGGTGTGGCTTCGGCCGCCGCCATGGCGCGCAGCAGCATCGTCGGGTCTGGCTTGGAGGGGCAGTCGTCGCTGGTATGGCTGCTGCTGAAATGCAGCGTCCAGCCGTTGCGCTCCAGCAGCAGGTCGGTGCCGCGCCGGCCCTTGCCGGTGGCGACGGCGAGGCGGCAATCGCCACGCTTGATCAAGGCATCGATCAGCTCGGCGGCGCCGGGAAACAACGATTCCCAGGAAGCATTGCCGGCGCGCAATGCCCAGGCGCGTTCCTTATAGCCGGCGATCAGGCTGTCGATCGGCCCTTCGGTGCCGACCAAGGCGGTGAAGACCTCGCGATGCGACAGGCCGACCAGGGCCATGATCGCGTCTTCCGTCGGCACCGGCAGGCCATGCGCTGTAAAGATATGCTGGTGTATCGCCAGGATGAGTTCCCGGCTGTCTACCAGCGTGCCGTCGATATCGAAAACGATCAGGCGCATGCCTGTTTCCTCATGTAGCTCTGCGACTGACGAGATAAGGGAGGGGCGCGCCGGTGTCGAGCCTTAACGACGTCTGCCATTAGGGGCGCCTGCCCGGATCGAAGCGCCATTTTAACAGCAGGGAGGCGGCGAATGTGGCGAGGCCGAGCACCAGGGAAAACCAGATCGCCGCGAAGTCGCCGGCATGTTCGATGATGAAGGCATAGAGCAGGGGCGCCGCCGCGGCGGCGAGGAAACTGGGGACCAGCAATTTGCCGGTGATGGCGCCGTAACTGCCGGGATCGAACAGCACCAGAGGCAGGGTGCCGCGGGTGATGGTGGCGATGCCGTTTCCGGCGCCATAGAGGAAGGCGAAAGACATGGCGGCGAGGGGCCATTGGCCACCGAAGAGGCCGGCGAGGAAACAGACCGGCAGCAAGCCGATGGTGACGAGATTGAGCGCGAGCGGATGCAGGCGGCCGCCGAACAGCACCTCGCAAGCCCGCGCCGATGACTGCCCGATGCCGCGCAAGGCGGCGGTCGAGACGGCGATGCCGGCGGCGAGGCCGAGCCCGCCCAGCAGCGCGATCATATGCGCCGACATGCCAGCATTGAGGAAATTGGTGCACATGGCGATCAGCGCATAAAGGCCGCCGGCCAGCCGCCGGTCCTGCTGCGTCCTGGCCAGCGGCGTGGACGCGGGCGCATGTGACTGGGGCGGCGTGTCGCCGGACATGCCCGACGCGGCCGGCGGCTGGTAGCGCCGGTTGGGAATGGCGAGATGCAGCGGCACGGTGAGCAAGGCAAGGGCGGCATAGACGAAGACCGCGCCGCGCCAGCCGAGATGCTCGGCCAGCACATGGCCGATCGGCCAGAAGACGCTGGAGGCGAGGCCGCCGAGCAGCGTGATCTGCGAGATGGGACGGCGGGCAAGCGGGCCGCCGATCCGCGCCAGGGCGGCGAAGGCAGCTTCGTAGAGCGTCAGCCGCATGGCGAGGCCGAGGCAGAACCAGGCGGCGTAATAGCCGGCGATGCCATGGGCCGATGCCAGGATGACGCAGCCGAGGGCGCTGCAGAACGATCCCACCAGCATGACGATGCGCCCGCCATAGCGGTCGATCAGCCGGCCGACCAGCGGCGAGACCAGCCCCATCACCAGCAGCGCCAAAGAGAAGCCGCCGTAAACCAGCGACTGGCTCCAGCCGAGATCGGCCGCCATCAGATCGCCAAAGCCGCCGATCAGGTAATAGATCGTGCCCCAGCAGATGAGCTGCGACAGGCCGAGATAGAGGACGGTATGGCGGGCGATCAATCGGTGGCAGGAGGTCATCCTCCAGTTGTTGCCGGGATGAGGCGGCGGGTCAAGCCGTAGGTTGAGTGGATGAGCTGACACTTGCGAGGGCTTTCCATCAGTCTCTTCGATGGACCCTCGGGTCGAGCCCGAGGGTGACAAGTGAGTTGCTTCAAAAGATGTGCGATGACCGTTGACCGCTGGCAGTATTGCCTGTCATCGCAGGCTGCCCACGCACTCACTTGTCACCCTCGGATCAAGTCCGGGGTGACACCTTGTTGGGCGCGGCAGTCGCGCGATGATCACGTACGGAGTTGATGGCAACTTTCTTCTGCATCGGCGATGCATGGCCATCGGTCGACATGCTTTCTGCCAATCGGACACCCCGGCGGGTGAGGCCGATGTCGTGGAGCAGGCGGTCGTCGAGATGCCGTAAGGCGCGGATCTGGCGTCGCCGGGAATGGAGGGAGCCGATCAGGTCGAGACATGTTTCCTTGCGCCAGGCGGCAAAGGTATAGAACCAGGGATGCATGACGCGTCTTTCGGAACGGATGACACAGCATCCAGATTGCATCGCGGCCAAATATCAGGAAAGATTTGATCTCTGATGGAAAGTATAAGGAAAAGTTTGAGATGCGTGCGCTCAATCCGGATCAACTGCTCGCGTTCCGCCGGGTGGTGGAATTGGGAAGCTTCTCGGCGGCGGCGAAGCGCCTCAGCCTGACGCAGCCGGCGGTCAGCCAGCAGATCCGGCAATTGGAGGAACGGCTCGGCCTGCGTTTGATCGAGCGGGTCGGCCGCCGCGCCATGCCGACCACGGCCGGCAGCGAGCTGCTGATCCATGCACGCAATATCGATTGCGCCATGGAAGCCGCCGTCGAGGCGATGGATGAACAGGCGCGCGGTGTCATGGGGCGGGTGCGGATCGGCTGCGGCAGCACGGCGCTGATCTATCTGCTGCCGCCTTTGCTGCGCGATCTCAAGCGTCGTTTCCCGACCCTGGAAATCACCGTCAGCACCGGCAACACGGTTGAGATGCTGCAGCAGATCGAAGCCAATCTGATCGATCTCGGCCTGGTGACCCTGCCGCCGAAAGCGAGTTCGGTCGGCCGCGCCTTTGCGGTGACGCCCTTACTGGAGGAGGAATTCGTCGCGGTGGAAAGCGGTGAGGGGACGCGCTGCCTGCCGGTCAAGACGACGCCCGCTGCCTTGGCGGCGCTGCCACTGGTGTTGGATGAACCGAACAGCCAAAGCTGGCATGTGCTGGAAGACTGGTTCCGGCGCGGCGGCCAGCGGGTGAAGCCGGCCATGATGCTGGGCAGTGTGGAGGCGATCAAGGAAGTGGTCTGCGCCGGTCTTGGCTGCGGAATCCTGCCGCGCTCTGCGGTGACGGGGAATGGCGGCAAAATGTCCGGTGGAGCTCGTCGCAGCGGTGCGCCTTTGCGCTTCCGTTCCTTGACGCCACCGCTCTATCGCCGGCTGGGTTTGGTGATGCGGCGCGACAAGGTCCTGCACCGGGGATTGCGCGAGACGGTGAAAGTCCTGATGCGGTTGCAGCGTCCGGCGAAATAACCCCTGGCGACGTAGCGCCGTCACCCGTCTGTTAAGCCGTGCGGATGCGGGCGATAAAATCGCCCATTTGCCTGGCGAGGCCTTCCGTCTCACGGTCCAACTGGTTGGCGGCGGCGATGATCGCATCGGCGATGCCGCCGGTTGCATCGGCCGACTGAGTGACGTCGATGAGGCTGCGGCTGACGAGGCCGGCGCCGTCGGCGGCTTCGGCAGCGTTGCGGGCGATGGCGCCGGCTGCCGCATGCTGGGCGGCAATGGCTTCTTCCGCTGCCGCGACATTGCCGTGGAGTTCACGGATGGTGTCGCCGATGCCGCGAATGGCGAGAACGGTCGCGTCGCTGACCGATTGCATGGCGGCGATCTGGCGGGAAATCTCCTCCGTCGCCTTGCCGGTCTGCATGGCGAGGGTCTTCACTTCCGAGGCGACGACGGCGAAGCCCTTGCCGGCCTCGCCAGCGCGCGCGGCTTCGATGGTGGCGTTGAGCGCCAGGAGATTGGTCTGCGAGGCGATGTCGTTGATCATCTGTACCACGGCGCCGATCTGACCCGAGCTATTGGCGAGGCCTGCGACGGTCCGGTTGGTGCGTTCCGCCGCTTCCAGCGCCGTGGTGGCGATGCGGGCCGAAGCGCCGATCTTATGGGAGACATCCTGCACCGATTGGGACAGGTTGCCGGCCGCCTGCGATACCAGATCGACATTGCCGGAGGCGCGTTCGGCCGCGCTCAGCACCGCCGTGCCGCCCTGGCGGGTCGAGCCGGCGGTACGGTGCATCGCCGTCGCCTGCTCCCGCAAGGAAGCCGAGGTGGCGGCGACGGCCTGGCCGAGTGCCTGGAGATTGCGCAGCAGGGTGTCGCCCAGTTCATCGATATCCCGGCGCCGTGCATCGGCCTTTTCCGCATGGGCCTGTTCGGCGCCGGAGAGATGCTGCACCTGGCTTTGCGCCTGTTCCGCACGCTGCCGCACGATGCCGAAGGCTTCGGCCATGCGCACGAGGCGGGTGGAGAGCCAGATCAGGGCGGCGGCTTCGAGGGCGATGATGCCGGCATGCAGCAGGATACGGCCGAGATCGGCGCCGTCGGGGAAGACCGCGAGTGGTTCCAGGAAATAGAGCAGCAGGTGATGGAGAATGATCGTGGCGGCCGCTGAGACGATGACGCGCCAGTCGCAGAAGGGTGTCAGCATCGCCAAAGCAGCGAAGAAATAGAGATGCAGATCGATCTGCCAGGCATTGCCGGCCAGCAGATAGATCAGGAGGCCGACTGTCAGCATCAAGCCGATGCCCGTGACATGGCGTGTCGCCTGGCCGGCGGGGTCGAGGCGCCAGACCAGGGTCGCCAGGCCGGCAAGGGCGATCGTGGCGCCGGTCGTGGCCAGCAAGGGACCAGATAGCAGCCAGGCGAGAAGGGCGATCAGGGGAACATGCAGCCAGAGATACAGGACGAGGAGTGACGCGGTCCGGCGTCTTAGCTGACGTAGCCCATACATGACGATCTCTTCCCGAGTCCTTCCGATTATTGCCGTCGAATGACGGCCGGTGACAGTCTTCGCCAGGGCCCGTTAAGGAAGCGTAAACCTTTCGGCAAATGCTTGAGGTCCGCTGGGATTGGCGGCCGAAGATGTTGTGGATATCTAGGTCGCGCCGATCAGTGCTGGCCGTCCAGCTTTTGCGCCTTTGCCAGGGCGGCATTGCCGTCGGCGGCTTGACCGTCGGCCAGCAAAGCCTGCCCCAAATTGCGGTAGGCCGGGGCATAGGTGGGGGCGAGCGAGACCGCCCGGCGGGCGGCGGCGATGGCGCCCGGCACATCCTGCATTTCCCGCAGCACGTTGCTGAGATTGTTATAGGCGGGGGCGGCGATCGCGGCAGGGGGAAGGCCCGCCGCTCGGCGATAAGCGGCGGCGGACTGGTCCAGTTTCCTCGCGGCCTGCAGGGCGACGCCGAGATTGAAGAAGGCGGTGCCCGATTTTGGGTCGACCGCCGTCGCCCGTTGCAGGGTCGTCACGGCCTCATCCATCTTGCCCTGGCTATAGAGGACCGAGCCGAGGCCGATCATCGGTTCGGCCTGTTTCGGGTCCAGCTCGATTGCTTTGCGGAACATCGGGACGGCATCGTCATATTGGCGCGTCTGATAGAGCACGTTGCCGAGATTGTTATAGGTGGCCGCGTTATCGGGGCTGAGTTCGATGGCGCGGCGATAGGCAACGATGGCATCGCTGAACCGCCGCCGGTGCTTGAGGGCGAGGCCGAGTTCATTGTAGCCGGTGGCGGAATTGGGATCGAGATCCACCGCCTGCTGATAGGCCTTGATCGCTTCACTGAGCCGATACTGGTCGAAATAGACGCGGCCCAGATTGAAATAGGCCTGGGCATTCATCGGGTCGCGCGCAATGGCATCGTTGTAGGCTTCGATGGCGGCGTTGAATTTGCGCTCGCCATGCAACCGATTGCCGAGCGCGATGAAATCCGATCCCGTCTGCGGATTGGCGAGGGCGGCCGCACTGGCTGTCGGGGCGGGTGCATCGATGCTGCCGCGGCGCGCCGCCGTGCTGGCTTCCGTGCCGCCAATCGTCATGCCGCTTTTCGTGCCGCGCGCCCATTCGTCGCTGTTTGCCGCCGGCGAGGTGCGGGGGGAAGCGCTGAAATCCGACGGCTTATCGTCTCGCGGATCGGCCACTGCCGAGTCAACGGGAAAGGCGATGGAAGAGGGGATGAAAACGGAGAACATCAGCGGCCGCAGGGCCACGACGAGAAGGGCCTCAGAGAAATAGGACAGATATCGTTTCCGCTTCATGCACGATGGCTCCCCCAGGATTGCCGGCCGGAAGTATCCGGACCGGCAACTGCCGCTCTAATAATGATGGCGGCATACCCAGCTATCGCAGGGTATCAACGGTTGTCCTATTCGCAGCCGGAACAGCAAATCCTGCACCTGTCGCGGCAGGGCTGTCTCGCTCGGTTGCGTGACAAATTCAGCTTGCGCATTCAGCGGCTAAATTTCCCAGCCGGTTTTCATCTTCTTTTATCGCCGCTTCAATCAAGGGATTGAATTTTGTTGATTACACCGGCCGGACCCTGAACCGGACACGGGTATAGACGGCAGTATTGTAATCCTCTTTGACTCAATGCGCGAGGCGTTGACGCAGGGTATCGGGCGCTTTAGCGTCCCAGGCAATCGGGATCGATATGTCCGCTTGCACCAAGCCGGTCAGGTATTCAAGGCGTGCGAAGAGACATAAATCCTGCGTTACGTGGCGGTCAGGCCGGGAGACGACATGTTGCATTGGGCGATCTTGCGCCGGTCCTATCCTTTCCTGGAAAGACTGCGCAACGTCTTGAGGCATCTCTGGGGGATGAAGGCGATCGGCATCTGCGCGATTGTCCGCAATGCCCAGGGCGAGATCCTGTTGGTCAAGCATACCTATCGCTTCGATTGGTATCTGCCGGGTGGCGGCTTGCGGCGGGGCGAAGCGCCGGCCGACGGCATCCGCCGCGAGTTGCGCGAGGAGGTCGGGCTGGAACTGACCGGCACGCCGCGGTTGCTGCAGGTCTATCTGCATCACTATAACGGCATGATCGATTACCCGATCCTCTATGAGGTGACGGCGTTCAACGGCACCGCGCATGCCGCCGACCGGATGGAGATCACCGAGATCGGCTGGTTCCCGCCCGACCGCCTGCCGCCGGATATCTCACAGAAGACGCGGCTGCGCATCGAGGAATGGCTGGGCCAGCGCCCGGTCGGGAATATCTGGTAGGGCGACAGACCACGGCACCCGAGCGAATTTCGCGTTTGGGTAGCTGACTCTATGCGATATATATTTTAGGTTGTGAGAAATTATCGAGCCAAATTATCGAGCCATGGACGCCGCTTTCCTGGCGGCCCCGTTCAACTGATTTTGATAGGCTGCGTTGGGTATATCTTGCGATACGCGTGATCTCTGCTTGTTATGACCATGAATTTGCACGAATCGCCATGGGAAGTAGCTGGGGAAACGCATTGGTGGGAAACGCATTGCCTGCTTATCGATATCTGATTATCGGTGGACGCTTCGGATTATTGGCGGATTCTGGGATATCCAATTCCATACCGTCCTAGGAAGACGCCAATCACCGGCCGCGCCGGCTCGCCTGTCTCATTTCCTCTGGAGTTTGTCGGATAACCCATGAAGCGCCTCCCTCGCTCCGTCCCGGTTTTCCTTTTCATCATCGCGATCCTGGCGGCCCTGTCTGCCGGTTGGCCTGCGATGGCGCAACAGACAGCGCCTGCATCGAATGCCGCCGGCAGTCCAGCCATGGCCAATTCCCTGACCCCGGACCAGGCGCGCCAGGCCCTTGAGATTCTGCAGGATGACGCCAAGCGGCATCAGCTCATCAATGTTCTGAAGACCATTGCCGCCACGGCGGGGACAACACAGGAGACACAAGCTCCGGCGCATCCTCCCGAACCGGCGCCGACATCGGCGCCGGCGACACCCGCGGATGCACCGGCAGATGCGGCGGCGAGCGGCCCTTTGCCGGCCGACAGCCTGGGTGCTGAATTGATGGTGCAGGTGGCGGCTTGGCTGGATGATGTCGGCAACCAGATCGGCTCCAGTGCCCGATCGATCGCCGATTTTCCGCGCCTGTGGAGTTGGCTGCAGGGATTGGTGAACGATCCCGTCAAGCGGATGGCGCTGATGAATGTCGTCTGGCGGCTTGGCGTGATCTTCGGCTGTGCCTTGTTGGGTGAATGGGTGGTCCGTTGCCTGCTGCGCCGTCCGATATCCTCGATCGGGCGCCTGGTGACACCGGTCGATATCGCAGCACCCGATCCGGCCGAAACCGTGCCCAGCGATATCGATCCCGGCGATATCGAGCCTCATCTTCATGCGTCGGCCGTGGCGAAACCGGGCCGTGATCTCGCGCTCTTGCGCCGTCTGCCGCTGGTCTTCCTGCATTTCGTGCTCGACCTTGCCCCGGTTCTGATTTTCGCCATGATCGGTAATGCGATGTTGAGCACGTCGCTGGTCAACACCGCAGATGCGGCGCATACGATCCGGCTTGCCGGCGTCGCATTGATCAATGCCTATGTGCTGACGCGGTTGATTTCCTGCGTGGCCAAGCTGCTTGTCCAGCCCTCGCTGCCGGGTCTGCGGCTGTTGCCGGTGGCCGATGAAACCGGCGCTTATATCCAGATATGGGTTTTCAGGCTGATGGCGACGGCCCTGTTCGGCATCGCCATTGCGGAAATCACCAGATTGTTCGGGCTCAGCTACAGCGGATATCTGACGCTGGTCAAGATCGTCTCGCTGATCGTGCATATCTATCTGGTGATCATCATCCTGCAATGCCGCCGGCCGGTGGGCGATTGGCTCCGGGCGAAGCCGAAGCCGGATGGTACGGAGCGTAGGGGGCCGGTCGTCATCTTTCGGAACCAATTGGCCAATCTATGGCACTTCTTCGCCATTTTCCTGGTCCTGGCAAGCTGGGTTTCCTGGGCCATCGATCAGCGCCACGGCTTTGCAAAGCTCATGCTGTTCTGCCTGGAAACGGCGGCGGTGCTCATTGTTGCCAGGCTGGTTGCCATGGTGGTCCTGGGTGCATTCGACCGGTTGTTCAAAATCGATATCGAACTGGAGCGCCGGTTTCCCGGCCTGAAAGACCGTAGCAACCGATATTATCCCCTGCTGCGCGGCGTAATCATGGCGGCGATCGGGGCGCTGATAATAATTGCGCTGCTGCAGGTCTGGGGCTTCGATGCCTTCGACTGGTTCGCGGGTGGCCAGATCGGCAGCCGTCTCGTTTCCGCCGTGATCACCGTCGCCATCGCGGCGATCATTGCGGTGGGGGTCTGGGAGGGCGCCAATATCGCCATCGACCGGCATATGACCCGGCTGGACCGGCGGGGCGATTATGCCCATGCGGCGCGGCTGCGCACCTTGGTGCCGATTCTGCGGACCGTGCTGCTGATCGTGGTGTCGGTGGTGGTGATCTTCACGCTGCTCAGCGAGATCGGCGTCAATATCGCGCCGCTGCTGGCCGGCGCCAGCATCATCGGCGTCGCCCTTGGTTTCGGTTCGCAGAAGCTGGTGCAGGATTTCATCACCGGCATCTTCCTGTTGCTGGAGAATGCGATGCAGGTGGGCGATTACGTGACCGCCTCCGGCCTCTCCGGCAAGGTGGAGAAACTGTCGATTCGCACCATCCGCCTGCGGGCCGGCGATGGCGCGGTGCATATCGTGCCCTTCAGCGCGGTCACCACGGTGACGAATGTCAATCGCGGCGTGGGCAATGCCTCGGTCAAGGTCACCGTCGATGCAAAGGAAGACACCGACAAGGTGGGCGAGGCCCTGAATCAGATCGCCCTGGAAATGCGCGCCGACGACAGTTTCAAATATGCGATGCGCAGCGATCTCCAGCTTTGGGGCGTCGACGATGTCGATGGCCATACGGCGACCATCGTCGGGCAGATCGTCTGCACCGATAGCGGCCGGTGGGGCGTGCAGCGGGAATTCAATCGCCGCCTGAAGAAGCGTTTCGCGGAGCTCGGCATTCGCCTGGCGGCACCGCTCCAGACCATCATCCTGCGCCACGAGGAAGAGAAGGAGGTGGTGGAGGAAGAGGCCGGCGAGGCGGTGGAGGAGATACAGAAGGAGGATATTGTCACGTCGGAGCCGGAAGAGCCGGCAGGCGAGGCAGACGAAAAAAGCTCGACCTCGGTCCGCAATTCCCCGCCGCCAAGCGCCTTGGGGCATACGGAATAAATGACGCGCTTCAGCCGGGATTTATAGTCCTAAAGGGTCGCAGCATCTTGCCTGCCCACAGGCGGTGGTGCATGCTCTCTGCAAATCAAGCAAAAAAGAATCCGCCCGTCAGGCGAGGCCCGTCGATTTGCATGCGCGGCAGATGGCGCATGAGCAAATCCGGGTATCAGAACGCTGCTTACAGGGAAGCTGCGCGTCATGGCACAAAGCGATATGACCGTGCCCGGCAGGGCAATCCATCCGATCGGCGGCAGATTGCTGATGCTGCTGGTCCTGGTGATGCTGGCGGGGCTGCCGCTGGCGGTCTGGCTCGATATCAGCAGCTTGTCGAAAAGCATGCTGAAGCGGCAGTCGGAGGATCTCAGCTCGGTCATCAGCAGCATTCGCGCCTATTATGCCAATAACGTCATCACCCGGGTGCTGGCGGCGCCAGGTGATGTGAAGCCGGTGCATAATTATGAATCCGTCCCGGGCGGCATTCCGATCCCGGCGACACTCTCGCTGGAGCTCGGCCGCGTCATCCAGGAGAAGCAGGCCAACATCAACTATCGTTTCATTTCCGATCTGCCCTTCAAGGGACGGGCGCAGCATCCGATGGATGCGTTCGAGCAAAACGCTTTGGCGCGATTGCGGCAGAATCCGGAGCAGCAGATCGCCATGGTGGCCTGGTCCGGCTTCAGCAACACCTATCGCCTGGTGACGCCCATCGTCATGGGTGCCGCCTGCGTCAAATGCCATAACAGCGATCCGGACAGCCCGAAGACCGACTGGAAAGTGGGCGATGTGCGCGGCATTCAGGAGGTGAGCATCACCCAGCCTTTCGCGGCCAATATCTTTTCCTTCAAATATCTGCTGATTTACTTCTTCTGTGTCGGTGCAGCGGGGATCGGCTTCATCCTGATGCAACGCCGGCAGGCGGGGATCATCCAGGCCGTCAATCGCGAGCTGGAGGCGACGAACAATTTCCTAGCGACGATCTCGCTGAAGATCTCACGTTATCTCTCGCCGCAAATCTATAAGAGCATTTTCAGCGGCCAGCGGGATGTCATCATCCACACCGAGCGCAAGCGCCTGACGATCTTCTTTTCCGACATCAAGGACTTCACCGCGACCACCGAACGCCTTCAGCCGGAGGCGCTGACCTCGATGCTAAACGAATACCTGACCGAGATGTCCGGTATCGCGCTGAAATATGGCGGCACGATCGACAAGTTCATCGGCGATGCGATCCTGGTCTTCTTCGGCGATCCCGAGACGCGAGGCCCGGCGGAGGATGCCAAGGCCTGCCTTTATATGGCGGTGGAGATGAGAAAGAGGCTGGCGGAACTGAAAGCCAAATGGCGGATTGAGGGCACCGAGCAGCCTTTCGTCGTCCGCATGGGTATCAATACGGGCTATTGCAATGTCGGCAATTTCGGCAGCAACGACCGGATGGATTACACGATCATCGGCGCCGAGGCTAATCTGGCAGCACGGCTGCAGACGGCGGCAGAGGCGGGGACCATTGTCATCAGCTACGAGACCTATGCTTTGGTGCAGGACATCGTCGTCGCCAGCCCCTTGCCGGCGATCACCATGAAAGGCATCCGGCGCGAGGTCATTCCCTATGCGGTGGAGGGCCTGCTGAGTAGCGCCGACCGCTCGCTGCATGTGCTCAGCGAGCATATGAGCGGCCTCGATCTGCATCTCAACCTGGATCAAGTCGAAGCCAACGATACCGGCCGCGTCCGCACCGCGTTGCTGGATGCCTTGGCGGCGCTGGATCAGAAGCTGGCGAGACCGCCTTCGGCGGCGAGTTAGGCGGGATAGCGGCGAGGCCGGCCTCTGCCGTGGACCCTCGGGTCGAGCCCGAGGGTGACAAACGAGAGTGTATCCGCGTAGTACGATACTCGGTGCATCATGTCATCGCCATTCGTTGCACAAAGCCCGCAACAAACCAGCTTGTCGCCCTCGGGCTTGACCGGAGGGGCCACCATGGCGACTGACCAATGTTACTGCGTTTCCACCGGCCCATGATCAGGCAACCGCGTGGACCTCGTCGCTGGCCTGTTGGCGCATCAGTTTCATGATGTCGCGTTCCAGTTCGGCATAGCCGTCGAGTTCGAGGACTTCCTCCTTGCGGCGCCATCTCTTGCCGAGCTTGAAAGCGGGGACGATATTGGCGGCGACAGTGCCGGGGTGGCGCGAGAGGAAGACGATGCGGTCGGCCATGTAGATCGCTTCTTCGATGTCATGGGTGACCATGAGGATCGTCGTCTTGGTCTCCTCGGCGATGGAGATCATCAGCTCCTGCATATGCCAGCGGGTCTCGGCGTCGAGCGCGCCGAAGGGTTCGTCCATCAGCAGCATCTCAGGATCGTTGGCGAGGGTACGGGCGATGGCGACGCGCTGCTTCATACCGCCGGAAAGCTGCTTCGGATAGGCTTTGGCGAATTTCGAGAGATGGACGAGATCGAGGAAATGCTGGGCACGGCGGGCGCGTTCCGGCGCCGGCACGTGCTGCAGCCGCATGCCGTATTCGACATTCTGCTGTACGCTGAGCCAGTCGAAGCTGGTATAGGCCTGGAACACCATGCCACGGTCACGGCCGGGGCCCTCGATCTGGCGGCCATCGAGCGTGATGGTGCCGCTGCTGGGTTCCTCCAGGCCGGCCACCATGCGCAACACGGTGGATTTGCCGCAGCCCGAGGGACCGAGCAGCACGCAGATTTCGTTTTCCATCACCTCGAAGGAAACGCCGCGGATCGCTTCGATCTCCGTGCCGGCGCCGATCTGATAGCGCTTGCCGATTTCGCGCAGGGACAATTTGGGCGGGGTCATCTTGCGCTCTCCTCGACATAGGGGAACATCAGGCGGTGCAGCCAGCGGAAGGCCATATCGCAGAGCAGGCCAAGGACACCGATGACGACGATGCCGGCCATGATCTCATCGGTATGCAGGAAGCGGCGGGCGCGCATCATCATGGCGCCGATGCCGTTGGTCGAGGCGACGATCTCGGCGATCACCAGATAGGTCCAGCTCACCGCCATCATCTGCCGCATGGCGACGACGACATTGGGCAATACCGCGGGCACGATCACGGTCCAGAGGATCTGCTTGCGGTTGCCGCCAAGGGTCATCGAGGTCTCGACGAATTCCTGGCGCACCTGCTTGGTGTAATCCATCACCAGGGTGATCAGGAAGAACACCACGCCGATGAAGAGGAGGGCGAGCTTCGGTCCTTCGCCGGTGCCGAACCACATCAGCAGGACGGGAATGAAAGAGGGCGCCGGCAGATAGCGCCAGGCCGCCATGAAGGGATTGAAGAAGGCTTCCAGCACGCGGAAGGTGCCCATGGCGATGCCGAGCGGGACGGCGACAAGGCAGGCCATGAGGAAGCTGACGGCGACGCGCAGCATGCTGGCGCCGATATCCATCAGGAAATCGGGGGTGGAGAGCAGGCCAGCCAGGGTCGACAGCACCTTGATCGGACTGGGCATCAGCAATTCAGTCACGAAGCCGGCTTTGACCGCCAGTTCCCAGACGATAAAAAAAGCGGCCCAGAGCGAGGCGCCGAGAATGACGGCATTCTTGCGGGAGATCGGCTTGCGGATCTCCAGCCAGCGCTTGGCGCGGGGTGTCGGCGGTGATTGATACTGCATCAGCTATCAGCCTCGGTTGAGATGCGGCCGGCACCTGGGTACTAGCGTATCAGGGTGCCGGCCACGGTTACGCATGGTCAATAGGAACGGCTATCCCAGGAATCCTTATCCCTGGTGATCGGTCATCGATTGACGGAAGCCGGATTTGGCAAGATCGCCCAACAGGCTGCAATCAATCGCCTGCTTCGGATCGATCTTGGTCTTCATCAGGCCGAGCTTCATCCACCAGTCGTTGATCGAGGCCATGGCGTCATAGACCTGACCGTTCTTCAGACCCAAGGGCGCATCGCCATCGAGCACGCCGCAAAGCCGCGCCGCCTCGTCGAAATCGAGGATATAGACGCCGCCTTTCAGCGACTTGCCGGTGGTGCCGACGACGCTCTGAACATCCTCGACCGGCCATTTCAGGAAATCGGCGATGATCTTGTTCACGCCCGCAGTATCCTCGTTCCAGGCCTTCACGGCGAGCCAGTGGTTCTTCAGGACATCGAGCGCCACCTGCCGGCGTTTCTCGATGAAGGTCTTGTTCATGAACATCACATCCATGAACATGCCGGTCTTCAGGATCTCCGGATCTGCCGTGGTCGCAACGCTATGGGCGCCCGGCATGGCGCCGGTCAGTTTCGACAGCCAGGGTTCATAGAGATAGGAGCTGGCGAGATCGCCGGCGATCATCGGCCCTACCGCTTCATCTGCGTTGAGATTGACCCAGGTGACCTCATTCGGCTTGATCCCCTGACCGTCGAGCCAGACGCCCATCAGCAATTCACCGATGAAAGCCTGAGGGGCGGCGACCTTCTTGCCCTTCAGATCCTTGGTTTCGATCTTCGGCGCAAGGGCGATCTGGTCGACGCCGTAAGAGGGACTGGTCGGGGTCACATTGACCTCATTCGCACCTTGTTCCGCCGCGATGGGCGCGTAGTCGTTGGTGCAATAAAGAACGTCGATCTGCCCTGCCGCCAAGGCCGAATGGCCGCCGATCGGGTCCTCGAAATTGGTCAGCTCCACATCGTAGTTCTTCAGCAGGCCCTTTTCCTTGGCGACTTCCTGCATGGTGTGGATCGGCCAGGAGACGCAGAGGCCGACCTTGACCTTTTCCGCCGCCATCGCCGAGCCGGCACCTGACAGGGCGATGGTAGATAGTGCGATGGCGGTGACCGCCATCATCTTACTCTTGAGCATAGATCCTCTCCCCATTTTTGTTTTGTTGGACCTGCTTTTATTGATGCTCCTGAATCGACTGGCGAAAGCCGGCCTTGACCAGATCGCCCATCAGGCTGCAATCCATCGCTTTCTTGGGATCGATGGTGGTCTTCATCAAACCGAGCTTCTGCCACCAGGTGTTGATCAGCGCCATGGCGTCATAGGCGGCGCCATTCTTCAGGCCGAGCGGACCGTCACCGTCCAGCACGCCGCAGACGCGGGCCGCTTCATCGAAGTCGAAGATATAGACGCCGCCCTTGAGGTCCTTGCCATTGGTGCCGATGACGCCCTGGACATCCTCGATCGGCCATTTGAGATAATCGGCGAAGATCTGGTTCACGCCGGCCGTGTCGTCATGCCAGGCCTGGACGGCGAGGAAATGCGCCTTCAGCATATCCAGCGCCGCCTTGCGGTGCTTGGCGATAAAGGTCTTGTTCATATAGAGCACATCCATGAAGATGCCGGTCTTCAGGATGTCGGGATCGGCGGTATTGGCGACACTGCGCGCGCCGGGCTGGGCAGCGACCAGTTTCGAGAGCCAGGGTTCATAGACATAAGCGGCGGCGAGGTCGCCGGAGATCATCGGGCCGATGGCTTCATCGGCATTGAGATTGACCCATTCGACATCGTCGGTCTTGATGCCCTGGCTGTCGAGCCAGACACCCATCAGCAACTGGCCGATATAGGCCTGCGGTGCGGAGATCTTCTTGCCCTTGAGGTCCTTGGGCTCGATCTTCGGCGCGAGCGCGATCTGATCGACACCGTAAGACGGGCTGGTATAGGTGACATTCACCTCATCGGTGTTCTGCTCGACGGCGATCGGCGAATAGTCGTTGGTGCAATAGAAGACATCGATCTGGCCGGCGGCCAGCGCCGAATGGCCGCCGACCGGATCCTCGAAGATCGTCTGCTGGATATCGTAATCAGGGGCGAGGTTCTTTTCCTTCACCACCTGATAGAAGGAATAGCCAGGCCAGGAGACGCAGATACCGACCTTGATGGTTTCTTTGGCCTGAGCCAGGCCGATTCCGGATAGCATAACGCCGGATAGCATTGCAGCGGCCGCGACCGCAGCCTTCGTCTTCGCAAACATGAAGTCCTCCCAGTTTTATTCAGTCTTCAGTAAAGCTGTTCACTGTCATCGCTGTCGGGTCGTCTGCCCGACTTACGGCATGATACTTCCGCCATTGGGGCCGAGGCCCTGGCCGGTGAAATAGCGGGCATTCGGTCCGGCCAGAAACGCGACCAAGGCGCCGATCTCGCTCGCATCGCCGAAACGGGCGAGCGGAATCTGCAATTCCTTCTCTCGCCATTCGGGACTCATATTCTCCGCATCCAGCATGGCCGTGTCGATCGGGCCCGGGCAGATTGCATTGACAAGAATGTTGGGTGCGAATTCCTTCGCCCAGCAGCGCATCAATCCCAGCACGCCGTGCTTCGAGGCGACATAGGATGAATATTGTTCCCGTCCGTAATAGGACATGTCCGAGGCGATCAGGATGACGCGGGCGGGATCCGCCTGTGTCGGTTTTGCGGCCGTCATGTGGCGCAAGGCTTCGCGTCCGACCAGGAAGGTGCCGCGCAGATTGATGCCGATGACCTTGTCGAATTCAGCGAGGCTGGTTTCCAGCAGCGGCTTTTCGTGGATGACGCCAGCGCAATGAACCAGGATGTCCAGCCGCCCGAAATGCTGCATGGCCCGGTCGAACAGAGTCGAGACCGAAGTCTCGTTGCGCACATCGGTCGGCAGGTCGATTGCCCGGCGGCCAGCCTGCTCGGCGATCTTGACCGTGGCCATGCTGTCCTGCAGATCGGCGCAGATGAGATCGGCGCCCTGTTGCGCCAGCGCGACGGCGCAGGCGGCGCCGATGCCGCGATGGGCACCGGTCACGAGCGCGGTCTTGCCGAGAAGCGGCTTTGTCGGATCGGTCACGACATCACCTCCATCATGACATGACCTCGCCACGATCGATGTTGAAGGTCTGGCCGGTGATGTTGCGGGCCGCATCGGAGGCGAGGAAGAGATAGAGCTCGGCGATATCGACTGGCTCCATCAGGCCGGGCAAGGACTGGCCGGCCATGATCTCATCGAGGATATCGTCCTCGGCGCGGCCGGTGCTTTGCGACATGCGCTTCAGCGACAGCATCGCGGCTTCGGTCCGCACCCAGCCCGGCGCCACCGCATTGACGTTGATGCCGCGCGGGCCGAGTTCCATGGCGAGCGTACGCATGAAACCCATCACCGCATGCTTGCTAGCGACATAAGCGGAGAATTCGGGTGCCGCCGTGCGGCTCCAGATCGAGGCGGTGCAGATGATGCGACCACCCTTCGGTATCTTCGGCAAAGCATCGCGGGTGACGAAATAGGTTCCCATGATGTTGATGTCGATGATGCGGCGGAAGACATCCTCGACCGCCGGATCGGGATCGGCGATCGGGGTGATGCGCTCCAATCCCGCATTGTTGACCAGCACATCGATGCGCTCGAAGGTGGCGAGGGCCTTGCGCACGGCGTCGCGGTCGGTGATGTCGCATTGCAACGCACGCACCGGCCGGCCGGCAAGCTTGGACAGGGTTTCGCCGGCTTCGGCCACGGCTGCATTATCGGCCAGGATGGTGAGATCGGCGCCGGCTCTCGCGAAGGCTTCCGCAACGCCATAGCCGATGCCACGGCTGGCGCCGGTGACGAGGACCGATTTGCCACCGAAGTCGAAACTGGCTTTCATGGCTTAGCTGCCGAATTCTTTAGCGATGGCGGCGGCGATGTCGCTGCCGACCTGCTCGGCCATGACCTTGCCTTTGGCGGCACTCGCACCCTTGGCCGAGGTAAGAGCGCCGCTGGAGGGCACCCAGTCACGCTGCGGCGGGAACATGTCGTAAGGCGGGAAATCGGCGGGCGCGTGATCGGGAATGAGATCGAGGCGCACCATGTCCGGATAATAATGCATCATCAGCGAGGTCTCGATAACGGCCGCATGTTCCAAAGCGATGCCGGGGAAGCCGTCGGGGAAGACTTGGCTGAAAGTTTCCTCGGTGCAGAAATCCCAATATTCCAGGCGCATGACGCGCAGGCCGGTGGCGCCGCATTCCCGCATGGCGAGATCGATGCCTTCGGTGACGATCCATTGGTTCTCGTAATGGCCGACCACGGCACAGACCTTGCGGATGCCGTGGCGCACCAATTCGCGGATCACGTCCCGCACGGTGGAGATCAGCGTCGTCGCATCGAGATTGAGCGTGCCGGGGAAGTAGGGGCCGCCGCCGGATTTCGGCATCGATTTATAGCCGAAGCTCAAGGTCGGCGCGACGATGCCGTCGACTTTCTCGGCGACATCGCGGCACAAGGCGGTCGGCAGCAAAGCATCGACCGCCAGGGGCAGATGGGGCCCATGCTGCTCGGTCGAGCCGCAAGGCAGGAAGACGACGGGGTTGCGCTTCGCCTCGGCCGCGAATTCCGGCCAGGACATGCGTTCCATCATCACGTTCTTTTTGTTCATCTCGATGCCTCCCCTTTATTGTTTTTATGTCGTTGGTGAGATGATCAGCGGCCGCGCCTCCGCGACAGTGAATCCGCCAGCAGGCAGAGGATTTCGAACATCAGCGTCGCACCGACCAAAGCGGTGTTGCCGCTGGGATCGAAAGGCGGCGAGACTTCGACGACATCGCCGCCGATCAGGTTGAGGCCCTGCAGGCCGCGCAGCACCGTCTGGGCTTCCAATGTCGTCATGCCGCCGATTTCCGGCGTGCCGGTGCCGGGGGTGAAGGCGGGGTCGATGCCATCGACGTCGAAGCTGATATAAGTCGGGCCGTCGCCGGCAACGCGGCGCGCTTCGGCGATCACCTTCTCAACGCCAATCTTGGCGAATTCTTCCATATAGATGACCCGCATGCCGCTGCCCTCGGCAAAGGCCATGTCATCGGCACCGTAGATCGAGCCGCGAATGCCGATCTGCACCGTGCGCTTCGGGTCGAGCAGGCCTTCCTCGACGGCGCGACGGAAGGGCGTGCCGTGGGTGTATTTGTTGTCGCCGAAATAACGGTCATTGGTATCGGAATGGGCATCGAAATGAATCATGCCGACCGGCCGGTCCTTGGCGATGCCACGGAAGATCGGCAGGGTGATCAGGTGATCGCCGCCGGCCGATAGCGGCATCGCGCCGGCCGCGTGGATTTTCGCATAGAAGCCTTCGATGCGCTTCAGGGCATCCATCAGATCGATCGGATTGACCGGGGCATCGCCCAAATCAGCCACCCGCGCCAGTTCATAGGGCGCGATGCGGCTGACGTGATGCACCTTGCGCATGAAGCTGGACATGTTGCGGATTTCACGCGGGCCATGGCGCGCGCCGGCCCGGTTGGTGGTGCCGCCATCCCAGGGCACGCCGACCAGGGCGATATCGACGGCGGCCGGATCGGTCACATAGGGCAGGCGCATGAAGGTTGGAATGGCGCCGAAGCGCGGCACGATGGCGGCATCGACAGGTTGCGGATTGCTGTTCTGCAGATTCATGCGAAGGGACCCCTGACTGAGTGTGGGTTTTATCTCGCGCCCTTTCTTTCTTCCGGTAAATGCAAAATAATGGAACTATATTTCTGTATTTCCGAAAGTAAGACGTCATGTCCAGCCGGTTGAACGACATCGATCTGAAATTGCTGCATGTTTTCATCGCCGTGGTGGAGAGCGGAGGCTTCACCCAGGCCCAGGCGGAACTGAATTTGAGCCCGTCGCGCCTTAGCACGATGATCGCCGAGCTGGAAACGCGGCTGGCGATGCGGCTGTGCCAGCGCGGCCGGGTCGGCTTCCGGCTGACCGAGCGGGGCCAGGAGGTCTATCAGGCGGCCTTGCGGCTGGTGGCTGGGCTGGAGGCCTTCCGGGCGGAGATCGGCGCGATGCGCGGCAAGCTGGTCGGCAATCTGGCGATCGGCCTGGTCGACAGCATCATCAGCAATCCGGCGGCGAAGATCGCCGCGGCGATCAATGCCTTCTGCCAGCGACAGCATGAGGTGGAGGTGACGCTGCATATCGACGCGCCGCAGGAACTGGAGCGCAAGGTGCAGGACGGGCGGCTGGATCTCGGCATTGGCGCGTTCCACCATGTCCTGCCGTCGCTGCGCTACCGCGCCTTGTTCCTGGAAGAGCAGACGCTTTATTGTAGCAAGGCGCATCCCTTGTTCGATCGCGACGAGGCGATGCTGGCGCCGGAGGAGTTGCTGCGGCACGATTACGGCGGGCGCGGCTATATGGAAGGCAAGCGGCCGTTGAAATTCAAGGCGAAGGCCAGTTCCTTTTCCATGGAAGGGCTTGCCATGCTGGTCCTGTCGGGCGCCTTCATCGCCTATCTGCCGAGCCATTATGCCGAGCAATGGGTGGCGAAGGGCGAGATGCGGGCGCTGCTGCCGAAGCGGATGTCCTATCAATCGCTTTTTGAAGTGGTGACCCGGCGCAGCGCGGCGCAGCAGGCACCGGCCCAGGCCTTTCTCGACGATCTGGCGCGGAGCCACGGGCAGTCATCGAACGGCGGCGCGGCCAGCCTGGCGCGGCCAAGGATCGCGTCGATCTGAGCCGTGTAAAGTAGCGCGCAAGAGCCTTTCCGCGTTTCGTTGAATCGCGGGAAGGCTCCATCTCTTGATGAAGTGGTATTTTCTTCACGCGAACCGGTATCCACTTCGCTCAAAAATGCTCTAGGCAGGGATCGAAAGCAGACGATGGTGCGTTAATAGCAGAATGGTTCAGCGGAGGAGAGACGGATGGCGTTAACTTTTCTGCCGCAATCCGGGCATTGGAATCCGGAAATGGAATCCGTGCATTTCGACGCGCGCGACGACAGGAAACCTGTCTCCTGTCTGATCCACAAGGTCGCCCTGTCGGAACTGCTGCATCTGCGTGACGCCAACCAGGACGATCTGCTGGCCGGCTTCGAAAAGCAGCGCCAGAAGATCGAGACCATCGCCAGCTGGAAATATACAACGGGCAAGACCCGGCGGGATGGCGCGGTCTTCATCACCTCGCAGGATCTCGATGCTTATGAGCGGCGCGATCTGGTGGAACGCGAGGTCACGCTGATCTTCGATTCCAACAAGGTCCATTATGACACCCTGCATGACTGGGTGCGGTTCTATGCGATCGATGGCGAGGCCAGCGTGCCCTGCGCGGTGACGCGCGGCGCATTGCTGGATCGCGAGCGCATCACCGATGCCAATGAAAAGCGCCTGATTGATGCCTATCTGCGCAATCGGCAGGCGATCGACAGCATCGCCGAAGAAAAATACCGGAACAGCCAGGTCGAACCGGGTGGCATCGTCGTGGTGATGAGCCGCGATCTCAATCACTGACGACCATTCGTGTTGTCAATGCATCTTCAGGCTGGGCTGGGTGATACGTTGCAGGCGATTGGTGAGGATCAAGATCGCCGTGCGCCAGACGCCATGCAGCGCCATCTGATGCATGCGATATAGCGAGATATAGGCGAGGCGCGCGAACCAGCCTTCGATCATGCGGCTCTTGCGGAAGACACCGCCCATCAAGGTGCCGAGGGCCGTATAGCGGCTGAGCGAGATCAGCGAGCCGAAATCGCTATAGCTGTAGCTCGGAAAAGCCGGCGGCTGCCGGCCGGCATGCAGGGCCTCGACATGTCGCGTCAGCGCCTTGGCGAGGAGCGAGGCCTGTTGATGCGCCGCCTGGGCGCGCGCCGGCACCGGCAGATTGCTGCCCGGTGCCTGCGGGCACCAGGCGCAATCGCCGAATGCGAAGATCGTGTCGTCACGGGTCGTCTGCAGGGTTGAGCGCACCACCAGCTGGCCGTTGCGGTGGCTTTCCAGCCCATCGATCTCGCGCAGAAAAGCAGGCGCCTTGATGCCGGCGGCCCAGACCTTGATCTTGGCCGGTATCGTGCGGCCGTCTTCGAGATAGACCGTATCGGCATCGACCTGCGAGACCTTGGCCTTCGGCAGCACGGCGATATCCAATTGCCTCAGGGCTTCGGTGACGTTGTTGGCAAGCCGTTCGGGCAAGGGCGAGAGAATGCGATCGGCGGCCTCGATGACGGTGATCCGCAGCGTGCCGGGATTCAGCGGTGCCGCGTAATGGGCCAGATCCTCCACCGCCTGACGCATTTCGGCGGCAAGCTCCACGCCGGTCGCACCGCCACCGATGATCGCGACACCGATCGGTGCGGCATTTGCTCCGGCATTCGGGCTGCCATCCGGCCCGGCCGCTTCGACCGTGCCGGCGAGCAGGGTGAGGAGGTCGCGATGCAGGACTTCCGCCTCCAGGCGGCTGTCGAGGAAGCGGGCGTGTTCGCGAACGCCGGGCGTGCCGAAGTCATTGCTGATGCTGCCGACGGCGAGGACCAGCAGGTCGTAATCGAGCCGGCGCCGGCCGACCACTTCATGGCCCTTTTCATCGGTGATGGGTGCCAGGATGATCTGCCGCCGGGCGCGGTCCAGGCCTTCCATGCGGCCGAACTGAAAGCGATAGTGATGCAGTTTCGCGTGGCCGAGATAGCCAAGCTCGTCCTGATAGGAATTAAGCGTGCCGGCGGCCACTTCATGCAGCAGCGGCTTCCATAAATGGGTCGGATTGGCATCGACCAGGATGATGCGGGCGAGACCCCTGCGGCCGAGCCGGTCGCCGAGCTTGGTGGCGAGCTCCAAACCCCCGGCGCCGCCGCCGACGATCACGATGCAGGGCTCAGCGCCGGGCTTGCGGGTCTGGCGCGTGCTCTCATCGCTCGAAACCGCCGGTTCGGGTGTTGTCGTTGGCTGGTCATGAGACGGGGTTGGACAGGCTTGCTGCATCCTGGCCTAACGCCGGGCCGGCAGTTACGTTCCCGCGACGCGTGAATTTAACGAGCGATCGGTTCGGTCAATCTGGCCCGGACCACGGCCTGCCGTTTGCCGCGCAGCGCCGGCAGATAATAGAGGGCGGTATCAACCAGCCAGCCTGAGCCACGTGGTATACGGTATGTCGCGACTTGCACTGTGTCATCATCTCCAACGACGCCCCATTGGCGGAGGGTCGGAGCGATCTCCTGTTGGTCGATGCCCCAGGGCATGGCCGGCATGCGGTAATGCCTGGTGCGCTGGAGGCCGCGCAGGGTCAGACGCGAGAACCAGCGCGGGATGGTGTCGAAGATGATCTCGCTGCCGGGAAATCGGCTGGCGATATCCCGCAGCAGGCCACGGATCTCTTCCACCGGCAGATACATGAAAAGCCCCTGGGCGACAATGCAGAGACCCTCGGTCGCCTCGACCTCCGCCATCCAGCGGCGATCGAGGGCGCTGCTGGCGAAATGACGGCGGCGCTCGCTGGCCGGGATGAAGCGCTCGCGCAGGTCGATGACCTCGGGGAGGTCGACCGAGAGCCAGCGCATCTCGCCATTGTCGATGCGCAGGACCTGAGTCTCCAAGCCTTCGCCGAGCGATACGACGAGGCCGCGCGGATGACATTGCAGCCAGTCGCCGACGAGACGATCGAAGAGCCTGGCGCGAGCGGCATGCGTGCCATCGGCTTTGCCGAAGGATCGGTCGTAGTCGTAATCGATCGCATCATGAATGCGGATCGACGCCGGATCGGACAAGACACCGTCGGCGCGCCGTGCTTCCGCCGCCCGGTTATGCAAGGTCCAGAGCAATGTTTCCGGAACGCCGGTCAGTTGCGGTGCGATGCCGGGCTTCATGGTTTCACGGACTTCATGGTTTCGTCTCTGGCTGCCATGATCGCTTCTTTAGCCGTTCTAAAGCCGAACTTCACCAGGAATGGCGTGTGAAGCGGGCAGAAATATCTATCATCTGTCCATCCGCTTCATCGGCAATGGAGAGAACCATGCGAGGGAACGGCAAGAGGCGCGGGAATGGCAGGGAAGACGGGCTTCTGTCTTCGCTCGATCGCTACCTGGACGGATGCGACGACCGCATGTTGCTGGATATCGGTCTCGCCCGCGATCCCAGCGGTCATTTGCGCTGGGTCATCACCGAGGAAATCCGGCTGTTCGGCCGCGTTGTGGGGCAGCATCGCGCAAGCGGTGGCTGGTGCGCCGGCATTTGCTGATCAGCCGTGACTAATCGATTGGCAAAGCATACCAATCGTCCTGGCCGATGATGAAATAGCGGGTGATGCCGCGGCCGTCCCAATGATATTGCAGAGTGCGTGACTGCACGATCGGCAGGCGGATGAGATCGGGCCAGAACAGGGCCGCCGCCTGTCCCGCCGGCCAGCGGACGCTGGGATAGACGATGCCGTCGCTGCCATCGCGATGCAGCCGATGCGCCAGGGCCTGTCCCGCCGTCCAGTCATCGGGATCGAGGCAGGCGGCTAAACCGACGGTTCCAGGGCGAAGATCATGCAGGCAGCCGGCAATATGCGCGATCAATTCCCGCAGTTGGATATCGGCTGGCGGCTCGGCGGTGCGGCGCATGAAGCGCTCGACATGATAGACCGTTTCCATCAAGGCGACATCGAAGCGGTCGCCGCAATACCAGACACCGAAACGGCCGTCGGAAAACCGGCTGGGGCGGTCGCGCGAGATATGGGTGAAGGGGCTCATTGCCAGGCTGGCGCTGGGGCCGGCGACGCGACGATGCTCGGGCACCAGTTTCAGCTCGCCGATCTGGTCGCGCACGCGGGGATTGGTCTTGGCTTCGGCACTGGCGATCAACTCCCAATCGGCGGGATCGGCGATATCCTCGAACAGCCAGACCGGCGGATAGATGGTGCGGATGATGCGATGGCTGGCCGGCCAGTCGATATCTGCCAATTGCGGCGAGGGGGAGGGTGTCGTCACCAGCCGCCCCGTTCGGCATCGAGATAGCTGCGGATCGCGGTGATGTCGCTGGGGGCCCCGGCCAGCATGCGATCCAGGGCCGATTGACCGCCGAAGGCCTCGTTCGGTTTTCCGATCCAGGCATAGCCGCGTTCCGGCTCCATGAACATGTAGCGCAACGCCTTGTGAATGCCCATCAGATCGGCGAGCCGCCAGATCGTGTCATGGGGCAGGGGGCCGATTTCGCCGCGCTTCCAGCGGTAATAGGTGGAGGCGCTGGGCTGTCCCAGCAGCAAACGCGCCTGGGTGTCGTTGACATTCCAAAGGCGGAACAAATTGAACGCAGCCCGCAACATGGCCGCTGCCTCAGCCTGGGTGACGCCGCCGGTCGTCGGTTCACCAGCTTCCATGGAAATAACTCGAGACATTTCCGCTATCCGATGCTGTTCTTATGCCATTTGAATGTAAATATAATAGATACTATCAAAAGATACAAGTTTTGCGATAATCGCAATTAAATCAAAGATATTGCCGGACGAGGTGCAAGCTGTGCTCCAGGCTTTTGCCGGCATCGATACGATGCCACTCGATTTCACCAAGGTCATAGGTGAGCTGCTGTTCCAAGACGGCGCGATCGGCATCGGAGGCATCGTTGCGGCGGGCCTCGATGCGGGCTGCCAGCGTTTCTTTCGGCACGTCGAGCCAGAAACCATCGAATGGCAGGCCGAGATCCCGGGCCAGTTCTTCAGCGGCCTTTCGCTCCCGCTCGCGCAGATAGGTCGCATCGAGAATGACCGTATAGCCTGCCCGCAGGGCCGTGGCGGCTTCCTGCAGCATCGCGTCATAGACCTGGTCGCTGGCCTGCTGGGTATAGGCGGCCCGGTCGAGGCGCGTTTCCGGCGCCACGTTCTGCAGCCGCTTGCGCAGGGTATCGCTGCGAATGATGCGGGCGCCCGGCGCTGGCAGGAAGGCCGGCGCCAGCTTGCGCGCGAGGCTCGACTTGCCGCTGCCGCTGAGACCGGCCACGGCCATCAGCCGGGCCTTGCCGGCGCGCAGCAAGCTTGCCGCCGTGCCGAGATAGGCAATCGATTCCTTGCGCTTCTTGTCGGCGGCGGCGGGATCGTCCTGGGTCTTGCTGCCGCCGGCCAGGATATGCGAGCGGATCGAGGCCCGCAGCGACAGGAAGAAGGGCAGGGTGGCGAGGCCGGCGATATCGCCGCCGAGATCGAGATAGCGGTTGAGCAGGATATTCGCCAAGGCACGATGTTCTTCGCCACGGTGGCAAAGATCCATCAATGCGAAAGCGAGGTCGTAGAAGACGTCGATACAGGAGATC
>SSEL01000069.1 GCA_008012315.1 Rhodospirillaceae bacterium
AGTGAGTGGGATCCGTTTTGAGGGGCCGAAAGAAAAAATATACTTCTGAACAAGGGGATGGATCCATGTCATTACGCCGAAGCATGCACTTACCTGACCTAATTTGGGTTTCGCATTTTGAACGTAGTTCTTTTTTTGCTTTGGGGCCTTGATTTCTTTGGTAGCCGGCCATAATGTGCGCGCGCGTAATAAGCATTGTGATGCGGCAGAGTTGTTAGCAGCGTCACGCTGAAAGTGCTCTTAAAAGGCGGATTCGGAAAAATTCCGAATCCGCCTTTGTACGTTCCGGCCTGCTAGCTCGCTCGGACTCGCTGCGACCTTCCTCCTAAACGGTTTACTCGTTATACTAGTGACACTATGTGGGGGGGGGGGGAGCCAATGTCCGGTGCAGCTGTCGTAAGCAATTTCCACGATCTCAATGTTACGACCGAAAGCGACGTCGAGCAGAAGATTATTTATCCCCTACTGACCCACAATATGTGGCTGAACTTTGGGGCTCATTCTATAAAAACGAAAGAATACCTGCCGCCAACGGACTTAGATAAAGGTTCAGGTAAGCTCAGCGGTTACTTCCCAGACTACTCGATCTGGGTTGAATCTCTTCCCACCATTATAGTTGAAGCTAAAAAACCCTTTGAAAATGCTCTGGAGGGATTTCGTCAAGCCTCCCTCTATGCACATGAGTTCAATAAGCGTTATCCGCATGATGTGCATCCAGTTGCATATATCATCGCTTGCAATGGCAATACGTTGGTTTATGGCATGTGGGACACAGATAGCCCCACAGAAGTTAGGGTCGACGATCTAGTATTCGGATCTACGACGGCCACCGATCTTATAAAATTTTTCTCACATGAAAAGTTGCGGCTTCACGCAAACCGATGTGCCGCACGGTTAACGGACAAGCGCACCTACCGTCCTATCAATTCCGTTGGAGGTGAAGGCCGATTTAGCCATACGGTTCCGTTAAACTCCTTTGCTCAAGACCTAGCGCCACTAGTGCGCATGTATTTTGATACGGAATCTCCCGATCGATTGGATGACATCATTAAAAAAGGGTATGTCTCAAGTGACGAGGTGACTACGTTTGACGCAATACTTGAGGCTTATCTTGAGGACAGGGCTTCAGTGGCTCCGTCTCCCAATCTTCGACCGCTGGCGATAAAGAAAAATAGGGAAAGTAACCTGAATGGTGAGATCGAGAGATTCGGTCGCGATTTCCCTTCGGACGGCTATTTGCAGCTTCTGATAGGGGGAGTCGGTTCAGGCAAATCTCTTTTTGCAAAAAGGCACTTCAGGGCACTTCAATCAGAGGCAGTTCGGGCGCGCAGTTATTGGTCCTTTATCGACTTTAACAAGGCTCCTGACGACTTAAGTGGCATTGAAGAATGGGTCTGTTCGGCTTTTGTCGATGGGATGTCCATCAACCAGTATGTCGATGATTTATATCAAATAGAAATGCTTAACCGCATTTTCGCCACCGACCTAAATAAAAAGAATGCGATCTATAAACTCCTTCCGGCGGACAAAGCGGCGGAGATGCGTGCAAATGATCTCTCAACATGGATGGAGGATAAATTAAAGCTCGCGCAAGGCGTTTGCCGATATTTCATCGGAGATGCTCGAAAAATTATCGTCGTAGTCTTCGATAACACTGATCGCCGCGATCGAGATCAGCAACTGCGCATCTTTCAAGTTGCCCAATGGTTTCGCTCCCATACTCGGACATTTTGTATCGTCAGTTTAAGAGACGAAACTTATGAAAGATATAAAACTGAACCGCCGCTAGACACTCTCGCGCATTCCATTCACTTTTATATAGCTGCCCCCAGATTTGGCGACGTAGTCCGCAAGCGCCTAGAGCTTGTAATAGAATACCTTGCCGAGAACTCAGAGAAATCACTCGAATATCAACTGCCTTCGGGGCCGAAAATTCGATATCCTTCAACGAAACTTGGTGAATATATCAAATCTCTCTACGTTGATATTTTTAGAACGGAAAAGAAAACTGCATGGGTGCTGGAATCATTGGCAGGAAAGAATGTCAGACGTTCTTTAGAAATGTTCACTCGGATCATTATGTCCGGGCATTTGGATGAGCGTGCCATAACGAGTACGGTTTTGGGCGAAGGATCGTTCTCGATACACGAGAACATTGTCCTGAAAATTTTGATGAGGACTAATTATAAATATTTTTCCGACCGAAGCGGCTTCGTAACTAACATTCTCACGCTCGATCCCAACTGGAAAAGACCTTCGAATTTTCTGTTCGTTGAATGCTTGCACTACCTCGCAATCAATCGAAAGAAGGAAGGTGACATCGGTGTGCAAGGTTATTTTTCAGTTACGACTATTTCGGCTCATCTCGAGCGCATGGGATTTCACGCCGATGACGTTCTATCTGCACTAGAAGTCCTTCTTCAAAGGGGCCTCATTACTGCTGACCATATGAAACAAAAGGGACTAACTGCTCAGGATTGTGTGCGCTTGCACGCGTCTGGTTTCATTCACGTCCGCTTTCTGATTTCCCGATTAGAATACGTATCAGCCTGCTTACCAAGTGTTCATATGTTAGACAAAACAAGTGCGGAAAAAATCGGAGTCGTCTGGAATATTCATGAGGGGCGGATAGACATTGGCACTAAGCCGAAAAAGGATTCCGTATACTTGTTCTTAGAATATCTGAGAGCCCATTACATGGTTATGTCTAAAAATAATCCGTTTTTTGAGGAGGCGGCAAATGGTAGCCGACAGCTACTAGAGAAAATTGAGGCCGCGGCAGCATGGGTGCACACATCTAGAAGTGAGCCAGAGCCTTTGATGCCCTTCTAGGTCGGATGGAGTGTGCAGATAACATGTTTGAGTCAGTGTCGGAGTTAGGGCAGGGCCGGTGGGCTGCTCGATAGGGCGTAGCCCTTCGAGACCATGCATGGCTGCTCCATCTCCATCGCTGAATAGACATAGCCAGCATTCACACCTGTCTGGCGGCATGCATAAAGGTCCGTGGCTGTCTGTTGCATTCCGACGCCGGGCTTTATCCAATATTGCTGGGCCACGCAGCCGGCAAGGCTGATAGCCAACACCGCGAGTGCGATCACTCGGTTGATCACAATATACTCCATTGCAGTGATAGGCATGCCAGTCGTTCGAAGGATATTAAGTGGCACCCCTCACTTGGCGTCGAGGCTCGACATGAACTTGTCCGCCGCCGGTCCGGTGCAGTCGCGGCCGCTTTGCGCCATGACTTCTTCGCCCGTCTTGTTGTCGATGAGGCTGAGATTGTAGTTGATCACCTTGCCGCCGAGCATGCAGTAATCGGCGAATGTCTGTGCGATCAGCAGGCGATAGCGCGTGTTGTAGGTGCTATAAGACTCCAGTTCGGTCGTTTCACCCATTGTCCCGGAAATTTTGTCGGGCCCACGATCCACCACCAGCTTCCAGCCAGCGGCATGCAGCCGGCCTTTCAATTCGCCGACAAGCATGGCGTTACCCGGCGGGACGGTGATGGTCTTTTCGGTCCGATCGATCTGGCCGTAAACCTGTTGATCGCTGGAAATACAGCCAGTCAGAAGCCCGGCCAGCATGGCCAGGGCAAGCAATCGTTTCATGAAGTCCCCCATAAGCATCGCTGCTCCACTTCCGCCCCCGGAAGTCCCAGATCAGAACATGCAATGCGATGAGAATAGATTGCCAGAGTCTCGGTTAACCTGCAACGCCCACAATGGCTTTATCGGTTTGCGTCTTCCGCTGCTGTCGGGCGCCCGAATCATCTCGCATTCAGCAGACCCTCGACTATGCGTCGTCCCGCCGTGCGAGATACTCAGTCTTCAACGCCGCATAATTCTCGTCCGCCGTTCCAGCCATTGCCTCTTCGCGTGAGCTAGGGATATCCGCATAGACAACCGGCGAATTGCGAGGCGGTGAGGTCGATGCGCTCATTGCCAATCCGGTTGTAGAAATGCTCACCCGCCGCGAGCGGGGTCTTCAATATCTCGGCGCCGTATAGATCGTGCAGCAGGATCGCGGTGACGTTGCATTGGCCGCGTGCGGGATTGTCAGGTCGCCATTGGCTGCTCGAAGTCGAGGACCAAGCGCGGCGCAGTATCGCCAGCACGCTGTCGGCGTCGAACGGGCCGGCGGTTGTGTCGATGACGTTCACTCTCTTTCTTCGCTCTCTCAGCGCACGGTCAGGTTGATCGCGTCGTGCCACGGCAACGTTGCTGACCCATACGAAAATCTTCATCGCGAGGGAATGCGGGGTGTGAGAAAATTCTCCGTGCGTGCCGATCGCTGTGTCTGAAAAAACGCAACGAGCCGTGCATTGTGCAGTGGCGTTGTAAGAATGTCGCGCAGTAACAGCGTTATAAGATCGTCAGGTAAATGCCTGATTGTGATGGAACCGCAACAGGTTTATCCTGCTTAACAGAGTGGCGATTATCTATACGCCGCAGCCAGTCGCGGGGGATGCCCGCATTGCGACAGGACTTCGAGACAGCATCAGGAGAGAACATGATGAAGCGCCAGCTCATGCTGTTGGCCGTCGGCTTCCTGCTCGGAAGCACGCCGGCCTGGGCTCAAGACGGCAACAAATATGTTGTGCTCTTCCCGCTCGGGAAAGCGATACTCACTTCCGAGGCACATGCAACCATTGCCTCGGCGAAGCAAGAATACGATCGTACCGGTTCGGCCAATATCACGGTTGTGGGGCATACCGACACATCGGGCACGGCAGCCTTGAACCAGCGGCTCTCTGAGCGCCGCGCCAAGGTGGTCAGCGACGAGCTGGTCCGGCTGGGCGTGCCGCAATCGGCCATTTCGGAATCCGGCGTCGGTGAAAACGACCTTGCCGTGCAGACCGGTCAAGGTGTGCGCGAAGCGCAGAACCGGCGGACCGAGATCACCATCGTCGCACCGCCGCCACCCGCACCGGCACCCGAGACGCCGGTCGCAGCAGCACCGCCGCCGCCGCCACCGCCACCGCCGCCGGAAGAAAAGCGCTGGACCCTCACCGCCGGTGGCTTCTACGGCTATAACTTTGTCGACGAGCATGGCGACCACAGCCAGCTTGCCGGTATCAATGTCGGCATCGATTACAAGGTGACGCATTGGATGACGGTGGGGCTGGAGCAAGCCGGCTTCTATCATTTCGACACCGACAATGACGGCTTCGGCGGACGCACCGTGGTCGGGCCGGACTTCTATTTCGGCGATCTCTTGAGCGATAACTTGCCGGTCGCTCCCTATGTCGGCGGCAATGTCGGTTATCTCTATGGCTCCGGCCTGGATGATGACGGCATCGCCGGACCCGAGATCGGCTTCCGGGCGGGCTTGTTCGATATGAAAGTCGCCTATGACATGCCGTTCAACCGGGAAGTGGGTCACGGCATCATCAACACGACGGTCGGCGTCGCCTTCGACTTCTAGCCGATGCGTTGACAATCGACGGGCGTGACAACAGGAAGACGGCGCGGCGCAGTTTCAAGATGCGTCGCGCCGGTTCCGCGTTGTCCGCCCGTTTTTCCTGCCCGGTCGCGCCGCCGCCAACCGCCCGCGCGATCGTGATGTGAGCTTTCGGAAAAGTCGGAAGAGCGCGTCTCGCAGGCCGCCGTGCCGGGGCGCGGCATGCCGGCGCTGCCGGCGCTGCCCATGAGCCCCCCGTGCCACCCCTCTTGCGGCCGCGATTCATCAGGCCCGCTTTCCTGGGCTTATTGGCCTCCTGGAAGAACGACACGCATTCGTATTACCATCTTTGCGTGATCATGGCCGGGGAGGGATGGAGATGGACCGCACCGATACATCATGTCACGCGGCGCATGGCGGTTGTTGTTCCTGTGACGAGCGCGCTGCCAGAAACATGCATCCCACATCGCGGCGCGGCTTCCTGAAATCGGGTGTGGCGGGGCTCGGCGCGGCGGCATTTGCCGGAACGCTCGGGGTCGGCACACTGGGGGTTGGCACACTGGGTGCCGGATTTGCGTCCATGCTGTCCTGGCCGCGCGCCGCCTCGGCGCAAAGCACGCTGCCGCCGGATGAGGCGCTGGCGCGGTTGCAGGCGGGGAATGCGCGCTTCGTGACGCAGCATATGAACTCCTTCGCCGAAGACCTCGCCATGCTGAAGCAGAACACGGTGACGAAGCAGGAGCCCTTCGCCGCCATCCTCTCTTGCGCCGATTCCCGCGTGCCGGTGGAACTGATCTTCGATCAGAGCATCGGCCAGCTTTTCGTCACGCGGGTCGCCGGCAATGTGGCGACGCCGGAGATCATCGCCAGCCTGGAATACGGCGCGGCGGTGCTCGGCGTGCGCGCCATCATGGTGCTGGGCCATGCCGGCTGCGGCGCGGTGAAGGCGGCGATCGACGGCAAGCCGGCGCCGGGACAGATCAGCACGCTCTATACCTCGATCCGCCCGGCCGTCGATGCCGCCTCGGGCGATGGCGACACGCCCGATCTCGCCAACACGATCAAGATCAACGCCTCGATCCAGGCGCATCTCCTCGCCACCGCCTCGCCGGTGCTCAGCGGTCTGATCCGCGACAAGCAACTGAAGATCGTCCCGGCCTATTACAACCTCGCCGACGGCAAGGTCGGGATGCTGGTGTAAGCGCGCAAGCTCGCGGCAACAAACTGGGTTGTCACCCCGGCCTTGAGCCGGGGTCCGGCGTTGAGGCCGCGCGGGATATTGATGATGCCCCGGCACAACGCAGCCAACAATCTTCAGTTGCCACGGTGGACCCCATCGACGCAGGTCGGCCTGCGCCGACGGGCTCAAGTCCGGGGTGACAAGCGGGTGGGGGTTGCATTTGCATCGCGCGATAACGGCTACATCGCACTGTCGCCGTCAGGAAGTCGGCGGCGGGCCAGATGTTCATAGGTGATTTTCCAGGGGTCGCTCGCAGCAGATCTTTCCTCGCCGATCCAATGGAAGCTGTTGGCCGTGATTTCAGTAAAGCGCCATCGCGTTTGCAGACCGCGCGCGTCATTGCCGATCTGGACAATGTCCTTGCCCTCGGCCTTGCCGATCTGACGCCCGTGATCCCGGTTGAGCGGGTCGTTCCAGATGATGTGCCAGCCGCCGATCCCAGGATCGAAGATGCGCAAAGTCGTGCCATACATGGTGGACGGCGCAGGACGCCTGGGCCTGATCCAGACATCCTGAATCGCGCGGCCTTCGAGCACCCAGCCGAAATGGCATTCCCCGGTCCATGTCTCGGTTGTGCCATCGTCGAGATGGTGGACCGTGTCCATTTCCCAGCTTCCGATCAGCCAGCCATAGAGCTCCATGTCTTTCGCCCGGTCGGCTGGGGGAGCTTCGGCGCCGAGCGCGGTGAGAAACGGAGACATCAGCTCTAGCGTCCCAGTTCCGCCGGCTGGGCGATGCGGGTGAAATAGGTATGGACGCCGTTGGCACCGGCGCGGCGATCGATGGTGCCGGCGCTGACCAGGCGGTTGCAGGTCTGCTCGATCTCCGGGCGATAGTCGGGCTTGCCATAGACGGCGCTGGCGATGTCGCTTTCGCTCAGGCCCGGGCGGTGATTGACGAGGAAGTCGATGACGTCGGCGAGACTGACGGCCATGGCTGGGCTCTCCTTGCGTTGATGGCTTGGGACGTCGATGAGCCGGCATGAAAGCAAAAGCATGCGGCATCCTGGGCGAAAGTTCAATGCACAGGCCATGTCGCAAGACTGCCGGATCGCGCGAAGAGGCGTGGCGATACGCGCGGCGGTTGGTGGACCTCGGCCGCAACGGGGCATAAGCTGCTGTCAGGGCACGTCCGCTTTCATGGAAGCGCGCGGTGCGCCGGCGATTTCCGATTACCGATTGAAAACATTTGGCGACCGCGCGGCCCGCCCCGTGAGGCGGGCGCGAGAGCGCGATCGTCTGTGATGGCAGCATTATGCTTCCATCAAAGACGTGAATCGCCCTCTATCTTATTGAGGAGAGCCGGATTCACGTTTTAGACAAAATCGCCAAGCGATTCCGTCTAAAACGATCCGGCTCTGATGCGCGGCTATCTCGCGCCTTGTTCCGGCTTTCAGCAAGCGAGGAGGATCGGATGGGCTATTATCTCCTGCAATGGAAATACAAGGATGCGCAAGTGAAGCGCATGATCGCCAAACCGCATGACCGCCAGGCCATGGCCGCCAAGGCCATCGAGCCCTTCGGCGGCAAGCTGCACAGCTTCTTCTTTGCTTTCGGGCCGATCGACGGTCTCGCCATCGTCGAATATCCCGACAATGAAAGCGCCGCCGCCAGCGCCATGCTGGTCGCCGGCGCCGATGTCGTCGACAGCCTGAGCACGACGGTGCTGCTCACCTCGGCCGAGGCGGAAAAGGCGATGAAGCGCGTCGGCTCCGCCAAGCACAGCTACGCCGCCATGCCGGAGTGAAGGGCGGGCGAGGCCGGGTGTGTTGCGCCTGAGGAGGCGCAACGCCATGCGGCTTTGCTTCAACCTGGAAGCTCACTCGGATCGATGCCGAGGCGCAGCGGCGATCTTGTCGGCAGGCGCAATTGCGTCGTGACCGCGAGCATGCGCAACGCGCGGCCGGGAAGGCGGCTGGGATCGTGGAAATCGCCGTCATGGAAGAGGCGGATCTCCGGCGCTGTATCGGTCACGGCGGAGGCGGCGAAGAACGTGCTGCCATCGGCCATGGATCAACCCCGGTCTCGCAGCTTGCCCGGCGCGCGGCGCATGTCACGCATCGCGCCAGCGGCCGGGGATGAAGCCGCCGGAGCGGCCACCGTCGAGAATCCAGGGCGCCGGCGTGGTGTCGGTCGGCAGGCCGTCATGCTCGGCAATGGCGAGGCATTGCCGGATGCGCCCGTCGACGCTGAGCGGAAAGAGGCCGAGCCAGAGGCGGACCGGCCGCTGCAACAGCGCGCCGACCCCGGGGATTGCGGATGGCGGCCAGCGGCGATGCGATCCCGGCGGGAAGCTGCCGGCCACTGACTTGCCGGCAAGCGAATTCCCGGCAAATGGATTGCCGAGCAGCGCGCCGCGCTGCGCCGATCCGGGATGACCTGGCCCCGGCAGCAGCGGGTCGACCGGCGGCAGGCCGGGCGGGGCGGCATACCAGTCGTAATGGCCGATATAGGCGCGGCGGCTGAGCAGGGCTTGCTCGACATGGCGGCGCATGAAATCGGTGATGCCGGTCGTGTCCGCGCGTGCCACATCGTCGAGATAGCGGCCGGTCAGGTTGCAGCCGTTCCAGTGATCGATCCGCGTGCCGGTCAGGCGATAGCGCAGGCGGCGGTCTGTCCCATCCTTTTCCAGCAGCAGCAGATCGGGCAGCAGCGGCGCGATGGCGGCGGGGTTGATCAGGCTGCGTTCCGGCGGCTGCCCGTCGCCGAGGCAGAACCAATAGCTGTGCAAGGCGGTGAGGCGCTTCGGCGGCTCGTCATGCATCGCGCGGTCGGCCAGGCTGCGCAGCGCCGGCATCTGGGCAGCCGCCTGGTCGGGCGTGGCAGGCTCGCGCATGGCAGGATCGCGCATGGCCGGGTCGCGCACTGGTGCGTCGCGGCGCGCCGTGTCGAGATGGCTGCCATCGGGGAAGGCGGCGCGGCCGCTGGCGAAAATGATGGGATAGACCACATTATCGCCCGGCGAAGCCGCGCGGCCGGCAGCTTTCGCGCTCCCGGCATCATCGCCTCCAGCATCATCACTTTTCCCGGCATCACTTTTCCCGGTATCACTTTTCCCGGTATCACTTTTCCGGGCATCACTTTTCCGGGCATCATCTCTCCCGGCGTCATTCCGCCAGGGCTCCGTTCCAGGAGGGGTCGGCTCGTCGGTATCCGGTATTGTCATGACCGTCCGTTCATGCCTGTGGATCTGCGCCGTTTCGGTGGCCGCGTTGCGTTCCGTGCTGGCTTAAATGGTGGTGACGCCATCCGGCTTTGTCGTCAGCCGTTTGGATGAGGCCGATGACAAAACGATGACACGCGAGGAACATCCCGGGGAAGCCAGCCAGGATCGCAGCCAGGACTATTGTCGGTGGCCTGTGACGGAAAGTGCTTGGGATGAGATCGGTCGCCAGTCAGGCCACCGGTCAGGCCGAGAGCCGCCGTCGGATTTCCCGGCAGAACAGTCGTTGCTGCAGATAGAGCACCGCGGCCTCGTCCTGGCTCAGCAGATAGAGGTCGCCATTGCCGGCCTCGTCGTCGAACGCGTCTTCGGCATCGTCATCCATATCCGTGCCGGCGATCAGCCGGGAGATATCGATGATCATATCGTCGCCGCGTATCTCCATCTTGCCGGACCGCAGATCATCGGTGCCGATATCGGCGGGGATGCCGTCGATCGCCGCGGCATTGATGCCGACATCGGCGAGGTCGATCCGCGCCGCATCGGCCCGGCGGCGGGCGTCCATCACATCGACATCCGCATCGTAATCCGGGAAGCCCAAGGCGAGGGCGACGACCTTATCGGCGGCGCGCAGGCCGTCGAGGAAATCGGGCTGTTCGGCCAGCATGAGGTCGGCGGCGCGGGCGAGCACCACGGCGCCGTTATCATCGGCCACGTTTTGCTCATCCGCCACGTTATCTTCGTCATCCTCGAGCATGTCGTCCTCCAGCGAGGGCGCGGCGCTCAGTTCTATGCAGCTGAATTGCAGGATGTCGTGGAAGCTCTCGCTCATCACCCCGGCCAGATCATGCCTGGCGACGGCGGCCTCGACCGCATCGCTGTCGATGATCTCGTCTTCGCCGGTACCGGTATCGGCAGCACTTTCTTCCGCGCGCGTCTCTTGCGCCTGCGTCTCCGCCACGGGTGCTTCCATCATGGGCGCTTCCATGGCGGGCGCCAGCTCGGCATCCTCCGAGGCCAGCACGCGGACCGACAGGCCGCAGACCGTGCCGTAAACGAAGCCCAGCGCATAGGGATCGCGCCACATGCCGTTCGGCACGCCGCCGGTTTCCTCGGCGAGGCCGAGCAGGCTGATCACCGCGCCGCTGGTCAAGCGCACCAGCTCCGCATCGACCGCCGCATTGCCATTGGGCGTCTGGTTCATGGAAGAGTGGTTCACGGAAGCCTCGTTGGATGAATGGCGCGCTTCGCGCGAGGCGGCCGATTGCTGGCGGGCCGGCGCTCGCTGCTGCGATGCGCGCTTCTGCGTCTTTTCCTTCCGCACCGTCTTCTTCTGCCGCTGGGATTGACGCGATGGCGATGATGGCATGCTCTGTCTCCCGATTGGGTCGCTCTACTGTCGTCTGCGTTATGGGGCTTGTGGTAACCGCGCGCCCATGCCCGCCGTGGGGGATCGGTGGGCATGGGCTAGTGCAGTTCGGACGGCGCCGACAACCTTCCGGTCTCCTTGGGAGGGAGTGCGTTCCGACGGAAGGGGGGGACAGTTTAACGCCGTCAGACAGGAGAACGCCGGGCCGGCTTTGGTGTTCCCAAAAAAATGCGCGGCCGGGACGCTGTCACGGATAGGTCACGGCCAGCGCAGCGAAGCGGCGATGCGCGCCTATGCCCGAACCGGCCGGCCGCGACCTGTCGCGATGCTGACGATTCCCGCGGATCTTTAGGACTCGTTAGGACTTTTACCCAGATAGTGCGCGTCGCAAGGCTGAGCAATTGTTAGAATCCGCATGTTCTCCGGTATCCAACTCATCCCCCCAGCCGATATCCGGTCCTGGCGCGTGCGGCGCCTGATGGAATACTGGGAAACCAAAAGGGGGGCGGCGATCCTGCCGGCGCGCGAGGACTTCGAGCTCGGCGATCTCACCGCCTTGCTGCCTTACATGCTGGTGACGGCCATCGAGGCCGATCCGTTTCGCGTCTTCTACCGCCTCGACGGCACCAAGATCGTGGAGATGAACGGCGTGGAACTGCATGGCCGCTATCTCGACGAACTCCATGAGCAGCAGGCTTGGGTGGAAGAGGGCATGCGGGTCTACCGGCAGGCCTGGGAAAACTGCGAGGCCTGTTTCGGCGCCTATACCTGGCCGACCCAGCTCGGTTCCGTCTGCCATGTCGAATTCGGCATCTTCCCTGTCACCTTCCGCGGCGAGCGCAGCCAGTGCCTGGCGCTGGAGGATTGGAGCATCGGCGATAACAGCCATCTGCGCCATGACCGGCCGCTGCCGTTCATCGGCGCCGAGTAGCTCAGCTGCGTAGCAAAAGCCCGCACCGCTGCCGCCAACCGCGCGGCGGTCAGCCGCGTTTCGCCAGCCACACCGTATGGCCGCCGCAATCGGGATCCTCCACCACGTGATCGATCACGGCGAAACCGTGTGCCGCCAGCAGCGCGCGATAGTCATCGCCGTCCAGGCTGGCGTGATAAAGTGCCTCGCCGTGAAAGACGCCGATCGCTTCGCCGGCCGCCGGGCCGCTGGTGAACAGCAAAGCGGCACCCGGCGCGGCATGGCGGCGGAAGACCGCGAACATGCGGCGCTGATCCTCGGCCGTCAGATGGAAGAAACTGTCCCAGGCGACGAGGCCATCGAACGGCGCTTCGCCATGCAACTCGTCGGCCGGGTCGCGCATATCGGTCAGCAGCCATTGATGCCGGGGAAAACGCGTGCGGCAGAGATCGAGCAGCGCAGGTGACGTGTCGATGCCGGTGACGGCAAGGCCATGCTCGATCAGATAGCGCGCGATCGGCTCGCCACTGCCACAGCCGAGATCGAGCACCCGGCCGCCCGGCGGCAGCCCTGCCAGGAACCGGTCGAGCCAACTTTTCTCGAACAGGCTGCGCCCGCGCTCGCGATCGAAATCGAGCGCGCGGCGGCGATAGAGATCGATGATGCGCCCAGCTTCCTCGCTCATGCGGCTTTCTCGTTTGTGCTTTATTCGCTACGGACCCTGCGACGTTTCGTACCGCCCTGGCAAGCGGGATCTGTGTGGTGGGCATCAACTCTGTCGCTGACCGTCGCAGGTTGCGGCTCTCAAATTGGATTGTCACCCTTGGGCTTGACCCGAGGGTCCACCGCAGCGGCTGATGAACGTCACCTGTTTCGCATCGCTTCCCTCAGCGTCTTGCGCGACTTCTGCCATGGACCCTCGGGTCAAGCCCGAGGGTTGTCTGCTGAAATGGGTTTAAACTTGGCGCTGAAGTTTTTTAAGCTTTGAGTGCTGAAGCGGGGGCGGCCGCCCCCGCTTCAGCGGTGGCAGGCAATCGTCCGAGGGACGGGTGAACCACCCGCTGTCATCTAGGTTCCTGCCACCTACTTGTGCACGCTTGAAGAGTTGAAGGGGCCAAGCACGCCCG
>SSEL01000058.1 GCA_008012315.1 Rhodospirillaceae bacterium
ATTTTCTGGTGCACCGCCGATGTCGGCTGGGTCACCGGCCACAGCTACATCGTCTACGGCCCGCTCGCCAACGGCGCGACCACGCTGATGTTCGAGGGCGTGCCCACCTACCCGACGCCCGCGCGCTGCTGGGAAATCATCGACAAGCACGGGGTGAACATTTTCTATACCGCTCCGACCGCGCTGCGCGCACTGATGGGCATGGGCAACGATCACGTGAGCCGTACCTCGCGCCGGAGCCTGCGCCTGCTGGGATCGGTCGGCGAGCCGATCAATCCGGAAGCCTGGCTGTGGTACTACCGCGTGGTCGGCAAGAAGAAATGCCCGATCGTCGATACCTGGTGGCAGACCGAGACCGGCGGCATCCTGATTTCGCCGCTGCCCGGCGCCACCGAGCTGAAGCCCGGTTCGGCGACGCTGCCGCTGTTCGGCATCCAGCCGGAAATCGTCGATGCCGAAGGCAAGGTGCTGAGCGGCGCCTGCGAAGGCAATCTCTGCCTCGCCGACTCCTGGCCCGGCCAGATGCGGTCGGTCTATGGCGACCATCAGCGCTTCGCCGAAACCTATTTCCGTACCTATCCCGGCAAGTATTTCACCGGCGATGGCTGCCGCCGCGACGAAGACGGTTATTACTGGATCACCGGCCGGGTCGATGACGTGCTCAACGTCTCCGGCCACCGCATGGGCACCGCCGAAGTGGAAAGCGCCCTGGTCGCCCATAAGGATGTGGCGGAAGCCGCCGTGGTCGGCTACCCGCACGACATCAAGGGCCAGGGCATCTACGCTTACGTGACCCTCAATGCCGGCGTGACGCCGAGTGATGAGTTGCGCAAGGAACTGGTGCAATGGGTGCGCAAGGAAATCGGCCCGATCGCCAGCCCCGACCTGCTGCAATGGGCCCCCAGCCTGCCGAAGACCCGGTCCGGCAAGATCATGCGCCGCATCCTGCGCAAGATCGCCGAGAACGATTCCAGCAATCTCGGCGATATCTCGACCCTGGCCGATCCCAGCGTGGTGCAGAACCTGGTCGATAACCGGATGAATCGCGGCTGAAGCGAATCGCCGTATGCTGAATGAGATCGGGCGGAAGCTGGCTGCTTCCGCCCGATTTTATTGGCCGGCTGACCGGCGATCGGCTGACCGGCGAACCGATCAGGCGATCATGCTGCGCAGGGTGCGATTGGCAACCGCCAGCATGGCCAGTTCCAGCTTGGCCGCCTGCTTCAGATCGGCGAACAGGCTGTCGGCCCGGCCAAGCACCGCGCCGCGGGCCTCGCGCCAATGGTCGATCGCCGGCTGGCCGGTCAGCTTCGGCTTGGCATCCTGCCCGCCTTTCAGAATCACTGTCGTCAATTCGCGCTGATGACCATAGAGATCCTCGATGATCGCGAAGACTGCCAGGCGCTGCCAATGGCTGTCGCCGATCAGGGACTTCGCCCCGCTGCGCAGCCAGTCGAGATGGAACTGGTCGCCGATGGCGAAATAAGTCTGGCCGACCTCCTCCACCTTGATCTGCAGATCGGCAGCGATCCGCACGATATCCAGTGCCGGCATCATGACGGCAAGCTGTGCCACGCGCCGCGCCAGATCCTCCGGCACGTTCTGGGCGATGAGGTCGTTCAGGCGGCGGGTGATTTCCGCCTGATCTCCCGGCGAGACGATCGTTGGCAAAGCCGCTTCCAGGGCCGCCAAAGCCGGCTCGGTGGCGGCGACATTGGCGGCAATATCCAGCGGATGCTGGCCGTTGCGCAGGAACCAGAGCGTCGCCTGGTCGGCGAGATTGCCGACCGTGAGCAGCATATCGGTCTGCACCTTGGCATCGACCTTGTTGTCCAGCGCCTCGACGCCGCTCCACACATCGCGCAGCTTGAAGGCGCTGCGGGTGATGGCATAGGCCCGGGCAATGGCGGAAGCGCTCTGCCCGGTCTTTTCCTTCATCACATGGGCGAAGGTGGCGCCCATCCGGTTGACCAGCGAATTGGTCACCACCGTGGCGATGATTTCCCGGCGCAGGCGATGCTGCTCCAACTGCTCGCGATAGGATTTCTGCAGCGGCTGCGGGAAATAGGTGATCAGGTCATCGGCAAGCTGCGGATCGTCCGGCAGATCGGAGGGCAGCAACTCGTCGTAAAGCGAATTCTTGGCATAAGCCAGCAGCACCGACAGCTCCGGCCGGGTCAGGCCCAGGCGCTGGCTGAGGCGCAACCGCATGGTCTCGTCATCCGGCAGGAATTCGATTCCCCGATCGAGCCGGCCCGCCCGTTCAAGGCCGCGCATGAAACGGCCCTGCTGGTCGAGCAGGCGGAAGCTCTGATATTCGGCAATGCTGATCGCCTGGCTTTGCAGGTAATTGTCGCGCAGCACCAGATCGCCGACTTCATCGGTCATGTCGGCCAGCAATTTATCGCGCTGCTTCATGGTGAGATCGCCATTGGCGACCGCTTCATTCAGCAGGATCTTGATATTGACCTCGTGGTCCGAGGTATCGACGCCGGCGGAATTGTCGAGCGCGTCGGTATTGATGCGCTTGCCCGCCAGCCCCGCTTCGATGCGGCCGCGTTGGGTGAAGCCGAGATTGGCGCCCTCGCCGACCACCTTGCAGCGAAGCTGTTCGGCATTGACGCGGATCGCATCATTGGCCCGGTCGCCGACTTCGGCATGAGTCTCGTCCCCCGCCTTCACATAGGTGCCGATGCCGCCGAGCCAGAGCAGATCGACCTCGGCCTTCAGCATGGCCTGGATCAGCTCGTTGGGCGTCACGCTTTCCTTGTTGATGCCGAAGCGTGCCCGCGCTTCCGGCGACAATTTGATCGACTTCGCCTTGCGCTCGAAGATGCCGCCACCGGCCGAGATCAGCTTGGTATCGTAATCCGCCCAGGTCGATCGCGGCAGGTTGAACAGCCGTTCACGCTCGCGGAAACTGGCGGCCACATCCGGATTGGGGTCGACGAAAACATGCATATGGTTGAAGGCACCGACCAGCTGGGTGTGCTTCGACAGCAGCATGCCGTTGCCGAAGACGTCGCCCGACATGTCGCCGACACCGACGCAGGTATAATCCACCGACTGGATATCCAGGCCGACTTCGCGGAAATGCCGCTTCACCGATTCCCAGGCGCCGCGCGCGGTGATGCCCATCTTCTTGTGGTCGTAACCGGCCGAGCCGCCCGAGGCAAAGGCATCGTCGAGCCAGAAGCCATAATCCCGCGACACGCCATTGGCGATATCGGAGAAGGTCGCCGTACCCTTATCCGCGGCGACGACCAGATAGGGATCGTCATTGTCGCGCCGGACGACGTCGCCCGGCGGCACCACCTTGCCGCCCACCAGGTTGTCGGTGATATCAAGCAGGCCGCGCATCAGCGTCTTATAGCAATAGACGACTTCCGCCATGATGACGTCGCGATCAGTGGTCTGGGGCGGACGCTTCACCACGAAGCCGCCTTTCGAGCCGACCGGCACGATGACGGCGTTCTTCACCATCTGCGCCTTCATCAGGCCGAGAACTTCGGTGCGGAAATCCTCGCGCCGGTCCGACCAGCGAATGCCGCCGCGCGCCACCTTGCCGCCGCGCAGGTGAATCGCTTCGGCGCGCGGGCTGTAGACGAAAACCTCGACCATCGGCCGAGGCAGTGGCAATTCCTCGATATTGTGCGAATCGAGCTTGAAGGAGAGATATTCCTTCACCCCGCCATCCGCCGCGCGCTGGAAGAAGTTGGTGCGCAACGTGCACTGCACCGCATTCAGGAAGCGGCGCAGGATGCGGTCCTCATCGAGATTGCTGACCGCGTCGAGTTGCTTCTGAATATCGGCGACGATCTGTTCCGACACCGTCTTCCGGTCGCCGATATAACCGGGATCGAGCTCGATATGGAACAGCTTGACGATGTTGCGGGTGATCTCCGGATTGCCGTTGAGCGTCATCTCCATGTAAGCCTGGCTGAAGGCGATGGCGGCCTGGCGCAGATACTTGCAATAGGCCCGCAGCAGCGTGATATCGCGCCAGGCGAGGCCGGCGGTGATGATCAGGCGGTTGAAGCCGTCATCTTCCATCTCGCCGCCCCAGATCTTGGCGTAGGCTTCCTGGAACTGGTCGCGAATCTGGCTGATATCGACCTCGGCGCCATCGGCCGTCACCATGACGAAGTCATGGATCCAGACCGAGGTTTCGCCGCCATGGGGCCGCACCTCGAAGGGATTCTCGCTGATCACCTTCAGGCCGAAATTCTCCAGCGACGGCAGCACGGTCGAGAGCGCGATCTTCTCGCCGCTCTTATAGAGCTTGAGATGCAGTTCGTTGGCCAGCACCTCGATAGGACGATAGAGATTGAGGGCCGGTGCAGTTCGCTGCAGCGCCTCTTCGATGCGGTCGATATCGTGAACCGCGTTATAGGCGCTGAAAAACTCTTCATAGCCGGCGGGAAAGGCATCGCCGAACCGCCGCAGCAGGCCGACGCCCTTGGCCTCGCCCTTGGCCTCGACCAGCGCATCGTGCAGCTTGTCGCGCCAGGACCGGCTGGCCTCGACGACATCGTCCTCCAGCTCCTTGAGATCGACGGCCGGCACTTCGCCCGGCGTGGTGTTGACGATGTATTGCAGCCGCGCCAGCGGGCCATCGCCGACATGCACATAGGAGGCCGTGATCTGGCCGCTGAAGCCCTTCGACAGCACGGCGCCGATGCGCAGGCGCAGGGCCGTGTTCAGCATATCGCGCGGCAGATAGACGAGGCAGGCGACGAAACGTTCGTAGGGATCGCGGCGGGCGAACAGCGCGACACGCTGGCGTTCCTGCAGATGCAGGATGCCGAGCGCGGTTTCCATCAGTTCCTCTTCCGTGCTCTGGAATAGTTCATCGCGCGGATAGGTTTCCAGGATATGCGCCAGCGCTTTGCCGTCATGGCTGTTGGGATTGAAGCCGGCGCGCTTGGTGATGTTCTCGACCTTCCGCCGCAACAGCGGAATCTGCCAGGGGCTGCGATTATAGGCGATCGAGGTGAAGAGACCGACGAACAGGCGCTCGCCGGCGACCTCGCCCTTCTTGTCGAAGAATTTGACACCGATCGTGTCGAGGTGGGAGTTGCGGTGAATCGTCGAGCGCAGATTGGCCTTGGTCACCATCATCAGATTGGGCTGGCGGATGAAGTTCCGCACATCGGGCGGCATGTTGTCGCGGTTGCGGATGCCGTCGAAAACCCGGGTATTGAAGTCGCGCAGAATGCCGAGCGAGGCGTTTTCCTGGATGCGGTAGCTGACCTGCTCGCCTTGACCCGAGAAGGTATATTCCCGGTAGCCGAGGAAGGTGAAATTGTTGTCGCCGGCCCAGCGCAGAAAGTCGACGATCTCGCTCACTTCTTCCTTGGGCATCGGCAGCTTGCGCTTCGAGATGTCCTCGATGACTTCGTCAAGGCGCGCTTTCATCGGCGCCCAATCCTGCACGGCGAGGCGGACGTCCTTCAGGATCACCTCGATCCGCTCCCGGATCTGCTCGCAGCGCGCCGCATCGCCGATCTGGGTCACATGCAACTGCATGATCGATTCGGCCGGCGCATCCGCCTTGCCGAGGCTGACGAGCTGGCCCTTGGCATCGCGCTCGACGCGCATCACCGGATGGATGACGAGATGCACGCCGACATCCTGGCGGTTCAACTCGGCATTGACCGAATCCACCAGGAACGGCATGTCGTCATTGACGATCTCGACGATGCTGTGACCGATATCCCAGCCATGTTCATCCTGCTTGGGGTTGAAGACGCGGACCTTAGCCGCGTTCGACGGGCGCTTGGCGGCAAAATTCCAAAGCGACAAGGCCGCGCAGAACAGATCTTCCGGATTCTGGTCTGCCAGATCGTGCTGCGGCACGTTGGCGTAGAACTGGCGGATGAAGCTCTCGACGAGAGGCACCCGATTGCGCTCGATCCGGTCGGTGACGAAATGCACGACATCATCGATCAGCTGCAACTTCAGTTTGTCCGCTTTCATGATTTGTGATCAGCCCTCGCATTGTTCTTGTTGAAACCGGCGGCTTGCCCGCCCGTCTGTTTCGCAGTGCCATGCCACCATAGCGCCTTCGCGCCGCAGGGGTCTTCGCACTGCTGTGTCGGACTGTAGCCGAGCGGGTCAGGTCTGGCCAGTGACGCCTGCATGTTGCGAGCGCCGTCATCGGATTGTGACGCGGAATTGGCCAACATTCAGGCCATCATCTTCGCCAAACGGGACGAATTTCGTTTCAAAAAACGCGTTATAAGTCTTGTTAATACTTCCCGGGTAAGCTGAAAACTGCAAACCGCCCGACAACAGTCGATCCGTAGGGGTGCGGGCGGCGATTTGCTGGCAGATGGGGATGTAATGCTGACCAAAGAAATGCGCGGCGACGCTTTTCTGCGTCAATTGCCGTCGGATGTCCGTGCCAGTTTCACCACAGCCCAGGAGGCGGCGATCCGCGCCACGGCCATCAAGACCGGGCCTGGGATGCATTCGATCGATTACCGCCTGTCGGTGCCCGTGCCGGTCATCGGCCGTCTCTACCTGGTTCTGCTGGCTGGGCGCGAAAAGCGCAATCCCACCCGCCTGGCGCTGGACGCGGCGCTGCGTCCGTCGACTCCCTTCACCCGGGCCGTTGTTTTCGGTGTCTTCATTATGGCATTCAGCATCGCCGCTTTAGCCGGTATGTTGGTGTATGGCATCACCGGTTGACGTGATCTTCCAGCACTTTCGACAATTGTTCGCGGCTCCAGGCACTGCAGGCGCGCCTGCACGACGTCTCGGCGCCGTCATCTTTCTTGCACTGCAATTTGCCGTACTGCCGGCCACCGTCATGGCGCAACAGGCAAAAGAGACGCCGGATAACGGATCGGCGCCCACCCCGATACCGGCTCCGACCCAGGCGGCACCGTCCCTGCATAAGATGGGCGTCTCCGCCGAAGACCGGCGCAAAAGGGTCGATTCCGGCCAGTGGCCCTGGTCGTCGCTGGGTCGAATCAACCGTGTCATCGGCGGCCATTGCACCGGCGCCCTGATCGCTCCAGATTGGGTCCTGACGGCCGCCCATTGCCTCTACAATTTCAATGACCGCCGCTGGGCGATTCCCAGCGATGTGCATTTCGTCGCCGGCTATGACCGCGGCAAGTTCGCGGGCCACGGCATCGCCAAGCGTTTCGTCCTATCGCCCGGCTTTATTCCCCGCACCAATGGCGATCTCAGCAACATCACCCGCGACTGGGCCCTGATCGAACTCGATCGCAGGCTCGACCTCAAGCCGATCCCGATCGCCGTCCAGGATCTCGCCTTGGGCAATGGCCGGGCCCATGTTGCCGTCGCCGGCTATAGCGCCGACTTCCGCGAGGTTTTGACGGCGGACCAGGATTGCGACGTCATTGCCCAGCTCACGCCGGGACCGGCGGATGCCAAGCTCTGGCTGCATGACTGCGACGAGACCTTCGGCGCTTCCGGCGCTCCGCTGCTGCATGTCACCGGCGGCAGGATGGAGATCGTCGGAATCCAGAATGCCATCATCACCACCCGGGAAGGCCGTGAATTCAGCACCGCCGTGCCGCTGAGCGCCTTTCATACAGCGCTCAGCCAGATATCCAGATAGGCGTCAGCGGCTGGACAGGCCAGCGGTCGCGTCGGCAGCAGCGGGCAGCGGCCGGGCCATGTAGCGGAGCACCAGATAGCCGATCACCCCCGAGAGGATCGAGCCGGCAAGTACGCCAAGCCGGACCTCCGCCGCACGCAGATTGTCGCCGAAGGCCAGAGTGCCGATGAACAGGCTCATGGTGAAGCCGATACCGGTCAGGATCGCGACACCATACATCTGCGACCAGGACGCACCCTGCGGCAGGCGGGCGAAGCCGAGGCTGACGCAGAGCACCACCATCAGCATGACGCCGAGCTGCTTGCCGATGAAAAGACCGAGGGCGATCCCCAGGCCGACCGGCTCGGTGGCGATGGTCAATCCCATGCCCTGCAGGCCGACGCCGGCATTGGCAAAGGCGAAAATCGGCATGATGGCGAAACCGACCCAGGGATGCAGCGCATGTTCACAGCGCCGCAACATCGAGCGGTCCGGCCGCCTGCGATCGCGAATCGGAATCGTGAAGGCCAGGGCCACCCCCGCCAAAGTGGCATGCACGCCGGATTTCAGCACACAGACCCACATGAAAATTCCGATCAGCACATAAGCCGCCAGGCTGGTCACGTTGCAGCGGTTGAGAACGATTAGCGCCAGAAGGCCAAGGCCCGCGAGCGCCAGTGAAATCAGCGACAGGTTCTCGGTATAGAAGAAGGCGATGATGACGATCGCGCCGAGATCGTCGAGAATCGCCAAAGCCAGCAGGAAGATTTTCAGGCTGAGCGGCACCCGCGATCCGGCAAGTCCCAGAATGCCGACCGCGAAAGCGATATCGGTGGCGGCGGGAATTGCCCAGCCGGGCAGATTCTCCGGGTGCTGCCAATTGAGCGCACAATAAATGAGGGCCGGCGCTGCCATGCCGCCCAGGGCGGCGAAACCCGGCAAAGCGATCTGCGCCACGCTGGACAGCTCGCCTTCCAGGATCTCGCGCTTGATCTCCAGTCCGATCAGGAAGAAGAAGATCGCCATCAAACCGTCATTGATCCACAGGATCATTGGCTTGATCAGGCTGTATTCGCCGAGGGAGATGCCGAAAGGCACCTTGAGGAATGTCGCATAAAGCGGGGCCAATGGCGAATTGGAAACCAGCAGCGCGACAATCGCCGCCGCCAGCAGAATGATGCTGCTGGCGGATTCAAGCTGCATGAATTTCTGAACAACCGCGAGACGCACCTGCTCCCCCTTACCAGTTGGTGATTCGGGGATCAGGTATAGGGGGATATCCCGGCTGGCGAAAGTGCGACCGCCGAGGACAAAACGGGAATCTATTGCAGCAGGTGCTGGCCTGCCAGGATGACCGCCATCAATGTGCCGAACGCCGCGCCTTCCAGGATATGTCGAGCAAGCCGGATCATGATCGCTTTTCCTCTCGTAAGTTCGCTGATTGTTCTCTTCTTATGTTCTTTTTTTGTTCCAGAGTCAAGCGCACCGATCGGCCCCGGGCAAGCAGCCGGATTGAACATGGAGAATGATGGCAGGCGGCCGGATGGCCTGATTTGCCGCCGCTACCGTCAGTGCGGCCGGACGGATTTCAAACGATAGGCGCCACCCACCGGTCCCTCGAACATCTGGTCGACCATAGGATGACGGCAGGGCTTATCGGTTTCGTCCGGCAGCAGATTCTGCTCGGAGACATAGGCGACATAGGTGGTTTTGTCGTTTTCCGCCAGCAGATGATAGAAGGGCTGATCCTTGCTCGGCCGGACCTCAGCCGGGATCGACTTCCACCATTCCTCGGTATTGTTGAAGGTCGGATCGACATCGAAGATCACGCCGCGGAACGGATAAACCCGGTGGCGGACGACATCGCCGATCTTGTATTTCGCAAGCCGCATTTCGTTTTACCAACTTTCCTGGCGCAGCACCGATCGCGGCCGGATCCGGCCCGACCTCTCGGTCTGACGGAAGGGTATCGGCGCGTTCGGCAGTCGCAGTCGATATGGCCAGCCGGGCGATAATGTCAAGTTTGCGACCGCCTCCACCCGGCGCCTGCCATTCCCTGCCTTTGCCCTCACGCCCCACGGATGCTAGGTTGCGCCGCCATGGCGCCATCACGAACGGACTCAAGACATAGATGACCAATTCCTCGAAAGCCGGTGGTTTTGCCGGCACCGACAGCTATATTGCGACCCGTGACCTGGAAGTGGCCGTCAATGCCAGCGTCGCCTTGGGCCGGCCCCTGCTGGTGAAGGGCGAGCCGGGCACCGGCAAGACCGTGCTGGCGGCGGAAGTCGCCAGGGCCCTCGGCCAGGATCTCATCCAATGGCATATCAAATCCACCACCAAGGCCGCACAGGGCCTCTATGAATATGATGCGGTGGCGCGCCTGCGTGATGGCCAGCTCGGCGAAGCCAAAGTGCATGACATCCGCAACTACATCATTCGCGGCAAATTGTGGGAGGCCTTCGCCAGCGAGCGACAGGTAGTGCTGCTGATCGACGAAATCGACAAGGCGGATATCGAGTTTCCCAACGACCTGCTGCAGGAACTCGATCGGATGGAATTCTTCGTCTATGAGACGAAGGAGACCGTGACGGCGAAACATCGGCCAGTGGTCATCATCACCTCGAATAACGAGAAGGAACTGCCGGACGCTTTCCTGCGCCGCTGCTTCTTCCATTACATCCGCTTCCCCGACCGGGAGATCATGGAGCGCATCGTCGCGGCGCATTATCCCGACATCAAAGCCAATCTGGTGCGCGAGGCCCTGACGCTGTTCTACGAGATCCGCGACGTGCCCGGCCTGAGGAAGAAGCCGGCCACCTCCGAGCTGCTCGACTGGCTGAAGCTGCTGATGGTGGAAGACATTCCGGCAGAGACGCTGAAATCGAAAGACCCGAAGGTCGTGGTGCCGCCGCTTTATGGTGCGCTCCTGAAGAACGAGCAGGATCTGCATCTCTTCGAACGTGTCGCCTTCATGGCGCGGCGCGGGCAGTAAGCGAATCTCCCCATCATGTTCGCCGGCTTCATCACCGCCCTGCGCAATGAAGATGTGCCGGTCTCGCTGACCGAATATCTGACGCTGATCGGCGCCTTGAAAACAGGCGTGGTCTCGCTCAGTGTCGAGGATTTCTATTTTCTCGCCCGCGCGACATTGGTGAAGGATGAAAGGCGCATCGACCGGTTCGACCGCGTCTTCGCCGTCTATTTCAAGGGGCTGGAGGCAATCGGCGGCGAGATCCTCGCCGATATCCCCGAGGAATGGCTGCGCAAGCTGGCCGAGCGCTATCTGACGCCCGAGGAAATGGCGGCGGTGCAATCGCTCGGCGGCTGGGACAAGCTGATGGACACCCTGCGCCAGCGCCTCGCCGAACAGAAGGAACGGCACCAGGGCGGCAACAAGTGGATCGGCACGGCGGGCACCTCGCCCTTCGGCGCCTATGGCTATAATCCGGAAGGCATCCGCATCGGCCAGAACGGATCGCGCCATCGCCGCGCGGTCAAGGTCTGGGACAAGCGCGAATTCCGCGATCTCGACGGCGATGTCGAGCTGGGCACGCGCTCGATCAAGCTGGCGCTCCGCCGCCTGCGCCGCTGGGGCCGCGAAGGCGAGGCGACGGAACTGGATCTCGGCGGCACGATTGGCGCCACCGCCCGCAATGGCGGCTCGCTCGATCTCAAATTGCGGCCCGAGCGGCGCAACAAGGTAAAGGTCCTGCTGCTGCTCGATATCGGCGGATCGATGGACGACCATGTCGAGGAAACCGCCCAGCTTTTCAGCGCCGCGAAATCAGAGTTCAAGCATCTCGAGACCTTCTATTTCCACAATTGTCCCTATGAGCGCTTGTGGCGCAGCAACCGACGCCGCTTCGACGCCGCGACCCCGACCCCGGAGGTCATGCGGACTTATGGCCCCGACTGGTCGCTGATCCTGGTGGGCGACGCCACCATGTCGCCTTACGAGATCACCGTGCCGGGCGGCAGCGTCGAGCATTGGAATGAGGAATCCGGCCAGGTCTGGCTGGAACGGCTGCTGCGGCATTATCCGCGTTCCGCCTGGATCAATCCGCGCGACCAGCAGCTTTGGGGCTTCACGCAATCCCTGAAACTGATCGATCAGTTGATGGCCAAGCGTATGTTCCCGCTGACGCTCGACGGCATCGACGATGCGTTGCGGGCGTTACGTCACCGCAAGTAAGGTTTCAGCCAGCGGTCTCGCTGAAGAGGCGCGCGCCGTCACTGCGCCAGCGCTGAATCAGGCGGTCGACCTGCTTATCGGTGAGGGCCGCGAAGAAAGCGCCAATCCGCCTGGCATCGCGCCGGTCGGGTGGGCCGATGAGGCGGTCGAGTTCGCTCATCTGCCGCCGCCAATCCTGCCACTGCGTTTCGAACTGGCCGGCATCCAGGCCGGCGGCACGACCCAGGATGGCGAAGCTCTCGCTGCCGCCGTCCCGCAACAGCCGGCGTAAAAGCGGCGCCCGCAATTTGCAGAGATGCGCCAGCATCACCTCGAAACGCGGCAGATCATCCCCAGCCAGGACCTCGCTCAGCAGATCCGCCGTCACGCGATGGGGATTGGGCCGCGGCGCAGCCAGCATGTCATCGAGCGGCGAGCCCGATTCCGCCCGCACCGCTGACGTCATGATCGTCGGCGCCTGGGTCGGCACTGGGCCAGGCAATTCGACCGTCATCTGCGACCGCGCCGGCGGTGCGGCGGTTGATGCGGACATGGGCGACGACGGAATGACAGGCGACGGGACGGCAGGCGACGGGGTGACCGATGCTGCTTCCATTGGCGGGACCGGCGGCTCGGCCCGTGCGGCCTGTGCCGCAGGTGCTTCGAGTGGCGGTGTCTGCGTCACCGGCTGCGTCGCCGAGGGCAGCGTCAAGGACGGCGTCGCCCGGATCTCGGCTTGTGCTGCCGGTTCAGCCTGCACCGTAGCACCCGACTGACGATCCGGTCGCAGGGTGATCTTGAGGGGATTTACCGTGAGGCGCTGCCGGGGACGTGATGTCCGGGTCGGCCGCGTCCGCGCCGTCGCCCGGACCGGCGCCGTTATCGTAATCGTCGGCCCCTTCTTGCCGGCATTTGACACGCCGGTAGTCGACACCGGGGTCGGCGGCAGGATGACCAGGGGCTGCAGGATGCCGGGGATTGCCGGACGGATCGCCAGATGCCGCCCAAGCCGCTCGCGATCGGCCGGATCGGCCCGCGGCGCCAGCACGATCAGCAATTCGGCCAGCATGTCGCGCTCACGTGCGGTGAGGCTGGACCACCTCTCGCACAGCAAGGCGGCAAGCAGCGCGAACAAGCGGGCGCGGCCCTGCGCCGTGCGGTCACGGGCAATATCAGCCAATTGCAGAAGATCGAGTGTCGCGCTGTCCGCCATGATCGGTTCACTATGCTCGCGGCCAGCAGCCTAGAGCGCGATCGTCTTTGATGGAAGCATTTTGCTTCCATCAAAGACGTGAATGGCCCTCTAATCTCATTAATAGAGACGGATTCACGTTTTAGACAAAATCGCAAAGCAATTTCGTCTAAAACGATCCGGTTCTAGCACAAGCGAAGCGTCACGGCGACGCACCACATCTGCCTCCCGCAGGGCCGGGAAGATGGGTCGTTCGGCGTAACGCTTCTGTAATCCCTTTGCCGAAATTTCGTCGATCTGATGCGCTCGCCCTACTTCACCTGGGTCAGTTGCGGACCATCCATCACCCGCTCTGCCGGCAAGGTGACGATGGCGCGGGTGCCCATCCCCGGCGCGCTGTCCAGAATAAGATCGCCGCCATGCAGCCGCGCCAATCCGCGCGACAGCGGCAGGCCGAGGCCGGCGCCGTCGAACTTGCGATGCAAAGCGGAATCCGCCTGCACGAAAGGCTGCAGGACCCGTTCGATATCCTCGCTGGCAATGCCGATGCCGTTATCCGAGACCACGATCTCCAGTCCGCCCTGTTCGAGCAGCCGCGCCGCGAGCTTGATATTGCCACCTTCCGGCGTGAACTTGATGGCATTGCCGATCAGGTTGATCAGGATCTGCTTCAGCTTCCGCTTATCGGCATTGAGGCGCGGCGGCCGGGGCGGCAAAGCGATATCCATGGTCAGCCCCGCATCCGTCTGGCGTTCGCGCACCAGGCGCAGGACGGAATCGAAGACCTCCTCCAGATTGACCACGCTTTCCATCAACTGCACCTTGCCGGCCTCGATGCGCGACACATCGAGCACGTCATTGATGATGCCGAGCAGATGCAGGGCGCTGCTGTGAATATCGCTGATATAGGTGCGGTATTGCGGATTGCCGACCGGTCCGATCATCTCCATGCGCATCACATCGGAGAAACCGATGATGGCATTGAGCGGCGTGCGCAATTCATGGCTCATATTGGCGAGGAACTGGGTCTTCGCCATGTTGGCGACATCGGCCGCCTCCTTCGCCGCGCGCAGGCCGTTCTCGCGGCGGTTCAGTTCCGTCACATCGGTGGCGGCGCCGCGGAAACCCTGCAGGGCGCCGTCGCGCCGGTCGAAGACCGGCACCGCGCTGAGCAGGAAGGTCTTCACCCGGCCTTCGCTGTCATGCATGTCGAAAGGCTGTTCGCGGAAAGGCGACAGCCGATCGAAACGACGCTTCACATCATTGGCAAGATCCGGCGTGGCGCTCAGCGCCACCAGATTGGTGCCGATCAACTCCTGCGGCGCCCGTCCGATGGCATTCATCACGCGTTGCGACACCATGACGAAATTGAGCTGCGAATCGGTCTCCCAGACCCAGTCCGCCGTCAGTCGCAGGAAGTCGGCATAGCGGTCGGCGATGACGCTGCTGTCATCCATGCCGACCGTATTCTCCGCGAACAGATTGAGCAGGCCGCCGAAACCGGTCAATTCGCCGTTCGTATCGAACAGCGGCACGTGACGCGAGCGCAGGAAATGCACCGCACCGCCAGTCTTCACCCGCTGCTCGCGATAGACCGTGTTACGATTCTGCTCGATCTCTTCGGCGATGTCGCGGAACCGCATCATCTCCATCAGCTGGCCGCCATCGATCGGCAATTCGACGATGCGCCGGAAGGCAACGTTGCACCAGCGCACCACGCCGTCGCGATCCGCCAGATAGAGCGCCGGGCCGAAATCCAGCAGCTCCTTATGGAAGATATCGCGCAGTTGCTCGGGCGACGGCTGGGCATCCCGGACGGGATGCCAGTCGGTGACGATCGCCGTCGGTCTGCTCATTCCTGCGGTGGGTTGGGCGCCGCCGAATTGGGATTGGCCATCGTCGAACTCATCGACCGGGCCGCCTGTTCGACCTGCTTGACCGCGTACAGGTATTTGGGGTCGCGCTGCCATCTGTTGATCACCTGTTTTGCATTGTCGGGGGTGATTTTATCGAAAAACGCCAAAGCGGTGCCAAGATTGGCGGGATCGGTTATCGCCGTTCCTGGCCTGGTCTTCCGGCTGAGCAGGAAGATCGTCGCAAATTCTTCACGCGCCAGTTCAATGGCGCGGATCATGACCGCCAACCCTTCGCCGCCATCCTCATAAAGCAGGCGGCGCACCAGCGGCAGGCGGAGCTGCGCCAGTTCGGCCAGCATGGCTTCGAAGAGCTGCACCTCGCCGCGCCGGAGCGTCTGGATCATGAGGCGCGGCGTCAATTTTTGCGCGCGCCGCAATTCCTGCACCAGCCGCTCGGCGGCATCGCTGCCCTCGACCTTCAGTTCCTCGACCGACTTGACTTGGTCATGCAGCGCCGGCTCGATCAGGTCGTCGAGCTCATTCGCGTTGATCTTGAAACGATCGAGGATGAACAGGCGCAAAGCGGCCGATACCCAGTAGCACATCTTGACCGCCAGCTCTCGCGGCAGGTCGCTGCGCCGCACCAGCGGCCCCTGGAAATCGTCGATCGAGCGGGATTGCTCGACGATATAAGCCAGCGTCGCTTCGGAAATCTGCGCGTCGGTATTTTCCAGCAAGGTGCGGATGATATCGATATCGTTGCTGTCCACCAGCGCATCGGAAACCTGCTGCGAGAGATCGCGGCGCATCGCGATGGCCAGCATATGCTGGCGCGACCGCTGATGGATGACCTCGATCAGATCGACCTGATGCAACGCCTTGCATTGCATCAGGATTGGCGCCGCCACATCAATATCGTCATGCGCCAGCAGCAAGGCGAGTTCGCGGGGAATGTTCGGGGCGGCGGCAAGCCGTTGCGAGAGGCGGACGCGGATGTCGTGCGACACTTCGGTGATCAGCTTCTCGAGAATATCGACCATCAGCGCGCGCTCCTGGACCGTCAGGGTCCGCGCCTGATCCATGAACAGATCGCCCATCACCTCGAAGAGATGACTTCGCGCCTGTTCCGATTTTTCCCGGGCCAACGCCAGCAATTCCTGGACGTCGGTGCTCTCTGCCGCCATCAATGCCGCCCCCCAGCGGCTCGGCATTCGCACAATTTTACGAGACCATACTCCGTCCCCGTAAAGGCGATGCCATCACGCTCCGAAGCCAAACGAGCTACCTGAGATAACTCTATCATCAACTATACATAATCATGGTAGTTAAGCCGAATATTAAAGGCAAAACAAGAGATATTTTCGGCAAAATATTGAAATATAGGGATTTTATACATAAAGCCGACAGTAGACTATTAACCATATTCTACCGCATACCGGGAATCTTTGAAAGAACCGCCGGGCCGGATGGTTCCGATCGGCTAGGATGGTGACGGCGATCACGCGCCGGCAATCTTACAAAGACGGGGCACCCCGTGATAAGGTTGCCGGAGCCGGGCAACTCGACCAGAAAGACCCGCCCGGCAAGCTATCTGTCACGAGGCTGCTTCCGTCACGCCATGTTCCGGTCGCTATTGCAATTGCTGGAAAAAATCATTCTCTGGGCACTGGCAGTCTGCCTGTATGCCGGGATTTTCGGCTTGCTCGCCTTCATCGCCCTGGACTTTGCCGAAGCCATTCTGGGCGTTGATCTGGTACCGGAGATCAAGCGGCAATTGGGGATCGGCGCGACCATCGCGCTGCTGATCGCGCTGGTGGCTTTCCTCTGGTTCGAACGGTCCGCCGACCGCCCGGACGATCTTTGACACCCAGTATCGCGGCACACCCATAGGATTTCTGATCTATATACATCTGATGATTAGATGTCTAGCTTGGCGCGCATGGAGACTGACGGAAACGGACTCAGTATGGCTCTTTCGGCCGCCGCTCGTTCTTCCCTGGTCGATCATGCAACAGCCGCGCTGCGGGCCGAGATCGCGTCGGGCCGCTGGGCAATCGGCGACCGCATTCCACCGGAAGCGAAACTATCGGACATGCTGCAGGTCAGCCGCGGCACCTTGCGCGAGGCCGTGCGGGTCTTGAGCGTCGCCGGCCTTCTGGATGTGCGGCAGGGTGACGGAACCTATGTGCGCAACCGGCAGGACCAGTCGGAGCTCCTGCGGCGGATCAATCACGCCGATCTGCATCATCACTTCGAGGTCCGCTGCATGCTGGAGGTGCAGGCTGTCGGCCTGGCCGCGCAACGCCACACGGCATCGGACCTCTCGCGGCTCGAGCAGTTGCTGGCCGCGCGCAACGATCGGCCATCGGATGACGCCACTTCGGTCGACGCCTATGTCGCGCGCGACTATGCCTTCCATGAAGCGGTCGTCGCAGCGGCGCATAACCCGGCCTTGCTGGAGCTCTATCGCCTGTTTTCCGACACCATCCGCCGCCATATGCCGGCGACCATGGGCAATGCCCAGTTGCCGGAACCCGACAACGCCGCGCATCGCGCCATCGTCACGGCGATTGCGGCGCGCAACCCGCTTGCCGCCGAGGCGGCGGCCCGCAACATCCTCGCTCCCATCCTGACCGCACTGGAAAATCTGCTGGCCGCCCCGCTGGCTGCGGCACCGGTCGCCGGCCGCGCAGATCCAGGCGGACGTCAATCAACATGAAACGGACACCCGACATGACCCAGCCGCCGCATCAGGCGCAGCTCGCCGATGAACTGATCGATGCCGAAAGCGATATCGTTCCGCCGCCGGCACCGACGCCGGCGACGACCAGGGGATCGGCAATGCTGCTCGGCATCAGCCTGGTGCTGATCGCTTTCAACCTTCGGCCCGCTTTGACCAGTCTGTCGCCGGTCCTGCCGGAAATCATGCAGGATCGCGGCCTGACACCCACGGATATGAGCCTGCTGACCACCCTGCCGGTTCTCTGCCTCGGCTTGTTCGCACCCTTCGCGCCTCATCTTGCGCGGCGCTACGGCACCGAACGCGCCATTCTCTATCTGATGGTGGTCCTGGCACTGGGCACGGTGCTGCGCGGCCTCGGCAGCGTCCCTGCCCTGGTGGTCGGTGCGTTGCTCGCGGGGGCGTCGATCGGCATCGTCAATGTGCTGTTGCCGGGCCTGGTGAAACGCGATTTCCCGCACCGCGCCGCCTTGATGACCGGCCTTTACACCATGGCGCTTTGCGCCGGCGCGGCGTCGGCGGCCGGTGCGACCCTGCCCCTGAAAGTGCAGCTCGGCAATTCATGGCCTGCCGCCCTGGCCATCTGGGCGGTGCCGCTCGTCGTGACGATCCTGATCTGGATGCCACAGGCACTGCGCCTGCGTCACGGCCATGGCCGCACCGCCTTCACCGTGCGCGGCCTGTGGCGCGATCGTCTGGCTTGGCAGATCACGCTCTTCATGGGGCTGCAATCGGCATTGGCTTATAGCGTGTTCGGCTGGCTGGTGCCGATCCTGCGCGAACGCGGCCTCAATCCGGTGACCGCCGGCCTCGCCGTCTCCGTCTCGATCCTCTGTCAGGTGGCTGCGTCGCTGGTGGCGCCCAGCCTTGCCACCCTGGGGCGCGATCAGCGCCTGTGGAATCTGCTCGGCATCGGCATCACGCTGATCGGCTTGATGGGCCTGCTCTTCACGCCGCTGAGCTGGATCTGGCCCTGGGCCGTGCTGCTCGGCATCGGGCAAGGCAGCCTGATCGCGATCGCCTTGACCATCATCGTCTTGCGTGCGCCCGATGCACATGTCGCCGCCCATCTCTCCGGCATGGTGCAGAGCGTCGGTTATGTCCTGGCCGCGATCGGCCCGCTGCTGGTCGGCCCGCTGCATAGCTGGACCGGGGACTGGTCGGCCGTCGGCATCATGTTTGTCCTGCTGTCGATCGGTGTCGCCGTCTTCGGCCTCGGCGCCGGACGCGACCGGCTGGTCGGCGTCGTCAGCACACCGGTTCTGCCAACGGAGAAGACCAAGCCATGATCCTGGAACATGCAATACTGGAAGTAAAAGCCGGCCAAAGCGATGCCTTCCAGGCCGCCATGCGTGAGGCCTTGCCGCTGATCCGGGCGACGCCGGGCTTCGTCAAACTTGAAATCCGCCAATGCCTGGAGGCCGATCACCGGTATCTGCTGCTGGTCTGGTGGGAGAAACTGGAAAACCATACCGAGGATTTCCGCGGATCGGACCGCTATCAGCAATGGCGCGCGCTATTGCATCACTTCTACGACCCGATGCCGGCCGTCGATCACTATGCCGCGCCGGTCATTGAGACTGCCAACTAGATCCGCTTACGCTCTCCAGTGCTCGCGGTGAGAACCTGCGCGGGTTGGGGAGGAAGACATGGCCGGATATCGACTGCATTGCATGAGGGAATCCGGCAATTGCTATAAGGTCGCCCTGATGCTGCAACTTTGCGGCTGCGACTGGGAACCGGTCTGGGTCGACTATTTCACCCACGCGCGACGCCGGCTTCCGCGCCGGTGACGGAGTTTCGGCGCGGCCGCGCGGTCGGCGCCTGGGACATCGTCGAGATACATCTGGCGACGCAGCCTTATCTCGTCGGCCAGGCCCCGACCATCGCCGATTTCTCGCTCGCCGGTTATGTCTATTACAGCGACGAAACCGACATCGACCGCACGGCTTTTCCCAATATCAATGTCTCCGCCGATCGCCTCGCGGCCTTGCCCGGCTGGGAAACATCTATACGAACTGATACCCGCCGGCTAACGGTCATCGCCGGCCCAACCGATCAAGCGCGCGATTGAGCTTATGCAGGCTGGCTTTGCCTCTCTTCTCGCGCCATTGCGGATTCTCATCCTGCTCGGCGGCGTCCTTTTCGCAGATATCGCGGATTTCCTCCAATTCCTCCTCGGTCAGGTGCTCGATCCCGACGAAATGATTGCGCGCCCCTTCGAGCGCGCGGATCAGTTCGTCCAGCTTGGCCTGGATCGCGGCGCCGTCGCGGTTCTGGGTGTTCTGAATAAGAAAGACCATCAGGAACGTGACGATGGTCGTGCCGGTATTGATGACGAGCTGCCAGGTATCGGAGAAATGGAAGACCGGGCCGCTCACCGCCCAGGCGACGATGACAAAGCAGCAAAGCGCGAAAGTCACCGGCCGGCCGGTCAACCGGGCGATGGCATTGGCGAATTTCGTGAATAGCCTGGAAACGGTTTTCGATGCAGCCATGACAACCTCCCGGATCGCGTGAAAAAACGACTAACAGGCCGTTTCGTTGCCCCGGGGCCAAGCACGGTTTCGTGAAAGCAAGCACGCCTGTGCTTGTACCCGCGCGCTAGGGCGTGATAATTGTCGTTCACATTCTGTTCCTGATACAGGAGAGGGGAGAAGTCGTGACCCGACGCGCCGGCAGTGCCGATTTACCGCTGCATACCGGGCGGGTGCCGGCCTGGCTGGGTCAGCGCATGACCAGGCTCGGCGCCATCATCACCGAGGCGATCGTGCTTCATTACGGGCGCGACGAATTCCTGCGCCGGCTGGCGCATCCGTTCTGGTTCCAGTCCTTCGGCGCGGTGATGGGAATGGACTGGCATTCCTCCGGCATCACCACCAGCGTCATCGGCGCCTTGAAGCGCGGCCTCACGCCGCTTTCCCATGAACTCGGCCTCCATGTCTGTGGTGGGCGCGGCAGCCATTCGCGCCAGACGCCGCAGGAACTGATGGCAATCGGCGATCGCGTCGGCCTCGATGGGATCGCGCTGGCCAAAGCAAGCCGTCTCATTGCCAAGGTCGACAGCGCCGCCGTGCAGGACGGCTTCGATCTTTACCTGCATGGCTTCATCCTTGCCGATGACGGCAAATGGGTGGTGGTGCAGCAGGGCATGAATGGCGACAGCCGCCTGGCGCGCCGCTACCATTGGCTTTCGGAAGATCTGAAGAGTTTCGTCGATGCACCCCATGCGGCGATCGATGGCCGTAATCAGGGCGAGATCGTCAATCTCACCGATCGCCGCGCCGAGCCTTCGCGGCGCGGCCAGCTGACGCTTCTCCGCGACCTGGGCCCCGACCGCCTGCTGGATGAGATCGCCGACTTGCGCGGTGCGGCGCCAGCATCGCCGGCCCAGCCCTTGTTGCCGCATCTCGTCATGCCGGCGCATCATGATGTGCGGCCCAAGGATGTCATGCTGCGCCGCCTGCATGGCGCACTGGCCGCGGCAGCAGAAGCCGGTCCGGCGGATTTCGCCGATCTGCTGATGGTGCCCGGTGTCGGCGCCCGGACCATCCAGTCCCTGGCCATGGTATCGGAAGTCATTCACGGAACGCCTTGCCGCTTCGCCGATCCGGCACGCTTCTCCCTCGCCCATGGCGGCAAGGACCGGCATCCCTATCCGGTGCCGACGCTGGTCTATGACAAGACCATCGATGTGCTGAAATCGGCCATCACGGCAGCCAGGCTCGGCAATGATGAAAGGCTCGACGCCATCCGCCGGCTCGACGACCAGGCACGGCGTTTGGAACGCAGCGCGACAGGGCCCGCCCTGCCGGCATTCATCGGCGAGGAGCGAGATCGTTCGGCCGATTATGGCGGCCGCAGCATCTTCGGCTGGGAACCGCCGACAGCCACCGATCGATCACGCAAGGCATAGGTGAAGGCCGCGCCGTTACGGTTTAAACCGCCGTCGCCGTCAGGATCACCATCGGCGTCCGGGTGCGTGTGACGGTCACGTCACCGAATCCACCGGCGACCAGCAGGTCGCGATACTCGTCCAATGTGCGTTCGCGTCCTGTCGACATGACCAACATGTTGAGATCCATGAGCGGGGCCACGACGCCACCGGTTTCGATCAGGACCTCGATGACGGCTATGCGGGCACCGGGTCGTGCCACCCTGCGGCAATTGCGCAGAATCCTGATGCAGGCGGCATTATCCCAGTCATGCAGGATGTATTTGAGAAGATAGAAATCGCCTTCGGGTATCGTCTCGAAGAAATCGCCGCCCACGATCTCGACCCGGTCGCGTACCCCAGCCGCTTCCGCCGCGGCTTGCGCCGTGGGGATGATGTTGGGGAGATCGAAAACGATGCCCTTGAGATGTGGATTGGCCTGCAGGACCGCGAACAGCATCGCCCCCGCCGCCCCGCCGACATCGACCGCGCAGCTGAATCCCGACATATCCAGGAGGCGGGCGACTTCGGCGGCCGAGGCAATGGTCGTACCGCTCATCGCGTCGGTAAAAGCAGCGGCCTCGTCCGGCGCCGTGCGGTAATAGTCGAAGATATCGGCACCGAGCGTGGCGACCGTTTGCCGCTCGCCGGTCTTCAACGCATCGGCAAAACGTCCCCAGGGCAGCCAATGTCCCGGTGCCGGCTGCGACAGGGCAAAGCCGCGCAGGGAACGTGGATGATCTTTGCGGAGCGTGTCGAGCAGATCCGTGCTGCCATAACGGCTCCCATCCCTGGTCACCAGGCCGAGCCCGACGCAGGCTCGGAGAAACCGAGCTGCCGCCTGATGATCCAGGTCTTCCGCATCGGCGAAAGCCTGCGCCGTCATCGGCTCTCGCGCGAGATGATCCGCGAGCGCGTAACGGGCGGCGGCGTGGACGATCTGCGTGATCCAAAAGCCGCCGATCATCTGCATCATCTGTTGCGGCGGCGCAGGCGGCGGGTCAGATGGCATAGCGTCCTTCTCGTCTTTCACAAAACGGTCCCGCGAAAATCTTAGCTGTTCGGAAAATCCGTCGCCAGCCCCAGCTCACGCCATTGCTCGATCTCATCCAGGCTGGCGCGCAGTTTCTTCGTCACCGCGTCGATGCCGAAGGCACCGAGGACGAGATGGCGCGGAGGATTTTCGCTTTGCGTGATCTTGATCATCGCTTCAGCCGCCCGGATCGGATCGCCCGGTTGCTTGCCGCTGCCAGCCGCCGTGTTCTTGAGGCGCGTCCCGGCGGTTTCGGCGTAATCGGCGATCCGGTTCGGCGTCTGCTTCAAGGACCGCCCGGCCCAGTCGGTGCGGAACGGCCCCGGCTCGACACAGGTCACCTTGATCCCGAGCGGCGCGACCTCCGCCGCCAGGGCATCGGACCAGCCTTCGACCGCATGCTTGCTGGCCGCATAATAGCCGGAACCGGGGAAGCCGATGAAGCCGGCGACCGAGGAAAGGTTGATCACATGCCCGCTGTGCTGCTGCCGCATGATCGGCAGGATGGCACGGGTCAGGGCGAAGAGGCCGAAGGCATTGGCGTCGAATTGCGCGCGAATTTTCGCCTCCTCGCCTTCTTCGACCGTAGCCTGATAGCCATAGCCGGCATTGTTCACCAGGATGTCGATGCGACCGAACCGCGCCTGCGCCGCCTTGGCGGCCGCTTGCACTTGCTCGGGCTTGGTGACATCGAGATCCAGCGCCAGCGTTGTATTGGCATGGCCGTCGATGAGGGATTCAAGCCGGCTTTTGTCGCGCGCGGTGACGACAGTGCGCCAGCCACGGGCGATGACGAGTTTTGCAAGTTCGTGACCGAAGCCGGTCGAGCATCCGGTGATGAACCAAACGGGAGAGCTTTGTGTCGTCATAATATCCGGAGTATCGGCGATCCACCGTCTCTTATGAAAGCCATATCTTACTGACGGCTGCGCAGCCATCGTGACGATTTTTGGACAGGGCTTATGACAATTCGCTATCGGCCGCTTCGCTGTCGGCCGCGTCTCCCGTACCGGATCGCGCCGCACGGCGCCATGCGGCCGGCGTGACGCCCATATGCTGCTTGAATGCGCGCTGGAAGGCAGCCTCGGATTGATAGCCGACGGCTTCCGCCACCGCGCCGGTGGAGGCTGATGGTTTTCGCAATTCGCCGGCGGCGACGGTCATGCGGATATCGGTCAAGAGATCGCTGGCCGAGCGCCCCAGTTTCTCATCAAAATGCCGGGCCAGGGTCGCGCGCGACATGTGGCAGAGACGAGCGAGGTCGGGCAAGGTCCAAGCCCGGCCTGGCTGATTGAACAGCGCGTCCAAGGCCGGTGCCAGGCGTGGATGGCCGGCAAGGGCGAGCAATCCCATCGGCGCTTCCGACGCTTCGCTGGCCAGGCGCAAGGTGAGGGCGAATAACGCGGTCGACAACGCATTCAGCATCGCCCGTCCGCCCAGATGATCGGCGGCGGATTCGTGCCGCATCAGGGCCACCAGGCCCGACAATTGCGCTGCTGCGCCGCTTTCCGCGATGCCGTTTTCATCCGGCACCGCATCGGTCGCCGCGGTATGCACCACCAGCCGGGGCGGCAGGTAGTTGCGCAACAAGCGGTCGTGCGGCGTTGCCAGAACGAAATGGCCGCAGAGCATGTCGAGACGACTGCCATCCCCATCATTCTCGCTGATCGTCAGATTGAGCTTGGAACGCGCCTGTGCCGGGACCGCCGGGGCGCCGCTGCCGTCATGGAGCATATGCAGGGGGCCCTGCGGCAGGACCAATATGTCGCCGGCCGACAAGCGCGTCGGCGATTTGCCGGCCGGATCCTCGAGCATCGCCGAACCGCTGAGCAAGATGTGATACGGGATTTCGCCATGCGCCGCCGGTCCCTGATCGATGCGCCACGGGGCACCGTAGAAGCAGCGCAGGTCGAGCCGGCCATGCACCGGGACGAGATCGAGAAGCCGGCTGAGCCAATCCTGGGTTTGCGTCATGGCCGCTCCCACAAAATGAGACGATTAAGCATATTATCGAGTTCCTTGAACATTAACAATCTCAATCTCCTTCCGTAAGTTTCCCTCGCAATCGTTGCTCAACCCATCTCGCGAAAGGAGAAACTCACCATGTCACGCATCCATGTTCCCGCCCTGGACACCGCCACCGGCGCCACGGCCGACATCTACGCCCAGATCAAGAAAGCCGTGGGCAATGTGCCCAATACCTTTGCCGCGATCGGCGCTCACGGTCCCGCCGCGCTGAAAGCGGTGCTGCAGGCGGATGGCGTGCTCGCCGCCGGCAGCCTCAGCAAGCAGGATCAGGAAACCATCAAGCTGATCGTCAGCGAAGATGCCGGCTGCGATTACTGTGTCGCCGCGCATAGCCTGCTCGGCAAGCTCACCGGCCTGAAGCCCGACACGCTGAAACAGCTCCGCGCCGGCAGCGCGACGGGCGATGCCAGGCGCGATGCCCTGGTACGGTTCATCCGCCTTCTGACCAAGGCCAGCGGCACGATCGACGAGGCCGAAGTCAACGCCATCAAGGCGGCCGGCTACAGCGACGCGCAATTGGTGGATATCAGCCTCGCCATCGCCGTCACCGTCTTCACCAACGTCTTCAACCGCATCAACGACACCGCGATCGATTTTCCGGCTGTCGACTGAACGGCCAGGTGTGGGCGCGCCTCCGGGACGCGCCCACCGATCACACGATATCGAGATGGAGGAGGAATTTGCCATGAACGCTTTGATCAATCTGCTGACGAAATTCGGCCTGCTGCGGCAGGATCTCGACTACCACATCATCCGCGCATCGATGGTGCTGATCTTCGTTTTCTTCGGCTATCAGAAATGGTTCGACTATGAAGCCCAAGTGCTGATTCCCTATATCAGCAACGGCCCGCTGATCTTCTGGCTCTACCCGGTCTTCGGCATCCAGGGTGCGAGCTGGTTCCTCGGCGTCTCCGAATGGCTGTTCGGCGCCCTGTTGTTTATCGGTTTCTGGGATAAGCGGGTGGCGGTGCTGGGCGCTCTCGGCTCAGTCGCCACTTTCGTCGGCACCGTCACCATCATCCCTTTCATGCCGAATGGCTGGGCCGAATCCGCCGGCGGCTTTCCGGCAATGGCCGGCAACATCCCCTTCCTGATGAAGGATGTCGTCCTGCTCGCCGTCTCGGTCTATCTGCTGAAGCAGGATGTGGCACGCCTGTCTGACAAGGCGGCGGAGCAATGGCCGTAACTGTGCGAATGGCCGGCGAGACATCCATGCTCGCCGGCCACGGACTCGCCGACCATAGGCCGTTTCGCAAAATTTCAGTGATGCGCCTTGAGCCGGTTGCGATGCGCCGCCTGCTTGGCGCGATTGCCGCAAATCGCCATGCTGCACCATCTGCGCGCCCGGCCCCGCGTACGGTCGGCGAACATCAAGGTGCAGGACGGGCCTTCGCAAGCTTTCACATCGGTGAAATCCGTCGTGCAGACCAATTGCGCCAGGGCTTCACCGATCGGCAGCAACAGGGATTCCGGCGTTCGCCAGCGTCGCATCGTCAGCAACTCAAGCTTTGCCGCACCGTCATGACGGGACGGCGCGATCTGGCTGAAAGCCTCGTCGCGTTCCAATAGCCGGTTCAGCGGTTCCAATTCATGTAGATCAGCCGCCCTCACGGGCCTACCCTTGTGGGCGGTGACAAAGCCCCTGAACCATTCACGCAGGTTGCGGGCCTGGTCGGCGACTTTGTCGAGTTCCCCGGGCAAGGCTTGCGCTCGCAAGGTCTCCAGCGCCGCCGGCGGAACGAGATGTGCCTGGTCCAGCCAGCGCAACAACCCATCTCCGTCATCGATCCAGTCGATCGCAGTATCCACGGGGGTGGCGATTGAATTCAGGAAATCCAGGCCGAGCGCATCGGCAATGAACATGGCTGGGGCGTGATGATGATCCATCGGTTCCTCGGGATGAGAGGTCATTTCGTCAGAATATATAACCTTTAAAGGTGCCAATAACAAGTTATTCACACCGAGAGCCAGGAATATCAAGGGAGTCTGTTTTCCGTTCCCTTACGATTGTTATTCTGGAAAATATGGGTATTTTGCTCCTTTGGTAAATTTTTTATCGTAACCTTTAAAAAATCATTTGACAGGTTATCTAAAAAGGGAGATAACCAGACCAACGAACTTTTGCAGGTTACTATTTAAGGAGACGCATCATGACGACCACCCGTTACCGGACCGCCGATGTCGAGGGTTTCAAGGTCTTCTATCGCGAGGCCGGGACCGTCGGCACCCCGAAGCTCTTATTGCTCCATGGCTTCCCCAGCGCCGGTCACATGTTCCGTGACCTGATCCCGCTGCTGGCGGATCGCTTCCATATCGTCGCCCCCGATTTGCCGGGCTTCGGCCAGTCCGATATGCCGGCACATGACAAATTCGCTTACACCTTCGACAATCTCGCAAAGGTGATCGACCGTTTCACCGAGGTGATCGGCTTTGACCGCTTCGCCGTCTATGTCTTCGATTACGGCGCACCGGCCGGCTTCCGGCTCGCGATGCAGCATCCAGAGCGCATCACCGCGATCATTTCCCAGAACGGCAATGCCTATGAAGAAGGCCTCAGCACTGGCTGGGATCCCATCCGCGCTTATTGGCAGGATCCCTCCCAGGCGAACCGCGATGCCTTGCGCGCCTTGCTGACCCCTGAGACGACCCGCTGGCAATATACCCACGGCGTCGCCGACGAAACCGCCGTTTCACCGGACGGCCAGTCGCTCGACAATTTCTATCTCGCCCGGCCCGGCGCCGATCAGGTGCAACTCGATCTGTTCGGCGACTACAAAAGCAATGTCGCCCTCTACCCGGCCTTTCAAGGCTATTTCCGCAGGTACCAGCCGCCGTTCCTCGCGGTCTGGGGCAAGAACGACCCCTTCTTCCTGCCGCCGGGTGCCGAGGCGTTCAAGCGCGACATGCCCAATGCCGTGATCCGTTTCTTCGACACCGGGCATTTCGCGCTGGAGACCCACGCCGAAGATATCGCGGCAGCAATCCGCGATTTCCTGACGCGCTGACACCGCGTCTCACCATCGTCGTCGTTTTCTGACATCAGCTATCCGGGAGGATATCATGCGCGCCATCGTTCTCGAAAAATTCGGTGGGTTGGACAGCCTCGTCTATAAGGAGATCGCGAAGCCTGAACCCAAGGCGGGTCACGTCGTCATCCGCATCAAGGCCTTCGGCGTCAACCATGCCGAAATGCATATGCGGCGCGGCGAATGGGCCGAAGCGGCCGAGGTCAGCGGCATCGAATGCGTCGGCATCGTCGATTCCTGCCCAGGCGGCGAATTTCCGGTGGGCGCGAAGGTTGCGGCTTTGATGGGCGGACTTGGCCGCACCATCAATGGCAGCTATGCCGACTATACCCGCGCCCCGGTCTCCAATGTCGCCTTGATCGAATCGGATCTGCCCTGGGCCGAACTCGCGGCGATCCCGGAAACCTATGCAACCGCCTGGACCTGCCTGTTCCGCAATCTCGACCTCAAGGCGGGACAGTTGCTGGTCATTCGCGGCGCAACCTCCTCCTTCGGCCAGGCCGCTCTCAAGATGGCCGTCAATGCCGGTGCCCGGGTGATTGCAACGACCCGCAGCCGGGACCGCTTCGCGATGCTGGAAAAGCTCGGCGCCGAACGCTGCGAAATCGAACGCCCCGATCTCTCCAAGCATATCGCCGAAACCAAGCAGATCGATGCGGTGCTCGACCTCGTCGGCAACAGCGTCGTGCTCGACTCCCTCGCCATGCTCCGGCGCGGCGGCCGGTCATGCCTCGCCGGCTGGCTCGGCGGCCTCGATCCGATCCCGGATTTCAACCCGCTGCTGCAGATGGCGAGCGGCGTCTATCTGACCTTCTTCGGCAGCTTCGTTTTCGGCACGCCAGGCTTCCCGCTTTCCGATGTGCCCCTGCAGCAGATCGCGGCGGATGCCGCCGCCGGCCGGCTCGACGTCAAGCCGGCCCGGGTCTTCGGCTTCGACGACATCCGCGAAGCGCACCGCGTCATGGAAGCCAATGAAGCGCGTGGAAAGCTGGTCGTCGTTCACGACTGATATGCAGTCTGCCCATCAGGGAGAATTCAAATGTTGACATCTGTCGCCGTCGTCACCGGCGCTAGCCAGGGAATTGGCCGTGCCACAGCCATCCGTCTCGCTAGGGATTTTTCCGCCATCGCGCTTGTCGCACGCACGCGCGACAAGCTTGAAGAGACGGCCGAAGCGGTCGAGGCGGCCGGTGCTGAGGCGCTTGTCATCGATGCCGACCTGACCGGTCGAACCGCAGCACAGGCGGTGGTGACGCACACGCTCGCAGCCTTCGACCGCATCGACGCCCTGGTTAATATCGCCGGCGCCGTACCGCAGATCGATCTCTTCGAGATGACGGACGAACAATGGCAGGATGGGCTGGAGCTGAAGCTTCACGGCGCACGACGTCTCACCCTGGCGGCCTGGCCGGCACTGAGAGCTGCCAGGGGATCGGTTGTGCTGATCTCCGGCAATTCCGCCGTCTTTCCCAAGGCGCCCTACGCGGCGGTCGGCACGATCAATGCCGCGATCGTCGCTTTGGCGAAGGCTTTCGCCGATCGCGGCATCACCGATGGTGTCCAGGTCAACAGCGTCCTGCCCGGCCCGGTAATGATTGGGCGCCGCCGATCTTATCTGGAGCATTGGGCGCTACTGCAAGGCATGACCGTGGACCAGGCCGTCTCATATTTCCCCAAAGAACCCCGCATCGCCCGTTACGGCGAGCCTGAGGAGATCGCCGAGTTGATGGCATTCCTGGTTTCGCCAGCCGCACGCTGGATGACCGGCTCCGCCTTGCGCATGGATGGCGGCGAAGTCAAATCGGTCTAGTTATCGCCGACAGGCGTCGCAAACGTCACCGACCTGATCGGATGGCGAGCAAAACCGACAATCAAGAACTCAGAAGATTCCCGTTCGTCTCGGCAATGGCCTCGGCGCCAAGCCACCGGGTGTCTGCGCTCGATACCCAGCAGAAAGGAAACAGCTATGCCTCAATCTGAAAATTACGATGTCGTCATTCTCGGCAGCGGCCAAGGCGGGAAGCGTCTCGCCTGGCATCTGGGCCGATCCGGTAAGAAGGTTGCCGTCGTCGAACGCCAATGGATCGGCGGTTCCTGTCCCGCCGTCGCCTGCCTGCCGTCGAAGAATGAAATCTGGGGCGCCCGGGTGGCTCATCTGGTGCACAATGCGGCCAATTTCGGCGTCGTCACGGAAAGCGTGCGAACCGATATGGAAAAGGTACGTCAACGCAAGCAAGGCATGATCGAGCTCGAAATCGAGCTTCACCGCAACCTCTATCAGCAAACTGGCGCCGAGATCATCATGGGTAGCGGTCGTTTCACCGGGCCGAAGACGGTCGAGGTGACGCTGAATGATGGCAATACCCGCGTGCTCGTCGGCGATGAGGTTGTGATCAATGTCGGCTCGCATGCCGCCATGCCGGATATTCCCGGCTTGAAGGAGGCCGCACCGCTCACTCATATCGAAGCGCTCGAACTCGGCAATATGCCCACCCATATGATCGTGCTCGGCGGCGGCTATATCGGTGTCGAATTCGCCCAGGCCTATCGACGCTTCGGCAGTCGCGTAACGATCATCGAGCCCGGTGTCCGGATCATGGGCCGTGAGGATGCCGATGTCGCTGAAGAGATCGGCAGGATTCTGAGCGCCGAAGATGTCGATATCCTGCTGAACACCCAGCCTCTCCGCATCGAGGGGCACAGCGGAAGGTTGGTTTCCGTAACGGTCCAGACGGAGGCCGGCGAACGAGTCATCGACGGCAGCCATCTGCTGGTGGCGACGGGACGGATTCCCAATACGGCGAATATCGGCCTCGACAAGGCGGGCGTTGGCTTGACGACGAAAGGCTTCGTCCAGGTCGACGATCAATTGAGAACCACCGCGCCCGGGATCTGGGCCATCGGCGAATGCGCCGGCAGCCCGCAATTCACCCATGTTTCGGTCGATGATTTCCGCGTCGTTCGCGACAATATGGCGGGCGGCAGCCGCAGCACTGAGGACCGGCTCATTCCGCATGTCATGTTCACGGATCCGCCGCTGGCGCGCATCGGCCTGTCGGAAGAAGAGGCACGCCGCCGGGATATTCCCTTTCGTGTCGCAAAACTGCCGATGCGCCGCGTGCTGCGGAGCTTTGCCACGGACGAGGCCGACGGTTTCATGAAAGTGCTGGTTGCCGCCGAGGATGACCAGATCCTGGGTTTCACCATGATCGGCTCCGAAGCGGGTGAGGTTTTGGCAGCGGTACAGACAGCGATGCTGGCTGGATTGCCCTATCCGAAACTGCGCGACGCCGTCATCGCGCATCTCACGGTCGCCGAGGGTCTCGGACCGTTGCTGGAAAGCCTGCCGGCACGGACTCGTTGATACGCTCATTGCCATGCCGCCGTCGCAAGCGGCAAGCAGGGCGTTGATCTCGAGAAGGATTGACGGGGCGGGCGATTTCCCTTTTGGATCGGCTCTCGGATAACCGGTCCATCGCCCTGTCGATCCGCACGGGTATCGAGCCGAATAAAGGAGCTTTGACATGACACGGATACCCCAAGCGGAACGCCGTGGCGAAGCAATCTTCATCGCCACGCTCATCGCTTCGACCTTTCTGATGGGCTCCAGTTTCGTGGCGGGAAAAATCCTCCTTCACGAGGGCTTTTCGCCGATGATGCTCGTGGGATGGCGCTTTTTCGTTGCCGCCCTGGCTACACTCCCACTGGTCTATTTCGACAATCGAAAAATATTCGAGGCACTTGCGCCAAAAGCACTTTCTTTCCGTGATGCGAGCGCGATCATCGTTATTGGTTTGACGCAGACCGCCGCGGTAATGGGTCTGCTGTTCCTGGCCATGACCTCGATATCAGCCTCGACCGCGGCAATCCTCCTCTTTACCAATCCCATCTGGGTGGCACTGCTCGGCCGGCTGTTTCTCGGCGAGGCGCTTCACAAAGCGCGAATCCTTGGCCTCTTGCTCGGTGTAATCGGCGTTGCCCTGACAATCGGCCTCGGACCGGACATGCTGGCGGGCGGCCCCGCGTTGCGCGGCGAACTGATCGGTCTTCTTTCGGCCTTATGCTGGTCGGCAGCGACCATCTTCAATAAGCGCGCGAAGTTGCCGATGGGCACCTGGGCGCTGAGCTTCTGGCAGATGTTGGTCGGCGCCGTCGCGATCCTCGGCATCGCCTATGCCAGGGGAGAGACTTGGCCGGCATCGGTTACGGTCGCACAATGGGGCTGGTTCCTGTGGCTGGCCATTCCCGCCTCCACAGGCTCCTTCGGTCTGTGGTTTGTCGCCCTCGCCAAAGGCGGTGCGACGAAAGCAAGCGGCTATTTGTTTCTTGCCCCGCTCTTCACTGTCGTCATGTCGTTCCCCATCCTCGGTTCGAGTTTCTCCTGGCTTCAGGCCGCGGGTGGATTGCTGATCGGATTTGCGCTCTGGCTCATCAATCGCAGAAGTCACGCCCGCAAGGCCGACTTCGATGAAGCTCTGGCCAAAGGACGGCCATAGCCGCACGCCTTACCTCCTGGAAACAGGTGCGCCGCTGAGGAGCAGCCGGCATCAAGTGATGGTCACGACCCGGACTGATCCGCGGCGGTCGAGAACATCGACCACCACCTGCGATCCCGACCGGCATAGCGTCACATCGGCGGCACCGCCATGAAGAACCAGATTGCCAATCGTCACGCGGTTGAGAAAGTCGGGCAGGACCGGCTCCTCAAAGGTGATGTGATTCTGGGTAGGATCGAAACCGAGCCCGAGACAGGACTGCAAGATGAACAAAGGTGCCGCCGCGGCCCAGGCCTGGGGTGCGCAAGCGACCGGATAAAAAGTCGGGCCGCGCGTATGCTGCCGCACGAAGCCGCAAAAGAGTTCCGGCAGACGACGGAGATCGATATAGGTCGCGGCGGCGAACAAGCCCTCCAGAATTCGTGCCGCTTCACGCTTGAAGCCATAACGGGCAAGGCCGGCGGCGATCAGGGCATTGTCATGCGGCCAGACCGAGCCGTTGTGATAGCTCATCGGGTTATAGCGCGCTTCCGTGCTGGCGATGGTCCGAACACCCCAGCCGGAAAACGAGGCAGGCTGCATCAGCGTCCGGGCAATCGCGGCGGCACGCTCGGGCAAGGCGATGCCGGTCAGCAAAGCATGGCCGGCATTGGATGACCGCACCCGGCAGGGCCGCTTCTCGCCATCCAGGGCCAGGACATAGCTGCCCAGTTCTGCGTCGAAAAAGGCGGCATCAAAAACGGTGCGAAGAGAGTCCGCCCGCCGGGCGAGGACCACGGCGCGTGCCGGCTCGACAATTGCGCGCGCGATCTCGGCGGCCGCCCGAAAGGCGCCATAGGCATAAGCCTGGACCTCGGCGAGTGCGATCGGCCCTTTCGCCAGCCTGCCATCGGCGTGAAAGATGGAATCATGGCTGTCCTTCCAGCCTTGATTGATCAATCCTTCATCCGTGCGCCGCCCATATTCGATGAACCCATCGCCGTCGCGATCGCCATATCGTTCCATCCAGGCCAGCGCCGCCTCGATATTCGGCCATAGCCGGCGCAGCAACACGGTATCGCCGGTGCGCTTCAGATAGGCGCCGGCAAGCATGATGAAGAGCGGTGTCGCATCGACGCTGCCGTAATAGCGGCGGAACGGCACTTCCTTCAGCTCCGCCATCTCGCCATAGCGCACTTCGTGCAGGATTTTCCCCGGTTCCGCATCGGCCGCCGCATCGAAATCGGTCGCCTGATTGACGGCGAGATGTGACAGCACACCGCGGGCAATGGCCGGGTCCAGCCACAGCGTCTCGAGCGCCGTGATCAGCGCATCGCGGCCGAAGACGGTGCTGAACCAGGGAATGCCGGCATAAGGATAGGGCCCCTCCGGCGTATCGGTGATCAGCATGTAGAGATCGGACACCGAACGCCGCAGTGCTTCGTTGAAGATTTCATTTGAGGTATTGATCGCGGCCGCCCGCGATGACGCGGCACGCAATTCCCGGCGCGATATCCGGATTGCCTGTCTGAAATGATGGCGCAGCGAACCCTCGTTGATCGCATCACAGGCGATCTCGATCGCCAGCGTCCTGGCTTGCTTCGGCGCGAGATCGAACTGGAAGGCCGCATGCCCCACCGAGATTTCTTGCGGCGCGGGATCGAAGCGCAATGTCGTCATGCGCCGTCGATCGTCGAGCCCCTGATAGGCCAGTGTCACGCGATCGGTTCCGATCTCCGGATTCTGCATCCGGCCGCGCCGCTCACGTTGCGTGCCGCGTACCTCGAAAAGGTCGGCGAAATCCGCCGCGAAAGCGATCTCGATCCTGACGCGCTGCGGGCGATTGTCGAAGTTGCGGATCGCCAGCCGCTCGTAGCACGCACCGTTCCATAGAAAGCGGGAGCGGCGCAGATGCAGAACGTCGTGTTCCAGAACCAGTTTCCCGTTGGCATCGCACAGGTCGGGATTGGTGAGGTCGCAGGTCAGCGTCGCATTGTCGTCGCGCAAGGTGGAGGACAGGAGAAGCGGTCGCTGCCCCTCGATCGTCAGATAAAGATGGGAAAGATAACGCGTGTCGCGGTGGTAGATCCCTTCCGGGCTACCTGGCCCGGAAAGCGCATCGCCATTGTGATCGAAGACCGCGAAAGTATCGCCGTGTTTCAGCGTACGCGGCCGCCTTTCCTGCAGCGAGGCAGAGGCGGGAATGAAGAACTGGGCGACGGGTATTCCCGGATGTAGCGGCGCGGGCGCCTGTGCGCCTGCATCGGCACGCATCTGGCTCATCATCTACTCCTATGCACGCAACGTCGATAGGACGTATCGGATGAAGCCATCGAACTATGCAACGACTTGCAAGTCCAGACCTTTGCCGTTCAATGCTGTGTTGCGTGCAATCTGGCTCAGGCCTTCCTCACGCAGGCCGTCCTCACGCAGAGCCGGCAGGTTGCGATAGATGTTCAGGTAATCGAGCGCCATCCGCTCCACGGTGAAGCGTTTCGCGAAGGTCGCGCGCACCTCGCCCCGGTCGAGGCCCGCAAGCCTGCCGACCGCGGCGACCGCCTCATCGAGCGTATCCACGATGAAGCCGCTGACGCCATGATCGATCACTTCCGGGACCGAGCCGTTGCGGAAGGCGAGAACCGGTGTGCCGCAGGCGATCGCCTCGATCATGACAAGGCCGAAAGGTTCGGGCCAATCGATCGGGAATAGAAGGCCATGGGCATTGCCCAGAAACTCGGCCTTCTCATGCTCATTGATCTCGCCGATGAACTCGACAGTCGGATGGCGCGCCACCATCGGCCCGATCAGGTCGTCCCAATAAGCCTGGTCGGCCTGGTCGATCTTGGCGGCGATCTTCAGCTTCATACCGGCCCGCGCCGCGATCTCGATGGCACGATCAGGCCGCTTCTCAGGTGAGATGCGGCCGAGGAAGGCGAGGTAATCGCCCTTGGGACTTGCGGTAAACGGCAGAAGGGTCTGCGGCAGGCCATGACCGACGGTTCCCGCCCAGTTCACCTTGGGCATCGGCCGCCGCTGTTCATTGGAGATCGAGACCAGAGGGTAGCCGGGCAAGGCCGAATAGAACGGCGTGATATCCGGCAGATCGAGGCGGCCGTGCAAAGTCGTTAGAATCCTGTCGCAAAACGCCGCCGCCATGGGGTAATGCAGGAAGTCGATATGGAAATGCAGGACGTCGAATTCCCCGGCCCGGCGGCGGACCTCCTCCAGCATCCGCATGTGATAGGGCATCGGATCCCGGACCAGGGGATTGAGCCGCAAGGCCTTATCGCAACACGGCACCAGCTCGGCCCGCGTCTTCGAGTCCCCGCTTGCGAACAGCGTCACCTCGTGACCCTGTCGGACGAGTTCTTCGGTCAGGTAGGAGACGATACGTTCGGTGCCGCCATAGAGCCGCGGCGGGCAACTTTCCGCGAGCGGCGCGATCTGGGCAATCTTCATCGGCAAAGCCTCCGGCGCTTGAGCGAAGCATTGACAATGAACCCGCATCGGCCGGACTAGGCCACCCCAAATAAAGCCCGCTCGCACAAAAGTGACCCCGCATTCGCCACATAGTCACCGTACAAGGCGTGGCCTGGACCGTGATTTGTCACTCCGGCAGACGAACGACCGTGAATCCCGGCGCTTCAAGGAAGAATTGACTGCCGGCAAGCGCCGGCAGCCGAAAGCAAACGCCCCAGTTCACGGACCGGGCAATATCTAAAGCGCGTTGTGATCCTTCACGGCATCCTCAAGCGCCGGTTTCAAACCGAGAAAACGTTCATCGACCGACGCAGGGTCCTCGCGGTTGAGGGCGACCATCTGAGCACGGGCTTCACCGCCGCGAATCACGTCGAAGGCATCCACCATGATCCCGTCGACGATCGCATCGGCAACGGCGGCGGCTGATTCGCGGGAGAAGCCAAGATCAGGTCCGGCGCGGTTCGACTGCATCATGGGCGTCTCGGTGGCGCTCGGATAAGCCGTCAGCACATGGATGCCTTCTCCTTTCAGCTCCCGACGCAACGACTCGCCGAAATGCGCGAGACCGGCTTTGGCGGCTGCATATGTCGCATAGAAAGGCGCTCCGATCAGTGCAATGCTGGAGGCGATATTGACGACCATCGCCTCGCCGCTGGCCCGGAGTGCCGGTAGGGCCGCGCGCGTCAGGAAGATGGGTGCCAGAAGGTCGACCTCGATCATCGTGCGGATATCGGCTTCCGATATCTGTTCCAGCCGGCCGGCCCGGACGCCGCCGGCATTGTTGATCAAGACATCCAGCCCGCCGAGCGCATCCAATACACCCTGGAGCGTCGCCTGCCGTCCGTCCGGCGAGGCAACATCCGCTGCAATTCCGTGAACGGCGGCGCCGGCCGCCTTAAACCGGTCGATTGCGACAGCCAGACGGTCGGCACGGCGGCCGGTGATGAAGATTTGGGCCCGCTCGTCCAGAAGACGCTGTGCCAGCGCCAGACCGATTCCGCTCGACCCGCCGGTGATGAGAATGCGTTTGCCTTGAAGCTCCATCTCTCGCCTCCTCACGCGGCCGGCGGATAGTTCGACGGGAACAGGGCGCGTTTGGCCTCTTCATCGTTGACCGCCTTGAAATCGTGATCCGCGCCGACGCTGCGAGCACGGGCGGCCGCTGGCCGCGCCTCCACCGTCTCGAAGAGACGCTTCAGATTGGGGAAGCCGGCAAGCGGGTCCTCTGACCCTTTCAGCACGTAAGCGGCGCGGTCGAGCCAGCCCCAGGCCGACATATCGGCGATCGTATAGGTATTTCCGACGATGAAGTCGCGACCATTGAGGTGATCGTTGAGCACTTGAAAGTGACGTTCGGCCTCGCGCCGGTAGCGGTTCACGGCATAAGCGAGGCCGTCGGGCGCCGCATGTTGAAAATGCACAGCCTGCCCGGAGAATGGCCCCAGGCCGGACGCGATGAAGAACAGCCAGGACAGGAGCTCGGGACGGTCTTCCGGCGCACCGAGGAATTTGCCGCTCTTCTCGGCAAGGTAAAGGAGGATTGCCGTGGAATCGAAAACCCGCGCTTCCTTTCCGCCAGGCCCTTCGGTGTCGACGATTGCCGGCACCTTGCCGTTGGGATTGACGGCACGGAAAGCAGGCGTGTGCTGCTCACCTTTCTTGGTGTCGACAGGGATCACTTCGTAAGGAAGGCCGGTCTCTTCGAGGAAGAGCGCGATCTTGGCGGGATTCGGCGTCGGATGGAAATAGAACCTGATCATGGATGTTTCCTTCGGATGGAACACAGTCGAGGATCTCGACTGCAGAGAGGCCACGGCTGGATAGATGGCAATATGGGCAAGAGCGATGAGCCTATCCCGCGCAACAAGGGAGCAAGACAGGTTTACCACCATGTACGGCCCACCGGCGCCGGATTTTAGTTCAGTTGTTCTATAATGCAATGCGGCCGTAGCCGTGGCAAGATGCCATTGAGATGCATCGCAGACGGACGACGGAATGGCGAGACCGCGGGAATTCGATGAGGAAGCCGTGCTGGACGCGGCGGTGGAATGCTTTTGGAGCCGGGGTTACGAGGGCACCTCCGTTCGTGACCTGATCGAACGAACCGGACTCACGGGTGCTAGCCTCTACAACGCCTTCGGCGACAAGCGCGCACTTTATCAACGGGCGCTTGACCATTATGTCGAGAGCAGCATCGCCGACCGGATCCGGCGCTGCGAGAAGCTGGCCCCGCGCGAGGCAATTGGCGCCTTCTTCGCTGAAATCCTCAAACGCTCGCTCGGCGACCGCGCGCATAAAGGGTGCATGCTGGTGAATGCCGCGATCGATGTGGCGCCGCATGATCCGGAATTCCAGGAAGTCGTGGCCACTGTCCTTGTCCGGATCGAAGACTTCTTTGTAGATCGTGTGACGGCCGGTCAGGCGAATGGCACCATCACGCAAGCGGTCTCCGCGACGAACCTGGCGCAGCACCTGCTGGGCATTCTGATGGGTATCCGCGTGCTGGCGCGTGTTCGGCCGCAAAGGGCATTGCTCGAAGGCATCGTAGCCTCGACATTCGCCTTGCTCGACGATGCAGACGGCAATGGAATGAAGTTGTCGTGAAACCTTGACGGCAATCCCTGCATGGCGGCAAAGCGGAAAAGGTGGCGAGGCGGCGCTTGAGCGGATTGGTGCGAAGACGGCATCGCGCAAGCCGGCCGCCATCAGGCATGTCCTTGCAATGAGCGTTGCTTCGGCTGCCGACGGTCCCGCGCCTGATCGTCGATCCGCCCGATAGAAGCGGGTGGCCGCCTGTGCTGTTCAGCGAAGCGAACTTTCAGGCGTGGCATGCGACTGTAAAGTCGCTTCTGCGCCTGATAAGCCAATTTGGCCTGAAAGAAATTGGAGCGGGCGAAGGGATTCGAACCCTCGACCCCAACCTTGGCAAGGTTGTGCTCTACCCCTGAGCTACGCCCGCGCTCCGTGCGGCGCGACCTGGATGGCAACCGATGGGTTTCGCTGGCTGCCCGGTCAGCGCGGCGCATATTACCCATCGGCCGGTCATTTGCAAGTACCAAATTTCGGCCGGTTTTCCGCCACTTAGCAAAATCGGGTCGGGGATGGCCGGCGCGAATCCGGGCTTGGACGCACCGGTTTGCGATCGGGCGCAAGGATGATTATAACGACCGCGAAGGATTGGGCCGGGCCAGCTGGCCCGCTGAACTGATAACCCGGACTGTTAGCAAGGAGATGCGCCGATGAGCGAGAGCCAGGCCACCGCTTCCGGCAAAGACGCGGCGAATCCGCAGGCCGATACCACTGCGGCCCCCGCTTTGCCGACCTCGGCGGAGCAACTGCTCGCTCGGCTGAACGATCTTGGCATCGCCAGCCGTACGGTGGATCATGCGGCGGTTTTCACGGTCGACGAGGCCAAGGCCCTGCGCGGCGAACTGCCCGGCGGCCATATCAAGAACCTCTTCCTGCGCAACAAGAAGGAGGAGATGTGGCTGGTGGTGGTCGAGGAAGACAAGCGTATCGACCTCAAGGCCCTGGGCGAGCAATTGGGCGCCGGCAAGCTCAGCTTCGGCAGCGCCGATCGGTTGATGACCTATCTCGGCGTCCTGCCGGGCGCGGTGACGCCGTTCTCGATCATCAACGACAAGGATAATAAGGTGCGGATGGTGCTGGACGAGGATCTGCTGACCCGCGATCCGGTCAATTGCCATCCGCTGGTCAATACCAAGACCACGGCGCTGGCACCCGCCGACCTGCTGCGGTTCCTGGAGGCCGAGGGGCACAAGCCGCAACTGATGCGCTTCGGCTGACACGCCGGCGCCCGCGGCAGCCAGGGAAGGGCTTGTGACAGTTGCGGGAAACCGGCGGGCGCCATGCCGGAGACGCGGCCCCGGCATGGCCGGGAATGCTTGATCGTCCCGCGGTTACGCGCCATCTAATAGACCTATCGGGACTTGTATTTCGGGGAGGCTCTCCCCTTCATTGTTGGATCTTTGCCGGAGTTGAATGAATGGACCAGTTGATTGGTAGCGGCAGGCCGGCCGCTGGCGATGTGATCAAGGACAGCGACACCGCGGGCTTCAAGGCCGATGTCATCGATGCCTCGATGCAGGTGCCGGTGATCGTCGATTTCTGGGCGCCCTGGTGCGGCCCCTGCAAGCAGCTGGGTCCGGTGATCGAAAAGGCGGTGCAGGAAGCCAAGGGTGCGGTTCGCCTGGTCAAGATCAATGTCGATGAGAACCAGGAACTGGCGGCGCAGATGCGCGTGCAGTCGATCCCGGCGGTCTATGCCTTTTTCCAGGGCCGACCGGTGGACGGTTTCGTCGGCGCCCAGCCGGAAAGCCAGCTGAAGCAATTCGTCGCCCGCCTGGCCAAGATCGGCGGCGACGCGCTGGGTCCCTCGCCGGTCGATGAAGCGGTGGAACAGGCCGAAACGGCCCTTGCCGCCGGCGATCATGGTGCCGCCAGCGCCATCTTCAGCGAGGTCCTCGAACACGAACCCGGCAATGCCAAGGCGATTGCCGGGCTGCTGCGCTGCCTGCTTGCCATGAACGACCTGGCGGCGGCCAAGGAATTTCTCGACGGGCTGGAGCCGGAGATCCTCAAGGATCCGGCGGTGGTCAGCGCCAAGGCGCAGCTTGAACTGGCGGAACAGGGCCAGAAATCGGCCGGCAAGCTGCCGGAGCTGCAGGCCCGCATCGCCGCCAATCCGAAGGATTTCGAGGCACGCTATGAACTGGCGGAAGCGCAATTCGCCGCCGGTCAGAAGGAAGAGGCGATCGATCACCTGCTGGACATCGTGCGCCTCAACCGCGCCTGGAACGACGAGGCGGCGCGGCTGCAACTGGTGAAATTCTTCGAGGCCATGGGCCCGACCGATCCGCTGACCTTGGCCGGCCGCCGGCGTTTGTCCTCGATTCTGTTCTCATAACTTTAGCAGGTAAGCCCGCATCACATGCGTTCCGGTCCAACATCCCTCGGCCCTTTCGATCCCGGCTTCGACGATTTGCCGGCATCGATCCCCTTGTTTCCGTTGACCGAGGCGCTGCTCCTGCCGGGCGGTCGGTTGCCGCTGAATGTCTTCGAACCGCGCTATCTGGCGATGGTGCGGCAATCGCTGATGCATCCGGCGCGGCTGATCGGCATGGTCCAGCCGACCCAGGCCGGGGCCGATCGCGACATGAATCCGAAAGCCGTGCCACCGCTGCAGCAGGTCGGCTGCGCCGGGCGCATCGTCGCTTTCGAGGAAACCGAAGACGGCCGGTACATGATCACCTTGTCCGGCCTGGCGCGTTTCCGCATCACCCATGAATTGCCGCGCCATGCCGAGGGCTTCCGCCAGGCGGCGATCGATTTCTCGCCCTATCATGAGGACATGATGGAGCGCGGCTTCGCTCTGGCGGATCGCGATCATTTCCTCGATCTCTTGAAAAGCTTCCTCGAGATGCGCCAGATGGGCGTCGACAAGCAGGCCTTGGCCGAAGCGGAAGACGAGCATCTGGTGGTCTCGCTGGCCATGCTCTGCCCCTTCACGGCGGTGGAGAAACAGAGCCTGCTGGAATGTCCCGATCTCGATACCCTGGCCGATATGCTGATCGCCCTGTTCGAACTGGCCATCGCCACACACGAACAGCGCGACCGGCCCTTGCATTAGTAGCTGGTGCATTGATAGCGGCATTGACGACCGGAGGATCCTTGATGAACGACCTGCCGACATCCGGCGACGAACCCGGCAGCGGCTATGAGCCGCATCCCGGCGTCGACCGCAAATTGCTGGAAATCCTGGTCTGCCCATTGACCAAGGGGCCGCTGATCTATGATGCCGCACGCCAGGAGCTGATCAGCAAACAGGCCGGCCTCGCTTATCCGATCCGCGACGGCATCCCCATCATGCTGGTCGATGAAGCACGCTCGCTGAACGATGAGGATTTCCTGAAATGACCGAGGCCGGCCAGGCGGGTAGCGACGAGAACGGCAATGCCGGTGCCGTCCACTGGCCGCTGGAAATCCGCCTGCTGAAAGCGGAAAAGATCCTCGAGGTCGCTTTCGACAATGGCGTCACCTTCCGCTATCCGGCGGAGTTCCTGCGCGTCGAGAGCCCCTCTGCCGAAGTGCAGGGCCACGGCCCCGGCCAGAAGACCCTGATTACCGGCCGCCGCCATGTCGGCATCATGGGCCTGGAGCCGGTCGGCCATTACGCCGTCCGCATCCAGTTCGACGACATGCACGATACCGGCATCTTCTCGTGGCGCTATCTCTATGAGATCGGCGAGAAGCAGGCGGAGTTATGGGCGCGCTATCTCCAGGACCTCGCCGCCAAGGGCCTCAGCCGCGATCCGCGCTGACCGCTCCCGTTATCCCTCATCGGTCGCTTCATAAGCGAAAGACATAAGCTGCGTCGATGCGCGGCTCGGATGCATCTGCCAGGCGGCGCGCTGCGCCGTCGCGGCGGCCACCACCTCAGCCGGCGCCTGTTGCCGGGCACTGTCGAGATCGCCCTTGGCGATGACGATGCCGCTATCGACGGCGAGATCGAGATAGCAGATCCCTTCACTGAAACTCTCATCGTCATCGCCATGTTCGGCGAGCAAGGTGCCATAGGGGTGGAAGGCACCGGCATAGCCCTGCGCCGATGCCTGGCCCAGCCAGTCGGCGGCGGCATCGAGGTCGCGCGGCAGGACACGGCCTTCAACGAGCAACTGCCCCAGCCGGCATTGCGCCTGGCCGTAGCCCGCTTCGGCCGCCTGACGCAGTTTCGCCAGACCGCCGGCGACATCCTTCGGCACCAATTGGCCCTGCACTTCCAGCCAGCCCAATTCGTCCAAGGCCACGATCGCGCCCTGCTGGGCCGCCACGCGCAGCATGCGCAGGCCTTCCTCGTTATTGGCCGGCACCCCCATGCTCCAGAGGGTCATCAAGGCAAGATGCGCCAAAGCGCGATCATCCCCCCAGGCGGCGAGACGCGAGAAACAGTGCAAGGCATTGGCATAGCCGGCCTCGTCGCCGACGGCCATGGTAAGGCGCGACATGCGGAACATCGCCTCGGTGCCCGGCCGGACCAGTTGCCGCGGATTGACCGGTGGCGTTTCTTCGAGCCGGATCAGTGCATCGGCATCCTGCTCCATCGCCCGGCAGTGATAGGTGGCGGTCAGCGCGAAATCGCGCTTGGTGCCGATCGCCAGTTCATAGAGCAAGCCCAGCAGATAGGACGCCGCCGCATTCCCCGCTTCGGAGGCCGCCTGCAAAGCCGGTATCAGCACCGGCAGATCGGGGCGATCGAGGATATCGAGCGTCAGGGTATCGGGCAGTGCAGCATCATTCGGCATGGGAAACTCCCGTCAAAAACTGGTCAACCCATCAAACGGGCATGGGCGTCGACGATATGATGGGCGCCGGCCTCGCGTAGTTGCGCATCGTGGCCGGGACCGCAATGCCGGCCGCCGGTGAAACCGATCGCCGTCATGCCGGCCGCCCGTGCCGCCGTCACGCCGGCCACGCTGTCCTCGACCACCACGCAATTGGCCGGCACGACCTGCATCTCGGCCGCCGCATGCAGAAACAGATCCGGCGCCGGCTTGCCGTTGCGCACCATGGTCGCACTGAAGATATGCGGCGCGAATTGATCATGGAGGCCGACCAGCCCCAGGCAATGCCGCAACCGCTCGGGATCGCTGGATGAGGCGACGCAGCGCTTGCCCGGCAGACGCGTCAGCAGCTCGCGGATGCCCGGCACGACATCCAGCCGCGCGGTGAAGGCCTCCAGCAGGCGGCGCTTGACCTCCGCCATGACCTCTGGGCTTGGTCGGCGGCCATGTTCGCGCTCCAGCACCACCAGTGAGGAGGCTGTGCTGATGCCGAGCAGCAGGCGCCGCACATCATCCGCCGTCATGGGAAAGCCGTGTTCGCTCAAGACGGCCGCCTCGACCTCGCAGGCGATCCACTCGCTGTCGATCAGGACGCCGTCGCAATCGAAAATGATGAGGCCGGCCAGATGGGGCCTGGCCGCCAGATCCGCTTGGGTCACAATAAACTCATTCAATTGTCAAAGGGGCTCGCCGCGCACCAGTTTCGGCAGGTTGCCGACCAGTCCCATGGCATGACGCATCGCCAGTCGCTTGACCGGCCTCAATTTATTGAAGAGGGCGAAACCGAGATCGCGCGCCAGGCGCAAGGGTGGGAGGTCGTTGGAGAAGAGCCGCGTCAGGCCGTCGGTGACACCGACCAGCAGCAGGTTGTCGAAACGCCGCCAGCGGGCATAGCGTTCCAGCACCAGCGGCGAGCCGATATCCTGGCCGAGCCGCCTGGCATCGACCAGCACTTCGGCCAGCGCCGCGACATCGCGCACGCCGAGATTGAAGCCCTGGCCCGCGATGGGATGAATGCCATGCGCCGCATCGCCCACCAGCACCAGCCGGTCGGCGAGATATTTCTCCGCCACCAGTAGCTTCAGCGGATAGGAGAAGCGCGGGCCCAGGGGCCGCACGCGGCCGAGCGTCAGACCGAAACGTCGTTCGATCTCGGCGCCGAAAGCATCGTCATCGAGCGCCAGCAGCATCGGCACCAGGCGCGGATCTTCGGTCCAGACGATCGATGAGCGATGCCGGATACGGCCATCATCGTCGCGGTCATCCGTCATCGGCAGCATGGCGAAAGGCCCGGCCGGCAGGAAATGCTCATGGGCGACGCCGTGATGCGGCTTTTCATGCACCACTGTGCAGACGATGGCGCTTTGCCGGTAATCGGATTCGCTGATGCCGATGCCGGCGAAACCGCGCAAGGCCGAATGACGGCCATCCGCCGCAACGACAAGTGCCGCTTCGACCTGCCGGCCGTCGCTCAGGCTGACCAAAGCGCGTTCCGCATCCAGCTTGAACGACAGGGCGGTGGCCGGGGCGATATGTGTCACATTGGGGCAGGCCTGCAATCGCTCGAACATGGCCACGCGGCTGACCCGGTTCTCCACGATATAGCCGAAAGGCGGCGCATCGACCGGTCGTGCATCACCTGATTGCGGCGGCGCTGCATCCCCGGCGAGATCGCGGTGGCTGTAATGCACGAAGAACGGCGACACCCCGCCCGGCCGCCGGGCATCGCGCTGGTCGCCGCCGCCATCGGTCACGCGGATATCGAGAATCGGCTGCGCCTGATCTTTCAACAGATCCCAGACACCGATTGCCTTCAGCACCTGTTGCGAACCATAGGCGATGGCTGAGGAACGACCGTCATAGCCGCGATCGGTCAGCGCCGGGGCCGGCTCCGCCTCGATCAAGGCGGTCTTGATGCCGTGCTCGCTGCAGGCGATCGCCAGCGACATGCCGACCATGCCGCCGCCGATGATGGCGAGATCGGCCTGGAGCGGCGCGGCCGCCCGGGTGGCATCTTCGGAAACCAGATGAAACGGACGCTCGGCAGATGGGCCGCCAGGAGCATAACGGGAAGAACTTTTGTCAGTCATGCCGCTAACCTGCCCCCGGCTGTCCCGCTTGTCCAGCCGTCACGACGTCACGGCTGCCGGCCCATTGTCGAATGGATCAGTCATCGGCCGGGTTATCCAAGTCGTCGCCACCGGCCGCACCGATGACCTGGCGGGCAATGCCGCCGGAAAAGCCTGCCCGCGCCAGGGCGGCGAGGTCCTTCTGCCGGTTTTCCGGCCGGCTCGCGGGATCGGGCCGGAACGGACCGAGGCGGCGGCGGCGGGCGAAGGCGGTCGCCGCTTCCAGCTCCGGATTGTCGAATTCCTGCGCCATGCGGGCGAGCGCCGCCGACGCGGTCGCCGCATCAATCCCCTTGCCGGCGAGATTGTGCAGGATCTTGGCCCGCGACCCGCCGCGCCGGATCATCGCCCGGGCCTTGGCCTCGGCGAGATGGCGGTCGTTCAGCACGCCCTGCGCCGCCAGACTGGCGAGGATCGGCGGCAGCGCTTCCAGCAGCGGCGCCGGATCGTCGCCATGGGCCGCGGCGGAGGCCCGGATCTTGCGCGTCATGACCTGATCGAGCCGCTTGGTCGAGGCGACGAAGCGGTCGAGGTAATTGAGCACGGCCTCGCGCAGATTGGCCGGGGTCAGGCGCTGCGGTTTGCGTTTTTCCGTCATGCGGTTGTCGTCACGATGATCCGTCGTCATGAATATTTTGAGAACGCCCCCTCACTTTGACCCTGCTCAGACCTGTCAGGTGCCAGACCTGTCCGGTGACTGCCACAGCCATGCGCCGGCCGGCCTTGCCAGTCAATCCCGCCCTCAGTATTTTCTCGCCATGCAAAACAGCACGCAACCCGGCGGCCTGTCGCCCGCGCCCTTCACCAACCCGACCGTGCCCCGTCTCGCCCCGCGCGCTTATGGCGGCTTCAACTGGATCGGCTTCGGCACGCTCTATGCCAAGGAGGTCCGCCGCTTCATCGCGGTCGGCACCCAGACCATCCTGGCGCCGATGGTGACGACCCTGCTGTTCCTGGCGGTCTTCGTGCTGGCGCTCGGTCATTCGGTCGATCAGGTCGGCGGCCAGCCTTATGTCCTGTTTCTGGTACCGGGCCTGATCATGATGGCGATGACCCAGAACGCCTTCGCCAATACCTCATCCTCGCTGATGATCGCCAAGGTCCAGGGCAATATCGTCGATCTGCTGATGCCGCCGCTCTCGCCGCTGGAACAGACGGTCGGCGTTGCCGCCGGTGGCCTGACGCGCGGGCTTGCGGTCGGCCTGGCGACCGGGCTTGCCATGTGGATCTTCGTCCCGATCACGATCGCCCATCCGCTGTTCGCGCTGTTCCATGCGGTGATGGCCAGCCTGATGCTGGCTTTGATCGGCATGGTGGCCGGCATCTGGGCCGATAAGTTCGATCACATGGCGGCGGTGACCAACTTCGTCATCACCCCGCTTTCCTTTCTTTCCGGCACCTTCTATTCCACCGAGCGCCTGTCGCCGGCCTGGAAAGCCGTCGCCCATGTCAATCCGTTCTTCTACATGATCGACGGTTTCCGCTACGGCTTCATCGGCCATGCCGACAGCTCGCTTTCGGCCGGTATCGTGATCCTGTGCATCTGCAATATCGCGCTGCTGGTCCTCGTCCATCGCTGTTTTGCCCGCGGCTACAAGCTGAAGGCATGAAAGCCTTTCCGCCGTCGACCGCCCGGCAAGCCGGTGCGCCCAGCCTTCAGCCGCGCCGCTTCGGGGCAGTGAACTGGATCGGGCTCGGCGCCCTGATCGGACGGCAGATTCGCGGCGGCCTGGCGGATTACCACTATCAGGTCCTCGGGCCGGTGGTGTCCTGCCTGCTCGATCTCACGATCTTCCAGCTGGCGATCTCGACCATGCGGGGCGATGCCGGCGGCGGCCTGCTGGCCTTCATCGCCCCCGGCCTGATCATCTATGCCGCCTGCGAGAAAGCCTACGAAGCCTCCGCCGCCACGCTGATCCTGGACAAGCATGAGCGGGTGATCTTCGACCAGCTGATGGCGCCGGTGACCGCGTTCGAACGCAGCCTCGCTTATTGCATCGGCCCGGCGGTCTGCGGCCTTGCGGTCGGCGTCGCAGTGGCGGTGATGTCGCTGATTTTCGCGCCGTTGCGGCTGCACGATCCCCTGGCACTGGTCTTCTTCGCCTTGGCCGGCACGGTCATGCACGGGCTGATCGGCACCCTGGTCGGTGTCTGGGCGCAAAAATGGGATCAATACGCGGCGATCCTCACCTTCATGCTGCTGCCGCTTTCGTTCCTATCCGGGGTCTTCTACCGCATCGCCGATCTGCCGGAACTGGCGCAGGATGTCATCCGCTTCAACCCGATTTTTTATGTGATTGACGGATTCCGGCACGCTTTCACCGGCGAGGGCACGGATATCGGCCTCGCGGTGCTGGTGGTGGCGGCCGTGGATCTGGTTTTGTTCCTATGGGTCTATCTCTGGTTCAGGACCGGATATCGTCTGAAACCCTGATTGCGATAGATTTCGGCCGGTTTTAAGGAAGTTTGAAGATTAACAAACATACGATTTCGTGATTTTAATCGATCGGCCCCGGCAGGACGGCCGATGAGACGGGATTGGCGAACGGGGGGCTCGCGATATGACGGATACAGATTATCGGCATTCGCTGCATTCGACCTCCCTGACCTCCTGGTCACTACCGGCCCATAAACGAGCGGATTTCAGCAAATTGTCGCTGCTGCTGGTGGATGAAAACAATTTCATGCGCCGGCTGGTGAAACAGGTCTGCCGCTCTTTCGAAATCCAGGACATCACCGATGTCACCGATCCCCGGGCGGCCGTCGCCTTGCTGAAGGTCAAGCGCATGGATCTCGTCATCTGCGAATATCTGATGCGGCAGATGAGCGGCCTCGCCTTCACCAAGGCGGTCCGCAGCGACGACACGATGATCAATCGCGAAGTCCCCATCATCATGCTGACCGGCCATACCCAGGTGGAAAACATTCTGGCGGCCCGCGATGCCGGGGTGACGGAACTGCTGGCCAAGCCGCTCTCGCCGCATGCCTTGCTAAGCCGCCTCATCTATGTCTTCGAGCATCCCCGGCCTTTCGTACAGGTTCCCGGTTACGTCGGTCCCAGCCGCCGCCGGCGTTTCGTCGAGTGGCGCGGCGAGGACCGGCGCCTGTCGCGCAGCTATGACGGCCAGGCGCTGAGCGAGGCCGACTTCGGCCGCCTGCTCGGCCGTCCGGATCAACGGGGAGCCTGAGCCCGATGCTGTCTTTGAGCGATTTCGAACGACTGATCGGCTCGGCTGAAAGTGCCGTCGAGGATCTGCGTGAGGAATTCCACAAGGAATTGACCGACTGTCTCGGCCGGCTGCGCCAGGATTGGACCACCGCGACCGCCGCCGGCGATGCTGTCGCCACGGCGGCGCCCGCCGATCTGCAGACCTGTTTCGATCTCACCCACCAGATCAAGAGCATGGGCGGCACCTTCGATTTCGATCTGGTCAGCGACATCGCCGCCTCGCTTTGCGAATTGTTGCAGGACCTGCAATCGCGGCCGGTTTCCGCCAAGGCGCGTGACTCGGTCGAGCGCCATATCGCCGCTTTGGAACTGGTCGAGGCGAGGAAATTGCGCGGCGATGGCGGCCCGTTCGGCCGCCAACTGGTCACCGGCCTCACCGAAGCCCGCCAGGCCTGCTTCGCCGGTTGAGCACGGCAACCCCGCAACGCAGCACGCTTTTACCCGCAAAAACCGAAATCCGAGGCGCGATTGACAAGCCGGGGGACGCTTGTTATGCCCGCCCCTTTCGCGCTTGAACATGTCGCGCCAACCTGGGGCGTTATCCCCTGGCGCATTAACTCTTGGAGCGCGTTAACCCTTGGAGACAGAGGAGCCCAGCATGGCCGCGACTGTCACGCCGGCATTGATGAACACTTACGCCCGTTCGGAACTGGCTTTCGAGCGCGGTGAGGGTGCCTATCTCATCACGGCGGACGGCCGACGATATCTGGATTTCGCCAGCGGCATCGCCGTCACCGCGCTCGGCCATTGTCATCCCCATCTGGTGAAGACCCTGGCGGAACAGGCCGGCAAGCTCTGGCATGTGTCCAACCTCTACCGCATTCCCGACCAGGAACGCTTGGCCGACCGGCTGGTGGCGAACAGCTTCGCCGACCAGGTCTTCTTCGGCAATTCCGGGGCCGAGGCGGTGGAATGCGGCTTGAAGCTGATCCGCAAATGGCAGGACGATTTCGGCGATCCGAAGCGCTATCGCGTGATCGGCTGCGAAGGTTCGTTCCATGGCCGCACCCTTGCCACCCTGGCGGCGGCCGGCAATGAGAAATACCTCAAGGGCTATGCCCCCGATGTCGATGGTTTCGATCAAGTCCCCTTCGGCAACCTGAACGAGCTGCGGCAGAAGATCGGCCCGGAAACGGCCGGTATCCTGGTGGAGCCGGTGCAGGGCGAAGGCGGCATGCGGGCCGGATCGGTCGAGTATCTGCGCGGCCTGCGCCAGGTCTGCGACGAATACGGCCTGCTGCTGATGTTCGACGAGGTACAGGCCGGGATGGGCCGCACCGGCAAGCTGTTCGCCCATGAATGGGCCGGCATCACGCCGGATATCGTCGCCACCGCCAAGGGCATCGGCGCCGGCTTCCCGATGGGCGCCTGCCTCGCCACCAACCGCGTCGCGGCGGCATTCGGCCCCGGCAATCACGGCACCACCTTCGGCGGCAATCCGCTGGCCATGGCGGTCGGCAATGCCGTGCTCGACGTCATGCTGGCGCCGGGCTTCATGGAGCATGTGGTGGCGATGGGCGACCACCTCGCCGGCAAGCTGGACGATCTCATCCGGCGTTATCCGGCGGTCTATGCCGAGCGACGCGGCAAGGGCCTGATCCAGGGGCTGAAATGCCACCTGCCCAATACCGATCTGGTGGAGAAGCTGCGGGGCGCCGGTCTATTGACCGTGGGCGCCGGCGATAACGTCATTCGCCTGTTGCCGCCGCTGATCATCACCGAAACCGAAATCGATCTGGCGGCGCGCCTCTTGGCCGATATCGCCGCCGAAGCAAAGGCTGCTTGAGAATGACTGCTTCCGCAAAGACACCGAAACATTTCCTCGATCTCGACGTGCTGCCGGCCAGCGAGCTGCGCAGCATGCTCGATGCCTCGCTCGCCTTGAAGAAGACCGGCAAGGTGAAGAACGAGGCGAAGCCGCTGGCCGGCAAATCGCTGGCAATGATCTTCGAGAAACCCTCGACCCGCACCCGCGTCTCCTTCGAGATGGGCATGAAGCGGCTGGGCGGCGAAGTCGTCATCATGGAACGGGAGAGCTCGCAGCTCGGCCGCGGCGAGACCGTTGCCGATACCGCCCGCGTGCTCTCGCGCTATGTCGATTGCATCATGGTGCGCACTACCAAGGAAACCAAGCTGCTGGAACTGGCGCAATATGCCACCGTGCCGGTGATCAACGGCCTGACCGACCGCACCCATCCCTGCCAGCTGATGGCCGATGTCATGACCTTCGAGGAACATCGCGGCCCGATCAAGGGCAAGCGCATCGCCTGGTCCGGCGACGGCAACAACATGGCGACCTCCTGGATCCATGCCGCGGTGCGGTTCGATTTCGAGCTCAACATCGCCTGCCCGGAATCGCTGACGCCACCGAAGGACGTGCTGGACTGGGCCAAGCGCGAAGGCGGCAAGGTGATGGTCTGCACCGATCCCGATACCGCCGTGCGCGGCGCCGATTGCATCGTCACCGATACCTGGGTCTCGATGGGCGACCAGGATACCAGCAACCGCCACAACCTGCTGAAGGCCTTCCAGGTCGACGACCGCCTGATGTCGGTCGCCCAGCCCGATGCCATCTTCATGCATTGCCTGCCGGCCCATCGCGACGAGGAGGTCACCGCCTCGGTGATCGACGGCCCGCAATCGGTGGTCTGGGACGAGGCGGAGAACCGCCTGCATGCGCAGCAGGGCATCCTGCTGTGGTGCCTGGGCGCGATCTGATCGGTCCGGCCAAGATGCGCACGGGTCTTCCCACGCATAGTGATGCGGATATCATCCAGCCCTTCCAGATCGAAGGGCTGGAGGTGCGCGGCCGGCTGGTGCGCTTGAGTGACGTGGCGGATGAGATCCTCACCCGCCACGATTATCCCGAGCCGGTGGCCCGGCTGCTTGCCGAGATGATGGCCCTGGCGGCGGTGCTGGCCGCCGCCCTCAAATATGAAGGCATCTTCACGCTGCAGGCTAAGGGCGACGGGCCGGTCCGCCTCATGGTGGTCGATCTCACCAGCAAGGGGGCCATGCGCGGCTATGCCCAGTTCGACAGCGAGGCGGTTGCCGCCTTGACGCCGGACCAGCAGTTGCTGCCGCATCTTCTGGGGGCCGGCTATCTCGCCTTCACCGTCGACCAGGGCGATTATACCGACCGCTATCAAGGCATCGTCGAACTGACCGGCAGTTCGCTCAGCGATTCGGTGCATCACTATTTCCGCCAGTCCGAACAGCTGCAGGCCGGCTTCAAGCTGGCGGCCGGCAAGGTTGACGGCAAATGGCGCGCCGGCGCCCTGATGCTGCAGCGCCTGCCGGTCGAAGGGGCCGGTGAGATCGCCGCCGATCTCGCCGAAGATGCCTGGCGCCGCGTCTTTGCCATGATGGCGAGCTGCACCGACAAGGAACTGCTCGACCTCGATCTGGCGGTCGATCAACTGCTCTATCGCCTGTTCCATGAAGACGGTGTGCGCGTCTTCGAACGCCAGGGCGTGGAAGCCAAATGCCGCTGCTCGCGCGAACGGGTCGACAATGTGCTGCGCGCCATGCCGGCGGACGATCTCGCCGATATGTGGGTCGACGACGCCATCACCGTCACCTGCGAATTCTGCAACACGACCTATCGCTTCCAGCCCGAAGACCTGGCGCCCAAGGTGGAGACATCGTCCAAGGACGAGACGCCGCAAGACTGAGGGGTGTTCTCCCTGCGGGATTGACCCGCCGGGTCGCGGCGGCAAGAATATCGCCTCGTTATCAGCGTATCCTCCCTTTCAGCGAGTTCCCCGCGTCATGCAGCTTTCGATCACGACACCTCGCCCCGTCCTTAGCGGTTTTCTGCGCCTTGCCCGGTTGTTGGCGCTGCCTTTGCTCGCTGCGGCCTGCAGCAGCCCGGCGCCGGCACCGCAACTGCCGCCGCTGACCTATAATGCCCTGCCGCCGATCCGCCTCGACGTCGCCCAGGTGCAGATCGATCAATCCTATCAGGCGCCGGGCACCGCGCCGCATATCGACCATCTGTTCCCGCAAATCCCCGCCCAGGTTGCGGCGCAATGGGCCCGCGACCGCCTTCAGGCTGCCGGCCAGAGCGGGCAAGCGGTCTATACCGTCACCGATGCCTCGGCCACCGATACGGTGCTGCCGCGATCGCAAGACCTCTCGGCGATATTCACGACCGAGCAGAGCAATCGCTACGACCTCAATATCGCCGTGCGTTTGCAACTGACCAGCGGCGACGGCACACGTCATGGCACGGTGCAGGTCAGCGCCGCCCGCAGCCAGACCGTGTCGGAGAAGACCACGCCGGAGCAGCGCAAGGTCGTGTGGTATCAGCTGACCCAGCAGACCATGAACGATCTCAATGTGAAGCTGGAAAAGGAAATCGGCGCGCATCTCGCCGGCTTCCTGCAATAAGGACGAGACAAGCGCCATGCATCTGAGCGACGGCGATCGCAGCATGCTGGAAGGCGAGCAGGGCGACGCGGCCGGCTTTGCCATGCAGATCGTCACCGCCTTCGCCGAAGCCGTCGGCGCCGATGCCCTGCTCGATATCAGCCGCGCCCATATCGACGGCTGCCTCTATCATGGCGCGGTCAGTCTCGATTTCGTCGAGCGGCTGGTCGCCGGCGGCGGTCGCGTGCGCGTGCCGACCACGCTGAATGTTGGTTCGCTCGATCTCATCCATCCCGAGCTCGTCCATCTGCCGGCCGAGGAACAACGCCCCGCCGAACGCCTGATGCGGGTCCATGAAGCTTTGGGCTGCCAGCCCAGCTTCACCTGCGCCCCTTACCAGACGCTGTTCCGGCCGGCCTTCGGCGAGCAGATCGCCTGGGGTGAATCCAATGCCATCGTCTTCGCCAATTCGGTGATCGGTGCCCGCACCAACCGCTATGGCGATTTCGTCGATCTCTGCTGCGCCATGACCGGCCGCGCACCCGCCTGGGGCCTGCATCTCGATGCCGGCCGGCGCGGCCAGATATTGTTCCGCCTCAGCGGCTTTCCCGCATCGCAAGCGCCGACCGACAGCCTCTTCATCGCCATCGGCCTGATCGTCGGCCGGCGCAGCGGCGAGCGCATCCCGGTGATCGAGGGGCTGCCGAGGCCGCGCGACGAAGATCAGTTGAAGGCCCTGGGTGCGGCGGCAGCTTCGACCGGCGCTGTCGCCCTCTTCCATGCCGTTGGCATCACGCCCGAAGCGGCCACCCTCGGCGACGCCTTTGCCGGCGGCACCCCCGAAGAGACCATCGTCATCACGCCGGCCGGTGTGACGGAAGCCCTGGTGGAGCTTTCATCGGTGCCCGCGGGATCGCCCCTCACCGCCATCTGCCTCGGCACGCCGCATTTCTCCCGCGCCGAATGGGACCGCCTGCTTGTCCTGTTGCGGCAAACACAGCCTACACGACCCATACCGATCTATGTCAATACCGACCGGGCCGTGCTGCAGCAGCTGGAGGCGGAGGGTGCCTTTCGCAATCTCACGGATTGGCGCCTGATACCGGTCGCCGATACCTGCACCTATATCACCGCCATCCTGGAGAAGCTGGACGGCGTGGTGATGACCAATTCCGGCAAATGGGCACATTACGCGCCAGGCAATATCGGTGTCCGCGTCGCCTTCGGCGAGCTGGAAGAGTGCGTCGCCTCGGCCGCCGCCGGCCGAGTGATCCGAGGTGTCGCATGAGACGCCCGGCGAAAGTCTATGTTGCCGGCGAGGCCGAGGCCGCGATGATCGTCCTTTCCGTGCCGCTGAGCTTCTGGGGCGGGATCGATGCCGCCACCGGCAGGATCATCGACCATTCCCATCCCGCTCTCGGCACATCGATCGCCGGCCGCATTCTGGTCATGCCGAGCGGCCGCGGCTCCTCATCATCTTCATCAGTCTTGGCGGAGACCATCCGGCGCGGCACCGGCCCGCGCGGCATCGTCCTTGCCCATCCCGACCCGATCCTGACCGTCGGCGCCATCGTCGCGGGGGCGCTCTATGACCTGCGCTGCCCGATCGTCATCTGCTCCATCGACGGCTTGCGCAGCGGCGATATCCTGCGCGTCTCGGCGGCGGTGCCCGACGCAGCCGAGATCTGCCTCATCGAGAGCCTGCACGCTCACTGAGCGGGCGCGGCACCGAAATTCTTCAGATAGGTGGAAAGAAGCTGGGTCTGCGATGAGATGCCGAGCTTGCGGTAGACATTGCGGCGATGCACCTTGACCGTGCCGGTCGAGATATCCAGCTTGAGGCCGATCGATTCCGAGGAATGGCCCTGCAACACCAGATCGACGATCTCGGCCTCGCGGGTCGTCAGCTTCAGCTCCCGCCAGGGTGCATCGCCGGCGGGATGCGGTTCCACCTGGCCCCGCCGTTTCCGGCGCTTTCCCTGCGTCAGCAGTTGCTTGTCGAAACGCTGCCCCAGATCCGCCCAATAATGCCGGACCAGGCCGGCGATCAGCGGTTCCAGCCTCTTCAGCAAATTGAAGTCCTGGGATGAGAAGGCGCCGGTCTTTTTCCGCCGCATCAGGGAAATGACCACGGCGATATCGTCATTGAGGGTGATGAAGAAGCCGACCTCCTCGGCAAGCCCGGTCTGTACGTAATAGGTCCGGTGGTATTCGCTGGAAAAGAAGCGGTCCGGCGCCAGTTCGCGCATGCGATAGACCCCCAGGCGACGCTGGCGGGCGGTGTGGTAGAAGGGATCGAGCAGAAAAGGCCCGGCCTGATAGAGCGCGACGAAGACTACATGCTCGTCGGGATCGAAGGTGTTGTAGAGATCGATCGGCCGTTCCTTGCCGCGATAGGCGAAGACGACGATGTGGTCGGGGCTGACCAGTGACGAGACGATCCGGCGCAGGACATCGCCGAATTCCCGGTCAGTCATGTCCGGCCGGCCGACCGTTGCAATGACGGCGCCGAACAGCGTTTCGAGATCGATGCTCATGGACCTTCCCCGACATCTCCTGCCGGCATTTCCCGGCGTTTGCGGGTGAACCGCGTGCGCCAGCCGGGGTTTTGCCGGCTGCCTGCATACACCCTGAAAGAAGCTTACAACGTGAAACTACCCCTTTCGGGGTATATACCACGCCGAAAGCCAAGTCTTAACCTTCCTGCAACGACGGTGGCAAGAAGGCAGCAGCAGACTGCCGGCACGCACCAACCGCGCGGGGAATAGACGTGGCATCCGCATCGACCAACGACATCGAGTTTCGCTCGGTCACCAAGAACTATGGCCCGGTGACCGCCGTGAAGGACATTAACCTCAACGTGCCGAAAGGTGCGTTTCTGGCGCTGCTCGGCCCCTCGGGCTGCGGCAAGACGACCTGCCTGCGCATGATCGGCGGCTTCGAGCAGCCGAGCGAGGGCGCCGTCCTGATCGACGGCCGGGAAATGAACGGCGTGCCGGCCTATCGCCGGCCGGTGAACATGGTGTTCCAGCACTATGCCCTGTTTCCGCATTTCAACGTGGAACAGAACGTCGCCTATGGGCTGAAGCAGATGCGGCCCAGGATCGCCGCCGGCGATATCGATCGCCGGGTCGCCGAAGCGCTGGAAATGGTCCGGCTGGACGGCTTTGCCAAACGCCGCATCTACGAAATGTCGGGCGGCCAGCAACAGCGCGTGGCCCTGGCGCGCGCCCTTGTCAACCGGCCCTCGGTGCTGCTGCTGGACGAGCCGCTCGCCGCCCTCGACAAGAAATTGCGCTCCGCCATGCAGATCGAGCTGCAGACGCTCCAGCGCGATCTCGGCATCACCTTCGTTCTCGTCACCCATGACCAGGAAGAAGCGCTGTCGATGGCCGATATCGTCTGCGTGATGAGCGCCGGACGCATCCGCCAGCTCGGCGCACCGCAGGAGGTCTACGATCATCCGGCGGATCTCTTCGTGGCGGATTTCGTCGGCAAGACCAATCGCATCGAAGCAAAACTGGAGGCCGGCGGCGCGACCCTCCGGCTGGCCGACGGTTCCGCCATCCCCGCCTCAAAGCCTGTCGCCACGGATGAGGCGATCGTCGCCATCCGTCCCGAAGCGATCCGGCTGAGCCGCGAGCGGGTGGCAAATGGCGCCTCGTTCCAGGGCGTCGTCACCCACCGCATCTTCCTCGGCTCCTCGGCGGAATATGCCGTGAATGTCCCGGGCCTTGGCGATTTTCTCGTCACCGCCGATCGCAGCACCATGAACGAAAGCGACCTGGTCGCGCCGGGCGATGCGGTCTTCCTCGGTTTCGATCCCGCCGCCGCCCATGTTTTTCCAGCATCGACCGCATAACCAGAACAGGGGAACAAGCATCATGTCGAAGGACTACAAGGACAATCTGCCGATTTCCGCCCAAGGGTTCATGAGCGAGTATATGCGCCTGAAGCGCGGCTCGGTGAGCCGCCGGCATTTTCTCGGCATTACCGGCCTCGGATTGGCGACCGCCGTCATCTCCCGTTTCCCCGGTGCGCTCTCCACGCCCGCTTATGCCGAGGATCTCGGCAGCCAGATGTCGATCGCGACCTGGCCGAACTATCATGATCCCGCCACCTTCGAGAATTTCAAGAAGGCGACCGGCGTCGCCGTTGAGGTCAATGTCTTCGGCTCGAACGAAGAAATGCTGGCAAAGCTCCAGGCCGGCGGCTCGGGCTGGTAGCTCTTCGTGCCGACGAACTACACCATCTCGACCTATCACAAGCTTGGCCTGATCGATGAGCTCGACCTCTCCAAGGTGCCCAATTTCAGCCAGAAGACGGAAAACCCGCGCTTCACCAAGGAAGGCCGGATCGACGGCAAGACCTATGCCGTGCCGAAGAACTGGGGCACCACCGGTTTTGCCACCAATACCTCCAAGCTGAAGGCCAAACTGACCAGCTGGAAGGATTTCTTCGAGATCGTCCAGACCGAGGCCGATGGCCGCGGCATGGTGCATGACTATCAGTTGACCACGATCGGCAGCGCGTTGGTTTCGCTGGGCTATGGCTTCAATTCGATCAAGCCGGAAGAACTGGCAAAAGCCGAAGAACTGTTGATCAAGGTCAAGCCGCATCTCTTCGCCATCAATTCCGACTATCAGCCGGCGATGCGGGCGACCGATGCCTGGCTCACCATGTGCTGGACCAATGACGGCGCCCAGCTCAACCGCGACATGCCGGAAATCAGCTATACGCTCGGCAAGGATGGCGGCGAGATCTGGACCGATTACTATGCGATCCCCAAGGACGCGCCAAACAAGGCGGCCGGCTACGCGCTGCTGAACTACCTGATGGATCCGAACAATGCGGTGAAGGAACATCTGGCCAATGGCGCGCCGACCACGGATAGCCGTGTCATCGCCTTGCTGCCGAAGGAAATCACCTCGAACAAGATCGTCTATCCGGACGAGGCCTCGCTGACGCCGCTGGAATTCGGCGCCGCCGTGACCCTGACCGATCCGGGCCGCGCCGAATTGATGGCCCGCTTCAAGTCGGCCTGATTCGGCCCATGATGGATAACGGTTCCGGCCGCCCGGACATGCCGGCCGGAACCGTTGCCGCCTGATGGATTCCATACTGACAGGCCCCATAACGGCGCAAACGCGACACCACAGATGACACTCACAGCCCAAGTCAAGAAACGCCTGGTCACCATTGCGCTGGTCGCGCCGGCGAGCCTATGGCTGTTCGTGTTCCTGGTCCTGCCCTTCATCGCCATCATCGTCTTCGCCTTCGGTGAGCGCGGGCCGGTGGGCGGCTATCAGCCGGCCTTCACCTTCGAGCAATTCGCCAATCTCGGCGCGCGGGCGGCAGCTTTCGTCAACACGCTGGTCCTGGCGCCGATCGGTGCGGCCGCCTGCCTGCTGGTTGCCTATCCGGTCGCCTATTACCTCGCCATCAAGGCCAGCCCGCAGCGCCGGTTGCTGCTGGTGTCGCTGGTCGTGGTTCCCTTCTGGACCAGCCTGCTGGTGCGCACCTATGCCTGGATGTATATCCTCGGCGCCCGCGGCATTCCTCATCTCCTGGAATATATCGGCTTCGACAATGTGCGGCTGCTGAACACGCCCGGCGCCGTGCTGCTCGGCATCGTCTACGGCTATCTGCCACTGATGATCATGCCGATCTATGTCAGCCTTGAGAAACTCGACCGCCGCCTGCTCGAAGCCTCGGCCGATCTCGGCGCCCATCCCATCTCGACTTTCTTCGGCGTCACCCTGCCTTTGTCGCTGCCGGGCGTGATGACAGGGATAGCCCTGGTCACCATCCTGCTGCTGGGCGAATACCTGATCCCGCAATTGCTGGGCGGCGGCAAGGTCTTCTTCATCGGCAATGCCCTGGTCGATCTCTTCCTGCAATCCCGCAACTGGCCCTTCGGCTCGGCGATCGCCGTGACGCTGGTCGCCGTCGTCGTGGTCGTCCTGCTCGTCGCCATGCGGATCGCCTGGCGGATCGCCGGCACGCGGCAGGTGGATCTCGTCTGATGCGTGCCCTCGTTACCTTCGTCTACGTGTTCCTCTACACGCCGATCGCGCTGGTCGTCCTGTTTTCCTTCAATGCCGGCCGCAATGCCAGCGAGTTCATCGGCTTTTCCGCCCAGTGGTACGGCAAGGCGCTGTCGAACACCTTCCTCATGGAAGCCCTGCGCAACAGCCTGATCGTTGCTTTCACCAGCGCCGCCTTGGCGGCGATCTTCGGCACCATGGCGGCGATCGGCATGGAACGGCTCGGTGCCCGGACGCGCGCCGTCTTTGATGGACTTTTCGCCGCCGCCATCGTCGTTCCCGGCGTCGTCATCGGCATCGCCACACTGGTGGCGCTGGTCGAGGTCTTCGGCTTCATCAATCCGGTGCTGGCGGCGATCTGGCCCGGCGACCAGCCTCCGCGCCTCTCGCTCGGCTACGGCTCGATCATCGCCGCCCACGGGCTCTTCACCATGGCGCTGGTGACGATGATCGTGAAGGCGCGGATCGCCGGCCTGGGCCGCGATATCGTCGAGGCATCAAGCGATCTCTATGCCGCGCCGCTCACCACCTTCCGGCAGATCGTGCTGCCACAGATCATGCCGTCGATCCTGGCCGGCTTCCTGCTCGCCTTCACCTTCTCCTTCGACGACTTCATCATCGCCTTCTTCGTCGCCGGATCGAATACGACGTTGCCGATCTATGTCTTTGCCTCGATCCGCCGCGGCGTGACGCCGGAAATCAATGCCATCGCCACCATGGTGCTGGCGGTCTCGCTCGCCTTGATCCTGATCGCGCGCTTTCTGATGCGCGAAAAAAAGAAACCGACAACCTGAGCTGGAAGACACCATGATCCTTGCGGACCGCGTTGCAATTGTCACGGGAGCCGGCTCCGGTATCGGCCGCGCGGGCGCGCTCATCATGGCGCAGGAAGGCGCGCATGTCGTCGTCGCCGACCTCAACCGCGACGGCGCCGAGGAGACGCTGCGGCAGATCGAGGCGGCGGGCGGCAGCGCCGAAAGCCTGGTGCTCGACGTGACGGATGACACGGCCCTGGAAGCCGGCATCGCCGCGATCGCCAGCAAGCGTGGCCGGATCGACATCCTGCACAATCATGCCGGAGCGCAGGTGGCCGGCGACCTCGAGCATGTGTCAGTGACGGGCTTCGACCGCTCCTGGAACCTGAATGTCCGGTCGCATTTCATGGCCGCGCGCCTGGTCATGCCGATCATGCGCCAGGCCGGGAAAGGTGTCATCCTCAACACCTCATCCTCATCCGGCGTGCTCTATGACCGCGAGATGATCGCCTATACCACCACCAAGCATGCCGTCATCGCCATGACCCGGCAGATGGCCGGGGATTATGCCAAGTTCGGCATTCGCGTGAATGCGCTTTGTCCCGGCTGGGTGGACACGCCCTTCAACGATCCCTTCATCGCCCAGATGGGCGGCCGCGGCGCGATCGAAGCCTATGTCGCCGAGAAAGTGCCGCTGGGCCGCTGGGCCGATGTGTGCGAGATCGCCGAGCCGATCCTGTTCCTCGTCTCCGACCGGTCCTCCTACATGACCGGCCAGATCCTGGTCGTCGATGGCGGCGAGACCATCGTCTGAGAGACTGTTTGGATTCGCGGCTATGTGTCGACGTGTTTTCGGATATTTCAGCGATGTTTCCGGTCTTGCAGGACGGCAACGACAAACGAGATTGTCATCCCGGCCTTGAGCCGGGATCCATAGCAACAACCGCATTCGGCCTCTCCCATGGGCCCCGCCGACGAATTGTCGGCCTACGCCGACGGGATCAAGTCGGGGGTGACAAGCGCGCGTATTGCGCTGGCGTCGTGCGAGACAGGAAGCGTCACGTTACTCAAGAGCCGGATCGTTTTAGACGGAATCGCTTTGCGATTTGTCTAAAACGTGAATCCGCCTCTCATCCATAAGATAGAGAGAGCGATTCACGTCTTTGATGGAAGCATAATGCTGCCATCAAGGACGATCGCGCTCTGACGTACCAAACGCTCAGTTCACGCGGGTCCAGTCGATCAGCTTGCGCAGGAAGGCCTCGCCGGCCACCAGCTCGCTCTTCAGGATGAATTCATCTGGCTTATGCGCCTGGGTGATCGAGCCGGGACCGCAGACGATCGCCGCCAATCCGGCCTGCTGGAACTGGCCGGCTTCGGTCGCGAAGGCCATGCCATGGGTTTCGTTGGCGCCGGTCAGCATCTTCAGCAGGGTTTCGGCGGCGCTGTCCTTTTCCTCGATCAGCGGCGGCACGCCGAGATCCGGTACGATCTCGATATTGGTCTCCGGCGCCACCGCCCGCATGCGCGGCAGAAGATCGTTCTCGATGAATGCCTTGATCGGCGTCAGCGCGAGATCCACCGAGGCCCCCGGCACTGGGCGGAAATCCCATTCCAGCCGGCATTCGCGGGCGATGATATTGACCGCCGTGCCGCCCTGGATATTGCCGAGATTGAGCGTGCAATAAGGCGGATCGAAACTGTGATCATGCGGCCCGCTTTCGCGCAGATTGGCAGCGATGCGGGTCAGTTCGCCGGCAATCTCGGCGGCCGCGGCGATGGCATTGACGCCGCGATGGGTCTGGCTGGAATGGCCGTCCTTGCCCGTTACCCGCATCTCGTAGCAATAGCAACCTTTGTGGCGTGTGCCGAGGCGCATTTCCGTCGGCTCGCCGATGATGGCGAGGCGCGGCTGCGGCAATTGCTTGCCGATCTCCTCGATGAGATGCGGTGCGCCGAGGCACCCCAGTTCCTCATCATAGGAGAAGGCGAAATGGATCGGCGTGGTCAGCGGCTTCGCCGTCATTTCCGGCACCAAAGCGAGGCACAGGGCGATGAAGCCCTTCATGTCGCAAGTGCCCCGCCCGAAATAGCGGTCGCCGCCATCGCGCAAGGTGAAGGGATCGGCCGACCAGGGCTGTCCGTCGACCGGCACGACATCGGTATGGCCTGAAAGCACGATGCCGCCCGGCTTGTCGGGGCCGATCGTCGCCCAGAGATTGGCTTTCGGCTGGCCGTCCGGCGCCGCCATGATGCGGGCTCTGACACCATGTTCGGTGAGATAATCGCGAATGTAATGGATGAGACCGAGATTGCTGCGGGACGACACGGTGTCGAAGCTAATCAATTTCCCCAGCATCTGTGTGACGGCGGTCATTCCACATCCTCCATTCTTGCACGATCAGCCGCGCCAGAAGGTCGGACTGAACAAGACCAATACTGTGAGCAATTCCAGGCGACCAAGCAACATCGCACAAGCGAGCAGCCACTTGGCGCCATCGGGCAAGCTGGCGAAATTGCCGGACGGCCCGACGATCGGCCCCAGACCATGGCCGACATTGCCGAGCGCCTGGGCGACCGAGGTGAAAGCCGTGATCAGGTCGACATTGAAGGCCGAGACGGCGATGCCGAGCATCGCGAAAGCCAGCAGATAGAAGGCAACGAAACTGATTACCGAACGCACGATTTCATCACTCAGGGGCCGGCCGTTATAGGTCGGCAGCAGCACGCGGTGGGGATGGACCAGCGATCGCAGTTGCCACTTTGCGAAGGCACCCAGGACACACAGCCGAAACACTTTGATCGCACCGGCGGTCGACCCCGTACAGCCGCCGAGGAAAAACAGGATAAGCACGGCGGCGACGGGCAATGTGCCCCAGTTGGGGTAATTTTCCGCGACATAGCCCGCTGTCGTGCCGATCGATACCACCACGAAAGCCGACGACCGCAGGGCGCCCAGGATGTCGCGTCCGTTATCGGCGATTTGCCAGAGCGTGATCACCAGCGTGAACCCGACGATGTACAGGCAATACCAGCGTATCTGCTCGTCGCGAAGCAGGGGCTTGAATTTGCGATGCCACATCGCTTGCGCCATGAGGGTGAAGGTCAGGCCGCCGAGGAACATGAAGATTGTGCTGATCCATTCGACTGCGGGATTATTGAAATAGCCGATCGACGCATCCTTTGTGCTAAAGCCGCCCGTCGCCAGAATGCCCATGGCATGGCAGACTGAATCGAAAAGCGGCATGCCGGCGATCGTCAACAGGACGGCGCAAAGCAGCGTCAGCAGCGAATAGACACTGAGAATCTCCATGGTGACTTCCGCCGCGCGCGGCCGGATCTTGTCCGACTTGTCGGAAAACTCCGCGCGAAAAAGCTGCATGCCGCCAACACGCAGTTCCGGCAGAATCATGACGCTGATGACGATGATGCCGATACCGCCGATCCAATGCAGCAGCGAGCGCCACAACAGCACGCCATGGCTTTCATGATCGAGACCCACCATGACCGTGGCGCCGGTGGTGGTCAGCCCGGACATGGCCTCGAAGAAGCCATCGGTATAGCTCAGCCTGGCATCGCTCCAGGTCAATGGCAGGGCTGAAAAGGCACAGAAGATGATCCAGGTCAGGACCGTCAGCAGAAAACCTTCGCGCAGGCCGAACCGGTATTGATGCGATGTCCGGAAGGCGAGAAACATCGCGCCGCCGATCGCCCCCGTCGCCAGGGCCGCCGCGCCGAAGGCCTGCCAGTTCTGCCCTTGGACGGTTCCGCCGGAAAGATAAGGCACCACGCCGTCGATCATCAGCGGAATCAACATGATGGCGGCCAGGATCATCAGCAATTTGCCGATGCTGTAGCAGCACCAGCGCAGATCCGGCCAACTGATCACCGATGGCATGATGCCTTCCCCGTCCTGTCACGTCCGGTGCGTCAGCAGCACGCCTTGGACCGCATCATGAGCTGGATCCGATGGTCGAGGCCGGCAGGCCGATGATGGCCAGGAATTCACGGCGGGTCGACGGATCGGTACGGAAGGCGCCCAGCATGCGGCTGGTCACCATCGAGGTGCCCGGCTTATGCACGCCGCGCGTGGTCATGCATTGATGGCTGGCATCGATCACCACGGCGACGCCGCGCGGCTGCAGCACGTCGTTCAGCGTGTTGGCGATCTGCGCCGTCATCTTTTCCTGGATCTGCAGGCGCTTCGCATAGACATCGAGCAGGCGCGCCAGCTTGCTGATGCCGACCACGCGACGACGCGGCAGGTAAGCGATATGGGCGCGGCCGATGATCGGCGCCATATGATGCTCGCAATGGCTCTCGAAGCGGATGTCGCGCAGCACGATCATCTCGTCATAGCCATCCGTCTCCTCGAAGGTGCGCTTCAGGATGCTGACGGGATCGATCGAATAGCCCTTGAAGAATTCGCGGTAGGCCCGCGCCACCCGGTCGGGCGTGCCGCGCAAGCCTTCGCGGTCCGGATCATCGCCGGCCCAGCGGATCAGCGTGCGGATCGCTTCTTCGGCATCGGCCTGGGTCACTTTGACATCGGCCTTCTTCGTCAAAGCGCCCTGTCTGGTGACGGTCAGGCTGGTACCCGTCGCTTTCGATGAAGCCGTCTTCGAAGACGCGGTTTTCGGCGCGGTCTTGCTGCGCTGCGCCTGCCGGGTTGCCGCCGATCGTTTGGTTTTATTTGTCACGCTGTAATCCTTTCTGCCGCCGCCCGTTCAAGACGGACGACAACCGGAACATGCCGTTGAAACCGCTGAATGCCGAGGATATCGACGCTTTCCGTCGCAACGAAAACGTCAATTGAGCTTGATCGGCTGATGCGGGCTGTCGAGCGAGAAAGCCGGTACATCCACCTCGAAACGCTCCCCGGCCGGCGTCTCCATCTGATAGGAGCCGACCATGATGCCGGAGGGCGTCTGCAACGGCGTGCCGCTGGTATATTCATAGCTCTCGCCGGGTTTGAGGACCGGCTGTTCGCCGACCACGCCGGCGCCGCGCACCTCCTGGACCCGGCCCAGTGAATCGGTGATGCGCCAATAGCGGTTGCGCAGCTGCACGGTCTCGGCGCCGCCATTCTCGATCCGCACGTGATACTTCCAGACATAATGGGATTCGTCCGGCGCCGATTGATCGTCCAGATAGGTCGGCAGAACGGTGATCGTGATCGACCGGGTTGTCTGGGTGTACATATGCGATGAAACCTTACGTCCTGTCGCGGCCGCTTTCGCTGTCAGCCCTGCGCGGCCACGATCCTCAAATCCTCAGTCCCGATACTTCGCAATCCCGATACTCCGGGGCCGGACTCTTTTCAACCGCTTCCTGGCGATAACCGGTGCATTTGCCGGAAACGGCGCCAACCGGCCGATCTTATCGGCTTTCCCCAACAGCGCCAAGGGATGCAGCCGGCCGGATCGGCAGCCGGAATGGCCGCGAACGGCCGGCATAAAAGAAAACGGCGCCGGATTGCTCCGGCGCCGTTCCCGAGGTGATCTCTAACCGAGGGCTTACTGAATGATGATTTCAGCGCGGCGGTTAGCCTGTTCGCGGACGCCATCGGCGGTCGGAACAGCATTCTCGGTTTCACCCTTCCAAGCGGTGGTGATCGATTCAGCCGGGATACCGGCGGCAATCAACGCAGCGCGGACCGAGTCAGCGCGACGCTCGGAGAGCTTTTCGTTATAGGCGGCGGAGCCGGCACGGTCGGTATGACCGGTGACCGAGATCGCCGTCGACTTGTTGTTGTTGTAATCGGCAACAACCTGATCAAGCACCGACTGGCCGGCGGCGTTGATGTTGGACTTGTCGAAGTCGAACAGCACCAGATAGGTCGCCGGTGCAGCCGCAACCGGGGCCGCCGGCTTGGCTTCGAGTTCGGTCAGGGCCGCCATCAATTCATCGCGGCAGGTCGAAATATGATCCTGCTGGAAGTTTTCTTCCTGCTGTTCAAGCCAGCAATCGAAGCGGCTCTGGGCACGGGCCGCAACTTCCGGCTTCGCGTCGCGGGCGCCGCCATCCAGCGCCGTGATCAAACGGGCACGGACGTCATTGATTTCCGGCAGCGTATCGGCCGGCAGGTCGCGCTCGGCGGGATCCTGCGGCGTCACCAATTCACCCCGGGCCGAAGCGAGGCCGCGGCGGGCATACCAACCGGCATCACGCCAGTCATACATCTCGTCGGCTTCGAACACCGAGAGATCGCGATATTCCTTGGTCAGGGCTTGGGTGAAGGGCGTGCCACCGCTGGGCTCGGTGGTGCGGATTTTTTGAATGTCGGTGCTGCAGGCGGCCAGCAGGGCCATGGCACCAACAACCCCCAGCAGATTGAATAGTTTCATTTTGCTCCTCGCTCTTTTGTCCCTCGCTGGTTGAGGGCCGGCGGGTATTCCGGCCTCGGACCAACGATTGTCCAATTTCATAAAACCGGAACTAGCGATTGTTCATCCCCGGTGATGTCAGCGCTGATTGCCGACTTCCTGCGAACTATAGGTAAAAGCCCACTTAATGTCAAAAGGCAGCGGCCGCACGGAAGTGACGATTTCAGGCGGCCTTTTGCCTCTTAGCGACCAATGCCACAAGGTTATCCACGGGCTCTCCGCGCGGCCTGCGGATCGGTCTTCGGGTCAATGGGGAGCGACCGCCGGGCGGCCTTCCCGCGCCCTCGGCATGAGCCAAAAGTTGCACAGGCGAGGTCATCCGCTTTCTTGATAAATACCTGATCCGGCTGAAAAACAACTCCTCCGCGCGGTGCCGCCCACCGAACGGGAAAGTTGTTCCCGCGGATCACCCATGGCGGCCGGATGCTATCCCGGAGACCGACCCAACCAAGCCGGCGAGGACCCTGTGCAAGTCCCCTGACAGCTCAATGATCTAAAATACGGGGTTGGCTTATCGCGAACATGTGATCGGGCGTTTTCGACCCCGCCGACATCATGCGGTCCCGCCTGATACCCATCGTCATCACGCCTTGTCTTGAACGGTTGCAGGCGATCTCTTATAAAGAGCGCGCAGCGCGTGATGCCGCCCAGCCGTCCATTCCAGCGACGGCAGAGGGCTCGGTACGCGGGTGTAGCTCAATGGTAGAGCAGAAGCTTCCCAAGCTTACGACGGGGGTTCGATTCCCCTCACCCGCTCCAATGCTTTCAATTGGTTAGCTCCTATTTCGATAGAACGTTTGGTGGCTATCCGGAAAAAATCCGGAAACTCACCTCAAGGGATAGTCAGCTCTATTCCGTTATAGTGCCCCAGCCTCTGGTGCGTCTTGGCATCGAAGATCGATATGGCCGTTCTTTTATCTTGTCCCTTGAAGATCACGCATTCGTAGGATTCGACGAGATTCTCTTTCACTTCGAAGGGTGCGGTCATCCACGGCAATCGGTAGACAAGGATACCGGGTTCTCCGCTCACAAAGACGACGTCAATCTTCAGGGGCGTGTAACCTTTAACCGCTGCATCCCTTAGCCAGCGTCGGCACTCGTTTTCTTTCTTCTTCTCCGCCTCTGTTTGCGATTGCTCCAGTTTGGCGTTCTGCGGCGGCTTGTCTTGAAGAGCACTGTTGATGCCGCTCAACACGGCAGAGCCGACGAAGAGAATCAGCCCCCATTTGACCCAATGACGCATCTTTGATCCTTCCACCTAAAAGAGTAAAAATAACCCATAGGTGGGTTTTAAAAAACCTATTTGTGGCAATGGAATGCCATTTCGCCTTCTCTCTGGGGATGGTTACACCTCGGGAAATTCGAGCAGCTCGGGCTTTTATGGGATGGACTCGTGAAGAACTCGCGCAGTTCTCACTTCTCTCACTGAACTCCATCGTCCGCCTCGAAAAAGAAGAAGGCAGCCCGCGATTAAGCACTGTGCAGAGAGTCAGAGAAGTTTTTGAAAAGTGTGGAATACGGTTTCTGTCGCTTAGCGGACAAACTGAAGGCATCTCGTATTCCCAGCAATATGTTCGCGGGAAGCCCCAGCTGCGCCACCGTCTCCTGAAGTCTACATAAACTGCTAAAGCGGCTACGACCTTCCAATCCACTGCCGCTGCATTTTCCTTACCCGCTTCTCAAATAGCCGCCCAATACCAGTTCGAGTTGAATGGCGTGCACCGGGACCGAAAGGTCATGGATAGCGGCGGACGATTTCACGACTTAGGTTAGGACTTCCAATGTAGATGAACGCACTTGAGCCGTCGCCCTGGGTGGACGAGTGAGCATGTTTGAGCCGTCAGCCGAAATTCTTTTGAGGCCAACCGGTATTGGCTCCCGCCAACAACTTTGACCGCAGCTCGCATCAGGCGTGCATGTATGTGCTTATGGTGTGGACCTTTAATCCAGTCATTCCAGGAAGCATATATATATCACTCCGAGCCTCGATTCATTGATGCACCGGAACGTGCAACCGCTGCTTATCCGGGAGTGGGGGGTTAGAATCGCAAGCAGCGGCTTAATCCTTGCGCCATCACGCCTGCCAGCTGAGAAGCGAGACGCGTACACATCGCTGAGATAAGCCAGCACTGCGCTTTCAAAAAAGCTCTGTTGTTTGACCAAAAATTCTCTTTGATCTAGCACCATCAGCGAGAGCGATTCGTCTAAAACAACCTTCGACTCGGCCGTCTTCGCCGAGCTTTGCCACGGTATTGTTCCAATATTGAGCTAGCCATTCCCATTTGGCGTATACGTCCGGCGCTTCTATCATCTCGTCAATGCGAGATTGAATTATCTTTTGTATCTTGCACCCATCCTTGAATAAGGTATGGCGCTTTGCTGCCTCATCAACCGGTCCCTGTGAATTGTAAGTCGCGAGCATCAAAAGATAGTTCAAATACCAAACACCATCTCTGTCGCGCACAATGCGAGCATGATGTAGGGCATCAGCTACCTCATCTTCAGAGGCATATCTTTCAGCTGCTTTTTTTGCAGATGCACCCAAGATGACGCGCGGATACTTTGCTATTGTTGATTCTAATGCATAGGCTTTGTTCACGCCCCGTCCAAACACGATTTTATCATCGTGGTACATGGGGCCAATGGTTACGCCACCTCGCACCAGCACCCCCATTCGAAGTAGCTTCCCCGCCAAGTGATCGAGCACAAAGAGGATATGCCATAGCCCTTGGCTGTCGTTGCGCGCCGACAAAATCAAACTATCCGAGAAGTTTTGAGTTTGTAGGTCCGTGGTGCCATCGGTTTTCCACGGCAAGCTGACATCGTTGATATTGCCAAGTACCTCGATGAGTGCAGTGCGCTTCTCTTCGTTTTTGTCAGCTTCTTCTACAAGCCCTTTGAAGCCTAGAATATCAACGAAAGCAACGACCCGATTTTCATATTGATTCGGCATTAATGACTCCGAACTGGCCACGTTGGGCGGGCTAGGACCTTTAGTGTTCCACCGTTTTCCACCTCGGGCGCCTTCCACCAATTTCGGAGAGAGTACTGGAGCAAACGATTTGCGCGCTGCAAGTTGGAAAAGAAGGATATGCGCCGACGCTAAAAGTACACTGTCGCCAAAGCTCCAATTTGTTGCGACGATGTTAGCGACCTATCGTATTTAATACAGTTTACTTCAGTCGCAAGTGATTCCGAATAGCTAAGCCACATAGAAACAGTAATGTAGCGCTACTAACACTTTGGAAACCGACCCAGAGAGAGTACCAAAACCTAAACTCAGGCCGAATAATATCTATTGCTCCCTGAGGTAGCGTTATCTTCGCGGTCACACTGAGTGGAAAGGAACTGGCAATAGCAAGGCTCCAAAGTTCTTTATCCAAAGGGGGAGTTCCACAAACAGCGCACAGCCAAGCAACAAAGACGCCGGCAATCGTCACCCCAAATAACCAACAGAGCGGTCGCCAGGTCGACAGTCCATAGTCAGACATTGCCCAATACAGCATAAATAGCCAACGACTTCGCGTGACTTGTCGATGACGTGATTTAAGTTCAAGACGAGCAAATGACACAGCGGCAGCGGTAGCATCCAAGCTCACCATTTTTTTCTTCAGCGTTTGATAGCAATGGGCAGCGTCTGAGCTGTAGGTATCCGGAAACTGTTGGTCAAACTCCGACGTGTCCGAAAACGTCACTCCTTCGTGCATATCCACTTGATGGAACTTGGGTGCTTTATCAAAGCGGCATTTCGTGAAATTGGCTGAAGCGGTAAACTTTGCATTTTCAAAGTTCGCTTGTCCACAAAACTGGGCTTTGTGAAAAGATAACCCCTGAAATTCAGAGCTTACAAATCTGGGATTAGGAATGCCAGCTTGGTCAGAAAAGGTTACTGCTTCAAATACAACGTCCTCTAATTGAGCGTTGGTGAAGTCTACGTAGTCTAAGAACTGGCACGCTTTAAATGTGACAAAGAAAACCCTCTGACGGAAAACACTGACAGCCGCATTAAAGATTGCGCGTTCGAACGAACAGTTTCGAAGCTCAGCGGCGACGACGACACGACCATCGAATCTAGCATCGTTAAAATTTAACATTCGGTCGCTCGTGCACGACATAAAAGTATTTCCGCTTACTTGGATTTCGGAAAAATCTACATCGCCATAAAACTTTACACTCCTAAGCGTTAAGGATCCAAATTTGCAGCTGCGAAAATTCGCAGCTTCCTTGAAAATAAGCTCGCTGAGGTTCAGGCGATCAAAATTCTCCCCACTAAAGTCATAACTAGCTTCGGGTTGTTCACAATACTTATGCCATTCGTCTTTCCCACCCTTTAAAGCTCGAACAGCTTTTATATTCCCCAAGAATTCGATCTCCTACCATGCTTGAAAAGTTAACCAGTTCCTCCATTCATGACGGTCGTCCGGCTAGTCCACCGAGGATACCGTCGAAGGGACATTAGGAATCCAGCTTTGTATAATTTGAGCAAGTGTGCGGGCATCCGGAGCAAAATCGAGCCTATCCAAAAGCTCGACCAACTGTTCTCGGCATGCCAAAGCAATTTGTTTTTGATGTAGTAGGGGCCAGTAACCTCTTGTTTGTTCGCGAGGACAATCGGCAGCAATAATTGGCACAACGCCCTGCGCCACTTGCCCTTCCGCCGCCAAGTCCTCTTTTACCTTACTGGCTCGGGCTGATAATTTGTCCACCTTTCCTTTATTGTTAACGTCGCCGGTTGTGCATTCGATTAAATATATTTGCTCGTCAAACTTCGAAAATACGACGATGTCGGGGGCATCCGTGAACTGGCCTATTTTTCCATAGTGCAATGGACTGCCCCCGAGCAGGGTAACTAACAAATTTACACGATCTTCAAAGCTTTCCTTCGCTCCATTCTCAAAAAGGCTTTCTGTATAATTCTTAGGGTCGAACGTTTTGTGCAGAGCTACAAGATTACTGAAAGATTTTTTAGGATCTCGGAGCCAAAAACGAGCGGCATGCTCTCCTTGAAAATTGATCATCAAGCTCCCCATAGGAGAAGCATCCCCAATGGGAAACATTAGTTTTCCCTTATGGCCCTCATCAGTGGTAACCCAATCAACGTTCTCACTCTCTATCATCACTCTATCTACGTTTCCTGCACTATGGTATGCAATCAGCCCAACCGTAATGTCTGGAATTTCCGCGGTCGGAGAAAGCCAAAGTTCACCAGTTAGCTTGCCGTTTTGGAAACTTAAATTATCTGCCGAGATCGGCGGGAATATCGTGCAAGAGCTAACGCTAGCCGCCTCAGCATTACCATGATCGGGAAACGCACCAAACTCACCGAGCAAGTTCAGAAAATTGCTGAATGGTGGTTCAAATGCCATCACTTCTAAGTCCAAGGTGGGATTTTGGGGAAGTTCACCAGGCGGCAACGGCTTTCCGACAAAATACATCGTGGGAAGTCTAAGTGGCCCAGCGCGATAAGGCGGCTGATGCGGCTGAAAATTGCTTTCAAGATGAGCTGGTCTTTCTAGACTCGAATCAAAGCCGCCCACTTCCTCCTGCCCTTGTTTCTTCAAGAACTCGGTGATTAAGCTCTCTGCGCCACCGCTGTCGATCGTCCGAACAGACCAATGTGCGAAAATGGAGCGAGTGTGGACAGTCCGGTTTGCTTCAGGCCTATTCGTAGGAGTTAGCTCAAGATGATTCCATCGCAACTGCCATCCACTTCGGCCTCTCACTGCAATGTATGATCGTACGGCGGCCACTGCGAACCGCCCCCAACTTCGAGCCAAGGAAGTGAAGTACTCTAAATCTTCTTGTTGCATGGCCCCCTCGTTATCTGGCTTTTCAAGCGAGGGTAGCGGATTTAACCGCTTAAGAGCTAGGGGTCGTCACTTAGAGTGCCTCTGAATATCGAGGGTCAGACGGATGCCATTGCTTTCATAAGGTCGTTGCAAAGTTTTGGCTTGCCGCGGTAGCAGTCGCTCGCCAGAAAGCTAAGTAGTTCCCGGACGCCATCAGTACCAACCCGGTGACTGATCACCCAGCCCTTGTGCTTTGATGTTACATGCCCAGCTCGACTAAGGATCGCGAAATGTGTCGACATCGTGCTGGCTGGAACATCCAAATCACGCACGATGTCGCCTGCCGCAACCACTGGCTGGGAGGCTTGAATCAGGTGTCGAAGAGCACTTAAGCGAGCCTCATGTGATAGCGCTGAAATAGGCCTCAAGAGCTTGCTTTATTTCCATCTTCTATAAATGCCCAAATATGGCAGGCACAGGCGGTTTTTCTCGTTTTTGGTGTTCCTACGAATCGGACCTAGCGCGTATTCTATTTGTTCCAAAGGAGTAGGAGCACCCGATGACCAGAGTTTCCGATTTCATTGGTGGTGCAGTCGGCCCCAAGCTTGATGCTGCGGTGGGAGACCCGTCGATTGCTGCGCAATTTCGAGACGCAACAGAAGCGAGCGGGCTGAATTCGCTGCTGGAGCGCATGATGGGACCTAAGGAAAAGTCCACCCATCCTCTTCAAAGTCTCCTGGATCCTATCCCGTCAAACCCTTTGCTTACTGACACTCTAAACCGAATGTCGTCGATTTCAGAGGAGCTACAAAGGAGTATCGCTGGAGTGAACGTCGGGCTGCCCCAATCCTATATGCCCAACTTCGAAATGCCCTCCTTCAAGCCGCCTGCCTTCGAAACGCACACCCTCGAAATTCCGAACTTCGAGATTCCACCAAACCCTATCAACAAGACCAACGATCTTCTCGCAAAGATGATCGTTAAATCGGACGAACTTTTATCGGTGCAAGCTCAGCAGGCGGCGTTAATCCAGAAGCTCGCAGATCTTTCAGCGATATCACTGGAGCATGCCCGTCTTTCCGCCACTGAATCAGCTCAGGCAACGAGGCTCGCCGAGAAATCCGAAAAGGCAGCTCGCTGGGCGGTTTACATAACGATCATAAGTTTGGCGGTATCTATTGCTTTTTCCTCTTTGCAGACATGGATGTCGTGGGATGGTGGCAGAGAGACCGACGCTGTTCTAAATGACATTCTAAAGGCAGTCAGACAGGACGACGCGCCTGCAAACCCCGATGCGCCCGCACCTCCAACTCCGATAGTGACCCAAGATAAATTGGCCAATTAGTTAAGTCTCTGCCAATCGCAGCGTACATGCCGCCTGACAGGTCAAAGATGATCCTCGCTCAAGTGGCTATAACTAGCCCGCATTCGTTGGGGAATGGAATGGACATGTTGGAAGAAATCAAGGAGACATTGCGAGCGCAGGGCGTGCTCGCGTGGGTATCCAATGCGTTTTGGGAGATCCTTGCAATCTTTTGTATCTCTGCCTTGCCGGCCGCTTCATACCTTCTGGGCCAAGGCGTGCCGCCGACTAGGTTGTTCTCGAGCACCCTCTGGTTGGTCAACGTTTCTATAGGAGTTGCTCTTAGTCTAACGACGTCAAGCATAGTCTCTTTGATATTCCTTGCCATCAAGCTATTTGGCACAGCAGAGAAGGGCTCATTAAAGGCTCTTAGTTGGGATCGTCTTGTTGATCGCTTCATGGGCATGGCGCATGCGGGATATGCGATGCTGATCCTGTTTGCCCTTGTTCTTTTTGGGTCGAGCTTTGATTGGGGAGCCCGCTTCGCGCTTTTAGGCTGGTTAGCTTGTGCGTTTGGCGTCTTCGCTGTTTTTCTTTTCGGTACTTCAAAAAGAAATAGCGAGTCGGATGCCGAACGCCTCCCGATTGCGGAACGTTCTCGAGCCGTTTTCTTGTTGTTCGCTATGGCGGTCAGTTGGGCCCACTATTTAGGTCCCGTAGGTGGGATACTCCTTAGAACGGTCTACCTGGGTGGAGGATCAGCCGTGGTTTTTGTGACCGATGGAGATATTCCTCGAAATGCTGCGCTTATATTGGAGGCGTCAGATGGCTGGTTCATCCGTGAAGGCGGGCAGTGCGATAAATTGGTGTTCATTGCATCTGGCAACATGAAACAGCAAACTTGGTTGAATAAGAAAGCCCAGCCGGTATGCAAGCTGGAAAGTAACTTTGTAGCATTGCCGAAACAGGCTGGTTCTTGACCCGGACCCGGGTTGCTTCGCGAAGGTAGTTTGAATCTGGTTGCTTTCCTAAAGCCTCCGGGATCGCGACGGGCGGATGCTTAGCCAATGACGAAACAGCATTGAGCGTGATGATGTAGTATCCATTCCAGTCCATCGGCGCCTTCAATCGGCAAGGCGGTTTTTTCGCCCCCTCACAGACGTAAGCCTATTCACGCATGCCCCCTAGCCGAGCAGGCCCGTCTCGACCCTTTCTCGGCCTTCTTTCCCGCCTTCTCATGGCACGCCCCGACAGATAAGGGACTCGTCGGCCGAAACGCGAGAGTGTTCGATTTTTCGTCAAGGTGGCAGCTGGAAATGACCCGACAAGATCTGCGAAGGATGGACCATCCCGGAAGCGTTATTGATCCCGGAGGGCACTTTGTGATTTCAGCTGGACCTAATTGCGATGGAGAACTCTCGATGGTGCGATGTTATTCAACCGCCACCGAGCGATCCCCGCCTGTCGCGCTCTAGTCAGCAACCACTTTTCGTTCTCGTCGTAAAAGAGGCAACGTTCCTCATCGAGCTTAGCGCGTAGTTCTTCTGGATTCGGAAGGTCGAGCTCTGCTCGGACAGCGTTGACATAACTGAGATCAGCCGGCGTTAGCCCAGCATAGTAGCCCCAAGAGGGAGAAACTGCGGCACCGACTTCCACTAACTTCCGCAGGGCTGCACCCACAGCCACTCCTGGGAGTAGGCTCGCAATTTCCGCTCGCGAATGCACCTTATTGTCGTCAAGAATGGCGAGAATTTTGGCTCCAATTGATCCAGCTCGAGGTCTCCAATTTGGCCTGAGCAATTTCGGTTCTTCGGAACTCGCGATGAATTGGATTCTAATCTGGCGAGCACAAAGTCTCTTTCCAGAACTTGGCAGAGCCTCTTGGCGTCGACTAACCTCGCCTTGAATGAGATCGTATGCAGATGCATTCGCTTGTCGTGTTTGCTCACGCTGCCCCCAAGCTGCGCTGACATAGGACTGTAGCGCAAAATGAAAGAACTGTCGAAAGGGCTACGAAGATTTGCTAGGTACCAAAATAAGGAAGTTTCCTTCGCGCGCCAGTCAATAGCCGGGGGGAACGATATGAGCGCGAGGTTCATATCGAGGTCGTTAATCCCACTTCATACAAAGAGGCCATCTATGCGACCGACTTTGTTGCAATTGATCGCCATGAACGATTTCCTGGAGGCGACCACCTCGCTGGAGCATAATCACGAGCGCATATCTTTCACAGTCGCCCGTAACGCGAAGGTTCTAGCGGTTTCCATGAATGGGCGCTTTTTGGCGCTTCCACCTTTGGCGCAACCGCTTCGCCGTCGATATAGTCTATCCCGGCTTCGACCATTGCCGTTAATTGACCGGTCGTCCTTGCGCAATGCACGAAGCTACGCAGTCCCGCCGCTTTGGCAGCAGCAGCAAACCTTTGTAAAATAGACGCCCCGCTGGCAGGCAATTCGTCAAGTGAAATGGAAACGCCATAAATGCCGCTTGCGGCGATGTCGAAAAACTTGGTGATCCCGGTCACGGGAAGGCCCACCACAACGGCATTGAAAAACGGCTGGAGGACTTGCGACATTTCGATCACCCGGCTTACAGGCGTCAGCGATGACGCGCCGTAAATTTCCGACAGCATAAACTTTCGACATGATCGCGGCACACGCCGACAAAGGTCCAGATAGTCATCACGGAAGTTCTTTTGGTTCAGCGTAAAGAAATTTACCGGCACCAAGAGAATTGCCTTGCTGTTGCTTTGCAACAGGCTGTGCAAAGTACTGATCGCCCGGCCGAGGATCAAGTAATCAAGCTCCGCAATCGCCCGTTGAAGTTCGCTTGGTTCGGCAATCGTTTCGAAAGATTGCAGCGTCGAACGGCTGGTCCAGTCATCGAGCAAACAACGATGTACGACAATGCGCTCCTGTGCCGGACTCCAGGTGGGACTGAAGACAACGGTTGCATCATCTAAGAGCACGCGTCGCTGTCGCTCGAAGGATTCAGTTGCCTCTTGTTTAACGGCATCGAGCGAAGCGGCGATACATTCCAGCATCGACGCACCGTCATTCGCTGTATGCGCTTCCACTTCAGTGATACGGTGGCCGATCTGAAGCTTCGAGGCTTCCGGAATCTCGCGGAACAGCTTTCCCTTGATCTCGTCAACAATAGCCTTGGTGATTTGGCTTGCTTCGCGTTTATTCAAATCGGCGAAGCACAAGATAAAGGTATCGGCATCTCGTCGGGTGAAGATGTCTTTGGCCGTTAGATTTTTGCGTATCGTCTTTTCGGCTATATCATACGCACGAGCTGCCACCAATCTCCAATTGTCGCCTAAATCCGCCTGGATATCTCCCATACCGATCAATTCGACCGTGCTGGCCGCAATAGGCGCCTGCGGATTCGACCGGATGTCGATCAACGTCCTCGCACGGTCATCGAACCCGGCGTGATGTTGCATATTTCGCGTTTTCGTCACAACGCGCGACGGGCGATCTTCGAGCAGCGACCGCTCCCAGTCAAAAATGGCCGTAATCCTTGTCAGCAGATTGCGTATCATTATTTCCTTTCAGCCCTCTGTCTAGCTTCTACGGGCGATGATCTGCGCCCCACGAAATGGAAAGCCAATTGGATTGTTGATCGCAGTGCTGCCCCAGTTAAAGCACTGGAGCAATAGAAGACATCATCTTGCTGGAGCAGTCGAGAAACCTGGATGCAAGAGTTTAACCAGCTATCAATTTGTTGCCGCGCTGCTTTGCGTCGACACTGCCTTCGCATCCTCATTTCTGATGACTTCGATGATGTCTTGTTCCGGCAACGGTCGACCGAAAAGGTAGCCCTGCCCATAACGGCAACCTGCATGCTGCAAGAGTGCTCGTTCGGCTTCAGATTCAACTCCTTCGGCAGTAACGGCAATGTCGAGCGCTTTCCCGAGCGTTATAATAGCATCTACGACGGTTTGCTTGACGCGGCTCTGATGCATATCCTCCACGAAGCTTTTATCGAGCTTCACTTCTGAAATTGGAAACCGCTCGAGATAGCGCAGACTTGAATATCCCGTTCCAAAATCATCAATAGACAAGCCGATACCTAGCTCCCGGATCCTCTTGAACGTGCCAATCATTTCGAGAGAGCCGTCAGCGAAGAGCGTTTCGGTCAATTCCAGCATCAGCCAGGAAGGATCTGCACCCGTTTCACGCAGAAGTTCGCCGAGATGGGCGACCATATCGCAACTGGTGAACTGTGCTTGTGATACGTTGATCGAGACTGTTAGCGGTGCGGCGCGGCCTTGATTGAGCCGAGCGGCGAAACACATGCCTTCACGCATCACCCAAGAACCTATATCGACGATGATCCCCGTCTCTTCGGCAAGAGATATGAATCGGCCCGGCGCCTGCAATCCGAACAGCGGATGCCGCCATCTGACCAAGCCTTCGACACCGATAATGGCGCCCGAATCGATGTCAACTTTCGGCTGATAGTGCAGTTCGAAATCCGAATCCGCCACCGCTTGACTCAGCTCATGGGTTAAGCGTATCCGATTTCGAACATTTCGATCCGTGTGACTATCAAATCCACGCACCTCGCGCAGTCGCGAGCGGCGTGATTCCTGGAGCGCGACTCCAGCGTGGCGCATCAAGGTCATCGCATCCTCACCACGTGCGCCCACAGCGTAGCCAATGGCGAACCGGACATGAACGGTGGTGCCCGCCAACACAAATTTTGGGCACAGCACTGCTCGCAATGTAGATATGACGTTCTTCGCATCCTCCGGTTTTTCCAACCTAACAGCCAGTCCAAATTCATCAGCCGCTAGTCGTGCGACACAAGCCGCCCGCAGCTTGCCGAGGCGCGCCGCAGTTTGCGCCAACAGCTCATCGCCGACCTCGTGTCCGTAGCTGTCATTGATCTCGTGGAAGCGAGCGATGTCTATTTTGACAACCATAATCAAATCGGCGTCGCCTATTCTTGTAAGAGCTGCCACTTGATCGAAGAAATAGGAGCGGTTAGCAGCCTTGGTGATTTGATCGACATGACCCACCCTCTTCAGCTCCACTACCTCGGTAACATCCCGCAGAAAGCCGATGTAATGTGTCGGCTCCTTTCCCGATAAGGCTATTGGCCTCAGCCGCAATTCATTCCAAAAAGTAGTTCCATCCTTGCGACAGCTTTGCATGGTGATTGCCACCTCACGGCATGCAAGCATGGCTTGTCGGATATCGGATAGGTCGGATTGGAACCGGTCGGTGCTCTGAAGATATGGATATTTCCTGCCGATGGCTTCGCTCGCCGTGCAGCCGGTTATTGCTTCGTAGCCTTTGTTGACGAAAACCAAGGGCATACCGGCCTGGCGAATGTCGGCAAGTAATACGCCGTCTACCATGCCATCTAAGACGCCGGTCGTGGCGCCTTGAATCGCATTTAATTTGAAACGAATTGCTGCGATCTCCGCGCGATGCCTAATAGTGCAGGGAACCGCTATCGTAATAAGCGCCACCAACGCGCTGCACATGACAATTGAAGGTATAAAAAGGGGGTGATCTTGAGCGCCGGTTTCACGGATGGCATGCCAAAGAATGCTTATGAAACCTGTGATCAGCAACCCCGCGATCAGCCCCCAGATTAATGCTATAAGGCCGAACGAAGAGGGCCAGAGTCCCCTTTTCGGATGATCGATATAAAAAGGACTTTTTAACTCGTCGTCGCTGATCATGAGCTTACAGTTAGCCGAGCCTGGTTAGGAATACAGAGATATGCAATTTCTGATGAACTGGATCGGCTGATGCGGAATTATTTTTCGGTCGAGAGGGACCAGGACTCCATGTCGCAACCCCACGGAGCAAGTTTTTTTGCGCCGGCTTGGTTATCTGTTTATATCGCCAACTCGGCAGACGGGCGCAAACGCTCGAAGGTTCTCACGTAGCAGGAGGGCGAGTCCCACGGCCTGATCAGGAGATTGCTGTGAATAGACTGTTTTCGACCATGGCTGTACATCCACGTGATCGATTTTCGTTCTGGCACGAGGTTGCCTGCGTGAAGGTCGTGGACCATGACTCGCGGCCGGATTCCCAACCGCACTTTCACGCTGAGCTGCAATATAGTTCCGTCATGGATATTGGGCTCGTCAAGTTTGAAAACTCACCGATGAGTGTGTCTCATATCGATCGCCACATAGCTCGTGCGACGAGCGACGAGTTTTTCCTCTGCAACCAACTCCACGGTTCGTTGACACTCGAACAGAACGGGCGCCAAGCCACGCTCGCCGAAGGCGAAATGGCGCTTCTTGATCCGCTACTGCCTTACACAGGCAAGTTCCATGTTGGGTCAGAACTTCTTGTCCTCAAGCTACCTCGGCGGGAGATCGAAGCGCGCATCGGTAAGACGCCGGAAATGCTCATCCAGACAATCAAGCGCTCACGTCCGGAAAATTTGCTAACCTTCTCCTATATCGCCATGTTGGCTGAGCACGGTGGAAACCTAGCGCCAACGTGCGATGCATTTGCACGAAATCATTTGCTCGATCTAGTTGGCATTTCCCTGGGAAATGCCGGAGACCGCCGGCCGCGGTTATCCTCGGCTCGTGCTGTCAGCTTGGCGAAGATTCGGTCGGTAATTGAGGCACGACTGACTGATCCAGAACTGGATATCGAAACGATTTCCAGGGCTGCTGGGATCAGCGCACGGTATGCCAATGCCATCGTCAAAGACACGGGGCAATCACTCATGCGTTTTGTTCTCGAGCGCCGTCTCGCTCATTGCAAAACAGCGCTTGAAGATCCTGCTCAGATAAATCGGACGATTAGTGAAATCGCCTACGGCTGGGGCTTTACGGATATGACCCATTTTGGACGGGTGTTCAAACAAACCTTTGGATCTCTGCCCCGCGATCATCGGCGACAATACCTGGAGACTTTGAAATTAGCTGACAAGGACAGCTAGTCGTAATCTTCACAGCTCCCGCCTCGTCCCGGAGTGAGCGTTCATTGGCCCAAGATATCCATTTCCTTTGGCAAAAAGCGAGACTTCGCCTCGCCAGTCAGACATCAAAACGCGATCACTCAGCTGCTGCCGCGGATTTCGAGGGCAGCTTCTCGATCTTAAGCTTCGCGAAGAACGCCTGATTGCGCAGCGATGCGTTCTGAAGCACCTGATCGTAGGGAATGAATTCGAAGTAAGCATTTAGATCGTCGAAGTACGCAAATCGCCCGTTACCGTCCGGCGTTGGCTTATAAATTTGATGAGCTTTCAAAAGCTCATAGAGTTGATCAGAGGGCTCCGCAATCAAGAAGCAATGAAATGGTGTCTTGTCATTGATATCTGTGATGCGCTCGCCATCATGGGTGTAACAGCTTTTAGACTGCAAAGACTCGATGTACTTACGAATTTGGAAAACAGGGTTGTCACCAGGAGCTCCCGAATAGGTGACCTTATCTGGGCTCTTAAACTCGACGATTACTACTGGATCTTTTGTATTCTCGCGACGAAACAGCATGGGGCGCTTGAATATCGCTAAGTCAGGCTCACTCCCATCACCGTAAAGCTTCATGTCCTTCAGAGCTTCACGCCGCAATTCCTCTTCCGCAGTCACCGGCTCCTGTTCTTTTGCGAAGGTTCGAATCTGGCGGTCCGACGTGATGTAAGTGTAATAGGCGAGGCGATCGTCTATTAGCCAAAGGTTATGGTCGTCGTAGTTGAGCGTGTCACTCGTCACACCCAACGGACAGAATATTTCATGAACAATGTCTTCTGGCTGGTGCTTTGAAGTTGCTTTGTCGATCTTTCGGCGCTCTTTTAAAATTTCGATCACCCAGCGGCGCTCGACCACATACTGGGCGAGAGCGCTCTTTTCTGTCTCTCCAAGAGCCGCGGTTAGGTCGTGCACGTGCTTCGCGAACTGCTCGTCCGACATACTTGCCGAATTGACTTGGAGCTTCTCCACCTGTTTATACAACGCTTTGTTGGCGCGGTGCCGCCTGATTGCCACATCTTGAACGAGCTGTGTTTCATCCCAGTTTAGCGGCATATCTTCTACGTACTCTTCGACGTTAGTAATCCCCGATGCGTATAGCGGATTCTCTTGCAGCACGCGCTCAAGCATCTCTCTATTCCGCTGTCGTCTCTCCTTCAAATAGGGGTCAAGAAACGCTTTCGTCGTGTCCACAATGAGCTTGGTTACTTCTTCGAAGTCGATGTCACCGAGATCGAACCCAGTACGTTCATGGTTCAAGGCTTCATCGAACATTGGACCCGAAACGAGGCCGATATAGATTAGGCTGCCATGTTCCTCGCTGGGGAGCGACTTAAGACCAATAACATCGTCAATTTTGTTAGTAACGACGGACCTATCCGCTGCACAGAAAATCAAAGAGTTGCCAATGGGAGCCAGCTTCTTCGGGAGTAGCAAATGCATGATAAAGCATTTGTGGCTGTCATCGATTGCGACCTCGACCGGCTGCTTGTCGCCTATGATGGAGTCAAAAAAGAAGTCGGAGAGATTGGTAGATCCCTCTTCATCGATTAGATTGATCTTGAGACGCTTCGGCTGAGCGAAGAGGGAGATAAAGTGAGCAAGGAGACTGTTGCGAATGTCACCTGGTTTCACGTGGGCCTTCGCCGAAAACCGATCGTCGAATTCTCGCAAGTTTACGATAGTTCCCGTTTTCGTAGTGGCTGGCAAAACCGCTTCGTTGTATGCGTCAAAGGGGCTCTCATTGTTCAATCTGAAATCAAATGATCTTTGTACTTTCTGCTCGCCGCGTTCAAAGATGGATACTACTTCATTCTTACGAAACACCTTAAGCCACGATAAACGGCCGATGCCGCGTCCCTTTTTGGCCGCTCGATACTCCGTGTCCAGCTCTTGAAAATGGAGAAATAGCGGGTCAGTCAGGCCTATTCCGTTGTCGGAAATAACGAAGCCTTCAACGTCCCCATGTTTAGGTCTCGGACCCGGTCGATCTTCGTCAATGGGTCGCCGAAGCACCTCAATGCTCACAATGCCGTCGTCGGCCCATGTATCGGGGAAGCGCTCTTGTATTGCGTAGAGCGCGTTTGTAACCGCTTCGTAGATTGGCATCATTGAGTTCGACGCCGTTGGCGGTAGGTTGAAGTTGCGGACGCGCCCTGTAAAGCTATGGCGCATCTCTGGCTGTTTGAAGTCTATTATTTGGCTCGTCATTGTCGTCCTTCCCCCAATGCAGGTTACGACTTTCACTCGCGTAAGGCGAGCTTCATGATGTGGCTACTCCGCAAATCGTAATTGCTTCTGGCTTAGGGCTTCTCATAAGCGTCCTTAGGTCTCCGCCTGTTGATGATTATGCCACGGCAGCAACAATACGAGGACATTCACGCTGGACGGTGTCGCGGGCATTGGGGAAGCGCCGGAGGCTTCGACCAAGACGAGCGCCGACGGGTACGGTCAGACCCAGCCACGACTTTGATCATTGAAAGTATCCATTAGTAAATATATGTGGACGCTATGCCCACCTGATATCGACAGTTTCAGGCAGAGTTAAGGGAAATGGAAAGCGGCCAGGGCCGGACGGTTACAAACGGTCAGAGGCTGACTTGGCTGTTTCATTTTATTTTTGCGTAGCGAGTTACGCGAATATTAAACTCGATCGAACGATTTTGCTCGGACCTGGAAAACCAAGAAAAATTCCGGATCATGACGGGCTGATGCTTAGGCAATGAGGAAACAGCATTGAACGTGATTTCGTAGCATCCATTCCAGTTCATCACTGTCTTCGATCGGCAAGGCCGTTTTTTCGGCCCCTCACGGCCCTCAGCGTATTTTCGCACCACCCCTAGCCGAGCCCTCCTTCACGCGCGGCCGTCGGCCTTCTTTTCGGCCTTCTCACAGCCTGCCTCGACGAGCAAGGGGGTCGCTCGGCCGAAACACGCGTCTTCGATTTCTCGTTACGGAATGCCAGCTGGAATGAACCGGCAAAATTTGTGAGCATGGGGACTACCCCCGGAGGCATCATTGCCCCCGGAGGGTATTTTGTGTCCGTTGCACCTAATCGCGATGGGGAACTCTTGATGGTACCAGGTTCTCCAACCGCCACTGATCGACGCTCTCCTGTTGCGGCTTAGTCAGCAGCCAATTTTCGGCCTCGTCTCTGCTCATGTGACCCAAGGCGATAGTCATACGGGCTCTATAGTGATTTGGATGCACCGTGAATGACTTCTTTCTTCGAGTGCGAGCTGCTTCACTGAGAAATTCCGAGGCACCGCACCTTTTTCCGATAACTGTTCCTCCAAATTCACGGCGAATGCCAAGAGCAGTACATATTTTTTTGCCGGCACCTTTCAGCATGTACCGAACAGTACCATTTGCCCTCCCAATCTCAGTACCTGGTGGAAATTGCTTTGATTTCACAATTCCTTGCTTTACTCGACAGCCAGCTTTCCGAAGCCATCGTCGCTGCAGCCGACCGAACTCTTCGACAAACGTCGGAGGCACATGAACCAAATAGTGTCCATGGATACCGGTCTTACAGTGGTTTTCAAGAACCCAGACTTGAGCGAATGGAACACCTCTTCTGCGCAACCACTCACAAGCCAATTTCCAAAAGCGTGTTTGGGCTGCATGGAAATCAGCTGAAACCTCTGCCTGCTCCCAATTGATCGTTATCCACCGGTTCAGTCGATAGCCGACGCGGAAAGCTTCATCGACGCTCTCAACAATATTTCTCACACCACGGAGAGAGAGAGCGACCGATAGGCTATTACCATCATTCATCAGACGGCCCCCCACTCACACTGTGTAACGATCGTTTCTGTATCCGACGCTTGTACAAGTTCAGCCGTATAGCTACGGCAATCATCGTCGTATTACTCGTAAACCTATTCGGTAATTCCTCTGCTTGCCTTACCCATATATGTGCTCGACAGCTCACATAGAGGAACTTTGCTGATGCAAATCTCCAGGCTAAGGCGATGGAATACCGGCAATAACTCGGTTTATGGCTCACTTCCTTGACCTGCAGCGGCCGCAAGTTTTGCAGTCTGCCAAAGTTGTTGGGTGTCAGCTGATATCCCCGGCGCAAGTATTCGCCGGCCCGCAAGATAAAGGCCAGACAATTAGGCATACCTAATACCATGCAGTTCGAGCATTGGAAGTTTCGCCCGATGCGCAAGACGAGCATTAGATGTCCTCCCTTTGGTTTTGCTCTAGGGACTTCATCCATTCAGAAAGAGCATGGGAGGAGATTAAGGTGCGAGACCCGGCTTTAATTTTCCGCGGCCCCCGACCGTCTTTCCATTCTTTATAGATCCACGCACGACTGATGCGCGCAATTTTGCACGCCTCGGCTACGGTGAAGATTTTTGGGTGTTCCATGGCAATGTCCTTTAAGGTTTCAACCTAAGTACATAGCCGGCCTCTTTTTGGAGGAACTGGGTCAATTCATCCCATTTAAGGACAATAAACCTTATATCCTTTTTTTTAACTCAACTAACCTGTTGTTCTATCTCAATAGTAAATGCACTGTAGATTGTTTTCCTATTTAGATACAAAAACCCTATCCGCTCCATAGTATTTTATAATTTACAGAATATCGTTTCACATCAATTACAAGGGAGCATTTGTAGTTGGTCGGCGACCGGCCCGGTAAGTCCTCCAATTTCTTCCTGCGGATTTTCTATGAAGCGCGGCGAGCTTCTACGAATAACGTCCGAGACATAACTTTTAGCGAGATGCCCATAATGGCGTTCGACCATCCGGGTATCCCGATGCCCCAGGTTCTGGGCAACGACAATAAGTTCGGCGCCATTCATGATGGTAAGGCTTGCCCAAGTATGGCGCAGTCCATGAAAAGTAAAGGAAGGGTCTAAGCCAGCGGCACGAAGGGCATCCTTAAAGGGACGATGCTGATGATCCTGTTTCCAGGGCGATCCATCTGCTTTCTTTAGCAAGCTATCGCTCGATGGTCTGTTTGCTACGAGCCTGATGCAAAGAGCTATTCCTTCCTTATTTAGAACGATATGTCGGGATTTGCCGCTTTTGCTTTCTCTGACATGCAGCGTTCCGCTTTCTGGATGGAAATCAGAGACCAACAATGCTCCGAGCTCGGCGTACCTCCCGCCGGACAGAAGAGCTAGCTGCACCAAGTCCCGCAGATCTGGCGAACAGACCGCGAGAAGATGCCGCGCTTCCTCGATCGTCAGATAGCGGGAGCGCGCGCGTTCTGTATTTGGAAACGCCTTTACACGAGCCCATGCTTCGTTTCGAGCGATGAGCCCTTCCGACCACGCTCGATTCAAGGCCGCCCGAAGGATAGTCAATTGCCGGTTTGCCCGCAGGCGACGTTTTCTCTCGGCCTCCTTCAAATTTGCATCTTCTGCCCGAAACCTTCTTACCTTGGATCGCCCACTTCTCAGTCGTGGAGGCTCAGAAGCAATTTGCTGGTGCCATTTACGAATCAGCACGGTTGTCAGCTTGGCAACGTCGATATGACCAAGGTGAGGAAGAATGAAAGCGTTTATGTAGATTTTGATATGGCCATATGACTTTCGGTGCGTTCTGATCCACTCGAGATAGTCAGACATACATTCCGAGATGGTGTATGGCCCACGACGCTGAACGCCTATTGCTTGCTGATCGAGCCACTCCCGCGCTAGCTGCTGCGCTTGATCAAAACTTAATATTGTCTTCCCGTTAGAAGGAATTGCATCGTCCGCTGCAGCCAGCGCCGAATAACGATGCTTACTTGATAGACTGTCCCAATATCGAACCGTCCAGGATCCTCCCTGCGCCAAGCGGCGATATCCTAAATGCCCTCCTTTGGTCAGCCTTACCCAATATGGCTCTGCTTTGGGCGACAATTTCTGTCGCGCCGCCTTGCTCTGCAGTTGCACGATTCGCACTCACGTCGATATGGAAAAAATCCGGAAAAATGCTCCTGGACACCGGTAAGATGTGGGAAACGGCCATCGAAATTTCAATTTCGGATCAACAGCTTACCCCGTCTACACGAATCCATCCGCATCCAAAGTTTAAATTTCCCAAGCTTACGACGAGGGTTCGATTCCCTTCACCCGCTCCAATGCTTTCAATCGGTTAGCTTCTGTTTCAACAAATCGCTCGGCCGTCATCCGAAAAATCCGGAAACGGCGAGTTCTCTTCCGTCATCGCGCCAGTCCCCCCTAATGCGTCTTATCCGCGGCACGTCCTGGTGTCTCTTGTTCTCGGCACGCCCTCGCAGCAAGGCGCGATGACAATCGCGCATGCGGCGGATGTCGACGGTGCTTCCCGGCCGAACGAACCTGCCTTCATGGCACAGGCTCAGCTGCGGCAATTGCCCGGCCATGGGCCACCGCATGCGCATGGCAGATATTCTCCGGCCGAAGCCATGCCGACATCGCCCGCCGGCCGGGCCTACTTGCGCGCCAAAGCGCAGCGACCCATTTCAACTTCATGCCATACGATTCACCACTTCCTGCCGATGACACGCTGGATCCCTACTCCGCCCGTGTGACACAAGCGTTCGAAGCTGTCGGCCCGGCCGTCGTGCATATTCTTGCCGAGGGCCAAGGACGGGGCACAGGATCCGGCGTGCTCTATGCTCCCGACGGTTATCTGATGACGAATAGCCATGTCGTCTCCGGGGCTTCGCATATCTCGGCGAGACTGACGGATGGACGGCAGTTTGCCGCGACGCTCATTGGCGATGACCCGGCGACCGATCTGGCGATCCTGCGTCTTGAAGGAAACCGGTTTCCTTATGCCCAGTTCGGCAGCTCGGCGCATTTGCGCGTTGGTCAGCTGGTCGTCGCGATCGGCAATCCGCTGGGATTCCAGGCGACCGTCACCGCCGGGATCGTCAGTGCCCTCAGCAGGACCTTGCGCTCGCCGGCCGGCCGGTTGATCGAGAGCGTCATTCAGACCGATGCCGCCCTCAATCCCGGCAATTCCGGCGGCGCGCTGGTCGATGGTTGGGGCCGCGTCATCGGCATCAACACGGCGATGATCGGCCAGGCTCAGGGCCTGTGTTTCGCCATCGGTATCGATACAGCGATCGACGTGACGATGCGGCTGATGCGCGATGGCCGCGTCAAGCGCGCGGTGCTGGGCTTCGCCGGCCAGACGATCATGCTCGATGCCCGGCTGAGCCGGGGATTGCGGCGCGCCAGCCCGACCGCCGTGCAAATCGTCGAGGTCATCGCCGGCGGCGCCATCGATCGTGCCGGGCTGCAGAAGGGCGACGTGATCCTGGCCGTGGATGAACAAGCCATCCTGTCGATCGACGATCTGCACCGCTATCTGACCGCCGAGGTGGTTGGCAAGTCATCGGTGCTGACCATCATGAACAAGACCGGGCTGCAGCGAATCGCCGTGACACCAAAAGCCGATACATAATAAGCCGCCCGCCACAACAGCCCGGCCGGCCCGCGGCCGGCGGCCGTCGTATATTCACGTTTTGCGGGCGCCTTTGGCGTCCCGCCTGCTGCCCGGCTGGCGATGACAAATTGACGTCGCAGGGAACGCCCCGCTGCCCGCTGCGTTATCGGGACCGGGCGGATCGAGGGCGGGCCGCAAAACCGGCCGCGGCGAGAACGTCGTTAATGCATCCTTAAGGCCCTGTGCATAAATCTATGGAAAGCCGCAAAAACAACGGGATTCCGCCACGTTTTCTGTGGATAAACGTGGGGAGGAATGTGGATGGACTGTGCATATCTTTACAATTGCCAGCTCGCGGGCGGCAGCGCATGATCCGCTTGCCCTTCATGCTTCAATCTATGCGTCGGATATCGCGGCTGTGGTCGGGACGCCGATTAAACTGAGGATGCAACTTGCAAGAAGCGCGCTCGGTCGCTGATTTGAATTCCGCTGTCCTGAGCGGGTTGGACGTCTATTGGCGGCAGCAATGCGCCGGCCGGGACATGCCGCGTCGCGCCGATATCGACCCGATCGCCCTGAAGCAGATCCTGCCGCGTATCATCCTGACGCGGATCGAGCATACGCCGCTGCGCATTCTTTATACCGTCGTCGGCACGCAATGCGTCACCTCGGCCGGATTCGATTATACCGGCTATTATCTTGATGAACTGGACATGTCGACTGAAGTCGGCACCGATTGGCCGGCGGTCTATCGGCAGATCGTCAATGAGCGCCGCCCGGTCTTCGGCATCTGCGACACGGCCTTGAGCAATGGCCAATCCAGGCCCTATGTGGCCGGCCTCTACCCGCTTTCGGATGAAGCCGGTCAGATCAGCCATGTCATCGCGGTCGAAGACATCGTTCTCGACCCCACTGACGAGCTGCTGATGGTGCCAACCCAGCCGATCGTGCTGAAGCCGCGCTCAAAAGGCCGTGCCGCCAGCTAGACCATTCCGGCTCCAGCCGCCCTCTCCTGACCGCTTCCCTCCTCACGGGCCGCCATACCGCCCGGCGGAAAACCAGCCGGGCCGCGATGGCCGGCGGTCATAGTCGCAACTGACTTAGAAAATGTCGCAACAGCGCGGCTGACGACCTCGCGGAACCGTTACATCTGTTGCGATTTCGCCCGCTTCCGGGCAGGTTAGCCGGCGCTTAGCAAACACCGCGCTTGATGCAATTTGATGGGTGGCAACATGGCCGACGATGGCGATTTGGATCTCCGCAGCCTGAGTGACGACGATCTTGTGCAGCAGATGCACGACGATCTTTACGACGGCCTGAAGGAAGAGATTGAGGAAGGCGTCCACATCCTTTTGGAGCGCAAGTGGACCCCTTATGATGTGCTGACCAAGGCCCTGGTCGAAGGCATGCGGATCGTCGGTATCGACTTCCGTGACGGCATCCTGTTCGTGCCGGAAGTGCTGCTGGCCGCCAATGCCATGAAAGCCGGCATGTTCATCCTGCGCCCCCTGCTCGCCGAAACCGGCGCCCCGAAGGTCGGCAAGATGGTGATCGGCACGGTCAAGGGCGACATCCACGACATCGGCAAGAACCTCGTGTCGATGATGATGGAAGGCGCCGGCTTCGACGTCATCGATCTCGGCATCAACAATCCGGTCGAGAAGTACCTGGATGCGATCGAGCAGCATAGCCCGGACATTCTCGGCATGTCGGCCCTGCTCACCACCACGATGCCCTACATGAAGGTCGTGATCGACGCCATGGTGGAAAAGGGCATTCGCAACGATTATGTCGTTCTGGTCGGCGGTGCGCCGCTGAACGAAGCGTTCTCGCAGTCGGTCGGCGCCGATGCTTATTGCCGCGACGCTGCCGTGGCGGTGGAAACCGCCAAGCAGTTCATGTCGAAGCGCCAGGGTTCGGCCCTTTCCCAGTAACGGCTCGGTCCTCGCCTAGTAACTCTTTTCCGAGCGTCCGGGCGGGCCGATCGCGGCCCGCCCCCGTGACCGCGATCACAACCCGCCGTCTTTCAACCGGCGGGTTTTCGTTCCTATTGCCGCCCTAGGCGCCGAAACGCATAGTGCGCCCGGGGGCCGATATCAAGCGCCGGCGCACGAGCCCGGCGATCGATAGGAGCTTAATTATTATGACCTTACCTTTCGCGGGTCGCTTTTCCGCCGACCGCACCTCCCTGATGACACGTCGCGGTTTTGCCCGCCGCCTGGCCGGTAGCGCCGCCCTGAGCACGAGCCTGACGGCATCCCTGGTCACGAGCTTCGGCTTTGCGGCAGGAACCGCCGCCGCCGCGACCGACCGCACCATCCTTGGAAGCGTCAAGCAAATGCGGCAACTCGCCGGCGCCACCTTTGACAAGGAAACGCGCCTTTTGCATCTCGACGACAAAGTCTTCCAAAGCGATCTGCTGTGGACCCGGGATGGCGGACAATTGCAGGTGGCGATGCTCGACGGCAGCACTTTGAATCTGGGCGAGAATGCCGAAGTCCGGTTGGACGATTCGCTCGGTGGCAATTCTGTCTCCAACTTCCTGCACGTCCTCCGCGGCGCCTTCCGTTTCAACAGCGGTAACGCGGAAAAGCCCACGGCACCGCCGAAGATCGATACGCCTTTTGCTATTCTGAGCTTGCGGGGCACCGATGTTTTTGGCGGTCCGTTCGAGAAATCATATGACATCTTTGTTTTCAGCGGCGAGGTCGAGGTGAGGAACGATGCCGGCGCGGTCACCCTGAAGCCGGGATACGGCACATCGCTGACAGCACGCAATGTTCCGCCGACACAGCCAAAAGTCTGGGGCGATGCCAAGGTCAAGCGCGCACGCGCCATGGTAGGAGACTAGCGTTCGCGTCTGCCCGGCTTCGCAGTTTTAAAACTTGTCCCAGGGAGAAACGGGCTGGAAAGCCTGTACCAATGCATCCACAACGACGCGGATCTTTGGTGCCGGCGCGCGCGAACCGTGCCAGAAAACATGAATTGGCGCGGCATTGACCGGGGCTGTCATCAGAACCGGCTGCAACCGTTTCTGCCGCAGATCATCGGCAATCAGCCAGGTGGACATGTAGCCGATTCCCAGCCCCGATAACACGGCTTCACGCAGCGCCTCGCCGTGACGGATGATGTGGCGCGGCTTCACCCGCGCTTCGACGATATTGCCGTCATCGTCGCATACCAGCCAGGGTGTCGCCCGGCCATCGCGCATGAAGACGATGCATTGGTGGCGTTCCAGGTCGTCGATTGCCGTCGGCAATCCGCTCGCGGCGATATAGGCCGGTGACGCGCAAAGCATCCATTGCTGTGTGCCGATCTTTCTGCCGATCAGGCTCACCGAGTCGCCGGGATCGCCGACGCGGATAACCAGATCGATCCCTTCCTCGACCAGATCGACCAGCCGATCCGTGAAAGTTACATCGAGCATGAGCTTCGGATGTCGACGGGCGACTTCGTGCAGCACCGGCATGACCCATATTCGGCCGAATGACAGCGGCAAATTGATACGCAGCCGTCCCGACACGTCCCGATGCCGGGAGGCAAGCAGCGTCTCGGTGCTGTTCAACTCATCCAGCACTTTGAGGCAGCTGGCATAGTAGACCTGCCCCTCTTCCGTCAGGCTGAGCTGCCGGGTGGTGCGGGTGAGCAGTTTCACCCCGAGGCGTTCCTCCAGCCGCGCCACGCTTTTTCCCACGGCGGATTTGGACAGGCCCATACGCGAGGCCGCTGCGGTGAAGCTCCCCGTTTCCACCGCATGCACAAAGCCGGAAATCCCCTGGAGATGTGAAAGAGGATCGTAGCCCATGGCATCTCACCCCCGCCGGATATAGCCCGGATGATTGTAGCTTAAATGTCGCAAGTGTTCGCCAAAATCGGCGCCATTTCCGAGCCTATATTTCCAATAGAGTCATTTCGAGGAACTCGAGTCCCAGCATTAAAGCGGCAGGTCTCGCATCGAGGCGCGAAAGGAATTGAAAAATGGCGAAAAGAAATGCGGTGGAAATCGTTGAGAACTTTTGGCGGGATGTCTGGCAGGCACGCAATCCGGAAGCGATTGACCGCTATGTCACCGAGGATTTCGTCCTGACAACCGGTGGCGTCGACATCCGCTCAAAATCGGAATTCAAGAAATGGGCGACGGCCTTTCTTGCCAAGGTCAACGATTTCGAATTCCACGTTGTCGAAACTTTTCAGAATGAGAAAGGCGACCGGGTCGCGTCGCGCTGGCGCATCACCGGCAAGAATAACGGCTTTGCGAATACCAGGCCCTGCCAGTCGCCGATCGAGGTGACGGGAACAGCGGTGTGGGAAATCCGGGAAGACGGGCGTCTCGCGCACAACTGGGTGGAACGCAATGCCTATGAAGTCTTCCGAGAGCTTGAAAAGAAATAGCCAAACTCTCGGAACAACAGGCCGGCTTACGATCTCGGCTTGAGTTTGTCGGGATCGTAGAAGGGGAAGCGGACGACGCGGGCGGGGTAGCGCTTCTGCTGGCCATCGAGGCGGCCGATCTCGACCTCGGTGCCGATCGCGGCATAGCTGGGATCGATGCGGCACAGCGCGATGTTCTTGTTGAGGACCGGCGAGCGGCAGCCCGAGGTGACGACGCCGACCTGGGCCCGCCCGACATGCACGCAAGAACCATGGCCGCAGATTTCGGCACCGTCGATCTCCAAGCCCACCAGCACATGGCGGGGGTTTTCCTTGCGCTTCAGGATCGCCTCGCGGCCGACGAATTCCTCGTTGCCCTTGGCCGCCACGGTGAAGCCGATCCCAGCCTCGTAGGGATCGGTCTGGTCGTTGAACTCGTAATTGGCAAAGACGAGACCCGCTTCGATCCTGAGCATGTCGAGGGCTTCCAGCCCCAGCGGCAGCAGGCCGTGCTGCTGGCCCTCGGCCCAGACCGCATCCCAGACGGCGGGGCCGTCCTTGGGATGGCAGAAGACCTCATAGCCGAGCTCGCCGGAATAGCCGGTGCGCGAGACCAGGACCGGGATGCCGTTATAGCCGCCGATCCGCCCGATGGTGAAATGGAACCACTGGATCTCATCGACCCGCGGCCGGGCCGGCGGGGTCCAGACGATCTCCTTGAGGATATCCCGGCTCTTCGGCCCCTGGACCGCGAGGTTATGGAGCTGGTCGGTCGCCGACTTGACCCAGACCTGCTTCAGGCCCCGTTCCTCGGCCAGGTCGCGCAGCCATTTGCCGCCGAATTCATCGCCGCCGATCCAGCGGAAGCGCTCGGCCCCCATCCGGAATACCGTGCCGTCATCCACCATGCCGCCATGGGGGTAGCACATCGCCGTATAGACCACCTGGCCCTCGGCCAGGCGGCGGATGTTGCGGGTGCAGGCGATCTGCAAGAGATCCTCGGCATCCGGCCCCAGCACCTCGAACTTGCGCAGCGGCGAAAGGTCCATCACCACCGCCTTCTCGCGCGCCGCCCAGTATTCCGCCTGGGGACCGGCATTGTTGAAGCGATTGGGCAGCCAGAAGCCGCGATATTCCGTGAACTGCCGGGTCAAAGCCGAGGTTCGCTGGTGAAAACCCGTTTCCCGCGTCAAACGCGGCTCCGCTTCTGCGCTCATCCGATAAGCCACCGCTCGTGAGAAAGTGTTATGGGCCGCATAGACCCGGACATGAATGTCGGTCGGGTTCCAGGCATTGGTCGCGTCGATATCGTCCGGGCAGGCCGAGGAGGCGCAGACCAGGTCCTTCATCGCCCGCAGCAGGACGTAGTCGCCCGGCCGGGACCAGGGATCGTCGAGGAAGATCGCATTCGCCGCATTGACCCCGGTATTGTAGAAGAGGTTGATCGCATGCCAGCCGGGCCGCCGCGCCAGGCCGTAGCTGTCGAGCTGGTTGTTGAAGTTCTCCGAACAGCTGATATGGCCGGGATAGCCGGCATCCTCGTAGAAGCGCGGCGTGCAGGCGAGGCCGAAACTGTCATGGCGCCCCACCGTGTCGCGCACCACCTCGCAGAGCGGCTGCATGTCGAGATCGAAATACTTCGAGGCCAGGCCCGGCCCGGGATAGAGCTGGCCGGTCAGGGTCCGGGTGGTGGTGAGGTCCAGCCCCCGCTCCCGCCCGTCCTGCAACTGCCTGGCATCGAAGCAGACGAAATCCGAGCATTCCCGGCCCTGCACATCGATGATCTGGATATACTGGCCCTCGCGCACCTCATAGGCGCGCGCGGTCCTGGCATCGACCCGGTATTCGGCCACCAGATCGCCCAGTTCCGGCGGCAGCGGTACCGATTTGGCCGGCACGATGGTGGCCCGGTAGACCAGGACCGAGAGATCGGTCGGCGGGTTGTCGCCATCGACCGGCATCATGCCATCGGCGCCCGGCCCGGCGGCATGGAAGATGACATCGACAGCGCGCTCGGCCCGCAGCGAGACCTTGTCGCCGGGCCTGGTATCGCCCTCCAGCAGCCGCGCCACCTTGTCCACACCCAGCGGAATGCCGCGCTTGCGCAGGCCGGCCGCCACCTGCGGGCCGGAGAGCCAGTCGTCGCTGCCGGTCTCGCCGCGCAGCAGCCGGTTGATGCCCGGCGACTCCTGCCTGGCCGTCAGGCCCAATGCCTCCAGGTCGGGCTTGCCGCCAGATCCGGCGCTACCGGGGGCAAAAGCCGCCACCTCGCAAGCCTGCCGGCCCTCCCGGTCGATCACCTCGACCCGGTCGCCGGCAAAAAGAGACAGGATCACTGCCCCGCCGCCCAGCACCCGGTAATGCTCCACCCCAGGCGCGAAAAACGGCAGCCCAGGCTCGCGAACCCGCAGTCTCGGCGCAGAGGTCGCTGATATCATCGTCATCTCCTCAAGCTCGGCCGCCGCGGCGGTCTTGCGCGGATCAGGCGCCCGCGCGAGGCGGGCGCCGTTACGCATCACTTGGCCGGGACGCGGCTTTCATTGAGATAACTCTCCAGCGAGTCATCCATTGCCTCAAGCCACGGCGTGTGATGCTTGGGCGACATATTGCCGGTCATGATCGAGCGATAGGAGTTGTTGCGGAAGCCCATGATGTTTTCCGCCTTGTGATGCTCCCATTCCATGAAGGTCTTGTTGACCGTCTCGATATCGAACTTGGGATAGTCGGTGAGGTCGATCAATTCCTTCACGTAATCGCCCTGGAACCAGATCATCTGCTCGGCGTCTTCCAGCTTCTCTTCGCGGGCGCGCCAGGCAGCACTGTTGACGCGCATCTCGTCCTGGGTCGGCAGCTTCTGGCGGCCGAGGATGACGTCACGCGAATACCAGGCCTGGGCATCGAACATGTTGAACGTATAGAACTGGTCCTGCATGCCGATGTAATGCAGCTTCGGATTGTTCTCCCAGACGACGCCGCGATAGAGGTTGAGCGGCCACAGGCGGTTCTCGGTCTTCAGGCGCAGCTCGTCCGGCAGGAACGGCAGATGATGCAGGTAGCCGGTGCAGAGGATGATTGCGTCGATCTCTTTCGAGGTGCCGTCCTTGAAATAGGCCGTCTTGTTCTCGACCCGCTGCAGCAGTGGCCTCTCCTCCCAGTTCGCCGGCCATTTGAAGCCCATCGGCTTGCTGCGATAGCTGGTGGTGATGGATTTGGCGCCGTATTTGTAACATTGCGACCCGATATCTTCCGCCGAATAGCTGCGGCCGATGATCAGGATGTCCTTGCCCTTGAATTCCACCGCGTCGCGGAAATCGTGGGAATGCATGATGCGGCCGTTGAAGGTCCGGAAGCCGGGGAATTCCGGCACGTTGGGAACCGAGAAATGGCCCGAGGCGACGATCACATGGTCGAATTCCTCTGAGCTCACATGATCCTTCGCCTGGTCATGCGCGGTGACGGCGAACTTGCCGCTCTTCTCGTCATAGGTAACCTGGCGCACCGGCGTGCGGAACCGCACCCAGTTGCGCACGCCGGCCTTCTCGACGCGGCCTTTGATGTAGTCCCACAGCACGGCGCGGGGCGGATAGGAGGCGATCGGCCGGCCGAAATGTTCCTCAAAGGTGTAATCGGCGAATTCCAGGCATTCCTTCGGGCCGTTCGACCACAGATAGCGATACATGCTGCCATGCACCGGCTCGCCATATTCATCGAGGCCCGTGCGCCAGGTGTAGTTCCACAACCCGCCCCAGTCGTCCTGCTTTTCATAGCAGACCACTTCGGGGATTTCGGCTCCCTTGGCGGCTGCGGATTGGAACGCGCGCAAAACGGCTGTTCCAGATGGACCGGCACCGATGACGGCAACTCGCTTCTTCATGTGTTTTCCCTACCCTTGACGATGGACTCGTTATCTCTTTCGCGGCGCATCCTCGCCGGCGCCGGTGTCCCGTCCGGCGCCTCAATGTTACCCGCGCATCTCATCGGATATTAGCATCACCGCAGGCCCCGCCACGAGCTTCGGCAACGGCTGACATCGCGATATGACTTGTCCGTACTATATCTCTGACCTGCTCCCTCGCCGCAGCATTCGCCTGCGGCTCCGACACTCCAGATTTTTCATCATAAGAATTTTTATTTCGCTCAAGTTAAACGCGATTCGTTAAAAAGCAATCGTAAAGAATCGCGTCAATAAGCGGTCTGGCTTTGGTCGCGCTGCCCGCTGGCAGGGGCATGACGACTTAGCATGATAGGCCCGGATGGGCGTGACGAGATTGTCCGAAACCGACGCGCAAGAGAATACCATCGGCGCGGCGCCGCTTGTCAGGAGCCGGCGGCATCGTTAGAAGGCAGACATGATCGAGAAACCGAACAAGGCATCGGCCGCAAGCCCGACCACTGCCAGACCGCCGGCCGGGCCGTCGGTCGGATTGGCGACGCCACGCATGTGGCGTTGGCTGGCGATAACGATCGTGGTTCTCAGCCTGGCAGCCGCTTTCCGTTATCTCGTGGTCGAGCCGCGCAGCATGGGTTTTGCCTGTTCCGAAACGCCGACGCCCTGGTGGTGCGCGCCCCGCGAATGGGTGATCATGCTGCATCTCAACAATGTCTGGGGTGCGGTGGCTTTGGCGAGCGGCATCCTCGCCTTGTTCTTCCGGCAGAATTGGGCCTTGCCGGTGGCGCTGGTCACCGGCCTCGCCGGCATGATGTTGTATGACACCAGCCTGTCAGCGATCGGTTTCCTCTTCGCCCTGATGCGGATGCTCCGCAACTGACCTTTAGGGCGCGATCGGAGCCGGCTGTCGCACGAAGAACATGCTCCAATACCGGATCCAGGGCAGGGCCAGCAGCAGCGCTTCCGCCGTCCAGATCAAGGCCTGCCGGTTCTGCGGCCCTTCGATCACCGGAATAGCCATGGAAGCCGCCACCAGGATCAGGGAGAGCGCCGCCTCTTCCCGCCGGTCCGAGCGGTAGACATCGATCGTGCCGCGGCCGCGCCGCAGCACCATCAGGATGAGATGCGCCGCCATCGGAATGGCGAAAGCGAGGATCGGGAAATCGCGGTAGCGGGCATCGAAGGCGAGGCTGAGCGAGACCGTCGCCGCGCCCAGCACCGCCGCCAATTGCAGCAGCGACAACCAGGCCACAGGATCGCGCCGTTCGATGGTGAGGTGCGGCAGGCCGTCGGTGATCTGCATGATGCTGGGCGCCGCCATCGCCGACCGGCCACTGGCAAGCACCCGCAGGATCGCCCAGGCCGTAGCCGCACCCAGCAGCCAGAGGAAAGCTTCGATGGCAATCTCATACCAGTCGTAAGCGACGATGCCGATGCGCCGCGCATAAAGCAAAAGGATGGCGCCCGCCCCTGCCGACAGGATCGGCAGCAGGATGGCGTGCCACAAAGTCAGGCGGCGCGATCCGGCGAAGAGCGAGGTCACCAGCAGCACCGCGCCAAGCCCCAGCGCCATATGCCAGCCCTGGCGCCAGTCGCTGTAATTGCTGACCGGACCGGTCAGCGGGAACTTAAGCTGCCGGTCGCCGGAGAACACGCCCCAATAGCCGCCTACCGTGCCTTCGGAGGCCCGCTTCCAGGGCTGGTCGAAGGCTTCGATCAGGTTGTAATCGACCGAAATCGAATTGGCATAGGCGATGAAGTCGCGGATATAGCGCGCCTCATCGATGATGCTTGGTACTGCCGAGGCCCGCTGCCGGCCGGCACTGGGAAAGCCGGTCTCGCCGATCAGCACCGGCTTGTCGGGATAGGCAGCTTTCAGGATGCCGTAGATCGCCCGCAGATGCTCGACGCCTTCGGTCGAGGCGATCGGATGGTCTTCCCAATAAGGCAGGATGTGAATGGTGATGAAATCGGCGGCCGCCGCCAGAGCCGGCAGGCCGTCGCCGACCCGGCCATTGCCCGGCTGCCAGAACTCCCAGACATCGGCATAGGTAACCGGCACGCCGGTCGCTTCCTTCACCCGCTTCAGCATGCCGGTCAAAGCAGCCGGCGTCTGCTCGCCGCGCAGCAGGACTTCATTACCGACGATGATGCCGCGCAACGCATCGGGATATTTCTTGCCGAGCTCGATCCCCTGCTGCAGCTGCTTTTCATTGGCCGCCGGATCGCGGCCGATCCAGATTCCCATCAGCACCTTCATGCCAAGCTTTTGGGCGACGGGCAGTACCTGGTCCAACCCCTGATCGGTGGCGTAGGTGCGGACGCAATCGGTCACCGCCTTCAGCTTGGTAAGGTCCTCGACGATTTGCTGCGGCGGAATGACGAGATTGCTGTCGAAGGGCGATTGCTTGCCGCGGAACGGCGTATAAGACAGGCATTGCAGCTTGCCGTTCGGCGCATCGGCCATGGTTACCGGCAAGCCCAGCTGCCGAAAGATGGCGAAACCGCCCGCCGCCGCGACCAGGCAACCGATCAGCAGCGCCACCAGCAGCGAGGGCGGCCACGCGCCGGCCGAGGCGGGTGTGCCGTGCGGCGGCGCGCCGTCCCGGGGAATGCCGGCACTGGGCGTGTCAACCCGGGCCATGCTGGGCCGCGCCATGCTGGCAGGAGCCGGGCCGGAAGAAAGTGACGTCATGAAAGGCGTTCCGATCGGTTGGTCAAACTCGGCTCATCAGATGCTCGGTCTTCTTATGCAGCCGTCTTGGTGACGGATTCGGCATTGGCCGAGGGCAGCAGCTTGCCCGCATCGATGCTCGGCACTGCCGGCTGCTGGGTATGGGGGAAGGCGCTGATCATCGCCATGACCACCGAGCAGAAGAACGGCAAGGCCTGGATCGCCAGCAAGGCCGCCCACATGCAGGCATCCGGCTGAATCACCCAGTAGATCGAGGCCAGCCCTTTGAACGTCTGGCTGAGCGCCGCGACGATGCCGTCGACACTCAAGGTCCAGGTCGGGCCGGTGAACTGCCCGATGATGGTACTGACATCGAGGCCGCGCGCCCAAAGGAGAGCGATGGCGCAACCGACCAGCGCCAGGCAGATCACTGCTTCCTCCCGCGCCGAGACGAGCGCACGGATCACTGCCGGCGAATTCTCCATCTTCGGGGTGCGATGGAACGGCAGGTTGGAGGTGAAGAGGCCGCGCCACACCGCCTTGGCCACGGCATGGGACAAAGCCAAGCCGGCGATGGCGGCATAAAAATTATCCAGCGCGCCGCACGGCACCTTGCTGGCATAAAGCCACATCGACTTCCCGACCTTGAAGAAGAACATGCCGAGCGTCACCACCAGGAACAAAGTGAGCGGCGGTTCGATCATGCGCGGCCAGACCAGGGTGCCGATGCTCCAGAGAATCGCCATGGCGACGAACAGCAATTGCAACCCGTCGGCGATCCAGGGCATCCAGCCGGCCAGGAACTGATAGCGTTGCGGCGGATTGAGGCGGCCGGGCCGGCCGAAAGGCATCAGGTCGCGCCAATGCCCTTTCAGGATCTGCATGGCGCCATAGGCCCAGCGATAGCGCTGCTTGCGATAGGCTTCGAAACTGTCGGGCATCAGGCCCTTGCCGTAGCTCTTTTCCGTATAGATCGCGCGGTGGCCGGCCTCGAACAGGCGCAGGCCGAGCTCGGCATCCTCGGTGATGCACCATTCGGCCCAGCCGCCGACTTCCTTCAGGGCCGAGGTGCGGATCAGCGCCATAGTGCCGTGCTGGATGATGGCGTTCTTCTCATCGCGGGTGCGCATGCCGAGATAGAAGAAGCCCGCATATTCCCAGAAACACATGCGCTTGAAGAGGCCGTCCTTGCCGTCGCTGTAATCCTGCGGCGCCTGGACCAGCGCCACCTGCGGATCGGCGAAATGCGGCACCAGCGTCTTCAGCCAATCGCTGCGCACTTGGTAGTCGCTGTCGATGGTGGCGATGACCTGCGCATCCGGGTCGGTCTCGGTGATGGCGAAATTCAGCGCCCCGGCCTTGTAGCCGGGCCAGTTCGGCAGGTGGAAGAAGCGGAAATTCGGCTTGTTCAGCGACTGGATATAGGCCTCGACCGGCTTCCAGACCGCATCGTCCTTGGTGTTGTTGTCGATGATCAGCACTTCGTAATCGGGATAGTCGAGCCGCTCCAGCGCCTGGATCGTCTCGATCATCATCTCCGGCGGTTCGTTGTAGCAGGGCACATGCACCGAAACCTTGGGCAGGTGCCAATTGCCCTCGATCGGCGGCGGCGCCAGCCGCCGGTTGGTCTTGCCGAGCCAGAGATTGAGCGCCATTTCGGCGCCTTCGATCAGGAAGATGATGATCAGCAGCAAGGTCGCCGGCGCCACCATTGCCAAAGCGGCGATATCGACCCAGGTCAGGTACCGGGTGCTGTAGAGCGCATAGATGGCAATCGTCGTCATGACGCCGCCTTGCACCAGCAATGCGATGAAGACCCGGCCACGCCGGTTGAGATCGAGACTGGCGCGCAAAACCCAGAGCACGAAGGGCAGGCCCAAGGCGATGGTGGCGATCGCCAAAGCCCGCCAGTTCTGGTTATTGACCAGCACACCGGCCAGCGCCGGCTTCGGATTGCCGTTGCCGTCCCACAGGCCCCAATAGGCTTCGACGCCGCCGCCGGTCTGAATCTTCCAGGGCTGGTCGAAGGCTTCGATGATGAAATAGTCGATATTCTCTTTCTTCGCCTGCAGCAGGAAGCGGCGCAGGAAGGTGCCCTGATTGACCGGCGAGGCTTCCGCCTGGCCGCGCGTCAGGCCCTGGCTCGGCCAGCCCACCTCGGTTACCACGATGCGCTTGTCGGGATAGGTTTTCTGCAGCCGGTGATAGACCTGCATCACGGCATTGCCGTCAGTCTTGCTGTCGACCGCGCTCTCGACCTTCACGCCGTTCCAGAAGGGCAGGATATGCACGGCGATGAAATCGACGGCATTCACCAGCTTGGCGACATCGGCGTTATGGGCCTCCGCCGCCTTCAGCGCATCGCCGGTCAGCGGTTTGCCGTCCTTGTCGGTGGTCGGATGCGGCAGCCAGTAGTCGAAGGTTTCCGAGGTGCTGACCGGCATGCCGTCGACCTGATCCTTCACCCGCTTGATATAGGTGAGCAGGCGGTCGACCCGCAGCGAGGCGCGTTCCGCTTCATCCTTGGGATCGCCGGGAAAATTCAGCTCCCGGCGATAGAGCACCTCGTTGCCGACCAGCAGCTGGTTGACGCCGCCGACATTATGCGCGAGGTCGATCAGGTTTTTGACTTCCGTCTCGTTGCGCACCAGGTCATTGCCGATCCAGGCGCCGGCGGTCACCCGCAGGCCCATGCGCGAGGCGATTTCCGGCACGTCATAGGCCGCTCCGGTAGTCTCATAGGTGCGGATCTGGCCGGTGATGCCGGCCATCTTCTCGATATCGCCGGTCAGTTGATCGCGCGATGGCTCGACGCGGTTCTTAACATCGGTCGAGGTGCGATAAGGCGTGTAAGTAAGACCGCCGACATCGCCTTCCCAGGGTTGTTCATTCGCCGGACGATTGAGCAGATACCAGGCGCTGGCGAAGATCAGCACCACCACAAGACCGATGATCCAATTCGAGAAACGCGTCATGTCCCAGCTTTCACTCATCATCCCCGGTGCCTGGCGATGGAATACGCCTGGGAGATACGCCTGTGCCCGGCGCCCGTCGGTATCGCCCGATGCTGGCAACGTAGCCGCCGGCCGCATGCCGCCCCCGGCATGCCATGATCCGGCCTCTTCGCGCCGCGCGGATCGGCCACCGCAAACGGAAACGCCCCTCTGGCATAGGCAATCCGGAGAGTTGTTGAAAAATCGACTGAATCCGGCCGGAATTCAAGTGGTCAAACGTGACGGCCAGGAATTGCCGGAACAAAAACCTGTGATATTGGCGGGACTTACCGTCGCATCGGGCCAAGCACCCGGATGTCGGCCGCCTTTCCCCTCGCCGGCGGTCAGCCCAGGTCCCGGAACCGGTCCATCCCGGCCACCAGATGCCGGCGGATGCCCGGCTCCATGGCCGAATGGCCGGCATCCGGCACGACGTGATAGCGCGCTTCCGGCCAGGCCTGGACGAGATCGTCGGCGGTGCGGATCGGACAGACCAGGTCATAGCGGCCCTGCACGATGAAGGCCGGGATCTGGCGGAGCCGGCCGACATTCTCCAGCAGGTAATTGTCCGGCAGGAAGATGTTGTTGCGGAAGTAATGCGCTTCCATCCGCGCCAGGCCCAAGGCCAGCACGTCGGCGGAAAACGCCGAAACCGTTTCCGGGCTGGGCAGCAGGGTCGAACAGCTTCCCTCATAGACGCTCCAGGCGCGGGCCGCCGGCATGTGAATGGCGGGGTCCGGATTCATCAGGCGGCTGTGATAGGCAGTCAGGAGATCGTCACGCTCCGCCACCGGAATATGGCTGACGAATTTCCGCCAGGCCTCCGGCGCCAGTTCCTTCATGCCATAGAGGAACCAGTCGATTTCTGATTTCCGGCACAGGAAGATGCCGCGCAGCGCCAGGCCGCGTACCCGTTCCGGATGGAATTCGGCATAGGCCAGCGCCAGGGTCGATCCCCAGGAGCCGCCGAAGACGAACCAGCGATCGATGCCGAGATGAGTGCGGAGCTTCTCGATATCCTCGATCAGCAGCGGCGTAGTGTTGTCGCGCACATCGCCCAGCGGCCGCGAGCGCCCGGCCCCGCGCTGGTCGAAAATCACGATGCGATAATGCGCCGGATCGAAGAAGCGCCGATGGGTGGCATTGGCCCCCGCACCGGGCCCGCCATGCAGGAAGACAACCGGAACACCCTTGGGATTGCCGGACTGCTCGTAATACATCTCATGCAGGGAATCGAGTTTCAGAAAACCGCTGTCATAGGGTTCGATTGCCGGATAGAGGTCCTTGTCCGTCATGTGTCGCTCGATTCCTGTCGATTCATCCTGTCGGGAGCGACCACCGGCCCGAAAGCCTGCGTCATCCCGCGTCGCCGCCAGTATTACATGCCGTCCCCGCCATGACACAAGCCATCGCGGCACACCCAAGCTGTCGCGGCACTCCAATGTAAGCGCAATTGTGAGCGCGATCCGCGGTCTCCGCGTGAAAGCTTTGCCGATCGCGGCTCGGCAGGCGGGGAAAGCCTTGGTCCGGCAGGATGGGCGATGCTAGGTTTATGACAGACTGTGTTCAATGCTGCGACAGCACGCGCCGGCGCGAGGGGAGACGCCGCCACCGCTGCTTGAGGGTAGATTGAGGGAGAGAACGGCAGATGAAACGGAAAACGGCCCTCGGCCTGGTGGCTGGCCTGACCATGACGGCCCTGCTGGGCGCCTGTACCACGGCGACCAGCCCGGCAACCGGACGCACATTCACCACCAACCTTTCCCCCCAGCAGGAAGCCCAGCTCGGCCGCCAGGAACACCCGCAGATCCTGGCGGAATTCGGCGGCGCCTACGACGCCCAGCCGGACCTGACCGCCTATGTCACCAGCGTCGGCCAGGTGGTCGCCGCCAATGCCGAACGCAAGGATGTGACGTACACCTTTACGATTCTCAACACACCGGATGTGAACGCCTTCGCCGTGCCCGGCGGCTATGTCTATATCACCCGCGGCTTGTTGGCCCTGGCCAATAACGAAGCGGAAATCGCCGGTGTTCTTGGCCACGAAATCGGCCATATCAATGCGCGCCATACGGCGGAACGCATGGGCCAGCAGCAGACCGCCCAGATCGGCGTGCTGGGGGCGACCTTGCTGGGCGCCATTCTCGGCGGCCAGACCGGCGCCAACCTGCTGGGCGGCGCGGTGCAGCAGGGCGCCGAATACCGCCTGGCGCATTATTCGCAGGAGCAGGAATTCGAGGCCGATTCGCTTGGTGTCCGCTATCTGAAGCGCAGCGCCTACGATCCGCAGGCGATGGCGACCTTCCTTGCCGATCTGCGGGCGCAAAGCCAGTTGGAGGCCCAGCTCGCCGGCCAGGATCCCAATGTGGTGGATGCCGACAACATGCTGGCCTCGCATCCGCGCACCGTCGATCGCGTCCAGCGGGCGATTGCCGAAGCCGGGCCGGAGCCGGCCGCCGGCGCAAAACTGGATCCCGATATCTATCTGCAGAAGATCGACGGCCTGGTCTTCGGCGACGACCCCAAGAACGGCGTCATCGACGGGACGCGCTTCATTCATCCCAGCCTGCATTTCGCCTTCACCGTGCCGCAAGGCTTCAAGCTGGTGAACCAACCGGACATGGTGGGCGCGGCCGGACCGCAGGGTGCGGTCATCACCTTTACCTTGGCCTCGCCGCAGCCGAGCGGCAATCTGGCGGATTATATCGCCGGCGGGCAGATCGCTAAAAACGTCAGCTTCCAGAATGTCCAGGCCCTGACCATCAACGGCATGCCAGCAGCGACCGGCACTGCGGCGGTAAAGACCAACAAGGGCGCGCGCAATGCCAGGGTCGTGCTGGTGAAGCATCCTGAGGGCACGGTCTATCAATTCCTCTTTTTCGCTACCGCTAATACGGCATCCGCTCTCGACGGCTCCTTCATGCAGACCGCCCGGAGCTTCCAGCAGATCGGCACAGATGAGGGTTCCAAGTATCAAGCCCAGCACATCCGCATCGTGACGGTACAAGCGGGCGATACGGCGCAATCGCTGTCGTCGCGTATGGTCACCAGCGCGAAGGAGGACTGGTTTGATGTTCTCAACAACCTTAAACCGGGCGAAGAGCCGCAAGTCGGTCGCAAGGTAAAGATCGTCACCTATTGAACAAGATTGAGGAAAGCACGGATCGCGTGACCGATAACAGCCTGGCCGATCGTTCGCCCGCTCTACCTGCGCCGCCACCGTCCGCCGATGTGCCGCCGGCAGTGTCGGCCAATGCGGCAGTTCCGGCGCCCGCGGCGATTCCCGCACCGAAATCCCGCTTCCGGGCTCGGCTGCACCGCCTGATACGGCCGCGGCTGTCGATCGTCACCACGCTCGCGCTCAGTTTCGGCAGCCTCGTCATCGTCGCCGTCGGCATCGCCGTCTGGCATCTCTACACGGTGGCGCAGAACAATACCGGTCAACTGATCGCCACCACCGGCCAGGCCGTCGTTACCATCATCAGCCAGAATCTGCGCCATCAGCTCGACCCGACGGAAAATCAGCTCCACGCCCTCTCCCGCTTCATCCTCGCCGATCATCGCGACATCTTCGACAATGGCCGCATCAAGGACCTGCTGATGGGCTCGCTGGCCTCGGACGAGCAGATGGACAGCCTCATCTACGTGCGCAGCGACATGCGCGTCATGGCGGCGAACCGCACCGGCGATGACCGCGACGATTACAGCATTCGCGAGATCTCCGGTGAAAGTGCGCGCACCTTCAGCGTCTACCTTACCCGTGTCGGCGATCGCCGATCCGCTTTCTGGGGCACGCCGTTCTATTCGTCACCGCGCAAGGGGACCGTCATCCCGCTCTATATGCCGGTCTGGCGCGGTGGCACCTTGATCGGCCTGCTGCGCGCGACAGTCACCGTCGCCGGCCTGTCGCGCCATATCGACGAGGATCTCACCGGGCTGAAAGGGACACCTTTCGCCATGAATGCCGACGGCTTCATCATCGCCCATCCCGCGGCGAAGAATGAGATGGAATCGGCAATGGGCCGGCTGCTGCGGCCATCCGATCTTGGCGACAAGGTACTCGCCGCCTTTCGCTTCAACGACAGCAGCGATATCGACGTCCAATCGCTCTATCCCAAACTGCCGTTGAATTTCCATGTCCAACAGGTGCAGGTCGATGGATCGGATTATTTCATCCTGTACCGGCCGCTCAGCGGTTATGAGTACAAGGAACCCGGCGATACCCGGAAACGCGACTGGATCATCGGCACCCATGTGCCGGACAGCACCATCAATGCCTTTCTCGATCAAGTGACCCGCGCCGCCATTCTCGGCTTGGGGGTGATGCTGCTGGCCGTCGCCATGGCGATCCTGATCGGGCGCCGCATCGCCCGGCCGATCGCCCGGCTCGCCGCCGCTTCGGAAAAAATCGCGCGGCTGGAACTGGACGATCGCGATCCCCTGCCCGGCAGCCGGCTGCGCGAGGTCGATGTCGCCGTTACGGCCTTCAACCGCATGCGGGCGGGACTTGGCTGGCTCTCCACTTACGTGCCCCGGTCACTGCTGCCGATGTTGGTGCGGACCGGCTCGACCGATGCGTTCGAATCGAAGGAACGTGAGGTCACGATTCTCTTCACCGACATCGTCGGCTTCACCACCATCAGCCAGCGGCTGGATGCGCCGGCCCTTGCTGCCTTTCTCAGCCGGCATTTCTCGCTGCTGGAGGAGGCGATTGCCGAGGAAGGCGGCACGATCGATAAATATATCGGCGATTCCGTCATGGCCTTCTGGGGCGCCCCGGCGATGCAGCCCGATCATATACAACGGGCCTGCCGCGCCGCCTTGGCCATCGCCGACAAGGTCGCCGCCGATAACGAGCGCCGGCGCCACAAGGACCTGAAACCGGTGCGCCTGCGGATCGGTGTCGAAACCGGCCGGGCCATTGCCGGCAATATCGGCGCACCGAGCCGCATCAACTATACGCTGGTCGGCGACAGCGTGAACCTGGCGCAGCGCTTCGAGCAATTCGCCAAGACCGTCGATGACGGCAGCAGCGATACCGTGGTCATCATCGGCGGCGAGGTGGCGGCAGTCCTGCCGCCGGAGATGGAAGCGGAGCCGCTGGGCTACCATCTTTTGCCGGGCCGATCCGAGGAAATGCAGCTCTATCGGCTGCATGCGGTGAAAACGCCGAGCGGCAATCCTGGCGATTGATCAAGCGCCACCGGACCGTATGCCGGACCGCATCAGGTGAACCGTATCAGGCTTCGACCAGGTCCAGGATTGCGCCGCGCGTATCGAGACAGGCGACGATCGCCTTGCCGCCGAAGCCACAGCCGCCATCCAGTGTCACGGTGAAGGGGCCCTCGCCGGGGCCGCCATGCTGGCGATCGAAGCCGCGCACCACTTTCAGGAATTCGCCGTAAGGATGATTGAGGCTGGGGAAGCCGGCGCTGCCCCACCACAGGCTGTCGCCCTGGGCATCCAGCGGCCGCTCGGGATCGAGGCCGGCATGCACGAAGAGCAAGGTGAGGTCATGGGTATAAGCGGCGCGGCGGACCGTGCTCATGAGCTGATAATGGCCGGGCCGCGCCTGCATGGCGGCGCGCAGCGAATTGGTCCAGCGGGTGATCGCCAGTGCGCCCTCGCGGCAGCGGATGATGCCTTCGGCCGGATCGCCGCCATAGGCGGCGATCGTCTCACCGACACCTTGGCGCAGCATCCAGGGTAGGACCTCTTTCGGATTGGGCGCGAATTGCAATTGCAGCAGCTTCTGCCACATCTCTTCCTGGGCGCCGCGCAGATAGGCAATGTCGAAGATGAACATATTCGGCCGCGCCAGGACCTCGCTGCGGAAGCGCACCAGCTCGGTCATCACGCCGGCGACGTCGGGACCGCGGCCAAGAAACCCGCCGAGATAGACCAGCCGGTCGCCCGGCAGGAACTGGCCGGCGAGATAATCATGCAATGCCTTCAGCCGCTCGGCCTCACCATGCACGGGCGAGACCGCCCAGATGCGGCTGGCGGCACGCAGGACGGCGAATTTGTCCTGTTCCGGCATGGCGTGATCGTCTTTCCGTCCTGTTTTATCCGACTCGGGCTGTCGATCACTCTATCAGGTGGCAGGCGCGGACCAAACTGGATCGCGTTGACCTTCGCGTGACCGCTGGCGCGAAGCGAAGCCGCGACATGGCAGGCTAACGGAGGCGCGTGGCAGTACGGCTTTGATGCAATTCCCCAAGCAGATACCAGACCACCGCGGCGAGCACGAAGCCGCCGCCGATGAAAGCCGCGCGATCCGGCCGTTCGGAAAAAGCCAGCCAGACCCATAGAGGGGCCAGCACGACATCGAGCAAGGCAACCAGGCTCGCTTCGCTCGACGGTAGATGCCGCCCGCCGGTGAGGAAGAGCATGTAAGCAAGTGCCGTGGTGGTGACGCCGAACAGCGCGAGGATGAGGAGCTCTTGCCAGCTCGGCAGGGTGGTTGCCATCAGCGGCCAGCAGACCAGCGCCACCAAGGCGGCGGCCAGGCAATTGACCGGCGCCATGGAGATCGAAGGATAGCGCCGCGCCATGACCAGGACGACGGCCAGGGTCACGGTCATCAGCAGCGCCATGGCATTGCCGGCGAGATCCTGTCGCGGTGCTGCGCCGACCATGATGATGATGCCGAACAGGGCAACGGCACTGGCCGGCAGCACGCCACGCCGGGTTCGCTCGCCGATCCACCAGAAGGCGATGCCGGCGGAGACAAAGGGGATCATCGCATAGACGATCATGACATTGGCGACGGTGGTCAGCTTCAATGCCACGACATAGCCCAGCATCGACAAGGCGGAGATCGGGATGGCGATCAAACCCGGCCAGCCGATGGCGCGAAAGGCCCATGCCGAGCGATGCCGGTGCTGCATCACCACAATCAGCAGCAAGGCGAGTGACGCGAAGATCGAGCGCCAGCCGATCATGGTCCAGACATCGAGGTCGAGCAGCCGGACAAAGAAGCCGGCCGTGCTCCAAAAGAAGGCGGATGCCGCGACCAGGACGAGGCCATAGGCATGCCCGCGCTTCACCGGATTGCCGGGAATGCCTTTCACGATCTCTTCCATTGGTCCTCACCGCCCCTGTGGGCAGGAAACTTAGAACACATCAGGAACGTGTCAGCAAGAAGCCATGATCGCGCCACGCTCGCCAACCGCGCCGCTCTCACCGGCAGCCGGCCGTCAGGGCGGCATATATAGGCTTATATGATGTGCTGGACTCGAAACCCCTGACGGATGGGGCCGGTTAGGGTCCCGGGAACCATCCGTCATTCGCGGTCGAACCGCTAGGGGGCCTCTCGAGGAGAGAGCTTGGGAAGTGTGCTGCCGGCGGGTTGTCGCCGGCGAAATCAAAACCGGCCTGAAGGCGCCGATCAGGCCGCCTTCAGAACCTGATGCAGGCGCTGTGTCGCCGCCTGTTCGTCGATCCCGTCAATCGCCGCCAATTCGCGGACCAGACGATCCAGCGCCGCCTGGTAGATCTGGCGTTCGCTATAGGATTGGTCGGGCTGATCGGCATTGCGATGCAGGTCGCGCACCACTTCCGCGATGGAAACCGGGTCGCCGGAATTGATCTTGGCTTCATATTCCTGGGCGCGGCGCGACCACATGGCGCGCTTCACGCGGGACCGGCCCTTCAGGGTCTGCATGGCCGTGTCCATCACCTTCTTCGAGGACAGCTTGCGCAGGCCGGAATTCTTTGCTTTGGCGACCGGAACGCGCAGGGTCATGCGGTCCTTGTCGAAATGAATGATGATGACCTGCAGGCTGTGACCGGAAATCTCTTGCGACTCGATACCTAGGATCTTGCCGACGCCATGGGTCGGATAAACGACGAAATCGCCCTTTTTGAACCCGATATCCTTGTCCTTCGCCGCAACGCTCTTCTTTGCCTTCTCAGCCACGATCACTACCTCCAAACGAACATCACCACGTTGCTGCTTCGGCCAGCACACCGCTTCGGCTTGATGCCTTGAGGGACGAACGAGGCTGTCGCCCGGCCATCAGCAAACCCGACACTTAGCAATTCCCCTGGCCATCCGATCCCAGAACAACTCCTGTCGCCGAAGATGGGGAAGCCGGCGCGAGGGCCGCTGACAAAAGAACACCCGCCAGCTCCGTCAGCAAACTGACAAAAGCGGGTTTTCCGCGGTCAAGAATTCCCGATCCCGGACCAAGAGCCCAGAACAAATTCTTATCAATTGTAGGCTTGGACGGCCTGTCGACACCTGGTCGACGCAAGTTCTCCGCCCGAAGGACCTATGACCATCTTATAACAGAAACGGCTGTTTGATTCAAGGAAAGGGAGCTATGCGCCGCGCGCAGGCAGAGTGCCCTGCAGCCCTTGAGGGTCAACAGACTTGACCTACTAGATATAGATTAACCAGTTGATTTTGTTAACTATTTCCCGGATTCGGGCTGAAATGCTTCTCGAATTTATCAGGCACGTTCTTCCAATCATCGGCATCCGCCGGGGCTTCGCCCTTGCGGGTGATGTTCGGCCATTGGGTGGCATATTCGCGGTTAATTTCCAGCCACTTTTCCATGCCGCCTTCGCTGTCCGGCAGAATTGCATCGGCGGGGCATTCGGGCTCGCAGACGCCGCAATCGATGCATTCATCCGGATGGATCACCAGCATGTTCTCGCCGACGTAAAAGCAATCGACCGGACAGACCTCGACGCAGTCCATGTACTTGCACTTGATGCAAGCTTCCGTCACCACATAGGCCATAGCCGTCTCCTGCTCTTCTACGCTTCCGCGCCACTACCGACAATCACGTAGCGACAATCGCGCGGCCTGTTACCACGCCATCAAGGCATGACGCAACACATCCGTCGCCGCATCGCGGCCGTTTGCTGCATATCAGCCATCGGCTCATGACGTCCAGATGCGATATCGACGCATCAACTTTCGCCACGGCATCACTCTTCGCCATGCAGGCGTTCGATCGCCCGCCGCTCGCGCTTCGTCGGCCGGCCGCTGCCCGCATCCCGTTGCGCATCCGCGAGATCGTCGTCAGGCAAGCCGCCCGAGCTCACCGCCTTGCGCGGCATCGGCGGATCGAGATCGAGATAAAGCTGCTGTGCCTCGACCGCCGGCCCGCGGCGCTGTCCCAGCGCCACGACCTTGATCACCCGGATATGCGGACCAAGGGCGAAGGTCAAGACATCGCCGGGACGGATCGCATAATGCGCCTTCGCCGTCGGCACATTGTTGACCCGCATGCGCCCGTCTTCCACCAACTTGCTGGCCAGGCTGCGGCTCTTCACGAAGCGGGCGAACCACAGCCATTTATCGAGACGCAGGCTCGACGTATCGGTGGCGGCGCCGCTCATCGCACGATCATCCCTGAATCACCTGTCCTTGTTGCAGTTCAGCCATCGACTTTCAATCCCGCCAGCACCGCGAAGGGCGAACGCGGATCGATATCGGCCTGCTGCGGCACCGGTCGTTTGCGGCGCCGCGCAAAGCCGCTGGAGCCGCCACGGTCCTTGCGCACGAAACCGAGGGCCCGCAGAACCGGCGCGATCAAGGCGGCCGGCATGTTCAGTTGCCTCGGCAAGGTCTCATCCGCGAGATCCAGTCTCCGTGCCTCCGCCAGCCGGTGCAGGCCGCCCGACCAATGTTCCAGCCGGCCGAACTCGACCAGATGGCCGGCGATCAACCGTCGGCCGCCAACCCGCGCCGTCGCATCGTCGATCGCGGCGGGAGCCGCCGCCAGGTCCGGCAAAAGCGCGATCGGCAGCGTCAGGCGCCGATGCACGGCATGCAAGAGCAGCAGCAGGCGCCGTTGCCGCCGATCGGTCAAGCGCTGCACCCAGACGGTCTCACGGCCGATCCTGAGGCCGAGCGATGTGAGCTGCTGCCGCTCTTCCCGGCTGAGCGCCGCAAGCTGCGCGGCGATCTCGCTGCGCGGCATGGCGCCCAGATGTTCGACCAGTTGATAGACGAGACCACGCGCCGAAGGCGGCAAGGTCGCCTCCGCCGCGGCGAAAAGCGGCTTCAGGCGACGGCGCAGATAAGGCGTCAGCCATTGCTTCAGCCGCTGCTCGATCGCCTGGCGCTGGCGGCCGTCCAGCAGCTCGTCATGCAGCAGCTGGATCTGCGGCTTCAACGGTGTATCGCCGGCGATGAGGCGGGCGATCACCGCATCATTCCAGTGCAGCCGGCCTTCATCATTGAGGCGGAACTGCCCGTCCGCTGCATCGACCACCTGGCCGACACGTTGCGCCACCGCCGGCCCCAAGGCGCGTCGTGCCGCTGCCAAAAGCGGCTTCGTTTCGATCCGGCCGGTGAAATCCGCGGCCTCGGCCAAAGGCGTGAAGGCAAAACCGCGCAACGTGCCGACCGCATGGCCTTCCACCAGCACCTCGTCGCTTTCCGTCACGACGCCGTAGAGCCGGCCGCCGCTCTGGAGATGGCGATGCAGCGCCGCATGCCGCTTGTCGATGAAACGTTGCGTCAGCGCGTCATGCAGGGCATCCGACAGCCGGTCCTCGATCGCCTGCGCCCGCCCCTGCCAATGGCCTGGATCGGCGATCCAGTCGCCGCGATGGGCGACATAGGCCCAGGTGCGGATATGGGCGAGGCGCTGGGTCAGTTGATCGATATCGCCATCGGTCCGGTCAAGCCGCGCCAATTGCCCCGCCACCCAGTCGACCGGCAGGCGTCCGGGGATGCGCGGCCCCGCCGTCAGGTGCCGGAACATCTGTCCCAGCAGCCGCACATGAGCATCGGCCATCAGCTTACGGAAATCGGGAATCTGGCAAACCTCCCACAGCAAGGCGACGCGGGCACGGTCCTGGGCCAATGCGACGATCTCCGGATCGCGCGCCAGGTATTGTAAGGCGAGATGATCCTCGCCTTCCTGCTGGCGGATCAGGCCGGGTTGCGTCGGCCGCGCCTCCAGGCTGCGCAGCAGGCGCTCGACGCTGCGGAAATCGAGATCGGCATTGCGCCACATCAGATGCGGCAGGGGATCGAAGCGATGCGCCTCGACCGCTTCCACCACATCGGCCTCCATGTCGCCGGCATCGGCCGTGGTGCCGAAGGTGCCGTCCGTCATATGCCGTCCGGCCCGCCCGGCGATCTGGCCGATCTCCGCCTTGGTCAGCGGCCGCGGCACGCGCCCGTCGAATTTGCGCAGGCTGGCAAAAGCCACATGGCGCACATCCATGTTCAACCCCATGCCGATCGCATCGGTCGCGACCAGGTAATCGACCTCGCCCGATTGATAGAGTTCGACCTGCGCGTTGCGTGTGCGCGGCGACAAGGCCCCCATGACGATGGCGGCGCCGCCACGCTGCCGGCGGATGAGATCGGCGATCGCATAAACGTCGGTCGCGGAGAAGGCGACCACCGCCGAGCGCGGCGGCAGGCGCGTGATCTTCTTCGCCCCGCTATAGCTCAAGGTCGAGAGACGCGGCCGGTCGAGGGATTCGGTGCCGGGCACCAGGCTGCGGATCCAGCGCGCCGCCGTATCCGATCCCATGAACATGGTTTCCGACAGGCCACGCGCCCGCAGCAGGCGGTCGGTGAAGACATGGCCGCGTTCCGGATCGGCCGCCAGCTGGATCTCATCCACCGCCAGGAAGGCGACGGGACGATCGAGCGGCATCGATTCCACCGTGCAGATGAAATAGTGCGCCGTGCGCGGGATGATTTTTTCTTCGCCAGTGATCAGCGCCACGGCGGCGGCACCCTTCGCCTTGACCACCCGCTCGTAATTCTCGCGCGCCAGCAGCCGCAAGGGAAACCCGACCATGCCCGTCTGGTGCCCCATCAGGCGTTCCATGGCGAGATGGGTTTTGCCGGTATTGGTCGGACCGAGGACAGCCGTGACGGCAACAGCCTTCTTGTTGGTGTCAGGAGGAACAGCGGCGTGCCGCGGCGGTAAAGCGGTCATGATGACAAGATTTGGCCGCAGGCCGCCCGGAATGCAAGCCGGGAAAGCGGGATCGCCGGGCAGGATCGCCGGATTGTCACGCAGCCCGCTTCGGCTGGCGGAAACGGGCCAGCAACGAGGCGGGCAGATTAGTCCTTACGGCGAAAGCGGAAATAGGCGGGTTGCCGCCCCTGGCGGATCGCCTTCTGCTCATAGCGGCTGGGCGGCCAGTCGGCGGGACGCTGCCGCCAGTCGGCGGGGCCTTCCGCCAGCCAGGTGAAAGCGGGATGATCGCTGGCATGGGCCATCGCCCAGCCGATATAGGTCGGGTCGTCGCTGCCGATCCGCAATTCCGCGCCCGGTTTCAGCAACCGCGCCAGCAGATCGAGATTGTCGCGATTGACAAAGCGCCGGCGGGCATGCCGGATTTTCGGCCAGGGATCGGGAAACAGCAGGAAGAAACGGTCGAGGCAGCGATCCGGCAGGGTTGCCAGCAGGTCGCGCGCATCTTCCGGATAGATGCGGACATTATCCGCCGCACGGCCATTACGCTCATTCTGCTGCAGGTGCCCGAGCAGGCCGGCGATGCCGTTCAGAAAGACTTCGCAGCCGATGAAGCCGACATCCGGATGGGCCGCCGCCTGGGCCGCCAGATGCTCGCCACCGCCGAAGCCCAGCTCCAGCCAGATGGCTTGCATCGGCCGTTTGAACAGGTTCCGGGGATCGAGCTTGCCGCCGGCTTCCGGCAAGGCCACCTGCAATTGCGGCAACAGCTCATCGATCAGCACCTGCTGATTGGAACGCAGCTTGCGGCCCTTGCGGCGGCCATAAAATTTGCGTCGCCGATCCGGCTCGGCCTCAAGAGGCATGTCCGGATCGGCGACGCCGTGATCACGCGTCATATGGTCGGTGCGGCCGGCTTAGTTGAACGCCGCCTTCAGATCGGCAACGAGGTCCAGGCGTTCCCAGGAGAAGCCGCCATCGGCTTCCGGCTCACGGCCGAAATGGCCATAGGCGGCCGTGCGCGCATAGATCGGCTTGTTTAGGCTGAGATGGGTGCGGATGCCGCGCGGGCTGAGATCCATCAGATCGCCCAGCACCTTCACCAGCTTCTGCTCGTCGATATTGCCGGTGCCATGGGTGTCGACATAGACCGAGAGCGGCTTGGAAACGCCGATCGCATAAGAGAGCTGAATGGTGCACTTGTCGGCGAGATTGGCGCCGACCACGTTCTTCGCCAGATAGCGCGCAGCATAGGCGGCGGAACGGTCGACCTTGGTGGGATCCTTGCCGGAGAAAGCGCCGCCGCCATGAGGCGCCGCGCCGCCATAGGTGTCGACGATGATCTTGCGGCCGGTCAGGCCGGCATCGCCGTCCGGACCACCCACCACGAAGCGGCCGGTCGGATTGACGTAGAAGCTTTCCTCGTCGCACATCCAGCCATTGGGCAGCACCTCCTTGACATAGGGGCGCACGATCTCGCGCACCTGGGCCTGGTCGAGATCGCCCGCATGCTGGGTCGAGACGACCACCGAGGTGGCGCGCACCGGCTTGCCGTTTTCATAAAGCAGCGTGACCTGGCTCTTGGCATCGGGGCCGAGACCCTTTTCCTTGCCCGAACGGCGCGCTTCCGACAGCAGCTTCAGGATGCGGTGGGAGAAATAGATCGGCGCGGGCATCAATTGATCGGTTTCCCGGCAGGCATAGCCGAACATGATGCCCTGGTCGCCGGCGCCCTCATCCTTGTTGCCGGCGGCATCGACGCCAACCGCGATATCGGCCGATTGCTGGTGCACGTAGCAATCGATCTCGGCATTTTTCCAGTGGAACCCGTCCTGTTCGTAGCCGATATCCTTGATCGCCTGGCGGGCGGTTTCCTTGAGCAGGTCATGGGTGATCGCGGCCGGGCCACGCACCTCGCCGGCCAGCACCACCTTGTTGGTGGTCGCCAGGGTTTCCACCGCGACACGGGCCTGCGGGTCGGCCTTCAGATAGATATCGACGATCGAATCGGAAATCCGATCGCAAACCTTATCCGGATGGCCCTCGGAAACGCTCTCGCTGGTGAAGAGATAACTGGTCTTGGACACGCTCAAATCCCCGCAATCTGTCTGTCGGTCGGATGAATGGCTGTAAATCAGCGCCAGGCCCGGTCGGGCCGCATGTCACAGATGCGAGTCGACGACCCGCGCTGAAAGGCGGCGCGGATCATGGTCGAGGGTCAGGCCGTGGTCAAGTCCCGGAATAGTGAACGAAAACCCGCTCGCCGCATCCGGATATATTTGCCACCCTGCGGCCAGGTCGCGCCGAAAGGATCGTCATCCTGCAATTGTCCCGGCAGACACGGCCCGCGGCGCATGGCCGGCCGGTAAAGATCGCCCCGATACCTGCCTTACTCGTCGTCGCGGAAGGTCTTGGCGATCGATTTCGTCAGCTCGAAGATACGCTTGCGGACCTGCGGATCGGTGATCTTGTAATAAGCCCGGACCAGTTCCAGCGTTTCCCGCTTGGCCATCGGATCCGGTTCGTATTCCGGTTCCGGCGGCGTCGCGACACCATCAGCTTCGACGGGCTCTTCTCCTGGACGCTGGCCGACATGTCTTCGAAAAAATATGAAACCGGCACATCCAGAACGCGCGCCAGATCGAACAGCCGGCTGGAGCCGACCCGGTTGGCACCACGTTCATATTTCTGAACCTGTTGGAAGGTCAGGCCGATCGCCTCACCCAATTTCTCCTGGCTCATGCCAAGCAAGGTTCGACGCAGACGAATCCGGCTGCCGACATGAACGTCGATCGGATTGGGATAGCCCCTGCTGGCCATACGACCTGAGGACTTACGACCTCGCGGCATGGGATACCTCTCTTTCTGCTGAAACGGCGCGGTTAATTTCGCCTAAACGTATGTTTCGTTCTTTGTTTGATAAGCCGTAAATAGGCATACGACAATATGAGGGTCAAACAAAAATATAGAGCAACTGTAAAAAACTCACGTTATTGTGAAATATTCCTGTTTATTCCCATTTTCCAATAGCTTACACCGAGCGCAGCCAGTCCGGCGCAGAGCGAAAATAGGACCGATATCACAATCCCATAACGCGCAAACGGAGTCAGCTTTTGCAACTTTTCTGGCAGGGCGACATCGAGGGTTCCAGCGGTGCCGAGGGGTAGCGATGCCAGCACCCGACCATACGGATCGACAGAGCCGGAAATGCCCGTATTAGCAGCACGAATCAACGGCAAACCCTCTTCCACCGCCCGGTATCTGGCGCTCACGAAATGCTGGTAGGGACCTGTGCTGGTGCCGAACCAGCCGTCATTGGTCAGGTTCAACAACCAGGCCGGGCGGTCCTCCGGATTGGTTACCGCGCCGGGAAAAATTACCTCGTAGCAAATCAGGGCGCCGGCCGGCGGCAGGCCCGGAAGATGTAATGTTTGCGGGCCGGGACCTCGCGAAAAATTGAGCGAGCCGGGCGTCAGCTTGTTGATGAAGGGAAAGATATTGCGCAGCGGAACGTATTCGCCGAGCGGCACAAGATGAAACTTGTCGGCAGTCGCAATGATGTTGCCGCTGCCATTCAAGGCAGCAATGGAGTTCCAGATTTCGCGAATATCGCCACTGAGCGGTTCAGCCCGCAAATCGCCCGTCACCAACAGGCCATTGGGGGGAACGGCGCCGGCCAGATAGGCCCGCAATTGCGGATCGCGCTCCATCAGGAGGCTGACGGCAGTTTCCGGCCAGATCGCCGCCGTCACATGGCGGAAGCCCGGCGTTTCCACCGTCATGTTCCAGTGCTTGTCGACATGGCGCCCGCGATTGACGCCGCTCAACTTCTCATCCTGCGGGATCGCCGCCTGGACCAACCGCAAGGTCACCCCCGGCACGGTGGCGCCGGTTGCCTGGCCGAGACGGTACTGGCCGCCAGCCCAGAAGCCGACCAGCAGCACGACACCCGCCAGATTGAGCCAGAGCGCCTGGCGTCGCGGCCCGGTCAGAAACAGCAAAGGCAACAGGGCCAGCAGGACCGTGAAGCCACCCAGCCCCCAACTGCCCCATAGGGCGGCCGACTGCATCATCGCGTCATTGATCGACCAGGTATAGGCGATCAGGTTCCAGGGATAGCCGGTCAAGACGTGGCCGCGCAGCCATTCGGTGATCGGCCAGAGCGCCGCGAAAGCGAGGATCAGGGTCAACGGCCGGAAACGCCAGCGCCAGACTGCCAGCGTGGCAAGCCCCGGATAGATCGCCAGGAAGGCGGCAAGCCCGCCGATCACCGGCGGGATCATCCAGCCGAAATGCGCCGCATCGATCATGAAGGAATTGGCAATCCAGTAGTTGCCAACCAGGAAATGCCCCGCCCCCCACCACCAGCCGGCGCCGAAGGCGGCGCGCGGCCGCTTGGCCGTGATCATCAGCAGGAGCAGGCCGACAAAGGCCGGAATCAGCAAAGGCACCCAATTGAACGGCGGCAGCGCCATGGCGCCCAGCGCGCCCAGCACCGCCAGCAGACCGCGCCGCCGCCAGGGCGACAGGCGTGCGCAGCGATCGAGCAGACCGGCGAGCCGGATCGGCTGATCTTCGGGCCGGTGACGTTGGGCGATGGAAGGCGAAGTCATGATGGCCGGATCCGAGAATGGAAATGCGCGGGGAGAGGGAAACCGGCATGGCTGGCCGCACCGGCCATGCCGCGGAAGTCAATCGGCGGCCGTCTCATCTGCCGGTGTCGGCAGATTGCGGACCCGCAGCCGCTTGATGCGCCGCGGATCGGCATCCAGCACCTCGAAAGCAACACCTGAGGGATGCGTCACCAATTCGCCACGGCTCGGCACGCGATCGGTCAGCGACATGACCAGCCCGCCCAGCGTGTCGATATCGGCTTCACGCTCTTCCTCGGTCAGCATCGGCCCGACCAGTTCCTCGAAATCTTCGATCGGCGTGCGCGCATCGGCAAAGAGCGTGCCATCGGCGCGGCGCACCAGGAAGGGTCCGCGCGCCTTGTCATGCTCATCCTCGATCTCGCCGATGATCTGTTCGATCAGATCCTCGATCGTCACCAGGCCGTCGATGCCGCCGAATTCGTCCACCACCAGCACCAGATGCGCCCGGGCCAGCCGCATTTGCAGCAGCAGGTCCAGCACGCGGATCGACGGCGCGATGAACATCGCCTCGCGCATGACCTGTGTCAGGCGGAACGGCGTGTTGTCGACCACGAAAGGCAGCAGATCCTTGATATGAACGATGCCGACGATGTCGTCGAGATTGTCGCGATAGATCGGTAGCCGGGAATGGCCATGCTCGCGCATCAGGGTGATCAGATCGGTCAGGCTGATATCTTCCGGCGCCCCTTTGATATCGACCCGCGGCACCATGACATCGTAAGCGGTCTGGTCGCCGAGCTTCAGGATATTCAGCAGCAGCGAGGATTCGCTGGTGGCGAGGGAATCCTCGCTATCGCCTTCGCTTTCCTCGATCAGCTCCTCGATGGCGTCGCGCAGGGCGTTCTCGCCACCCGGGCGGCGGCGCCAGAACCGCAGCCAGCTCTTCAGGCCGAGCCTGGTCTTCGCTTCATCGAAAGGCTCGCCACGTCCCGTTCGAGAATGGGAAAGGTCGCTCATGATGTCGTCACGTCATCCTAACCGGCGCAGCAAGATAGGGGTTGCCGATCCCCAGCCGCTTCAAGGCAGCAATCTCCAGGGCTTCCATTCGTTCCGCCTCGGCATCCTCCTCGTGATCATAGCCCAACAGGTGCAGCACACCATGAATCACCAGATGCGTCAGGTGATCGCCCAGCGCCTTCCGCTGCTTCGCCGCCTCCTTGCGGACCACGCCCAGCGCCAGAATCACATCGCCCAGATGCCAAAGCATGCCGGAATCCGGCTTGCCGGCATCCAAGGCAGCGAAAGATAGCACATTGGTCGGCTTGTCCTTGCCACGGTAATCACGATTGAGCTGCCGGACATGCCGGTCGTCACTAAGCACAATGCAAAGCTCATGCGCCTTGCGGGAGCCTTGCCAGCCATCCTGCCTCGCCTGGGCCATGGCGCGGCGCGCCGCCTTGCGCAACAGCCCGGAAACCGCCGGCAGGTCGGCCTGCCAATCATCTTCCTCGATAACGACCGCGATCCGCAAGGCGACTGCCCGCGATGCGGTTTTCCGCTTTTGCGCGGCTGACACGGAACGGCCAGCTCGCCTGGCGTCGCCTTTCATGACCGGGCCACCGCCGCCTCAGGAACGCCGGGACCGCTCGGCAGTGCCCTCTTCGGCATTGCCGGCCAGGCCCAGTCGGCGGTCGCGGGCGTCATAGGCGCCGACAATGCGGGCGACCAGCGGATGGCGGACAACGTCACGTTGGTCGAACCGGGTGATGCCGATGGCATCGATGCCCTCAACCGCTTCCAACGCATCCCTGAGACCGGATTTCTGGCCAGGTGGCAGATCGATCTGGCTGAGATCGCCGGTCACCGCCATGCGCGAATTTTCGCCAAGGCGTGTCAGGAACATCTTCATCTGCATCGGTGTCGTGTTCTGTGCCTCGTCCAGGATGACGAAGGAATTCGCCAGGGTCCGGCCGCGCATGAAGGCGAGCGGTGCGACTTCGATTTCGCCGGAGCTCAGGCGCTTGATCACCTGTTCGCCGGGCAGCATGTCATGCAAGGCGTCGTAAAGCGGCCGCAGATAGGGATCGACCTTTTCCTTGAGATCGCCCGGCAGGAAGCCGAGGCGTTCGCCGGCTTCCACCGCCGGCCGCGACAGCACGATGCGATCGACGGTGCCCTTGGTCAGCATGGCGACGGCGACGGCGACGGCGAGATAGGTCTTGCCGGTGCCGGCCGGGCCGATACCGAAGACCAGTTCGCGGTCATGCAGCTGGCGGATATATTTCGCCTGGGTGGCGGAACGCGGCGTGATATGGCGCCGCTGGGTACGGATCGCCGTACCGTCCTTCATGTCACTGCCGAAGAGATTGGGTTCGCCGTCTTCGCCGCCCCTGCCATCACCGCGCCCGTCGCTCCGGCCGTCCGGCCGCAGGTCGCTGCGGGCGATGCGCAAGGCGGCATCGACTTCATGCTTGTCGACCTCAAGCCCGCGCTTCAGCCGCTGATAAAGCGAGGTCATCACCTGACGCGCCATAGTCACCGCCGGCCCGGCGCCGGAGATCGTCACCTGATTGCCGCGCGACACCATGGAAACGCCCAGCTCGCGCTCGATCCGGGCGAGATGCTGGTCGTGCTCGCCGAACAGCAGCGGCGTCAAGCGGTTGTCGTCGAATTGCAGATGCAAGGGCGGCGCGATCGGACCAATCGGGTCGTAGCTCAAGCGCGCGCCTCCCTTAAAAAGACATTGGCTGCCGGCACGGGAACGGCCGCCGCCGTCGCATCCGTGAGCGTGCCAGCCAGACTGAAATGGCTGAGACCGTCGATCCGCACCAGGGCGATCCGACCGATCATCTCGTCGGGCGCCATCGCATGGACCGGCTGTAGATAGGGCGATTTGCCGACCAGCTGGCCGGCATAGCGGCCCGGCTTTTCGAACAGAACCGGTAAAGTCGTGCCGACCATCCGCTGATTGAATTCGGCGAGCTGCCGGTTGAGCAGCGCCTGCAATCGTTGCAGCCGCTCATCCTTGACCGCTTCCGGCACCTGGGTTTCGAGTGCTGCGGCCGGTGTGCCGGGGCGAATGCTGTATTTGAAGGAGAAGGATTGGGCGAATCCGATCTCTTCGACCAGGGCCATGGTCGCCAGGAAATCGGCCTCGCTTTCGCCGGGGAAGCCGACGATGAAATCCGAGGACAAGGCGAGATCCGGCCGCGCCGCGCGTAACTTCGCGACGATCTGGCGGAACCGCTCGGCCTTATGTTGCCGGTTCATCGCTTCCAGGATGCGATCCGAACCCGATTGCACCGGCAGATGCAGGAACGGCATCAGTTGCGGCACCTCGGCATGGGCGGCGATCAGATCGTCTTCCATGTCCCGGGGATGCGAGGTCGTGTAGCGGATGCGGGCAAGCCCGTCGACGCTTTCGGCCAGATGGCGGATCAGGTGGCCAAGCCCCCATTCGGCACCGCCGCGCGGCGCCGCACCGTGATAGGCATTGACGTTCTGGCCGAGCAACGTGATTTCCCGGGCGCCCTGATCCACCAGGCGGCGCGCCTCGGCGACGATCTGCGCCACCGGCCGCGAGAATTCCGCGCCGCGGGTATAAGGCACCACGCAGAAGGTGCAGAATTTGTCGCAACCTTCCTGGGCCGCCAGGAACGCCGACACGCCCTGCGGCGCCGTCGCTTCCGGCAAATGGTCGAATTTCGATTCGACCGGGAAATCCGTGTCAAGCACACCGGGTCGCGGCGGCAATTGCTTGCGCGAGACACCGGCGGCCTTGGCGGCCAGGCGGGCGGCACTGGCCCGGGTGGCGCGCGCCACCATTTCCGGCAGCCGGTGATAGGTCTGGGGGCCCAGCACGATATCGACCTGCGGCGCGCGGCGCAGGATTTCCGCACCTTCGGCCTGGGCGACGCAACCGGCGACGGCGATGATCATGTCATTGCCCTCGGCCTGCCGCTGGTCGCGGTCGAGCTTCAGGCGGCCGAGTTCGGAAAACACCTTTTCGGCGGCTTTTTCGCGGATATGGCAGGTATTGAGGATCACCATATCGGCATCGGCCGGATTCTCGGTCGGGCCATAGCCGAGCGGCGCCAGCACATCCGCCATGCGGGCGGAGTCATAGACGTTCATCTGGCAGCCATAGGTTTTGATGAAGAGCTTTTTCGCCAAGGTCGTACCGCTCAAAAATCCCCGGCTCGGCTCAGTATCGTGATGCAATCGCTCATCATTGTGCAGTCTAGCACGGGACCAGGGTCACGTGTACCCGATTTGCCCTGCTACAACAAGGCGGTTCAACTCGTTGAAACCTTTAATCTTTTTTGACGGCCCCGGATTGCACCGGCGAGAGGGCGCCAGTCAGGCCGGCGATCGCCCGCGAGACGCCGTCGGAGACCCGGTCCAGGCAATAGCGGGTCAGCTCCTTGCGCGAGGCGAAAGCCGTCGCATCCGTGACCGGATGGAACTCCACCACCACCCGTACCCGGCCCAGCCGACAGAAGGTCCAGAGATGCCCGCCCAGCGTCATATCGCCGTACCAGGCCAGCAGGGGCCGCAGCCCATGGCCCAGCGGCAGACCGTTGAGCCCGACATAGCTGATGGAAACCGGCTGCACGGCCAACGATTGCCCATGCGGCCGTGCCTCGGCGACCGAGAGGAGCGCGCTGCGAAACGGCAAGACGCGATTGCCGTCATTGGAGGTGCCTTCCGGGAACAGGATCAGATTGTCGCCGGCATCGAGCCGCTTTTGCAATTGATCGCGCTGCTGATGGGAACTGCCCCGGCGGCGATCGACGAAAACCGTCCGTTGCAATCTCGCCAGCCAGCCGAAAGCCGGCCAGCTCGCCACCTCGGTCTTGGCAACGAAACAGGCGGGCAGGATCGATCCCAGCACCGGGATATCGAGATAGGAGGTGTGATTGCTGACATAGAGGGTCGGCTGGCGGGTCGAGATATCGCCGATCACCCGGATATCGAAACCGAAGATGCGACAGCACAGCCGGTGATAAAAAAGCGGCAGCCGCACGGCGGCCCGGCTGCGCAGCAGGACCAGCAGCAATTGGACCGGCATCAACGACAGGGTCAGGCCGATATAGAAAGCCATGCGCCAGGAGGCGAGCCAACTGGAGCCGAGCGAGATCGGCTCGGCCGCATCGGCCGCCACGACCTTTGCCAGGGCAGCCGCCTGCCTCGCCAGGCGGCGTTCTTGCGCTGCCCGTTGCCGGTCGTTCCGTTGGGATCTATCCGCGACGGCCATGGCCGGTGTCACATCTGGCGGCCAGGCTTCAACCGAGCCCATCCCGCTTGACGCTGCCGGCGCCCGCATCACCGCTCCTGGCGTCACTGCTTCCGGTGCCATCACTGCCGGCCGCATCGCCACGCGTATAATGCTTGAAGTATTTGTCGGTGACGCGGCTGGTCACCACGATCACGCTAACATCGGTGGTGCCGAATTGATGATCCACCACCGCGCCTTCGCCGACGAAGCCGCCGAGCCGCAGATAACCCTTGATCAGCGGCGGCAGCGCGACCAGCGCCCGCTTCTCGTCGATCTCCTCGACCGGCATCATATTCATGTCGACATAGCGTTCCGGCAAAGCCTTCGGGCGAAATTCCGGCGGCGCGAGATGCCGGTGATGCAGATAGGAGAGCGGCACCTTGTGCTGGTCGGGATCGGTGCCCGGCAAGCTGGCGCAGCCGAACATGATCTCGATCTTATAGAACATCACATAATCGGTGATGCCCTTCCAAAGCAGCTGCATCGCCGCCTTGGTGCGATAGCGCGCATCGACGCAGGAGCGCCCCAGTTCGAGAATTTCGCCCTCATGCGTGGTGATGGCGCTGATATCGTATTCGTCGATCGAATAGAACTGCCCGCGCTTCGCCGCGCCCTCGCGCCGCAACAGGCGATAGGTCGCGACAATGCCCTCGGGACCCGAGGCAAGCGCGTGATCGATGATGATCAAATGATCGCAGAACGGATCGAAGCTGTCGAAATCGCGCGCTGCCGCCGCCATTTCCGGCGAGGGCTGCGCCGCCATCTCCTGATAGAAGACACGGTAGCGCAAAGCCTGGGCGGCCGCGATCTCGGCGGCATTTTCCGCCAGACGAATTTCGAGATTGCCGGAGCGAACTTCAACCGGCCGCGCTGCACCCGCCATCGCCAGACTCATTTCTTCTTGCCTTTGCCATGCAGCGGCACAGCATAAAGCTCCAGGCGATGACCGACCAATTTATAGCCAAGCTGCTCGGCGACGCGGTGCTGCAGCTTTTCGATTTCCGGATTGGTGAATTCGACCACCATACCCGACTGGATATCGATCAGATGGTCGTGGTGATCCTCCGGCGCCTCCTCATAACGCGCCCGCCCGTCGCCGAAATCATGGCGCTCGAGAATGCTCGCCTCTTCGAACAGGCGCACCGTCCGATACACGGTCGCCAGCGAGATGCCGGGATCGATCTTGGTAGCGCGACGATAGAGTTGCTCGACATCGGGATGGTCATCGGCCTCCGACAACACGCGGGCAATCACCCGGCGCTGTTCGGTCATCTTCAGACCCTTGTCGTGACACAACTGTTCCAACCGAGATACGACGCTCACCAAAACCATCCTTACTAAAACCGATCGCTGATTCGGCCATTCTATCGCCACCGGGTCTCAGCGGCTATTCTCTCCGCCCGGTAAGCGATACCGCCGCACCGCCTTTGGCGGTTACGTCGGCTTGGTTCGATTCCCTGTTGCCGCCCATTCTGACGGTCCCGCGATCCGGCGGCAAATCAGAATTGGCAACCATCCTTGTTTCGTTAATACGCCCGAATATCAAGCCCAGATGCGACCTCGGGCGCGGCCTGTCCTATCTCCTGCGGCCGGCGCCGGTGCCAAGGCCGATCTGCCGCGCCAGCGAGCTGCGCTTTTTGGCATAATTCGGCGCCACCATGGGATAATCGGCCGGCAAATGCCATTTTTCGCGATACTGCTCGGGCGACAGGCCGTAAGCGGTACGCAAGTGCCGCTTCAGCATTTTCAGTTTTTTACCGTCTTCCAGACAAACGATATATTCCGGCATCACCGATTTCTTGATCGGCACCGCCGGCTCCTGGGGCTCCGCGGGGATCCGGGCGGCGCCGTCCTGGCTGAGGCCGGACAAAGCGCCGAAGACCTCATGAATCAGTCGCGGAATATCACCCACGGCGACCGTGTTGTTCGAGAGATGGGCCGCAACGATCTCGGTCACCATCGGTAGTAAGGTCTGTCGTTTGCTGTCATCCGGCATGTATTCATCCGCTTTTCTTGCAAAGAAGTCGACCGTAGCCGATGCCAATTAGGCATTCAACCCTAGTCAACTGTATCCGACCCGTATTCATGCCGGGATCATAACAAATTCACGCCTCGACGCTTTGTTTAATTTTTGCGAATTTAGACGGAGACGCGCGTTATTTTTATTTATTGCGTTAAATCCAGCCGCATGACCACGGCATCTACCGCGTCATTATTTCGGTTTCGATAGTAATTGCGGCGAATGCCGATCTGTTTGAAGCCCGCCGCCTGATAAAGCCGCGCCGCCGCGATATTCCGTGCGGCATGTTCCAGGAAGATCGCCTGCTGGCGGCCAGCCCGGGCCCGCTCGACGATATGCCCTGTCAACCTTTGGCCCAATCCCCGGCCCCGGCAATCCGGCCGCACTGCCAGGAGAATGATCTCCGTTTCATCGAGCACCGAACGGGTCACGGCAAAGCCCAGCGGCTCGTCATCCCGGCCGTGGAGCTTGCCAAGGAGCATGACCGCCGCCGCGCCGGGCATGGCAAGAATCTCGGCAAAGCTATTGGCCGTCCAGGCCTGGTCCCAAGCGGCGGTGAAGCAGGCCGCATGCAATGCCGCCAGAATTTCCAGATCGAACGGGCCGGCTGGCCGTATCTGGAGGTTGCCCGCCGCCTGATCGCCTGTCATGGCGTCGATTTCAAGTCGGCTGATTTCGGCTGCGAGATATCCGGCGGCCGGATATAGACCGGATCCGGCGGCAGGTCGAAGCGGTGGTTGGGATCCGCCGCCAGGGCGGCGGCGATGGCAGCATCGGTCGCCGCCTCGATCAGTGCCGGCGGCGATGTTTCGCCGGCATTGCCGCTTTGCAAAGCGGCAATGCCGTCCCCGATCACGGTCGAGACGGCTTCATCGCGAATCAACGCCCAGATCTCTTCCAGCGTCATCAAGGCGGGCGGCCGCAAGAAGGAGAGATCGCCGCCCAGCAACGCCGCATAAGGTTCGGCCCGGCGACTGTCGAGCACCACTAGGAAACGGTCGGGCAGGAAACGGTCGGGTAAAGCAGCCGGCCGGCCGGCCAAGGCGGCCGCGGCGACCTGGAAACTGCTGAGGCCGATGACCGGACAGCCGATCGCCAGGCCCAGGCCACGGGCGGTCGCCAGGCCGATCCGCAAGCCGGTGAAGCCGCCCGGCCCGACCGTTGCAGCGATTCGCTCGACCTGCCGCAGATCGATCCCGCCGGCCGCCATCACGCGTTCGATCATCGGCAGCAATTCGACGGCATGGCCATGGGACATCGCCCGGCGCTCCTGCGCGGCGATGCCGCCATCCCGCCATAAGGCGGCGGAACAGGCATGGCCGGCCGCATCCAGGGCCAGGATCGTGCCACTGATGGCCGTGGGGGCCGGGTTCGATGACGGTAATCTCTGTTGCTCGGTCACGTCTGCCTGGTCATGTTTGCGGATCACGTTTGCCGGATCGCCCTTTGCGGAATTGCCAAGGTCTGCTAGTTCCTGATCCCGAGATAACCGCGAAATGGATGGCTTGCAATATGACCGCAGGAAATGCAGCGCCGGCATCGGCCGCATCGCAAGCGCAGGACCTGGTCCCGCTCACCCGGGCCGACTTCGATGTCGAGCTCGCTTTGGCCTATGCCACGCCCGGCAATGTGACCGGCAAGCAGATCTATCGCCATGCCGATTGCTACCTGCATCCCGAAGCAATCCGGCTGCTGCGGCGCGCCGTCGAACTCGCCAAGCCGCTCGGCCTGCGCTTCAAGATCTTCGATGCCTATCGGCCGGTCGAAGGGCAATGGGCCTTGTGGAATGCCTTTCCCGATCCGGAATTCGTCTCCGACCCCCGCAAGGGCGGCATCCATACACGCGGCGTCGCGGTCGATCTCACCTTGATCGACGCCGCCGGCCAGGAGCTGGAAATGGGGACGGAATTCGATTCCTTCGCGCCCCAGGCGCATCATGGCCGCACCGATGTCAGCGAACGGGCACAGCGCAACCGTTTCCTGCTGCTGGGATTGATGAGCGCCGCCGGTTGGGATTTCTACCAGAATGAATGGTGGCACTATCAACTGTTCAAGTCGCGCGATTATCCGGTCGTCGACCAGAACAGCTTACCGCGTCCGATGATGTAACGGCACCAACAGCAGACGAGCAAGATCCCATCATGCGTTTGATTCTGGCGATCCTCATTCCCTGGCTGCAATTCTTCACCATCGGCCGCCCCTTTGCCGGGCTGATCTGCCTGTTCCTGCAGATCACGCTGATCGGCTGGATTCCGGCGGCCATCTGGTCGGTCTATGCCCTGAGCCAGTACACAACCGATCAAAAGATCAAGGAAGCGATCGGCCAGCGCTGATCGTCAGCCGCCGCAGCGGCTCAATCGACGCGGGCTCAATCGACGCGGCAGGCTTCGCTGAAGTCCAGGCGCGGATTGCGCGGACGATAGCCGGTCGGATCGCCATAACCGAGATTGCAGAGGAAAAGCGCCTTCCAGCTGCTGCCGGCAAAGAAGGCGGCATTCACCTTGGCGCGGTCGAACCCGCCCATCGGGCCGCAATCGAGGCCCAGGCCACGCGCCGCCAGGATGAAATAGCCGGCCTGCAAGGCGGCATTCATCTGCGCCGTTTCGCGCGCCGCCGCTTCGCTGCCGGTGAACCAGGATTTGGCATCGGCCTGCGGATAGAGCTTCGGCAGAAATTCGTAGAATTCGCGATCAGCGGCGAAGATTGCGGTGACCGGCGCCGACATCGTCTGCTGGACATTGCTTTCCGACAAAGCCGGCTTCAGCTTCTCCTTGGCCGCGGCGCCGCGCACGAACTGAATGCGGAGAGGCTGGCAATTGGCGCTGGTCGGCGCCATGCGGGCGAGATCATAGATTTGCCGCAACAGGGTATCGGGCACATCGCGATCGATCCACCGCCGTTGCGTATGGGCCTCGAGGAACAAGAGATCGAGCGCGGCCGCGTCCAATGCCATGATGAGGATTCCGGAAGACCAGACCGGAGGAACTTAGACCGGCCGGACCTCGACGACTTCCGGCACGTAATGTCGCAGCATGTTTTCGATACCCATTTTCAGGGTCGCGGTGGAACTCGGGCAGCCGGAGCAGGAGCCCTGCATATGCAGATAGACCACGCCATCCTCGAAGGAATGGAAGACGATGTCGCCACCGTCCTGGGCCACCGCGGGGCGCACCCGGGTGTCCAGCAATTCCTTGATCTGGGCGACGATCTCGTCATCCTCTTCGCCATGCTCGGCATGGCCGCCGGCGCCGGCGGCAACCTCATCACGGAGGATCGGCTGGTTGGTGGTGAAATGCTCCATGATGATGCCGAGCAAAGCCGGCTTCAGGACCGACCAATCCTTGGCGTCGTTCTTGGTGATGGTGATGAAATCACTGCCCAGGAACACCCGGACCACACCTTCGACCTGAAACAGGCGGACGGCGAGCGGCGAACGTTCTGCGGCGGCCGCGCTGTCGAAATCGGCGGTACCCTGCAGGACGACACTGCGACCGGGCAAAAATTTCAAAGTCGCCGGATTTGGTGTTTCTTCGGTCTGGATGAACATCATAATACTCCGCTAAGCTCAGCGAGTAATCTCTGAGAAGATTGCATGTCCCGAAGATGGTTGATCGCCCAGGGCGCTTCAACCTCAAAATGGTTGTGGGTATGGTGACGAGACCGACGCAGCTATCGACCGATATTCCGGCCAACGGCCCGGCCGGCTTGGCGCGCGACCGCGATTTGGCGCAAAATTCGGCCGGTAACACGGCCGAAAGCTACCGCGCCGATCCGATCGGCCGCGCCCTGGCCGGCATTGCCGCCGCCGGGGGGCAGCCATGCGCGATCGGCGAGAATGGCGCCCTGGCCTGCCCGGCTGTCGACCGCGCCTTTCGCTGGCTGATGGAACAGGGCCGGGTGGCGGCCGATATGCCGAGCTTCCTGCTGGGCCTGGTGCGCCAGCTGGCCGATGCCGGCTTTCCCCTGCAGCGCGTCTATATCGGGCAACGTACCTTGCATCCGCAGATCGCGGCAGTCGGCTATCTGTGGAACCGGGGCGACGAGGCGGTCAGCGTCGTCACCCGCGACATCTCGGTCTTCGCCAGCCCGACCTTCATCAACAGCCCGATCCGCCAGCTTTATGAATTCGGCATGAAAAGTATCCGCCGCCGCCTGATCGGGCCGGAGGCCAAGCTGGACTTTCCGATCCTCGAGGAGATGCGCGACCAGGGCGCCACGGATTACGCCATCTTCGCCCTCAATTTCGGTGCCATCGTCCGCAGCAGCATCTCTATCGCGACTGATCATCCGAGCGGATTCAACGACGCCCAGCTTGCCGGCTTCGAAGCCATCCTGCCGCTGCTCGCCATGGTGGTCGAGATGCTGGAAACGCGCCGTCTCGCGGGGTCCCTGCTGGAGGTCTATCTGGGGCGCGATCCGGGGCAGCGCGTTCTGGATGGCGCCATCCAGCGCGGCGAAGGCGTCACCATCGCCGCCGCGATCTGGTATTGCGACCTGCGCGACTTCACCAAGCTCAGCAACAAATTGCCGCGTGACGAAGTCATCGCTTTGCTCAACGACTATTTCGACACGGTGGCGCGGCCGGTTCATGCCCGCGGCGGCGAGATCCTGAAATTCGTCGGCGATGCGATCCTGGCGATCTTCCCGATGCATGACGATCTTGACCGCGACCTCAAATGCAAAGTCGCCCTGGCGGCGGCCGAGGAAGCCTTGGAGGCGATGCGCGATCTCAATGAATTGCGGGCCAGCGCCGGAAAACGCCCGTTGAAGATCGGCATCGGCCTGCATGCCGGCTCGGTCACCTATGGCAATATCGGCGTGGTTTCGAGCGATCTGGCGCGGCTCGATTTCACCGTCATCGGGCCGGCGGTCAACCTGGCATCGCGGATCGGCGATCTGTGCCGTCCGCTCGACGAGACGCTCCTGGCCTCACGCGCCTTCGCCTCGCCCTGCGGCTCCCATCTGGTGCCGCTCGGCGAATATGTGCTGCGCGGCTTTGACGAACCGCAGCAGGTTTTCGGCCTGCCGCGATAGAGCGCGATGGCTTCAAGTTGAAGCAGCTTGCTTCCACTTGAAAGCTGAATCGCCCTCTACCTTATTGAATAGAGCCGGATTCAGATCGGTCGGCGCCGATGGCTTTCCACCAGCGTTTTCTTCTTCAAGCCGATTTAAGCCGAAGCTTGACTGCCGGTGCCGGCGCCGCCTGTCGCTGACGGATCGCTGGCTGATCTTGTCGCGTCAGTCGTCGATGACGTATCGGAAGCCGTCTGATCCGGCGCCTTGCTCTTGTCGTCGGCCTTCGTATCATTCAGCGGTGATGATTCCTTTTGGCGTTCGATGGCTCGCTCCAGATTGGCCTGGAGCGGCTGCGACAGCCATTGCTGGAATTGCTGGATCGCACCACCGGCATCGCCGATGGAACCGAAAGCGTCGAGGCCGTTGGCACTGCCATCAGCACCGAAGCCGTTCGTGAAATTGAGGCCGTTGACCGTCGTGTTCTGCCCCCCTATCCCCAGATAAGATGCCAGGCTGGGCTGATTGGCGACTTGCTGATTGATGAGCTGCACCAGGCTGGTTTGGGAACTATCGTTCTGCGCGGCATTGCCCTGTGTATTATCCGGCGTGCTGCTGCCCTGCAAACTCGCCAGCAATTGCTGGGCCGCCGCCGACAGGTTGAGGATCACGCCGTCATTGCCGGCATTGCTGGGCGAACTGGCGTCGCTGGTCGCGTTCTTCAGCTTGGCAAGCGCATCGCCGGTGGATGTGGCCGAGGACGTATTGCCTTGATTCGCCGTATAGGCGGCATTGAACCGCGCGAGAATATTCGCCGAATAGGCGCCGATGGAATTCGCCATGAGTCCGCTTCCTGCTCTCTGCCGATGATCTTGCCGGCGCCCGGCCGATTCGCATCGACCGGAACGTGGCTCCAACGGCTTCGGAGCAAGGCCCGTGCCAAGTGCGCAAACGCCTTTAATACGGGCATTTTTGCCAGGAAATACCTGTCAGCTCATTGAAAGCGGGAAGATTGTGCCCGGCGGCGGCAAGCCCCGCCGGGGCCGTTAGGCAATATGTTCGATGTCTTCTTGCGTGAGATGGCCGGGCACAATGGTCAGGGGAACCCGCAACTTGCCGACGAATTTCCCGCTGAGCGCGGTCACCAGGGGACCGGGACCCTTGGGGCCGGTCGCCGCGCCGAGCACGAGAATCGAGATCGTCAATTCCTCGTCGATCAGCTTCATGACTTCTTCGCGGCGGTCGCCTTCGCGGAAATACAGGACCGGCATCTTGCCCGACAGCTTGGAGACCTCCGCCGCCATTTTCTGCATTACGGCTTCGGCCTGCTGCCGGGCCTCGTCCTGCATCAACTGGCTGACGCCGACCCATTCGCGAAAGCCGGTCGGTTCCGATACATGCACCATGGCGACACGGCCCCCGGATTTCGCCGCGCGCCGGCAGGCATAGCGCAAAGCCATCTTCATTTCCGGCGAATCGTCGATCACCACCAGGAAGATACGGCCGGGCACCATCGCTTCCGCGCTGGATTTGCCGCCCGTCTCGGTTTCATCGGCCATGGCTATCTCCTCCGGAACATCAGATGCGCCAGCCACCCGGCAAGGAGGGCGACGATAACGGCAACCACGCCATAGGCAAAGCCGTTATTATTGGCGAAACGATAGATATCCGCACCGAAACCCACCTTGCTGATCACCAGGGGAATGGTCTGGGCATCGACGATCTGGCCATCGCGCGCCAGATAGACCTCGATCAGGAACTTGCCGGTCGGCACCGTGGAGGGCAGCCGCAGATTGGCGCGGAACAGGGTGTCGCCAACGAAGGTGACGCGGCCGACCCGGTCGGCATAAAGGTTGCCGTGCTGCCTTGCCCGGATCAAGGCCGTCCGGTAATCAGCCACATTCGGCACATCGGCTTCCAGCATTTTAAAACGCAGCCGGCCGACCCCAAGCTGATAGCGGTCAAGCATATCGGGCGACAGCAATTCATATAGCGGCCGGGATGAGGCGATGCCGTAAAATGCGGGAACATTGCCGAAGTCCACGGCCTCGCGATTAACCCAGATGCCGGCGACACGTTCCTTATGATGGACCTGGACGTTACCCTGCGGCCCCCACATCGCCATGATGACATCGCCCGGCTGGTCGACGGCGCCGAAGATCAGCACATCCTGACCGGAAAAATCGGTGGTGATGGCGATCAGATGGCGGTCGATATCCGCCACCACGCTTTTGGCCGCCGCCGGCCGCGCCGCGACGACCAGACCGCAAACAGCCAGGGCGAAAGCAGCCAGCGCAAAAATCGCCACGGCCGGACAGGCCGAAAGCAGCGGCGACCCGCTGCCCGTGCCACGGCACGGCCGGCGCCGCATCAATGCAGGCCTCCCACCGCCATAATGCTGTAAAGGCTGGCCGGCCGGCGCACCAGTTCGATCAGCAGCAGGACACCGACGCTGACCACGAGGGCGGCCATGAGGAAACGCAATTGTTCGCCGGGCATCTTCGCGCCGAGCCGCCCGCCGAATTGCGCGCCGATGACCGAACCGATCGTCAGCAGCAAAGCAAGCAAGATGTCGACGGCATGGTTCTGCCAGGATTGCAGGATGGTGACATAGCCCGAGACGAAGATGATCTGGAACAGCGAAGTGCCAATAACAATGCTGGTCGGCATGCCGAGCAGATAGATCATCGCCGGCACCAGCATGAAGGCGCCGCCGACACCCATGACCGCCGAGAGCAGGCCGACAAAGGCGCCGACGCTGATCGGCAGGATGGCGCTGATATAGAGGCGCGATTTCTTGAAGCGCAATTTGAACGGCAGGCCGTGCACCCAGGTATGCTGGTGCAGTTTCTTCGGCGGCGCCTTGCGCCGCACCCGCCGCAGCGCCTGGATCGATTCCACCATCATCAGCAGGCCGATCGAACTCAGCGTCACGACATAGGAGATCGCGATGACGACATCGATCTGGCCGAATTGCTTGAGTAGGGAGAAGACCACCACGCCGATGCTGGAGCCGAGCAGGCCGCCGACCAGCAAGACCCCGCCCATCATGAAATCGACATTGCCCCTGCCCCAATGGACCAGGACGCCGGAAACCGAGGAGGCCACCACCTGGTTGGATTGCGTCGCCACGGCGACCGCCGGGGGTACGCCGATGAAAATCAGGAGCGGCGTCACCAGGAAACCGCCGCCGACGCCGATGAGGCCCGAGAGAAAGCCGACACCGGCCCCCAAGGCCAGCAGGAGAAACACGCTAATCGAGATTTCAGCGATCGGCAGATAGATCTGGAAGCTGAGGAGCCAGTCCAGTATGGCGCCTAACATGCCCAACGCCCCGATGTCATTCCCGTGCCAGCCTCATCCCCTGCCCAGCCGTCCCGCGCGAGGCCGGCCGCTTGATATCTACCGCCACGGTTGCCGGTTTTTCCGGCATGGTCATCCCTGGCCCCGAATCGACTCTGCCGCGCCGGGGTTTGGTCCGGCGCGGATCGTCCGTGTTGCGGTCACCCCGCACACGTCCAGCCGGTTGCACGCTTAGGCTGTGTGGCATGGCTGCGCGTGGCGAGTCGCCAACGGCTCTACCCTACGCTCAAGCCATTCGCCTGGAAAGATCGCGCGCGCAATCAACCGCTAATTTCACGCTTTCTTGGCTATGTCCTCGAAACCGTCGCTCGGCCGCGTCACTTCTGCAGGATATCCATCATCTCGTAGAGCTGGGTCCGGGCCCGCTGGAGATAGAAGCCTTCGGCGGCGAGATGATTGGGCTGCAATTGCGCGTCCGGCCGGCCGTTGACGACGATCCAGGGGCGCAACGCCGCGGCATCGGTCAGGCTGCCGACCATGCGCTGCCAGATATTGGCGGCGCCCTTTTCCTGAATCACCTGCTTGTAATCGATGCCGACATCGCGCAACACCAGGGCATAGGCATAGGCCATGCCCTTGGCC